>DATMOS010000153.1:0-4391 GCA_035568155.1 Verrucomicrobiia bacterium | reverse complement strand
ATTCGCTGGCGCTCTCGCAGGTGCGCTAGGGCAGATGGTCGCGGGATTATCGCGCAAGAAAAAGTCCCAAGCCGCGTTCGTCGTCCAACTATCAGAAATGCTCGACCGCCTGCGCAAAACGACTGACGACCTCACGAGTGCGATCGATCGCGACGCAGAAGCTTTCGACCAGGTCATGGCAGCTTTCAAACTGCCCCAGGGTGAAGCGAACCAAAACGCGGCACGAGACAAAGCTATTCAAGCCGCAACGCGCGGTGCTGCCGAAGCTCCGCTACAGGTGGCCGATGTGACAGTTGCGCTTTTCGAACAACTTGTGCAACTGGAAGCTATCGCTGCCGCATCCATGCGTTCAGACTTACAAGTAGCCCGTCTCATGGCGGCAGCCGGCGCGCGCGGCTCTTTGGCTAACGTGGAAATCAACCTGGATAGCCTGCATGACGTCGCTTATGTATCAAAAGTCAGGAATAAGGTCGCCTCATTGCGCGAGCGCCTGGAAAAGAATCCTGTCGTCTAAAGAAATACGCAGCTGGCGTCGAGTTTGAAAGGAACACAAAATGAACCCGCGGATGAATTCGGATAAAACGGCAAATACTGGTGCTGTCACAAGAATCCCCCGCCTTTTCACCGTCATCATAGTAGTCGCGCTGTATTTTGCCATGCCCAAACCTGCTAGTGCGGGACGCCTGGCCGCCGACACCATTGCTTTATTTCCAAAAGAAATTGGCGAATTCGCCTACGCAGACCTGAAAAAAGCACGGACACTCAGTTGGTTCCCGCAATTACAGGAACAACTCTTGCCTGACCGCTTTAAACAGTTCGAACGTTTCCTGGCTTCCGCAGGCATCGATCCAAATTCACAAGTCGAAGAGCTGGCTTGGGGCCTCGTTCCCGAAGGCGTAACCGCGAAAACGGGCGCCACCGGCTCTGATGCCGTGCCCACGGGAGAGCAGATTGTCGGCGTGGCTCTCGGCAATTTTAATCCCGGCAGCGCCGAATCCTATTTTAAGCAGCAAAAATTGCCGACCTTCAAAGTCCGCGGTTACACGTTGTACGCTTTCGGCAGTGGCGCTGGCCCCGACGATTTGTTCTTTTTATTTATTGATTCTAGTACGGCGGCATTTGGCCATCGCAAGTTGCTTGAGAAAATGGTCGAGGTGCGATTCGGCGGTGAAGAAGGCCTGCTTCGCAATGACCAGTTCTATCCGCTCATCGCCGATGCCAACGGCACCGGCACGGTGTGGGCCGTTCTCAATCCCGCTTATACGCGACTAGCCATGCAACAGCTGGCTCCAGAAATTCAACAATTTCCCGAAGCCGCCAAGCTCGTCACCCGCATGCGCAATATGATCATCAGCGTGGACGCTAGCGGCGCGCTGGACGGAAAGTTCCAAGCCATTTGTGGTTCCACGGAAGACGCCAACACTCTCGGGCAATTACTTCAGGCTGGATTTTTGTACAAGCATTATCAGGCACAGCAGGACAATCCCGAGATGGCTCAGCTTCTGGATTCGGTGCGAGTCACTCCGGCGGGTGACCGCGTGGTTTTGCGCATGACCTTAACCGACGATCAAGTTACTTCGCTAATCCGCAAAAACACTTTCGCATTCAAAATGTAAGTCTTCAAACGCCACGAAGCCTTGCCCGAATGTCTTAACCGGCGGAAGCCTCTTCGCCCACATATTTTGTCAAACGCGTAATCGCCATTTCCGCTTGAGTCTCGTATTGCACCCGATCTACCCCGGTAATCATTCCCTGCTCTTCGGAATCTTTGCTCGAACCGTCCGTGGCGCGCCTTTTCATTACTACTTCAATGCGGTCAGGTGTTCTGGTTAGTGTCACCGCCAGACGCTGTGTTGAGCCCTTGATGCGCTCAATTTCCCGGTTGCACACCGCAACGATCGCGGACTGCAATCCTGAAACCGCGCTGTTCGCCAACCCTGCTGCATCAGCGAAATAGCGTCCCGCCCCGCCGGCAGCGGCGCACAATCGCACATCGGCGTCCAGTTGCATGGCAATCTTTTGCGTTTCAGCGGGCACGGTTATCAGCTAAAGACACATCACAGGCGTCCCGGCAATCCGGGCAATAGTACAGCCCATCCATGCAGAGTCGCACGTCAAGCTGGCCTTGGCAAATCGTGCAGTACTTTTCGCACACGCAATGCTCTTCGGTTTTATCACACTGGACACACACAACCTGTGCGGGCATGGGACCCTCCGGGAAAAACTGTACCTGAGGACCAACTGCGCGGCAAGGCACCTGCTTCGCCCAATGCGCGAACTAAATAGCTGTACCATCGGACTTTCGCTCAGCTTTTTGACCCACCGGAGAGCGCATGCTAGTATCAATTTCCGCTGAATTTTGTGGAGTCTACCGTCGATCCGTCCGTCATAACCGAGCTTCGTAAAACGCCTCTAAATGCCATGCATCGCCGTTTGGGCGCAAAAATGGTGAATTTCGGCGGCTGGGATATGCCTGTCGAATACCCCGCCACCGGCGGATTGGTCGCGGAGCATAAAGCCGTTCGCGGCAGCGTTGGCATTTTTGACGTTAGCCACATGGGCGACATTCGCATCTCCACAGCACGCTCCCACGGCGGCGCCTTGGCCGCCGTGCAACACATCACCATGAATGACGCCTCCAAGCTCGCGATCGGCCAAGCGCAATATTCGGCCATGCTTTATCCATCGGGCACCTTCGTGGATGACGTCATCGTCCACCGGCTCGGAGATGACGACTTTCTTCTGGTAATTAACGCCGGAACTCGCGAAAAAGACATCAGTTGGGTGCGTGAGAATACCGCGGCCCACGATTGCAAAGTCGAAGAGTTGAGTGACGCTTACGCCCAACTTGCCATCCAGGGACCACGCGCCATCGATGCGCTGCAAAAGCTAACCGACGTAGATCTGCGTCCGATTAAAAATTACTGGTTCACGCACGGCACCGTTTGCGGATTGAAAAATATATTGATCGCTCGCACTGGCTACACCGGCGAGGATGGCTTTGAAATTTATGTGCCCTCTGATGTGGCCACTAGCGAAGACGTTTGGGCCAAAGTCATGGAAGCTGGCCGGGAATTTGGAATCATTCCGTGCGGACTAGGGGCCCGCAATACCTTACGTCTGGAAGCAAAAATGGCGCTGTATGGCCACGAGATCAGCGAGAACATCAACGTGTGGGAAGCGGGTCTTGACCGCTACTGCAAAATGGAAAAAGGAAATTTCATTGGCCGCTCCGAGCTTCAACGCGCCAAAAACGCGGGCATGACTCGCACTCTGGTCGGCCTCGAGATGATCGAACGAGGCATCGCTCGCGACGAATATCGTTGTGTGAATGAAGATGCCGAACCAGTCGGAATTATCACTAGCGGCTCCCCTTCTCCGACGCTATGCAAAAATATTGCTTTGGCTTATTTACCGCCTTCCATGTCAGCGCTTGGAACTGTCGTTTACGTAGAAATTCGTAATCAGAAGGCCAAGGCCCAGGTTGTGCCCACGCCTTTTTACAAGCGGGCAAAAAAATCAACAACCCAACAATTCGCAAGCACCGTTTAGTGACGGAAAGGAACCCATGAATTATCCCCCGTCGTATCGTTACACCACACAACACGAATGGATCGATGTCAAAGACGGCGTCGGCACCATCGGAATCACCGATTACGCTCAGCACGAATTGGGCGACGTCGTGTTCGTTGAACTTCCTAAACCAGGTGCCAAAGTTCAAGCCGGAAAATCGTTTGGGAACGTGGAATCCGTGAAAGCCGTGAGCGAAATCTATGCTCCCGTCTCCGGCGAAGTAGTGGAAGCCAACGCCGACCTCGAGGCCACTCCGGAGAAGCTCAACTCAGACCCGCACAAGTCTGCGTGGCTGGTGCGCATAAAGCTTGCTGACCAATCAGAGCTTGCCAAACTGATGGATGCGAAAGCCTACGAAGCCTTCATCTCCGAAAAAAATAAGGAAGCTTCCGCCTGATGCGCTATCTTCCCAAAAGCCCCGCCGAGCGCAAGCAAATGCTTGCCGTAGTCGGCGGCAAATCCATCGACGAGTTGTTTTCCAGCGTTCCGGAACAATACCGGTTAAAGAAAGCTTTGAATTTGCCGGGGCCGCTTTCCGAAGCGGAGATCATTCAGTACTTCAAGGCCCGCGCCTCTGAAAATTCTCTGGGCTACACCAGTTTCCTTGGAGCCGGCGTCTACAATCACCTCCGCTCCGTAATCACCGACACCATTATTCAGCGCGGCGAATTTCTAACTTCCTACACGCCCTATCAAGCGGAAATCACCCAAGGCACTCTGCAATCCATCTTTGAATTCCAGACGCTGATGTGTCAACTAACCGGCCAGGAAGTCGCCAACGCCTCCATGTACGACGGCTCCACCGCCGCGACCGAAGC
>DATMOS010000152.1:0-13339 GCA_035568155.1 Verrucomicrobiia bacterium | reverse complement strand
GAGAGCGCCCCGCGCTTGCTGGCAACTTTGGCCTGACCCATCGCGCTATGCATCAAATCCGTGCCTTGAAAATCAATTTTTGTCGAGCCGCTGCGGTGTCTGTAGCTAACCGCCGGTGTAGAGCGGCTTACCACATTGCTGCGAAACTCCGGCATGGGATTGCCCGAGTCTGCTGGGGCTTGCGTCTGGTATTGCGCCTGCGCGAATGGGCAAAACGTCGCTGTCACTGTCAGGATGAAAGCTAGTCTCTTCACGATGATTCTCCTCTGTTACTTCGGGAACCAGTATGGAGATTCGCAGGCGTCAATACTGTGCTCTAATGCACGTTTCCCAAAGCGGGATAGTGCATAGAAGGACACTTTGCGGCGCTCATCCTGCTACATACGGCTCGTCAGTGTGGCTCAGAATTGCCGTGGGTGGGCTATTGGGAAACGTGCTCGTACCGCGCGCCGGTACTGATGAGGTTTTCGATTGCTTCAACGCTCTGAATGCCGCCGCGCGCGCCAATCGCCTTGCAGTTCAGCGCCGCTGCGGAACAAGCAAAGTCCAGTTGTCGCGCCAGTGGCCAACCCTGCAGTAGTCCATAGATGAACCCGGCGTGAAAAATATCGCCCGCTCCAGTGGTGTCCACAGACTCTACGCGAAACGCCGCGGCGTAATGAAATTGCGAACCGTCCCAGGCGATCACCCCT
This sequence comes from Verrucomicrobiia bacterium, assembly GCA_035568155.1. GTDB lineage: Bacteria > Acidobacteriota > Terriglobia > Acidiferrales > UBA7541 > Acidiferrum. The sequence continues at coordinate 12,647 of DATMOS010000152.1, read as the reverse complement.
TCATGCCCCAGAGTAGCGGCAGTGAGCCGGCAGCCATAAGTGGCTTGTAGCGCTTGCAAGCCCGCGCGCAAATTCGTTTCCCCTGTCAGCCGCCCGGGTATATCTCTGCTGGCAATAAGATAATCGATGTTGCCCAGCAGGTTCTGCACACCTGGATAAACTTCATCGAGATCGGCGATAACCGGGACACCGGAAGCTTTAGCCCAAATGGCGGCTTGGATCGCCGCAGCCGTGTCATGACCGTCGACATGCAAAGCTCGCGCCTCGACGATCCACTCTTGTTTAAGTTCCTCGGGCCGCAGCGTTAAATTATTGTCGCGCTTCCACAGCACCGTGCGCTCGCCGGTGTCGTCGACCAAAATAAACGCTTGCTGGCTCGCGCACCCTTGTGCGGCGAGTAGATGCGCTACCACGCCGGCCTTCGCAAATTCCTCGCGATGAATATCTGCGAACCGGTCTTCTCCAACTTTTCCGACATAACTCGTTCGCAATCCCCATTGCTGGCAAGCAATAACCGCGCTCGCAACTTGGCCCCCCGGCAAAATATTTGCTGAGCGAAACTCTACTTTGGAACCCAACGCCGGGTAATGAGGCAGCGGAATTAATGTGTCGATCGCGTTTAGTCCGACTCCAACGAGGTCAATGCTGGGAGAGTTGGTCATGAATTAATTGAAGCGCGTCGTTCGCCACAGCGTGAACCCGCAAACAACCAGAAGGATCACAATTGCCCCGCTCAACAATGCCGCAATCGGCCCATTAAAAGACAAACTTGGTGCGTGTGCCAAAGTCGCAAAAAACACAAAGATGCTAGTAGCCACCGCAACCACAATCCAATCCAGCGGCCGCCGTCGACACCTCGTTTCTGCCGACATATCTTCACCTTGCATCCGGGCTGCTACAAATCGGCTGTCCATACCATAGCGCTGGCATTCCCGTTCGGTAGCTGCCGCCCACTGCATCTGCTCCGCGCCCGTCGCGGAAGAAAATGCAATCGCCGCGACACCCACCATCATCAGTAGCGAACCGCCAATGACCTGCATATACGTGGAAGCGCCACTTCCATGTAACTCCCCGAAAACAAAAATTCCCCACAACAACCCCCACAGCTGATTGGAGTTCGATAGCGGGATGCCGCGGCTGATGCCCAGGTATTTCGCTGCATATTGTTGAAAGAGGTCGCCAATCACCCAAATGAATCCACCGGCCATCAACCAAAACAGCACCCCACGCGCGCTAACCAACTCACGCCACAGCACCGCGAAACCAAGGTAACTCACCGTGAGCGTGGCCATCATTCCCAGTTCGCCAAAAGTGAAAAAAGTAATAAAGGAGAGAGGATTCATTCCGGACAAATACGCCTTGCGATACGGAATGTACATCGTGCCCCAAAGTATTCCGGCACCCAGCGCGGCCCACACTCCGCGCATGGAATGACCCACCGGGGCTTGCGTTGAAGAAGCGATGGCCAGCAGCGTTGCTCCCGCACACATGATCAACGCACCGCCAAGGACTCCGGTCCAACGACGCCAGCCCGCTTGACGCAACTCGCGAAAAAAAACGAAACCCCAAAATATGCCCAACAAACTGTTCGAATTCCACAGAGGAAACGCGATGCTCAACCCGATGTCGCGTATCGCAAAAATCGTCAGCGTGTTTGCTACTGCCCACATGCATCCCGCAAGTAGCGCCCAAACGATCAGATGCGGTGAGCGCTGCACATCCGCGCGAATGGAGGACGTCCCGATCATCAAAGCAGGCAAGCTCCAGCGAGCCAGAAAGACACCCACAACCATGATCAGCGAAATAACCAGTGGCGAAACTCCGATGGATACCAGTTTCGTTGGAGCTTCCGCAGTCCCCAGCCAAGCCCCGGCGGTAAAACCGCAAAGCACTCCCAAAGCGTGCAACTTCTTCGCTCGCCAATCGCTTTGGACTACACCTTCAGTGCGGGAGATTGCAGCAGGTTGCATATTTCCCCGAAATCAAAATTTCAACTGATCGCTTGCAGAATCAGCAGACCACCTATAAGCACCGCAAGCGGCACCCAAAAATGAATGTCCGTCAGTATGCTGCTTATTCGCTCTCGTGTGGGTGATGTACTCGCAACTCGCTGCACATTTTTCTCCTTGCGCTTAGCTCTCCGCGGAAAGACTTCTTCGCCTGCGGCTTACGCTGGCAGAGCCAATGTGAGTCTGCCTTAGAATCGGGACACGATGAACAAGCCGCCGCTAATAGCCACAATATCTTCCAATGTGGCGATCACCAGGTCGGGAGCTTTGAGGGCTTTCACTAATCCGGTACGAGCCTGGTAACCACCGAACGTGCCGATAAGTGCGCCCACAATACCCACGACGGCGCCGATTACAAGCGACTGCGTTCCCGCGGCCGCGATTCCCGCACCACATAAACCGCCGGTCACTATGCGCGCAATCAGGCCGGGCGGCGCTGTGCGGCTGGGGGTTGACGGAAGTTGGTCAGTAATCAATTCGGCGACGGCCAGTAAAATAAAAATGACCATCGCCGCGGCAGAAGCCATAAATGAGAGTGGTGTGCCATGCAAATTAAGCCAGCCTCGATGAGCGGCCCACGCCAACACCGCAGGCGCCGTCAACGCGCGCAAGCCCGCAACCACACCCAGAAGAAAAGCCAAAAGCCACACTTCCGAAGCATTCATCCGAAACCTCCTTCACTTATGCTGATTTCGCGAGCGCAATTTCCACAAATCAACAAATCCAATGGTTAGACACCGGCTTACAGACGAATCCCTGATCGATAGGCAGCCGAAGGAGGATATAACCGGAACCGATTTTTAGGGTAGCAAGTTGTTTGGCTACGGCGCGCAAGCCAGGCGCGGCCTCGCCTTATGCACTGAGTTAACCGTCAGGTTGTTTCCTGATCTGCCTGAGTGGAACTGGGTTAAATGGAAATTGTTAATGGCAGGATAATATTGCTCGCACCGTGGTTCCGGTTGTGCCGGAAATTACTTCCAGTTTGCCTCCCAATTGCCGCATGCGTTCCGTCATTCCACGCAGGCCAACGCCAATGGTCCCGCACACATCCTGCGCGGATTCCAGCACGGGAGTTGGAATTCCTGTTCCCTGATCGCGGATCTCTATAGTCACGTCACGCTCCGTTTTGATCAGCCGTACTTGAGCGGTCGGGCTTCCGGAGTGCCGATGAATGTTCGTCAAGCTTTCCTGCAGGATGCGGAAGATGGCCAGCTCTGCATCGCGATGTACCCGGTCCACCGGCTGCGGCATTTCGAAACTTGTTTGAACGCCGCTGCGTTTTGAAAATCCTTCGAGGTACCACCCAATGGCCATCTCCAGTCCCATCTCTTCCAGCATGGGCGGATACAATAAGTAAGACATGGTACGGACTTCGGTGATCGACTGATCCACTAAACGCAGACACTCCGAAAATTGCTGCTTTTCCGTGCCCCCTGCTGACCTCTTGTCCGCCCTTAAAACTTCCAATCCCATCTTCAATACGGCCAGATATTGCCCCACACTGTCGTGCAGTTCTCTACCCAGATACCGGCGCTCGTTATCCTGCATTTGTAAAAGACGCCCGGATAATTCCCGCAGCGAACGCTCCGAAGCCCGCAACTTCTGTTCGGCCGCTTTGCGTTCGGCAATCTCGTTTTCAAGCCGGGTCCTTGTTTCCCTCAGCGCGTCGTAGGCCTGCTCTTTTTGTTGCAGCAGCGCGATATTTCGACGCTGATCCACTTGGCTATCCAACGACGTGTAGCTGTCAGAAGGAATTACGTCGGAATGTTCTGAGCATATTTTAAGAAACGGTTCACTGTGATGGTCGTTGGAAAAACCTTTAATGGGATATGCGCAGTGCAGAAAAAATGAGTGCTCCTTGCCCAACTCGTTCCACAATTGCTCCAGGCGGATAGCTGCGTCGTGCTTTCCGGTTTCCCATAACAACGCCACCATTTCGCCAAATGCCACCACCCGAGCGCCCTGCTCGACCGCACTTCTGGCGCGCACCAGGACACTGCTCAGGACTTCTGTGAATCTTGCCGCGTCCGGAAATCCTTCCACGATGAATTTCTGCAATGTTTCCGCAGCATCCAGAACGATGAAGCGCCCTTGTCTCATCGCTTTTGCGGTCGATAGTCCGCGAGCCTGCAGGCGCCGCTCCAGCGCTTCGCGATGCGCTTGCGTAGCTAAAACAATCGCGGCATCTCCGGCGCCCAACGCCGTTCCGATGAAGCGGCTTAGACCATCAAGCAGAAAGGCATCGTCGGCATAAAACTGCACGCTGTGACCGGTATGGTCATCTGGAGTTTGGCTGACGGGGGGCACAAACGCAGCTTCGAGACCGGGGATCTTGCTGGTACTCATGAACACTCTCCGTCGAACGCAAACGGTTACTTTTTTTGACTAAACACACCACAAACCATTAGCTAACCGCTTAGTTTGGAGAAGGTTAGATAAGCCGTCAATACCAGAGAACCGGTATGCTGCTTTGCGAGGTGTGGAAATCCGATCGCGCCCTTTGCTACCCCCAAGCCTTCTAACAGAAGCCCGGGCGAGTCTTCACGTGCAGTGTTATCATACCTCGCGCTCTCCGATTGGATAAGCACGCTCAACCACATAAAGGCTCCCATGTTGACCGAACCACAACCAACTCGACAATCGCCAGCTCAGCTACCAGCTCCCAAGTCGCCCCTGAAGAACCCGATCTTGTACTCTTCCTTGGCCCTTCTGGCCGTTTTGTTGTACGTGTTGTGGATCTTCTTCTCGCGCTGGCAGGAAAACCGCCAATTTCAGCGGCGCGCGTCAGAAGAGCGCTCGCAAAAACAGCTCGACGCGGACCGCCAGACCATCGATCAACTTGGCGGAAAGGAATTGGCCATCCAGGCTTTTTACGCCAGTCCAGGGATTATCCACCGCGGCGAGACAGTGCAGCTCTGTTATGGCGTGGCCAACGCCAAGACCGTGAAGCTGGAGCCGCAAGACAACCCGGTTTGGCCGTCTTACAACCGCTGCGTGGAGGTCGCGCCTAAAAAAGACACCACTTACACGTTGACGATTCAGGATGCTGCCGGTCACACCCAGACCCAGACTCTGGACATCAAGGTTAAGTAATCTATCGTCTGCCCGGGCCGGCTGGGGGCCTAAGCGCCGGTGGTTTGCGACGTGGTTTCCCTTGTGGCCGCAATTCCACCCCATCTATAATCATTTATAGCGGGGTTCGGCACTTCCGGACTCCGCCATCTTTTTTTAATTCGCTCTACGGAATAGGTCGCTGATAAAAACATGCAAGACCCGCTGGCCAAGATAAAACAGAAGTTGCTGGAGGAAATCGATCAACTCTCCCATGAGTTGAACGTCGATTTGCCTAAGGAAATTGCCGTCGCGCGCGCGCATGGCGACCTTTCCGAGAACGCCGAATATAAATACGCCAAAGAGCGCCAGGGCTTCGTTAACGCGCGCATCGGCCAACTGAAAGCACGCCTCGGCGATCTGGGTATGCTGAACCTGACCAACATTCCCAAGGATCGCGCTGGCTACGGATCACGTTTGACGGTTCTGGATGTACAGCGGGACATCAAGATCGAATACAAACTCGTCAGCACCGAAGAAGCAGACGCGGAACACGGGCTAATCTCTACCACCTCGCCCATTGGCAAAGCGCTTCTCAATCGAAAAGTCGGCGATGAAATTGAAGTGGCTACGCCAGCAGGTAAAAAAGAGTTTGAAGTCGTCCGGCTGACAACGATTCACGAAGAAGTGTAACCCTTGCGCGTGGTGTCCCGTCGTAATGGTGACGTCGCATGCCGGCGTATATTGACTACCTGATGAGGCCTTATGTACTGGGGAGCAGGTCCGGATCTCGGGCTCTTAACCGTTCTCGGCTATTTATTTTTTGTTGCCGGCGCCGCGTCCATGTGGCGTGCACGTGAGGTTGTTTTCTTTTGGCTCCACAGTGAAGCGAACGCAACGCGCCGCAGCCTTTCGCGCTACACACCCATCGGCCCGTTCTACAGCCCGCGCGAACAATCGCGTTTAAAAATTCTGGGCAATTGTTTATCAGCTTCGCTCGACAGAATGCCACGCTCTACGATGCTTCGCTCTGCAGTGTTGATGGCTATTGCTGTTCTGCTTGTTTCCCTCGATTTTTTCTTCTAACGGTTTCTTTGTTCCGGGTGCAGGCGTAAAGAGTGCCCAGCACGGGGCAAAAGAGTTTGACATTCCATTTTATTATATATACAATTAAATCTTGACGATTGAGTTTGACCGCCGACAAGAATATCGCCAATGTCTCCAAGCACGGCGTCGATATGTCTGCCGCAGCTGAATTCGACTTTGAAACGGCTGTGACCTGGACTGACACACGCAAGATCTATGGAGAAACGCGCACCATAGCCGTCGGCTTCATCGCCCATCGTCTGCATGTTTTGGTTTTTACCATGCGCGGCCGGAAGTTACGGTTATTACCTTGCGCAAGGCAAATCGCAAAGAAAGCGCCGCCTATCATGACAAAAGATAAGAGACCGCGACATGTCAGCCCAAAAGATTGGGACGCCGTTGATTCGCCGGCATTGAGTGATGACATTCTAGCGGCGATGAGACCGGCGCGTGAAACATTTCATGGCCTTGCGGAAGCCTCGGCCAAACGCAAACGTGGTGAGCGTGGTCCTCAGAAGAAACCGCGCAAGGTGCTGATCTCGCTGCGGGTGGAGGCTGGCACGCTGGAAGCCTTTAAGGCCAAGGGCCGCGGTTACCAGACCCGTATGGCGGCAGTGTTGAAGAAGGCCGCGAAGCAATCTTGAAATGGGAAAGTTGTTCCTACGTAGCACGCAGCAATTTCGCCACTCCTATGAACAGCGTGCGTGGACAAACCTGCATCGCTTTGCCATCCTGAATTCATAAATGAAACCAGCACTGATCGTTCATGGCGGCGCTTGGGATATTCCTGATGCCGCCGTTTCCGCTTGTAAATCAGGTTGCGAGCGCGCGCTGACCGCTGGTTGGCGCATTTTGGAATCCGGTGGCTCGGCGCTCGATGCCGTTGAGGCCGCCGTAGTCATATTGGAAGACGATCCGGTCTTCGATGCCGGTTACGGCTCGCATCTTAATCTCGACGGACGAGTCGAATGCGATGCCATCGTGATGAACGGCTCAACGCTTCGCGCTGGGGCTGTCGCCACTCTGCAACACGTGCGCAATCCAGTGCGCCTCGCTCGCAAAGTGCTCGAGAATTGTCCACACATGATGCTCGTCGCTACAGGAGCCGAGCGCTTCGCCGAGGAGCAGGGAATCAAGTTGTGCGCCAACGAGGAACTGGTCACCGACGCCGAACGTGAGGCGTGGGCGAAATGCAAAATGGACAAACACGCTTCGGCCTTTCATCGTGGGCATGAGCAAGGCACCGTCGGCGCCGTGGCCATGGATCGGCACGCCCAGCTCTTCGCCGCTACCTCCACCGGCGGAACCTGTTGCAAACTCCCTGGCCGCGTCGGCGATTCGCCGTTGATCGGCTGCGGCTGTTACGCAGATCTCGAAGCTGGCGGTGTTTCCTGCACCGGCTACGGTGAAGGCATCATGAAAATTGTTATGGCCAAGACCGCCGCCGACCTTCTTCGCCAGTCGTCCGACGAAAACAAAGTTGCCACTCGCGCGCAATCCAAAACAGAATCTGCCATGGTCGCGGCACGAGCCTCCGTGGATATTCTTGCGCATCGCACCCAGGCTACCGGCGGTCTCATCCTTCTCGATCGCGAAGGAAATCCGGGATGGGCTTTCAATACCCCGCGCATGGCATATGGTTATTTCCAGAGCGACGGCAGCATCATCACCGCAGTTTAGTCCTCGTATGCCTGACAAGGAATTATTGCCTTCCACCTCAATCTTCTATTCAGGTAACAAGCTTGGTCTACCCATTTTGCTAGAATGAAAGAATGACGACCGTACAGCGCGAGCAGCTCGAGGCGGACGTTCTCATCGTTGGGGCCGGGCCTGCCGGGCTGGCCTGCGCACTGCACCTCGCGAACCTTATCAAGAAACACAATGAAGCGGGAGGCACCGCTGGCGGTCCCGCGTTATCGACGGAAAATATCTACGTCCTCGAAAAAGGCCGCGAGGTAGGCGCGCACCAACTTTCCGGCGCGATCATGAATCCCAAAGCGCTCGCCGAGCTGGTGCCGGATTTTATAAACTCCGCTCCCCTGGACACTCCGGTTACCGACGATGCGGCATTATTTTTTACCAAAAATTCTTCCATTCGTTTTCCGCTGACTCCGCCGCCCTTCAAAAACAAGGGCAATTACGTTGTCTCCCTCAACAAAATTGTGAAATGGATGGGCGGGCTCGTGGAAGCTGCGGGCGTAAATCTTTTTACGCAATTTGGCGGCGCTTCATTGATCTATGAGGGCGAGGGAATCGCCGGCGTGATCACGGAAGACAAGGGCGTCGATAAAAACGGCAAGCCGAAAGACAACTACACGCCCGGATACAAACTGCGCGCCAAAGTAACAGTGTTGGCGGAAGGAACGCGCGGATCGCTGACGAAAGACTTGGTGGAGAAAAAAAATCTCGCCAACATTAATCCGCAGACCTACGGCTTGGGCATCAAAGAATTGTGGGACGTCCAGCCCGGCCGTATCCAGCCGGGCTTCGTAGCGCATACGCTGGGCTGGCCGATTTCCACCGACATGTATGGCGGCGGCTGGATTTATGGGCTATCGAACAATCGCTTATCCATCGGACTCGTCGTAGCGCTCGAATACAGCGATCCGCGATTCGATCCTCACGCCGCATTTCAGCAGTGGAAGACTCATCCGTTCCTCAAGAAAATTCTCGACGGCGGGAAGCTGGTGCGCTATGGGGCAAAATCGTTGCCCTACGGTGGCTGGTATGCCATGCCACGAAATTACCTCGATGGCGCGCTGATCATCGGCGATTCCGGCAGCTTCCTCGATTCGCAAAGACTCAAGGGAATCCACCTGGCTATAAAAAGCGGCATGCTCGCGGCGGAAACAATTTTCGACGCGCTGAAAGCCGGCGACACGTCCGCGAAAACATTGAACGTATTTCCCCAAAAGGTTGAGCAAAGCTACATCAAAAAAGAACTGTGGGAAGTTCGCAATTTTCATCAATCGTTCCAGCATGGTTTGATCCCGGGATTGTTCCAAACCGGCTTGCAATTCATTTCCGGTGGGCGCGGACTAATCGATCCGATGCGCAATCATGCCGGCTACCTCGCGTACAAAAAACTTGATCGCGCGACCGCGGGTACTCCTCAGAGCGAGCCAGAACGCTTCAAGGGCGACGGCAAGCTAACCTTTGACCGTTTGACCGACGTCTATCACTCCGGCACGCGCCACGAAGAAGACCAGCCTTGCCACCTGATCGTTCGCGATTTAAATGTTTGCGCCACGAAATGCGTCGTTGAATACGGCAATCCCTGCCAATATTTTTGTCCCGCAGCGGTTTATGAAATGGCCCGCGATGCGAATGGCCGGCAAAAATTAAAAATCAACGCCGCCAATTGCGTTCACTGCAAGACCTGCGACATTGCCGATCCGTATCAAATCATCGATTGGGTAGTGCCCGAAGGTGGCGGCGGGCCAAATTACGAAGGCATGTAGTTCAAGTCAGCAAGCGCCTGAACTAAAACGGGTCTCGCCGAATCAGTTGTCGTTCATACTTACTTGTTGGTCCCACTTCGAGAGGTTCACACCCTTCACGATCAGCCACAAGCACGTGGATAACTCTCCAATGAATGCGGGAAGCAGGGCAGTTGGAAACACCTTGGCCGCAAGTGTGGGGGCAAGAAGCAGCGCAAAACTATTGGTCAAATAACATAGTCCGGCAACAAACTGCAAGATGCCCAGAGTCTTGGGAAAGTATCCCGACTTAAACATCAAATATCCGATTACCAGGCAGGTAAAACCAAAAAATACCAGGCCGATGGAGAAACCGTATTCATGCAGAGTGAGACAAGCACTCGCTAGAGCCTGTAGCTGACGTGCATCAAAAGCCTTCAGGTAGTCCGCGTTCCCCAGGAAGACCACTACCGCAACAAGAGTTAATTTGTTGGCGACCAAAACTGCGGTCTGCACCAAATTGAATAATGCCGCAAGCAAGGAAAGATCTTTGCTCACCGGTTTGAGGAGCACATAGAAGATCAGAATCATAGGGACGTCAGAGACGTGCATGAGCAGGTCGCCTGCGATACCGCTGCGAAACAGCAGGTTGAAGGTCATAATCTTATGAGCCGTGGCGGCAGCATCTTCGGCCACGATGAGATTGTTTCGAACGAAGACCTCGCCGAACAGCCCGGCAAGGATGTTGAACAAATACAACACGCCGCCGATTCTTCCGTAAACTTGCGGCCAATTGTTGACCTTCCGGTTTGTCATTCGATGCCCCTCGAATCGCGGCGCGTGAACAACTTCCGCCAGCAATGATGCCTGATTAACGCCTTATCGGAAATGTGGCCTCAATTTCCGGTTACGCGGTTACCGTACAGTGGAAGTATGACTTTTGTCTTATGAGCTCCATTCTGCAACTGCACCTTCACGTCAAAAAAGAAAACGCCGCCAGGGCTTGGCGGCGTTTTTTGTAAACCGTAACGAGTCGGAAGCGAAATGGATTAGTTTGGCGCCAAGCCGTACACGCTGATCTCTGAAGCGGTGCCAACGTAAACCTTGCCGTTCGCAACGGTAGGAACGGTAAACTTCACCGCTCCGCCCGCTTGATCAGCTCCATTGCCCGCGCTATTCCATAGCTCTGAACCCAGATTGGTTGCGTCATAGGCGTGCAGCACGGCCGATCCAGCTCTTTCAATGGCCCATACGATCCCATTGGATGACCCTTGCGCCGAAATCGATGGGGTGGTGCCCGGGAATCCAAATGTGCCGGGCGATTGTGACGCCGGTGAAGTATTGAATTGTCCCGCGCCAGTGTTGAGCGTGTAGCTCTTGACGTGATCGCCGATAGGGCCGATGTAGAGTGTGTTCTGCCAAAATGCCGCGGTGGAGAAGATTCCGTTCCCGACCGAGAAGATCTGCACGGCGCCTGAATCATTGCTAGTATTGCCGCCCAGGTTATCCCGATTCAAAAGATACAGCGTTCCTTCTTTTCCTCCGCCGATAAGCAGGTGATTTGGAGCAGTAGGCTGATCGACAAGGATGGCGGCTCCGCCGGAACCCAGGTCAACATCTCCGCTACTCAATGACGCCTGGTCATTGGGACTGAAGAAGCCGGTGACATTCATACCGCCGCCGGGGGACAAACGCAAAAAGCTGTCCCCGAATTGGGTATTACCGTCGAAATTTCCATTTCCAGTGATCACATAGAGGCTGTTGGAGTCCGCGGCTGGAGCGCCACCGGACATCCAGATTCCGCCGAAACCCGAACCGGGATCGTCATTGAATACGGAGACCAGTGAAAGGTTGGAAGCGTTGTAACCGACCACCCAACCGTAGTAAACGGGATTGTCCCCATGGGAAGCGTAGGCGACGTAAACCACGCCACCCACCAGCGCGAGTCCAGCTCGCTGATTCTGACGCAAGGGATCGAAGTTGATTCCGTTCGAGGAAAACGCAATTTCCTGTGGGCCGCCGAATCTTTCCGATCCGTCAGCCAAATTCAAAGCATGCAGGCGTTGATGAACGCTTGAGCCATTCTTGGATTTGGACACCACGTAAATGGTGTTGGTGTTGGGATCGATTACCGGAGTGCCCACAATACCGATATCAGGAGTGATGTCGGTGGTACCCACATCTCCGCTGTTGAGCCACGTTTCGCCCCCGGCCAACAAACTCTGCGACCAATACGTCTGGCACGGTGCGGCATCCGCGTCGAAAGCGTAGACGGTGTCGTGTTGCGTTGCCGCGATGATCACGTTATGAGTTCCACCGCCAATCTTGGCGCCAGCTACCCACAGAGGTTGCGCGTAGGCGGAAGCGTCGATGCTGCAGGCAAAACGCTTGCCGAACGATGAAGCCTTCACACTCGAAGTATTCAACGCATATTCCTGGGCGTTCACGCCATCCCTGGACAGGTCGTTGTGATAGGTGAATACGCCGGCAAGGTCGGTAGTCGAAACGGTAGCAGTGGCCGAGACCGTTGAATCTGCGTCACTTCTGGCGGCTACGGTATGGGTACCGGGTTGGTTCGGCGCTGAGTAAACCCCTGACGCATTGATTTTCCCGACGTCAGGATTGCCACCTGGAACGGAATCCACTTCCCACTTCACGATGGTGTCGGAATTTCCCGTGACGGTGGCCGCGAACGTTTGGGTCTGGCCAGTCGTGAGGCCAGCTCGGACGGGACTGACACTAACAGAAACTGAACCGGTCGGCGGTGGTGTTGGTGGTGGTGGTGGTGTTGGTGGTGGAGTCGGCGTTGGAGTCGGTGTCGGCGTAGGAGTCGGTGTAGGCGTTGGAGTCGGTGTAGGCGTTGGAGTCGGCGTAGGTGTTGGAGTCGGCGTCGGAGTTGGTTTTGGAGCAGGTGTTGGCGTAGGAGTGGGAGTAGGCGTTGGCGTCGGTGCCGTCGCCGTGTTGGTGATCGTAATTGTTGCGGCGGAAGTTTTAGTGCTATCGGCGTTGGATGTGGCGGTAGCAATCACAGTGGGCGGAGACGGTGTTTTTTTCGGGGCGATATAGATAACTGGAGAGCCTG
>DATMOS010000151.1:0-9471 GCA_035568155.1 Verrucomicrobiia bacterium | reverse complement strand
GAACCACTCCTGTCGTTTGATGACATTATCCGGGTCGCTCGTTTCGGTGTGGCGACTGGAATCTGAAATACGAGACTGGGCCGGACCAGACTTGCAGAACAGGCACAGTAGGACGGCTACGAGAACGGAAGAAGCCAACTTGCTCATAATTTTTGCTACCCCGGACTGCCATGGATTTAGGTATCCCTGCGTGTCGGAAATCCTATAACGATTCAGGCGAAGCGGGGGCTGCGGAGTGGGTTATGGTACTCAGGTAGTACACAAGCATTGAAGCTGAGAAAAAAGCGAGCCAGATCGGCCGCCTTTTCATGCTCGATACGAATGTAGAAGTGGCTAATGGCGCAACACCAGCCCCAACCCCACGTCGGTGGAGCAGGCTAAAGCCTGCCTACGGGCAGGCGGGCCGCGACCTACAAGGCAAGGCTGGTGAGCAACCGCGAAAGGCGAAGAGCGATTCCTCGGCTGCGCTCCCGCCAGAGGCGGGCAGGCAGAATGACGACGCCTGCCTGCGGCGGGCGTTATCACCTAGGTTACGCCTTCCGTCACCACACTTGCGGCGATAAGCGCGCACAGCGAAGATATTTTTTGGCTTCCACACTTGATGCTTCGGTGAACTTTCCGCGAGCGATGAGCACTCCTGATAATTTAAATCGCACTTCGCCAGGCCCGGCTCAGCAGGCCGACAGGCGTCTGGTCCTTCTTCTTGCGATCCTGCTGGGCGTGGGGACGATGCTTCTGTATGCCCCGGCGATGCAGAATGGTTTTGTAAATTTTGATGATCCAGATTATGTGACGCACAACGCGCATGTTCTGCAGGGAGTGACATGGGGCAACCTGCGATGGGCCTTCGGCACCGACAATCCGGCCGCCAACTGGCATCCACTGACGTGGATGGCGCACATGCTGGATGTGCAGCTCTATGGGGGCAAGGCCGCTGGGCATCACTTCACAAATGTGTTGTTGCAGACGGTGGACCTCATAATTCTTTTTTTACTTCTGGCGAGGGCCACAGGCCATGCGCTGCGGAGCGCGGCGGTAGCCGCTCTTTTCGCGCTGCATCCGCTCACTGTGGAATCGGTGGCGTGGGTCGCGGAGCTTAAAACTGTACTGTGCATGTTGTTTTTGTTGCTGACGGTGTGGGCGTACGGATGGTATGTACGCAAGCCGGGTGTGGGACGATACCTGGTGGTGTTTGCGTTTTTTGCGTTGGCGCTGATGTCGAAGCTGATGGTGGTCACGCTGCCCTTTGGGCTATTGCTGCTGGATTACTGGCCACTGGGAAGATTCTCCGATGTAGAGAATTCCGGCGAGAAACGCGGGTTTCTATCCCGCTTCCTTACGCTGGCTATAGAAAAAATTCCTCTTCTGCTGCTGTCCGTGGCGGCAAGCTTGATAACTCTTCGCATGCATCGAAAGGAAGGCGCGCTGGCGGCTGCGATGCCGTTAAGCTGGCGGCTGAAAAACGCCATCTATTCGTATGGGGTGTATCTGGGCAAGGCGATCTGGCCTTCGCGATTGGCGGTTTTTTATCCTCATCCGGAAAACTCATTGGCCTGGTGGAAAGTAATCACTGCGGCACTGCTGCTAGCCGGGATTAGTGCAGTGGTCTGGCGCTTTCGAGAAAAAAAATATCTGGTTTTCGGCTGGCTGTGGTTTTTGGGAACGATGGTGCCGATGATCGGGATTATTCAATCAGGACGGCAGGGGATGGCCGGCCGCTTCATGTACATTCCAATGCTGGGTTTATTGGTTGCGATGGTGTGGCTGGTGGCAGATTGGGCGTCAAGCGTACGCATGCAGCGAGGAATTGCGGCGCTTTGTTTTGTGCTGGTGGTATCTCCTTACGTGTACCTGACGCGAAAACAGATCGGCTATTGGCACGATAGCCTTTCGCTGTTTTCCTACACGCTGCAGTCAACGGACAACAATGGGATGGCTGAAAACAACATGGGCGCGGCTCTGGTCGAGAAAGGGCAACCGGAACTCGCGCAGACACATTTCGAAACTGCTGCTCGTTTGATTCCCGAACTGGCGTCCGCCCATTACAATCTCGCCGTCCTGTGGCAGCGGCAAAACCGCACGGAGCAGGCCGTCCGTGAGTATCGCCAAGCCATTGCCCTGTCGTCGGACCCCATGGAAGCGGCGCAAGCGCACAACAATCTTGGGATCCTGTACCTGATGTCGAAGAATTACACCGCGGCCCTGCCGGAACTGAGCGCCGCGATTGCGCTCAATCCCGACGAGCAGAACAGCTACATCGGGCGAGGGATGATTGAACTGGAATCCTGGAATTACCAAGCTGCCGCTGCAGATTTCGGGCGCGCCTCTGAAATTTCGCCCTCGCCGATGGCCTGCTTTTGGCTGGGGCAAGCGCTGGAACGCAAGGGTGACTACCCTCGAGCTGAGAATGCCTACATGGCCGCGCTGCAATTGGCTCCCGAAATGACGGAGGCACGGAACCGGCTGGAGGCCCTTCGAGGCAAGGTTGGAGCGCGTCCATGACAAGCATTTGTTGGCACGCGTGGTCCCGGCTGGCAGGATAGCCGTTGTTACCCTCGCTTCTGCGGCGGCTGCTCGCGCACCCGCTAACGGCAGCTCTGCAAGTAGATGATCCCCACACCACCGAACTGCGAAAACAGATTATTGCCTCCAAGCCTTTTCTGAAGGCGATTTATGATGAGTGGTACGAGATGCTTGCTCGGGAGCTTCCGCCGGGAGAAGGGAAAGTCCTGGAGTTGGGTTCGGGCGGCGGTTACTGCGCGCAATTCATTCCGGGGTTGATCACTTCTGAGGTTTTCCAGTTTGCCGATATGCAAGTCGTCGTTGACGCACAACGCATGCCATTCGCCGATCGCTCGCTGCGGGCGATCATAATGACGAACGTGATGCACCATATGCCGGATGTGAACCGATTCTTCGCGCAAGCTTCGAGGTGCCTGCGGCCTGGGGGAAAAATTCTGATGATCGAGCCTTGGATCACAAATTGGTCTTCTTTCGTCTACAGACATTTTCATCATGAGCCTTTTCGCCCCGAGGCAGCGGATTGGACCTATTCCTCGACAGGACCGCTTTCTGGAGCCAACATCGCGGTTCCCTGGATTGTTTTTGCCAGAGATCGCGACAAATTTGAATCTGCTTTCCCGGAGTTTCGCGTCGAGAGGGTTTGCCCTTTTCTGCCGTTTCGCTACCTGATTTCTGGTGGAGTAGGAATGCGGAGTTTGATGCCGGGCTTTACTCACACGGCATGGGCGGGATTAGAACGGATGCTGGAATCTCAAATGCCTAGACTCGGGATGTTCGCGCTCATATCGGTGCGCCGGCTTTAACGATTGCCGCTGAGGGAAGTGCGGCGGAGAAGTTCTTTAAGGCGGGGCGCGTAGAATACGGCCACAACAATGCTGACAACCAAAACAAAAGTATCGCTGGCCTCTCTGGCGTATAAGTTCGTCGCCACGGGGCGCGCGATGGCCGGTAAAAATAACTGCGTAACAGTTCGGCGGCGCGGCCTCATGTGGTCCTTGGATCTGAGCGAGGGGATCGACTTCTCGATTTATTTGCTGGGTGCATTCGAGCGCTCCACGGTGATCACCCTGGAGAACCTGGTGAAACCCGGCGATGTGGTGTTTGACCTGGGTGCGAACATCGGTGCGCACACTCTGGGACTGGCGCGCAGCGTCGGGTCCGCAGGAAAAGTATTCGCCTTCGAGCCCACCGATTTTGCGTTCGACAAATTGAAGCGCAACCTGGCGCTGAATCCGGAACTGCAGGCGCATACGTATCCACGGCAAGTTCTATTGGCAGCAGCACCTGCCGAAGACGCTCCTGATGAAATCTTCGCCAGCTGGCCTCTGGAGAAGAGTGAGTCGGTGCACCCGAAGCACCGGGGACGCCTGGTTACGGCGCGAAACGCAACGGTGGACACACTCGACCGGGTCGTCGAGCGCGAGGGCATTGACCGGGTGGATGTCATCAAAATGGACGTAGATGGCCATGAATTGAAAGTGTTGCAAGGCGGGCTTACAACGCTGTCAAAATTTCGGCCCATTTTGGTGATGGAACTTTCACCGTACGTGCATGCGGAGGAGCACAACAGTTTCGCTGAGCTTGTCGCGCTGCTGCGAAATGCCGGGTACTCGATACAGCATGCCAGTACGTGGGCTCCGCTACCTCTTCAAGAGAGGGAGCTCGAGGCGCTGATTCCGGACGGAGCGAGCATCAATGTAATTGCGCGCTGTGACTTAAGGCCTTGACGCTACGTTAGTGGCCGCTTTTTTCTGATGCCCATCTTCACGCGGACGAGCCCTACCCAGGTCATCTTCAGAAGCTGCAGGCCGTGGCGGAAGCGTTGGATATTTGTTTCCCCATAGGTCCGCGCCAAATACCTTATCGGAACATCGACGATTTCGAGGCCGAGTTCGGCCGCGGGAAAGAGTAGTTCGAAGTCGCCGAAAGGATCGAACTCGCCGAAGTCTTTTCGCCAAGCAACCATGCGCTCATAATCGTGCCGGGTGAGAAGCTTGGTGCCGCACAGCGAATCGCCGAGACGCACATCCAGGACGGCGCTTAGCATTTTTGCAAAGAAAATATTTCCCATGCGGTTCAAGAACCGCATCGCGGCGCCTTCCATGGGATAGACCAGCCGCGACCCATTGATGAAATCGCCGTGGCCCTGATCGTAAGCAAAGGCAAATCGCGAAAGCATTTCCGGCGGCATGGTAAGATCCGCGTCCAAAATTACCAGCAAGTCTTCTCTGGCGTGCGAAAAGCCGAGCCGCACTGCATCGGCTTTGCCTTTGCCGGGTTGTTGCACGGCCAGAATGCGAAATTGATCGCGGTAGAGTGTGGCCACGCGCAGAATTTCTTCCCACGTTCCGTCGGTCGAGTGTCCCTCGACAAAAATAATTTCCGCCTCACGGCCGAGGTCCGGAAAACGCTTCAGCGCATTCTCAATGTTTCCGCGTTCGTTGCGCGCCGGAATGACGCAAGAGATTCCCTGTTTCGACGAAGGCACCAGCGGCCGCAACACAACGACGGAGGTCAAGCTCAGCCAGCGTGCCAAAGGCACTAACGGCATCACGCGGTTGATGGCGGTCCCGATTCCCAACATTTTCCACGGGCAATACAGCGCGAGTCGCAAGCGCACGATCTCGAAGCCAGCCACTTTGGCGATGTTCTGCAAATCCACGCGGGTTACGAAGGTGCTCGGCAGCTCGCCCTTGCGGATTCCCAGGCGAGTTGCGAGATAGTAGGCCCAGCGGAGGTACGGGTTATAGAGCACCACGACAAGCCGCGAGGTCCGCGCGAGCTTCGTTTTGAGATGTATTAGCAGCGCTTGAATGTCGAAGTCGTAGTTGAAGGTGCCGTTGATGAGAATTGCGGTTCGCTGGTCACGCTCATGGGTTAAGTCGGGGAGCGGCTCGTCTTTGCCAACCGTTTCTTTGCGTGGCGCGGCGACAGCGGCGAGAAGTGCACCTTTATCGTCTTCGCGGGGCAGCCATTGGATTACGCGGTCGTAGTATCGCGTGAGCGCCGAAATTTCCGCTGCGAGAAACGCGTTCACATATTGACGCCAACCGGAAATCGCAGCGCGCGCTGCGGCTTGCGGCTGGTTCTCAACGGGCTCTGTCTCGATTTCGGGTTGTGTCTGCGTCGTTTGAGCCATCTCAAACTTTGTACCATGTTTCTGGTCCGTCGAAAGTTCCGTCGCGGAGCGGAGCGTCGAGGAGGTAATCCTGGGCCTGGGCCGTGACGAGTGGGTTGAACTACTGCCGAAGAGAAAGGATGGCGCGGAAACGCTGGCGTGGCCTAATTTGACGGGTGGGGAGTCTTATTGGATAAAGGAGGGTGAAGGAGAGCGCGGTGGGCGCAAAAGAGAAGATGAGCTCGATTGGGCAGCCAGTGCCGGAGTTGCCGGTCGCAGATGTGGAACGCGCACAAGAGCATTACAGAGATGCACTCGGCTTTGAGATTGGATGGCTTTACCCAGGCAAAGAGATCGGGGCGGTGTTACGCCCTGGTGTGACGATATTCTTTCGCAAGAGGAAGCCACCGTTCGAACCTGCCGTTCACTGGGTGTTCGCTGAAGATATCGACGCGTCGTACCAGGAACTGAACTCGTCAGGTGCGAACATCGTGGAGCCTCTGGAAAAAAAGCCCTGGGGATTGCGGCAGTTCACGGTAAAGGATCTGGACGGGAACCTCTTCTATTTTCACCATGACTAACCAAAGGTCGCATGTTGAATCAAGGTATCTCAATGGTGGGCAGCTGAAATAAGCAGCTACTCGGCGGTTAGTTCCCGCCGCGCTTTGGCTTCAACTCTCCACACAGCGATCATGAATCCGGCTATGCCGCCAATCATTAAAAAAAACGTGAGTATAAGGGAAACATTTAGCGCCGGCTCGGGGTCTTTGTGGTGAGTGGTAGCGTATGAGGTCAGTTCGAGAGCACTAATCATCCCCAGCGAGGCGCTCACAATAACTATTCCCGCGCAGACGGCCAGGATTTTCGCCAGCCTTTTGATTTTATAGATAGCGTAGGCATTGCTGCTTGAATCGATTTCAGCTTTAACGCTCATTCTTTCGCTCCCATCCTAGCCGCAATAGTACACCATTTGGAACGTACTCATAGCGTAATTAAAACTTGTTGTCCTTCACGCGTTTGGCCGGTCCTTCGAGATAGAATCGCGCTTGGCGGATTGGCCAAGAATTGGCCGGACTTCAAATTCGAATCGGTGGGTATATGGCTAACGCATCAGACCAAAGCTTGCTTGAGGCGGTGCTGGACTCCTGGGACCGGAACAATACCATCCTGGTCGGTTTGCTGCGGGCGGTGGCTGCGGCAGAGAGGCCTACCGAGGCAGGCAAGTTGGAGGTGGGCCTGCCTGCGGCAGGCAGGCTGGCGGTCAGGGCGATGGAGGGCGGCCCATCGGTCGCGGAGCTGCTCACACACATCCACTATGTGCGACTGGTGTTTGTCCTGGAGGACGCGCCGGAGTTTGCTGGAAAGCTGCCTGAGGAAGAGTGGGTCGGCGAGCAGGACCCTGGGCGCATCGCGCAGATGCTGAACGAGAGCGCCAAGGCGGTGCGGGAGGCGGTGAAGAGCAGGGTGGAGGCAGGCCGGGACATGGACCTTCACTATGACCATCCGATCCTGCTGCTCCAGCACATGATTTGGCATGAGGGCTACCATCACGGCCAGATTAAGCTGGCGCTGAAGTTGGCGGGGCGTCCAATCAGCGATAAGGAAGTTGGGCCGATCACTTGGGGCGTCTGGATGCGCAAGAAGTGACTGTCTTAGGCCGACCGGATTCCTAACGCGCTTGCTATTGAGGAAGATTCATGCGGCGCAACTAATCCGAGTAGCGCGGGTCGGATCGTAGAGAATCGAAAGCTGGAGCCGTCTTCAGGATACGAATGAGGTCGCTTTTTTCGGCGAAGCCCTTCTCCAGCCAGAAAAACGCTTTGTCCTTGTCATCAAGAGTGGCGTAGGCGATGGCGATGTTTACCGGGTCGATGTATACCCGTTTTGATTGTTCTTCATAAACTTCTGCTATCCGTTTGGTCGCGGCACGATATCCAGCCCTGGCATATTCCAAGCGTGCGACCTTAAAGACCGCGAGCAGGTCTGCGTCCTTGGCAAGGGTAGCGGCTTTTTCCGCCTCATCGAGCCAAAGGTCGTATTTGCCTTGAGCCTCATAAACGAACGAAAGAAACTGGTGAGCGGTGGCATAATTCGGGTCGATTTCCAGCACTTTACTTAACTGTGCGATGGATTCATCGTAGCGTTTGACGCTGAAATAGGAGGCTAACCAGATTGGTCATGGTGTTCAGATTCAAGGGCTCTAGTTCCACCGCTCTTTGAAAGTGCGCGATCGCCTGATGCGTGTCTCCAACGGTTTCCAAGTGCAGGCCATATAGAACATGGGTCCGCGAATTATTGGGGTCCAACTGCAGCGCACGTTCATATTCCTGTGCTGCGGCGGCCCAGTCCCAATCGTTATCGTGAGCGCCTGCCAGCAAGGCGTGGGCTTCCGATTGGCCATCATCAATAGCCAGGGCCCGTGTGGCGGCAGCTTTTAATTTGAGAGTGGACTCTTTGATGGGGGTGTAGGTGTACTCCGGCAGAACGTAGTAATACTCCGCCATGCCCACGTAAGCCAGAGCGTAATTGGGATCTTTATCAATGGCCTGTTGGAAATAGTCCTTGGCTTTGGCCAAGGATTCGTGAGTGCGCTTGTCCCAATAATAGCGGCCCTTTAGGTACAGCTGGTAGGCTTCGGGGTCGTTGGTCTCATCTTTGGACATGCGCTTTTTTTCTTCGCCGGTGAGCTTTTCACCGAGGCGCGTGGAAATTTCCCCAGAAATTTCCCGCTGTACGTTCAGGGCATCTGAGAGCTTGCGGTCATATTGCTCGCTCCACAGGCTGCGATTCTTGTTTATATCAATCAGCTCGGCGCTGACGTTCAGCGAATCGCCATGTTGCAGGACGCGGCCGGTCACTACCGCGCCGACGTGCAGGTCAGCGGCAATCTTTTGCACGTCCTGATCCTTGGACTTGTAGCGAAACACCGAACTGCGCGGGCGCACTGTCAGATTCGGCAGCTGCGATAGGCTGCTGATCAAACTTTCCGTAAGCCCATCGCTCAGGTATTCGGTGTTGGGGTCGGTGCTTACTTTGGTGAACGGCAGCACCGCGAGAGACTCAATGCCGGAGCCTGACGCCGCCGACCAGCGATACACGCCGAAGCCCAGTAAAGCTAGAAGCAATAACGCCGCGGCCGCCACGGTCAGCAGTTGTTTTTTGTGGCGAGACAAAAGGCCGACAGCGAGTTCGCTGTCGGAATGTTCCGCTGCGCTGGCACTGGAGCTCGAACCGGAGCTGGCGCCGGAACCGCCAGCGCTGGAACCCACGCCGCCACTGGCGACGCTGGATGTAGCTGACGGCAGCGCCGCTGCCCCGCCAGCGCTGGGCGAAGCCATCACAGCCGGGTCATGAAAAGTCGCTGACCTGCCGGAGCCGGTGTCGCGTTTCAGCCGGATCAGGTCCGCACGCATGTCGGAAGCGTGCTGGTAGCGCAGCTCGCGATCTTTTTCGAGCGCCTTGTTGATGATTCGTTCCACTCTGCTGGGGAATCAGCATTTACACGCGCGACCGCTACCGGCGCGCGATTCAGGATGGCTTCAAAAATAACGCCGGAACTTTCTCCGCGAAATGGCAGCTGCCCGGTGGCCATTTCATACAGCACCACTCCAAACGAAAATAAATCCGTGCGCGCGTCGAGTTCCTTGGCGCGCACCTGCTCCGGCGACATATACGCCACGGTTCCTAAGGTGCTGCCGGGATTGGTTAGCTCCTCGGGAGCGACTTCGCGCGTTGCCAGCGTTTCTGCGTTATTGCTCGCATGTTTGGCAAAGCCTACCTGCGCCAATCCGAAATCGAGAATCTTGGCGTGGCCGCGCTTGGTGACAAAA
>DATMOS010000150.1:0-5006 GCA_035568155.1 Verrucomicrobiia bacterium | reverse complement strand
CACAATCGCGGTGTCGCCGGCGTCGTTTGCGACGCCTCCAGCCTCCGCCAACACTTCTAACAAAGTGACCGGGCGATCCGCTTGATACACCATCGGATGGGGCACCGCGCCCACCACAGTGATGGGCTTGCTCTTCCTATCCTTAACCGAAACACTTACTTCCGGATGGCTGACTAGCCCGTTGGCTTGCAATACCTCGGCGATCTTTTGCTCCGCCTGCGTTTCCGTTAGCCCCTTAACTTGCAGTCGCACGGGAATGAGCGGGAGCCCGATAGTGCCGGTCTGGCTGACCCGAACGTCCCGGCTAAGTTCTTTGACGTCAAACACATCTATAGTGATCGTATCTCCACTGCCGATGATGTAGTCGTGTGGAACGTAGCGCGCCGTCGCAGATAGCGATTTAATTCGGTCGTTCGTTTCTTGTGGGGTACCAACCACCGTCTGCGCATAAGTGCGTGCGCCTCCCACCATCATTACGAGTAGCCCGGTGGTGGCGCACAACCACGGCCGCACACCCAGTGTCACTGGCTGCATTGAATAAATGACTCCCCCAATTAGTATACAGGTTGGGAACGTTGCCGTCAGCGTTTTCGCGAATGATGCCGGCCGCGCGAGGACGCAATTTCCGCCGCGGTTACGGGAGCAATTGCAGAAGTAGCCAACGTGGCTACCAAAAAAAAGAGCTGCGCATTCGCCGGCAGGTGCAGATTGAAATCCACCAGACTGTGAACCAGAAATCCTGAGCACGCTACCAAGCCAGAAAGATTCAACACCGCCGCAAACGAAGTATTGCCTCCCGACAACTGTTGCGACGAATGAAACAACAAGAGACCGAGATACAACGCGCAACAGAGCCCGCCCGCAATCCCTGTTTCCGCGAGCGCCTCCACATAATCGTTATGAGCGTGGTTCACAATTCGTCCGTCGTACAACGTTTCATACGGAGGGAAAACGATCTGCAACGTTCCGAGTCCCGTCCCCATCCAGGGGTGCTCCACAAAAATTCGCCAGGCGTCCCTCCGCATCGCCGCCCGTTTTCCGCTCGATACTTCCATCGCCTTCATACTTGAAAATCTCTGCGTTATTTCTTTCACTCCCAGCCAGGACACCATCACCAGCGCGGCGACCAACACCGCCGCTCCCCCCAGCATTTGCTTCGGGCCCATTCGCCGCAGGCTCATCCACATCACCACCACCGCCACCTCAACCGCCAAACTTACAATTCCTCCCCGAGACGCCGCCAAAAACAAACTGCCAATCGAAACTATCGCGAACAATCCGACTATCAGCCACCGCTCGCGCCGCACCTTCCCCAGCATCAGCGGTACCAGCGACATGGGAATAAACAGTTCTACAAAACCAGCAAAGTGATTGCGATTTACGTATGGCCCGAAAGGAATTCCTCCATAATGCATTTCACGGAACCAGTATAGTTTCCCGTTAAACGTGAGGTGCTGCAGGATTCCAAAAATCGAGACTACAAATCCGAATATCATCACGAACCACACGAACCCGCGCCAATCTTCGACGGTGCGAAATGCCTGCACCGCCAGAAACACCATAATGACATCCGCTAACAACAGCATGAATTCTTGATGGGTATTAAACGGCGAAGCGCTGGTGGAAAATAGAAGTTGCGCCAGAACCACAAGCAGAAGCCCCACCATCGGCGGTAACAGCGGGGAAACCAGTATGGTTTCGTCGCTGTGCAGGTAATACCAGACGGCCCACGCCAGGAACAGTAGGCCAATGCCAGTTTCAAAAACAGCTCGCGCCCAGTCCTCAACGCCACCGTGGGCCAAAACTCCAAACGCTACCAGCGCGCAAATTCCGATGCGTACAAATTTCATTGTTTCGCGCCGCTTTTGGGAATCGGCGTAAGAGCGACGTCGTCCACCCACGCGGTGCCGCGGATCTGGTTATCTTCCTGATCACTCGGATCGCGCCGCAGGCAAATTTGCGTCTCTTGATTCTCCTTCGCGCCTGGCCATACCACTGCAAAGCGTGTCCACGGCTGAGTCCCTCGCACGTCGGCGGTAGTAGCACCTGTCTGCCCTGCAACTCCTGGACGCAATTCGATGCGCACGCCCTGGTCAGTCGTCAAGTCCTTGGATTTCATCCGTGCGGAAAGCTCGTACGCCTTTCCTGCTTCCGTGGGCACCGTCTGGCAAACATCGTAAAACGCAACGTCGGAACTGCCGTCAAACGACACCCGCAGCGAGCGCTTCCCGGAATATTTCTCCTGCGTGTCAAATCCTATCTGCGCACTGCTAGAAGTTCTTGCAAAGCGCCAGGCATACGCTTCTCCGGTGACATCCGATTCGAATCCGCCGTCCCAGACCATCGAATTCTTTGGGCCTTCGAGCTCTGCAAGGCCCGCCAATTCGACAGCTTGCTCCCAAACTTTGTGGGCCTCACTGGCTTGCCCGGTGCCACGCAACTCCATCACAACTTGAAAAGCATCGTGCAGCGCAATCCTCGGGTGCATCGCCACTATTCGCGTCCACACCTTCAGCGCGTTTTCAATCTGGCGGTCTTGCGCCAGGTCCTCCATCACCGCGATATACACGTCGCTCTTGGCTGGAAGTACCCGGTCCAAAATCACATTTGCATCTGGTTCTACGCGCAGACATCGCGAAACGGCTTCCGCTGCTCTACCCGGATCGGCCTCTACGGAACGCCGTATCTCTGCAAAGGCCGGTTCCAGTTCGCCTTGTCGCAATAGAAAATTTCCGTATCGCCAGGAAACCTCCGCGGAAAGCGGGTAGGTTTGTTTGGCACTGATGAACGCCTTGCGCGCGGCAACGTCGTTGCCCTCGGATTCGTAAGTGGCCGCGAGATCCAGCCAGGTGGATGTCGCGCGGGGATCTATCTCCAGCGATTTTATATAACTGTTGATGGCGCGTTCCGGATTCGCATCTTCGAAGCTGTATTGCAGATAGCGGCCCAGCAGGTACCAATTCCGCGCATCGCCAGGCTCGATTTGCGTGGCTCGCTCGAATCCGTACAGTGTCTCCATTTCCGTGTAATAAGTTGCGCGTGCGGTCCGTACGCTGAAGTAGGAAAGATACGCCGCAATCGCGAGCGCGACGCCCACCAAGGCACCGCGCGCCGCGGCGCTAGAAAGGGACACTATCATGCGCCTGTACTCTGCCTAGCCCACTTCGAACTTGCAAGCGCCAAATAATCCTCGAAAAAATAATAAATCTCTTTTGACTGAGCGGACTGAAATGAATTGTCTGTCGAGATATTTGTTGGATGCGGCCGTTGTGCAGCTAAAATCCCGATTAGCGGAGCGTCACTCCTACTTGCCGAACGACGACGCCGACAGTGTTTCTTCGCCTCGTCCTCGGCGGCGCACATCGATGCCCAGTCGCTTGATCTTCTGATTGAGGGTCGACAACGGAATCATAAATCTTTCCGCCGCCTCTGTTTGGTTCCACGCCGTACGTTCCAGCATATCCATAATAATTCGGCGCTCGATTTCGTCCATAATCTGAAACAGCGACGGCTGCGAATGGTCTGCTCCCGCCCGCGACCCAGGCTCCCCTGGCAGCGGCGGCAGAAATTCAGAGAGTTGCAGCCGCACTCCCCGGACGATCTCCTTGCTTCGAATGCTCTCGGGCAAAAGGTCCGCGTCCACGCGTTCCTGCGTAGAAAGCACTACCGCGCGTTCCACGACATTTTCTAGTTCTCGCACGTTGCCCGGCCAGTCGTAGTCCATCATTAGTTTCATCGCGCCCGGCGTGAATTGCCTGAGTGGTTTTTCATTCTCTTTGCAATAGCGGTCCATAAAGTGCGCGAGCAGCAATGGCACATCTTCGCGGCGGTCACGCAGCGGGGAAAGCTGCAGGTGAATCACGTTCAAGCGGTGGTACAGGTCCTCTCGGAAACGCCCTTCACGAACCAGCGTAAGCAAATCCACGTTGGACGCCGCCACAATGCGCACATCCACTTTCAATTGTTCCGTCCCGCCCAACCTCATAAACTCGCGCTCTTGAATTACCCGCAGTAGTTTCGCCTGCGTCTCCGGGCTGATGGTTGCAATTTCGTCGAAGAAAATCGTCCCCTGGTCCGCAACCTCGAACAAACCTTTTTTCGAAGCGACGGCGCTCGTGAATGCGCCCTTCACATGCCCAAACAATTGCGATTCCAGTAAGTCCACGGGAATCGACCCAGTATTAACCGGAACGAAAGCCTTATCCGCTCGCGTCGAACCAGAATGAATCGCCTTGGCGATCAGTTCCTTACCCGTGCCGCTTTCCCCGCTAATCAGCACCGTCGACCGCGACGGTGCCACCTGCACCACCAGGTCCAGCAACGTATGCATCTTGTCGCTTTTCCCAATAATGTTGGGGAAGTTGAAGCGCTGTTTCAGCGCGCGCTTCAGTTGTACGTTTTCTTCGCGCAGTTGCCGCGACTCCACTGCTTGCGCCACCTGCGCCAGCAATTCGTCGTTGGACCACGGCTTGGTGATGTAATCCATCGCCCCGCTTTTGAAAGCGGTGCGTGCCATATCAATCGACCCGTATGCGGTGATCAATACGATGGAAAGATGCGGATCCCGTTTGTGAATTTCTTTCAGCAGGTCCAGACCATTGCGGTCCGGCAGGCTCACGTCCAGTAATAATAAGTCGAAAGGATGTTGCCCTAATTTTGCGAGCCCCGATTCACCGGTCCCCGCGCTCGAGACTCCATAACCTTCCCCGCTCAAGAGAAGTTCCAGCCCCTCGCGTATTTCAGATTCATCATCCACCACCAGAATCGAGCCCTTAGACATGAATCGCTTTCCTGACCGCGGGAAGTTCTACATGAAACGAAGTGCCTTTGCCCACGGTCGACCGCACGTCAATCTTCCCGGAATGTTCTTTAATAATTCCGTAACTCACTGACAGCCCCAGTCCGGTTCCGCGTCCACTCGCCTTGGTAGTGAAGAACGGATCGAATATCCGGTGAATGTGCTCGCGCGCAATCCCCGCCCCGGTATCGACGATTTCCACTTCCAC
>DATMOS010000149.1:0-42132 GCA_035568155.1 Verrucomicrobiia bacterium | reverse complement strand
TCCGCCATGGAAGGGATCGAGCCGGAAGGTTCGTCCAGGGATACGCGCTCGACGCGATTCATTGGGAAAAAGATGGTCGGGAGCCCCATGCGTTCGCCGTCCGGCTCATTGATCTGCCGGATGAAGTGATCGAAGGAATTTAGATCGATGCCGCGAAGCGTGATTCCCGAAGGCACGATGGCCAGCAGCTCGCCCCACACTTTTTCCTTGGGCGTATGCAAACTGATGACGACAATGGAGTGTAGATCCATGAATAAAGCCTCTTGTGACGACTAGAGTATCGCACTTTGTCTTCTTGGGTTGTTGGAATCTGCCTACCGTCCTGGCAATGGGTCATGAAAATGAAGAATCATCAGAATGAAGCTGGCTAGAATGGTGATTCCTGCAAACCACCCCAGTGCGTACGCTCTTTGCTTTTCACGCGAGTTCATCGGTTGCCGGTCCTCAAACACTTTGCCGAGCCCAAATCCAACTGCGAGGCCGCCGAGATGCGCTGAATTGTCGATGCCGAGACTGCCCAAAAATCCGATCACAAACAGAATCACCAACGACCTGATCAGACGCGATCGTAAGTCGCGCATGAACGATCCGCCGCGTTTCGTGGTAACCGCTAACATCGCACCGATCAGCCCGAGCAGAGCTCCGCTAGCCCCGATGGAAAAGTGGCCTGTCAGGGCGCTGGCCACAAATCCGAGCGCTCCGGTGACCACATAAAGGAACAGGTACCGGGCGGAGCCATAAAGTTCTTCCAAAGCCGGGCCGATTTGCATCAGGGTCATCATGTTAAAACCGATGTGAAGCAAGCCGCCGTGCAGGAACATGGCCGTTACCAGCCGCCACAACTGATGCTGTTCGAGCATAATTCCAAAAGGAATACTCGCTCCGAGCTGGTAGGAAGCTGCACCGCTCATGCCCCAAAGAGTGTGCAAGCCACCGGCTTCGCCTGATTGCATGGTCAAAACCAGACTTACGCCGAACATCAAAATGTTTGCGACCAGGAGTGCCGCCGTCACGGGAGTTTCCTGTTCGCCAAAGAGTCCGGAAAATTTTTTGCTCAAAGCGGCAAGAGAGAAACGCATGCTCGCGCCGCACTCGTGGCAGCGTGCCGCGTTGATTCCCACCAGCGCGTTGCACGCCGGACAAATTTTCGGACGTGGTTGCTGGTCGCCTCCGCCAAAAAATGTGCGCAGGGAATTCTTCCATTTTTCCACGCGCCACTGCCACCGATAGGGAAGCGCCAATTCTCCTCCTTGCGACCCGCACACCGCGTTCCTATAATACCGAAGTCGGCGAAGTTGTCTGACTTGCGACGGCTCGGTTACGGTAAGAGGGCAAAACATGGACAAATTTGAGGAAATTGGGCAGCGGCTCGATAAAGAACTGGCGAGGTTGCGCAAATATGTGGAAGAAGAAGTTGCTCCCGGGACAGAAAAGCGCACCGCACGATTCCTTCGCGAGGTTTCGGAGTTGCTGACTGACGCCGCGAAGAAGCTCGAAGCGCGCAATACGGCTCGCGAGACGGAGTCCACGAAAAACGCTCATTAGCAACGAAGGAGCAACGCACGCAACCATGGGCCGCCAGTGAACGCAGCGATACCGCGACAGCAATTCGGCCACCGACGCAATTCCCAAATATTTCCTACCAGCCGGCCCAGTCCTAAAGTTGACTCCTTCAAATTTGTCGTCTTAATAATTCTGGTAGGCTCTGTTCTTTCCATGGTCTCAGGATGTGCCTCGCGCAGACCGGTAGCGGCTAGCCAGCCGCCGACCGACACCTCTTCCACGCCTGAAACGGCCTCGGAATCCGCCAAGAACCCACCCCCGCCTGCCTCGTCGCGTTCTGGGGCCGCTGCAAAGCGCCGCCGGGACACCGCCGCCATTCCAGTGCCCGCAGGCTACGAGGAAAAAGGCGAAGCGTCTTGGTACGGCCTGCCCTTCCACGGACGCCAGGCGGCAAATGGCGAAATTTATGACATGAACAAACTCACCGCCGCGCATCGCACGCTGTCGTTTGAAACCATGGTGCGGGTCACTAACGAGCGAAATGGAAAATCCACCGTGGTGCGCATTACTGATAGAGGTCCGTTCGTGAATAACCGCATTATCGATCTTTCTTATGCGGCAGCACTCGAGATAGATTCCATCGGCCCGGGAGTCGTGCCAGTGCGCCTGGAGGTTTTATCGACAGGCATAAATCCCGAGGCGGGATTTTTTACAATTCAAGTAGGATCGTTTCGCGAGCGCGTCAATGCCGAGCGATTTCGCGAACGTTTGAGCGCCACGTATTCTCCCACGTTTGTTAAACGCTACGACACCAGCAGCGGAGCTTTTTACCGAGTGCATGTGGGCAAGGTATCCGGCGAAGAAGCGGCCAAGGAATTCGGGGAGCGCCTGCGCTCAAGCGAAGGAGTTACGCCCATGGTAATTCGGCTCGATGATACCTTTTCGGAGGCGGGAGAAAATCAATGAGCGCCGACTGTCTTTTCTGCAAAATCGCTGCGAAACAAATCCCCGCAAAAATTGTGTACGAAGACCCTGACGTTTTCGCTTTTGAAGACATTGGCCCGCAAGCGCCCACGCATTTGCTGATATGCCCGCGTAAACACATCGTCTCATTGGAAGATGTGACTGACGAGGATGAATTAATGCTGGGTCATTTGCAGACGGTGGCGGCGAAGCTGGCCCGGCAAAGAGATTTGCAGCAAGGTTTTCGCACCGTAATCAATACCGGCCAGAACGCGGGCCAGTCAGTGCTGCACCTGCATCTTCATTTATTAGGCGGAAGAAGCATGCGATGGCCCCCAGGTTAATGACCCAGGCGCGCAAGACACCGAAGTATCGAAACGGAAGATCTAAGTGGAAGAAAAAAGGGGCGCCGTTGTTTAACAACCGCGGCGTCCCTTTTTGTGAGTACAAATCCCGAATCACTGATTATTGTTTAGTCAGAATAATGTCGTCGAACGCCAGGCTGTAAGCCGTACTGCCGGGGTTCTTTCCGATCACCGTAAATGTAAATGGATAGCTTCCGGCGCTCGGAAAATTAACAGCTCCCAAATCCGTGACGGCGTAGGCATCACCGTTGGATATGAATTGGTCAATAGGAGGGCCAACGTTGACCCTGTTGATCGCTGTTTGCACGATGCCGCGAGGCTGATACTGCTTATAGGAAATTTTCACGTCATACGTCCCGGCCGCAGGAACGTTGACCATGAAGGTCACGTTATCTCCCACATTGGTGGAATAGAACATGGTGCCCAAATTGTCGGGAAAGTTCTGGTAGCTGAATACTTGAACGGCTGGGCCGGATGTAGTTGCGGCGGCTGCCAGATTCGCTGTTGACACTACCAGCGCGTTAGCAGAGGCGCCGGTACTGTAGGACCACGTCAATATCTGCTCCGTGGAAGTCAAACCTCCGGTAGCACCGGTGAAGCCTGCGTAGGCGGTCGAGCCCACCGTGGCGGGAATGTTGACCGGCCAACTGGTGGTAAACGTCTGGCTCGGATTCGAAGTATCGGTGATGGTCATCGTCAACGTGGTGCCGTCGTAAGTCATATGCACCGCCATGACGTCGCCAGATTGAAGATTAACTCCCCCTCCTATCGTGGTTGCTGGAACTGAGGGGACCGCTCCATTAAC
Organism: Verrucomicrobiia bacterium; assembly: GCA_035568155.1. GTDB lineage: Bacteria > Acidobacteriota > Terriglobia > Acidiferrales > UBA7541 > Acidiferrum. The sequence continues at coordinate 38,496 of DATMOS010000149.1, read as the reverse complement.
ATAGAGGCCCGTCGAATTGGTTCCTTCACCAGCGTTGTCATAAATATCAAATTTCACAGCAACGCTATTGGACATCCCTCCGTATCCCAGGCTTCCCCCGACGACCCCGAGCGCACTTGGTGATGACCCTTGAATGGCGAAGGTAATCCCGTCGGCGCCGGGATTCGCTATTTGAAACGTGAAATCATTCGTGAAACCTTGAACGCTTACCTTTTGATTCCAGAATGCGCTGCTGTCTTCAAAGGTTGTAGAGGTATCGCTTAGTTGGAGGCGGTTGCCGACTAAAACAGAGTTCCCATTGAACTGCATTCCGCTAGCCGTGAATCCGGATGCAAAATTGATTGCGCTTATACTGCCACCGCCGCCTGGCGGCGGAACTGGCACGCTTGCTCCAGGCGTGAACGTCCAATTGATAATGTCTTGGATCGCGGTTAAACCGCCAGTTCCTGCTGTAAATCCTGCAAAAGCAGTATTTGCGCCGACCAGCGACGAGATATTCACCGGCCACGCGTGTGTGAAGGTGGCGTTCGCGGTGGGATCGGTGATGGTCATGGACAGATTTGTTCCGTCATAGTTGATCTGGACGTTCATGACGTCGCCACTGTGTAGATCGATGCCGCTGCCGCTCAGATCGACCGATGGCGTGGTGGGAGACGCACCATTGGTAAACAACCCGGTCGAATTCACTCCTTCGCCCGCATTGTCGTAAAGGTCAAACTTGATCGCTACGCTTTTCTGCGATAGAGCGCCGCCCGCGTATCCCAGGCCGCCGCCATAGGCACCTAAAGCAGCGGTATTGTTGCCCTGAATTGCGAATGTAAATCCGTCCGCTGTTGGGTTACTGCCCGGCGAAAGCTGGAAACTGAAACTAGTCGTGAATTGTTGGATGTTTACCGATGAGTTGTACCACGCGGCAGAGGCTTCCATTCCACCGCCATCCGTCAGACGCAGTCTTGTTCCGTTCAATGCCGCGCTGCCATTGAGCGCCATCGTCCCCGCGGTAAAGCCGGCTCCCAAACCCACTCCTCCGCCCCCACCGCCCGAGCTAGGAGAGCTAATGGTGTAAGTGCCGGAGGAGATTGAACTATTCGAGTAACCGCTAGCTACTGCGAGGGCCTTGATCGTCTCAGTAACACTTACCGTAATCGCTTTCGAGTAAAGTGTTGACGAAGCCGTGGGTGTGGAACCGTCCGTCGTGTAATGGATCGAGGCGCCAGGAGTGGGCGTTGAGAGAGTTACCGACTGGGCTGTAGTATAGCTGCCTATAGCAGGCGAGAAGATCGGAGCAGTTGCCGTCGCCTGCTGCTGCGTGCCGCTCACGAAGGTCCAGGTCTGAATGTTTTGTGTGGCCGTTAACCCACCTGTCCCGCCGGTGAATCCCAAGTAGGCCGTGTTGCCTCCGACGACCTGCGCAATGTTAATCGGCCAACTGGTGTTGTACACAGCGCCGGTCGTCCCATCGGTGATAGTCATAGCAAGCGTGGCGCCGTTATAGGTCATATGTACGGAGAGCTTGTCTCCGCTGTGCAAATTAATGCCCGAGCTCGTCAGATCGGAGGCTGGAATAATGGGCAGCGCGCCGTTTTGATATAAGCCGGTGGAATTAATCCCCTCCCCGCTGTTGTTATACAAATCGAACTTCACCGCGACGCTGTTGGCTATGCCTGCGTAGCCTAAGTTACCCCCCATGCCACCTAGCGCGGTTAAACCAGCATTCTGAATCGTGAAGGTAATGCCGTCGGCATTGGGATTCACCAATTGGAACGCAAAATCATTTGTGAATTGAGAAATGTTAACCGCCGAATTGAACCACGCACTTCCCGCTTCATTCGACCCGCCATTCGTTAATTGCAATAGGCCATTACTTAAGCCGGCGCTTCCATTAAACCTGAGCGAGGTTTGCGCTGAACCGAAGCCGCTGCCAAAGCTGATTGTCGACGAACCGCCACCGCCCGACTGGGACTGCAGATTATAAGTCTCGGACACGACTGCGCTGGGCCGGTATCCCGAAGCGCTGGCGATGGCATTGATAGTTTCGCTTGCAGTGACGTTGATCGGTCCACTGTATTTCGTGGATGAGGTGGTAGGCGTGCTGCCATTCGTGGTGTAGAAAATGGATGCGCCTGGAGTATTGTCCGTGATCGTCACGGAAATTGACCCGGTGAAATTCTCACCTCCAGGATTTAAAACCGGGGCGGAGGCTAGCGGCGCCGCGCCCAACAGCCCATAAGCACTCAAAAAGTTAGAAGTGCCGACATACACTTTTCCATTGGTTACCGTGGGCACGGCAAACTTGACAGCCCCGCCGGGATTATCGCGGCTGGAATTTTGGTTGCTGCTGTACAACGTATTGGAGACGTTAGTCGCGTCGTGCGCGAGAAGCACCGCTGGGCCACCAGAGGTATACGCGCTGCTCAAGACGTCCCAAACAATTCCATTGCTACTACCATTTGAAGAAATCGATGGCGTTGGGCCCGGGTAGCCGCCATTTTCTGAGGACTCGGCGGTGATGTTGCCAATGCTGCCGTTGGAAAAAGAAAGCGACTTCAAGCTGTCGTTACTTCCCCAAAAGTATATATGTCCATTCCAATAGGCAGGAGAACCCCAGACTCCCCCGATCTGACCAACAATTTCCTGAACGATGTTGTCTGAGCTGGAGTTGTATCCGCCGAGATTATCTCGGTCTACGAGGTAGATTCGACCCTCCTTGCTTGCCTGCACCATGAGATGCGTGTGGCCACCAGAGGATTGGTCAGGAAGCAACATCACGCCGCCGGAGCCCAGATCTAGATCGTTAGTACTGAGGTAATTTTGGTTGAATGCGGTAAATTGATCGCTAACCTTCATGGCGCCAGTGCTAGTCTCGATGCGAATCAGATCATCGCCATAGCTCATGCTGTTGTTGTACGGTGCCGTTGCATTGAACGCCCCGTTACCGGTAGCCACGAACAGGCGCCCCGAATTAATGGTGTCCGCGGCCAAGCCGGCGCCGGACATCCAGATACCAGAGGCTGCTCCGTTCGCAGTTGGGCAAAAAACGCTGGTTTGCTGTAAGGTTGCCGCGTTGTAGGCGAGGATCCAGCCGTGGTACGGCCCTTGGTCACCGTGGGCCGCAAAAGCGATGTACACCGTCCCGTTGAGCAGCAGCAACCCGGGACGGTTATTTTCCAACTTGGCGTCCCAACGCAACACACCACCGGAACTGCCGTTGCCATTTCCATTCACTTGCGCGGAGAGGGTAACGGGGGAGCCAGTTTTTTCCGCGCCAGTGGTGATGTCGAGAGCATGAAGGCGTTGATAATAACTGCTGCTTTCTTTGGTCTTACCGACCACATAAATGGTATTCGAATTCGTGTCGATCACCGGGGTAGCGGTGATCCCAATTTCCGGAGTGATGTCATCGGTGCCCACATCACCGCTAGGCACTGTAGTGGCTCCGGATCCCGCTCCATGCGCTGAATCCAGCAGAGTAATTTTCCAAAGTGGCGAGGCGTTGGATCCGCCATTGCTGTCTGCGTCGAAGGCGTAAACGCTATCGTGCTGGGTGGCAACAAACACCACATTGTGCGTGGTGCCCGCTTGCACAGTGCCTGAGCCCATCGTCACCCCCGCCACGTAAAGTGGTTGGGCATAAGCCTGGCCGTCAAGCTGATAGGAAAACAGCTTTCCGAACGTGTTGCTATTTACATTGGAGGGAGTGAGGGTCGTTTCGTTGTTGTTCTGTCCAGTACGGGAATTATCGTTGTGCTGGGTTGCCACGTTGGTTTGTGCTTGGGCCCCGAGAACCAAAAACATCAACACTGGGAGTAAGATGGCAAACCGTATTCGCCAGGCAATTGTGGATTTCAAGAGATCAAATCTCGCGCCAGATAAATTTTTCGCTGAACCCCTCGCAAAAGAACGAATTGCGAACGGGAACATCGCAGGGTGCTTCATCTGATTCTCCAGGATAGAACGAGCGGCCGGGCAGGAGGATGCTCGAGTTTTAAAATTTTTATAAAGTTTGTTTGGTCTTACTACGCCTGCTGGGGAGAGGCGCTTCGTTCACTACACTGTCGGGGACCGTCAGATAAAGCACCAGGAGTATAGCTGTAATCGATTTTCGATGACAACCCCTAAATGCCGCCCGGAGAGCTCTGTCCGATTCCTGAGTTTTTACCCCTTCTTCTGCATTATCATCTATTTTGGCGCTTTTATCTGTTCGTGTGCGCAACACCGCATCAGCGATCCTTTCAACAGATGCGACACTCTAACCCAAGGCGTCGATTGCATTCTGCCGAGCTCCAGTCCAGAGCGCCGGTAACATCTAAGAGGTCCGCGGGTCACCGCTGGTACCGTTTTTTCAGGCGCAGCACCGCATTACGACGTGGGTTATCCGAAGTTATCGAGCTCACCTTTTCGCGGGTGAGGGAAGACCATATTTTGGATCTCGCGGCCCAGGTTTCGTTTTATTTCGTGCTGTCGCTGGTGCCTTTCCTGATTGTTCTTGCTGCCATTGTAGGATGGCTTCCATCAACGACGTTATGGCAATCGTTCGCGCAATGGATCACCGATTATTTCCCTAATCGTTCCAGGCAAGCGGTTTTTGCCACCATCCTGGATCTGACGCGCGGGTACACAGGATATCTTTCCTTCGGATTGTTGGCATCGGTGTGGAGCGCTTCTTCGGGCTTTATGAGCCTGATGGAAGCTCTGAGCATCGCCTGCTGCGGCAGGGATACCCGTAGCTACTGGAAGAAGCGAGCCATCGCCACCGTGACGACCCTCATAGCTTCCTTATTCTGCTTGTTGGCTTTCGGACTTTGGACCCTCGGCCACTGGGCCACGCGCGAAATATATAGTGAACTCAAATTTGTGGGTACCATCCACTTTCGATGGAGCGTGGTCGCCTGGTGGCTTGGAACGTTGTTCCTCATGTTCGTGGCGCTGACTTTGATCAATCATTTTCTTCCTGACCTGAAGCGGACTTGGCGATGGTTTACCATCGGTAACATTTTTTCAGTAGCGGGGATCTTGACCGCATCGGTGGGCTTCAATCTTTTCTTGCTTTACAGCCCTACGGTTCCTCAGGTGTACACCGTATTGGCGGGATTCGTGATTTTGATGACCTGGATTTACGTGGCCATCGTAATCATTTTAGTTGGCACGGAACTGGACATGGCGATCGCTTTGGTGAACAAACGCAAAGCAAACGCCGCCTAAGGGCCTCGCCTGCTTTCCCAACAATTTCGTTAATTCCCGCATCTAAATAGGGACCTGGTATGTCCGATCCTGACCATCTCTCATCGAACGCTTCAGCGAAGCTCGATGCTGGTCTGTTTGCCCCCCCGGTTTGCGAGTGGTTCGAAGCCGTTTTCGCGGCGCCGACCAAGCCGCAACTGCAGGGCTGGCCGGCCATCTCGCGCGGTGAATCGACTTTAATCCTTGCCCCCACCGGAACAGGCAAGACTCTGGCAGCCTTTCTCTGGTGCATCAACCGGCTCATGTTCTCGCCGGTTACAGAAAAGCAGCAGCGTTGCCGTGTTCTGTACATTTCGCCCATCAAAGCGTTGGCCGTCGACGTGGAGCGCAATTTGCGGGCGCCCCTGATTGGTATTGCCCAGGCGGCCAAGCGAATGGGAGTTGAATTTCATGAACCACAGGTTGCCATTCGAACCGGCGACACGCCACCAGCAGAGCGCGCGCGCTTTTTGCGTCATCCTGCGGACATCCTCATCACCACACCAGAATCTCTTTACCTGTTGCTGACTTCCAATGCGCGTGAATCGCTGCGCTCCGTCGAGACGGTGGTCATCGATGAGATTCATGCGCTGGTGCCCAGCAAGCGCGGTTCGCATCTGGCGTTGTCGATGGAGCGGCTGGAGCATTTGTGTGGGCGGCGATTACAAAGGATCGGTCTTTCCGCCACGCAGCGTCCCCTGGAAGAGGTAGCTCGCTATTTAGGCGGCGTCGACACGGGTCGTACCAAAGAATCAGCCTCCATCACCGCCGCTAATGGGTCGGCAATTCTGCCTGAGCCGGAGAGCGACACTCCCGCGGTGGTCTATCGTTCCGTCACGATAATTGACGCCAGCGAACCGAAGCGTCTTGATCTGCGCGTGAAAATTCCCGTTGAGGATATGACCCGCCTCGATGAAGTCCAGCGTTTGCCCAGTGGACCGGCGTCACAGGGCCCTACGCGGCCTTCCATCTGGAGTGCTATCCATCCGAAGCTGCTGGAGTTGGTGCGCTCTCATCGTTCCACCTTGATTTTTGTGAATAGCAGGCGCCTCGCAGAAAGAATCTCCGCCGCCTTAAATGAATTGGCCGGTGAAATTCTGGTGCGCGCGCATCACGGCAGCGTGGCCGTGGCGCAGCGCAAAGAGATTGAAGATCGACTGAAACTTGGAACTTTGCGTGGCTTGGTCGCTACGTCTTCTCTCGAATTGGGGATCGATATGGGCGCCATCGATCTGGTGGTGCAGATCGAATCTCCGTCCTCGGTCGCCAGCGGCATGCAAAGAGTCGGGCGCGCTAGCCATCACGTCGGTGCGGTCAGCTCCGCCGTCATTTATCCCAAGTATCGTGCCGACCTGGTCGCCTGCGCGGCCATCACCCGCGCCATGTACGACGGCAACGTCGAGTCCGTGCACTACCCGCGCAATGCGCTCGACGTGCTGGCGCAGCAAATTGTTGCCATGGTCTCGATGGAGCTGTGGGATGCCGCTGATATTTTTAAGGTCGTGCAGTCCGCAGCCCCCTATGCGGGCTTAACTTTGGGAACCTTCGAGGGCGTGCTGGATATGCTTTCGGGGCGCTATCCCTCGGATGAATTCGCTGAACTGCGCCCGCGGCTTACCTGGGATCGGCTCGCCAATAAATTAACGACCCGGCAGGGCGCGCGGCAGGTCTCCATCATCAACGGTGGTACCATCCCAGATCGCGGCTTGTACGGAGTATTTCTCGCCGGCGCCACCAAAGGCGCGCGTGTCGGCGAACTTGACGAAGAAATGGTTTTCGAAAGCAGGGCGGGCGACACGATCATCCTCGGCGCCTCCACTTGGCGAATCGAAAATATTTCTCACGATCGCGTGCTCGTTTCTCCCGCGCCCGGCGAGCCTGGGAAAATGCCCTTCTGGCATGGCGACACCGCTGGTCGGCCAGCCGAATTCGGCGAAAAAATTGGACGCATGACTCGCGAACTGCTCGCCGTGCCCCGCTCCGTCGCATTTTTGAAACTCGTTGAAGAACATAGCCTGGATGTTAATGCCGCAGAAAATCTTCTTCGCTATCTGCAAGATCAAGTTGCGGCTACGCAACGCGTGCCCAGCGACGAGGATGTGGTCGTGGAAATTTGCCGCGATGAACTTGGCGATCGTCGTATATGCGTCTTGACTCCATTTGGCAGTCGTGTGCATGCCCCGTGGTGCATGGCCGTGATCGCCAAATTGCGCGCTGAACGCGGCATCGAAGTTGAATCCATGTGGTCCGATGACGGTTTTGTCTTGCGACTCCCGGACAGTGACGCTGCCGTAGAAATCGAAGATTTTATGTTGTCTCCTGCGGAATTTAAGGAATTGGTCTTGCGCCAACTGGGCTCCACTTCTTTATTCGCCGCCAAATTTAGAGAAGCAGCGTCTCGCGCCCTGCTTTTGCCAAAGCGCCGGCCCGGTATGCGCGCTCCATTGTGGCAACAACGCAAGCGTGCCGCCGATTTATTAGCCGTGGCTTCTCGCTTTTCTTCTTTTCCCATAATTCTGGAAACGTACCGTGAATGTATCCGCGACGTATTTGATTTGCCTGCTGCTGCAGGAATTCTCGGCAAAATTCAGCGCGGTGAAATTCGATTGACGCGAGTGGAATCCGATAAGCCCTCGCCTTTTGCGGGCGCACTGCTCTTTTCTTACATCGCCAATTACATTTATGAAGGCGATGCGCCGCTAGCCGAGCGCCGCGCGCAGGCGCTATCCATCGATCAATCGCAGCTGGAAGAATTACTCGGCGATACCGATTTGCGCGAACTGCTTGACCCAGCCGCGTTGGATGAAGTGGAAGCAAAGCTTCAGGCCCTGGAGCCGGACTATCAGGCGCGTCACGCCGACGGCCTGCACGATTTGTTGTTGAAGCTTGGCGATTTGTCCGACGCCGAAATTGCCGCGCGCTGCGCCAGCCCGCAAGTCGCCGCTACCGCTGTCGAATTGGTCAACGCTCGCCGTGCCGTAGGAGTTCGCGTTGCCGGCGAACGACGAACCATCCCCGCCGAATATGCCGGCCGTTACCGCGATGCATTGGGCACCCCGTTGCCGCCCGGTCTAGCCGAGGCCTTTCTTCAAGCTCCCGCTGATCCTTTAACGGAGATCATTCGCCGCTACGCCCGCACTCACGGCCCATTCACAACCGCTGACATTGCTACGCGCTATCAGTTGCAGAGGCCTGCGGTCGATGCTGTGCTGACCCAATTAAATTCCCAAGGCAAATTGCTGGAAGGAGAGTTCAGGCCCAACGGTCATCACCGCGAATGGTGCGACCCGGAAGTGTTGCGGCAAATCCGCAGAAAAAGTCTCGCCCGTTTACGCCGCGAAATCGAGCCGGTCGAGCAATCCACATTCGTCAGATTCTCGACGCGATGGCAAGGAGTTACCGTTACACGTCGCGGGCTGGACGCTTTGCTCGACACCATTGAGGCCTTGCAGGGCGCTGCGTTGCTGGTTTCGGAATTGGAAACCGAGATTCTGCCCGCGCGTGTCGCCGACTATCAACCCGGCAATCTCGATACGCTCATGGCCGCCGGGGAAGTGACTTGGGTAGGCGTTGAGCAAATCGGAGATCGCAACGGCCGCATCGCGTTGTATCTGACTGAAGCATTGCCGCTCTTACGGTTACCGGACGCCGCCGCGCTAGCGGGCACAGTCACAGGCCAAGTCGTGCCGGACCAGACTCCCCACTCCGAACGCGCCGAAAAAATTGCTGAATTTCTCGCCCGCCAAGGGGCATCCTTCTTTTCCGAAGTTCATGCTGCCTGCGGCGGTGGTTTCCCCGGCGATACCGTCGAGGCTCTCTGGCAGCTAGTGTGGGCCGGCAGAATTACTAACGATACGTTTTATCCGCTTCGCAAACTGGTGCGACCCGATGATCGCAAACGCAAGCATGAGTCGTTCGGTGACGAGCGGCCAGGTTCCCCCGGATATTTGCGGCGTCTGCGCTCGCGGACTGCTACGGGACAAGCGCATGGACGCTGGTCCCTTATTGGCCAACGCATCACCGCCGCGCTGACCCCGACGCAATGGAGCGCCAACATCTCGCAGCAAATTCTGCAGCGCCACGGCATCGTGATGCGCGAGACGGCCATCGCAGAAAATATTCCTGGCGGCTACAACACCATTTACCCGGCGCTAAAAACCATGGAAGACAGTGGCTGGGTGCGCCGCGGCATGTTTGTCGCCGGCCTGGGCGCCGCACAATTCGCTATGCCTGCCGCGGTGGATATGTTGCGCAGCCTGCGAATCGATCCTGCGACACCGGAAGTTTTGCATCTTGCCGCCACCGATCCCGCTAACCCCTACGGCACGTTGATCCCCTGGCCAAAGATCGAAGGCGAATCCGATGAGCCGCTCACTCATCATTCCATGGCGCGAACGGCCGGCGCGTCAGTAATCTTGATGAATGGACAGCTCGCCGCCTTTTTGCGGCGCCGCAACCCGGCTTTGCGTGTTTTTCCTCCCGAGTCTGAACCCGAGCGCAGCCTCTTCGCACGAGAGCTCGCCAAGAAACTGGCGGAACTGGCCATCCGGCGTCTCAATCTTCGGCAAGGTCTTTTGATTGGCGAAATCAACAACGTTCCAGCACGCGAACATTTTCTGGCGTCCTACCTGGAAGATGCTCGCTTCGTGAATACCGTGCTCGGGTATCAAATGCGCCGCACCAAGCCTCTCATTGTTACCGCCGATACCGGCGACGAGCCTGAAGAGGACGACGCCCCGGACATTCAGGAAACCGCTTGAGATGCCCGAAGGCGACACCATTTATCGCACGGCTCGCACCTTGAATCTTGCGCTCGCAGGCCAAACCGTCACTTCTTTCGAATCAGCTTTGCCGCACCTTTCCCGCGTAGAAGTCGATCAGGGAGTTGTAGGACGAACCGTCGAAAAAGTAGAAGCGCAAGGGAAGTGGCTGCTGACATATTTTTCCGGCAATCTCATCCTTCTCTCGCACATGCTCATGAGTGGCAGTTGGCATATCTACCGCCCAGGCGAAACATGGCAACGCCGGCGCTACGATATGCGCGTCGTAATTGGCACGTCGAAAATTTTGGCGGTGGCCTTCAACGTTCCCATTGCGGAATTCCACACCGCAGATTCGCTCACCCGCCGCGAGGGATTCAGATCCGTCGGGCCTTCGACGCTCGCCGAAACCTTCGATGAATCCGAAGTCATAGCGCGATTGCGCGCCCGGCCAGACTTGGAAATTGGCGTCGGCCTGCTTACGCAATCGCTGCTTTCGGGAATCGGCAATATTTTTAAGTCGGAGATCTGTTTCGCCTGTGGGATTAATCCGTTTCGAACGATTTCAGATCTCACTGACGACGACTTGAAATGCCTCGTCTCCAAAGCGCGCAAATTCATGCTCGCCAACGTAACCGAAGCGTCCGGCGATAAAATTACTACTTACGTTCCGATGCGCCGCACCACCGGCCGTGCAAATGTCTCCGAGCGCTTGTGGGTCTATAAGCGGACCGGTGAGCCTTGCCGTCAGTGCGGCAGCGCCATCCTTTCACGTAAACAAGGCTTTGATGCGCGCACTTCCTTCTGGTGCCCGCGCTGCCAGTCAATGGGGATGAAGCGCGCAAGCGCTTAACGACATGCGCCGGTTCGTGCTGATCTGCGAGGCGGTAGCCGCAACCACCAAAAAAACCGCCAAGGTCGCGCTTGTAAGCGAACTTTTCAAATCGCTGCCGCTGGAAGATTCCGCTTGCGCCGCTATTTTCCTGACTGGACGGCCCTTTCCACACCGCGATGAACGCGTCCTGGGCGTCGGCGGGTCACAACTCGCGAAAATTGTCACCGAAATCGCTAACGCCGACCCCTCCGAACTCGGGAAGAGTTATCGCGCACACGGCGATCTCGGCGACATGGCCGAACATCTTTTGCTCAAACGCCCAAGCACCGCCGACGTTTCGCTGCAGCAAGTCGCGAAAGCATTTAGCCAGCTTCCAGATCTTCGCACCAGTGCACAAAAGATGGCGTTGATAAAAGGTTTGTTTGAACACATGAGCGCCGGCGAGGTGAAGTTCGCCATAAAAATAATGACCGGCGACTTACGCATTGGATTGAAGGAAAGCCTTGTCGAAGAGGCCATCGCTAAGGCTTTCGAACGCCCCATCGAGACAGTTCGTCGGGCCAACATGCTGACCGGCGACATCGGCGAAACTTTACGCTCCGCCGCTGCGGACGATTTGGCCTCCGTTCGCATGCGCCTCTTCCATCCCATTGGCTTCATGCTAGCCACTCCGGTGGAAACCGCCGCTGAAATTCTTCCTGACGGAAGCGGCTCAGTGTTGGTCGAGGAAAAGTACGACGGCATCCGCGCGCAGGTACATAAAAGCGCCGCCGGAGTAAGAGTTTTTTCTCGCACGCTCGACGAAATAGTGGAATTTCCCGAGCTCAATGTTTTCTTTGCAAAATTGCCCGGTGAGTTGATCCTGGACGGAGAAATACTCGCTTGGCACGGTTCGCGGCCGCTGCCGTTCACGGAGCTGCAAAAACGCTTGGGTAGAAAACAACTCGATCTTTGGCTGCAACACGAAATTCCTGTGCGCTTTGCGGCCTTCGATTTGCTCTATCAGGACGGAACCCTGTTGCTGGACGAAACGCTGGAGCGACGGCGTGCACGCCTGGAAAAAATTCTGCGGCCTAGCGATGTATCGCCAATCTATACCGCACCGGCACTTCGTTGTGCGTCCGTTCCGGACATCCAACAAGCCTTCCAGAATTCGCTGGCCGCCGGCCACGAAGGAATCGTCGTAAAGCGTCCGGAGTCGTTATATACGCCGGGCCGCCGGGGTAGATCGTGGTTCAAGCTGAAAGAGCCCTTCGCAACGCTCGATGTAGTCGTCACCGCCGTCGAATATGGACATGGCAAAAGGCATGGGTTGCTTTCCGACTACACTTTTTCTGTACGTGACGGTCACAAACTATTGACTATTGGCAAAGCGTATTCGGGACTCACTGACGCGGAAATCAAGGCAGGAACAGAATATTTCCTGCAACACACCATCGAAGATCTGGGCGCCCGCAGAACTGTTGAGCCGGCTGTGGTCATGGAAGTGGCCTTCAACAATATTCAAAAGTCGCAGCGCCACGAAAGTGGCTACGCCCTCAGATTCCCGCGCATTTTGCGTTTGCGGCTCGACAAGCCGGTGACGGAGATTGACACCCTCGAGCGTGTCGCCCAGCTCTATGCCAGGCAAATAACTTTGCCCAGAAATAACCAATGATCGGTGACCCTCTGCGCGCTGTGCCGCCCCAGATACCTTAATCACCAGTCACAATAAATGCCACGCTTGCATGGAAAGCAAATCCTGTATATAAATTATTCAGGCCTACCCGGTGCCGCGACCCGAGAATTAACTTATCGGGTGACTGTCCCATACAATCCGATTGCTGTTCCAGGTTTGTAGTGACTGACCGCGATAATTTTTGTACGGAGTCAATTTCTTATGCCAGTTAGAATCCTCGTTGTTGATGACCATGAAGTGGTGCGCCAGGGGATACGTACGATTCTGTCGGCGCGTCCTGACTGGGAGATTTGCGGCGAAGCGGTTAACGGACAGGAAGCCGTTAAGCTCGCCGAAACGCTGCGTCCTGACGCCATCATCATGGACATAACGATGCCGATCATGAGCGGACTGGAAGCGGCGCGACAAATTACCCGCAACAACAACAGCGCCCCCATTCTCATTTTCACCATGCATGAATCTCGAACTCTTGCGGATTCCGTGCGGGAGACCGGGGCCCGTGGATTCGTATTTAAATCGCGCGCGGCTCAGGATTTGATCAACGCTTTAGATATTCTTTTGCAGAATGGAACGTATTTTGGGCCCAACGGCGGCGAAAAGAACCCGCCGGCGAAAGATAACACTAATCGTGGAATCAGTTTTCTGCGAGCACTCGACTTCTTGAAACGTCCGGCTTTTGGAAGCAATCTCAGTTAGAATTTCCCCCCAGAGCTTAGCGGCCTTTACCCACTCGGTTCTTACCCGGCGATAGTCGTAGTTCTAACAATTCCAAAGCTTTCGCTAACGATTGCCGCTTCTCCCAGAAATCTCTCCACAAATCTCCAACTTTCTTGATTCGTTGCTCCACATTTTTAATGTTCCAGCGATCGGCGGCGAACTCCGTTTTTAATTCCGCAGGCATCACCGGCGTCGACACTGGTGCGCCTGGATAAGCGCGAACAGAATAGATCGTCGCCAGCGGCTTTCCGCGGGCGTTCTGCAACGCATCCATCAGCACCTTCCCGCGCGGTCTTTTGTGCACCGTGCGTTCGAAGGTAATCAACCCGGGCAGCTCGTTATCCGCGATGCGTCCCACCAGTTCCGCAAAGCCTCTTGTCTGCCCGTAGGTGTATTGCGGTTCGAGCGGCACAAAGATATGAAAGCCGGAGGCTCCAGAAGTTTTGAGAAAACTGGAAAGCTTTATGGAATGCAGAATCGCGTAAATAGTCCGCGCGATTTTAAGTACCGTAGAAAACGGCGTTCCCGGCGTGGGATCTAGATCGAAGAAAAGGTAGTCCGGGAAATCCTGTGTCTCGTTGCGGCTCGACCATGGGTTGTGGTCAATACAACCCAAATTGGTCAGATATATGAGCGACGCGAGGTTATTGGCCATCAGGTATGGCATATCCCCGCCGCGTTCTTCGGAATGAACTGTGGCTCGCTCGATCCAATCGGGAACAGATTCCGGCGCCTCCTTCTGGAAAAACGCTTTTTCTTGAATTCCATTTGGATAACGGCGCAACACCATGGGGCGATCCTTCAAAAACGGGAGCATGAGATGTCCCACGCGAAAATAATAGGCCAGCAAATCCCGCTTCCGTATTCCGCTTTCCGGGAAATATATTTTGTTCAGGTGCGTGAGCCGCAGAACATGGCCATCTATTTCGACATTCAGGTTTTCCGAGGAACCTTTGCGAATCTCATTTTCAATGCCCGCGGTCAGTACCTTCTCGCCCGCTTTGGCCGGGAGTGCCGTCTGGTTTCGAAGGGATAGTGAATTGGTCGCCGCTCGCGGTTTTGCCAAGCTCTTGCCTGGTTTTGCATGCGGTTCGGCTGACGCTACTCGCGGACTGTCCGATTCCCGTGAGCGATCGGCCAAATCCTCTCGGCCTTCGGCTTCATTCGGGCGCGCCGCTGGCAGCGTACAGTCCTTAGGGGACACATCCGTACGCATGGCCAGAAACACCGGCGCGCGCAACCGGCCACCGTCTGTCCAATTCCCATACTTCACGCGAGCCACCAGGTGCGGTTGCGCCCACTCAATTGTTTCCTTTAATTTCGGTGCGTCGCTAAAAACGCTCTTTGCCTGCCTGAGCTTTTGTAACTGTTCGTGGATTTCTTTTTGCTTGGGATAATCAAAGCCCGTTCCTACGCTGCCGATAAATTCAAGCTGCGGTCCATCGTAAAGCCCCAGCACCAGAGCGCCAAAAAATTCACGGCTGCGTCTTGGTGCCGTCCAACCGCACACCACCGCATCCAGTTCATTCACAATCTTGAATTTCAGCCACAGCGAAGTTCGCTGTCCCACATACGCACTGTCTCTTTTTTTTCCGATTATCCCTTCCAGCGACTGCTGTCGGGCCGCTTCGTATAGTTCTTTGCCTTTCTCGATTTCATGTTCCGAGTATCGGATATGGTTATTGGGGCGAAGGATTTGCTTGAGCAGCTCTTTTCTCTTTTCCAGCAGAACTTTCCGCAAGTCATAGCCATCACAGTACAGCAGGTCAAACGCGTAGTAAGTAGCCGGAATCGATTCCAGCAATCGTTGCGAAGGGTTGCGAACGCCCGCGCGATTCTGCAACTTTTGAAAATTACTGCGTCCCGCCGGATCCAGAGCCACTATTTCGCCGTCGACGATCGCTTCGCTTGCGTCCAGCTGATTCGCCAGGTCACGAACCTCCGGGTACTCCAGCGAAATTTCCCTGCCAGCACGCGAGCGCAGCGATATTTCTCCGTTCGCCAGGTAGGCCAGGCCGCGCACTCCGTCCCACTTCACTTCAAATAGCCAATCTGGATTTGAGAACGGCTTCTCGCTTAACGATGCCAGCGTCAGCGGGACGGAGCGCGGCATCGGCACTTTGCGCGCGCCAGGAAGGGAACTGATCTTATTCGCCTCCAGCGGCGCGCGCGCCGGCCGGCCAAGTTTCACATCATCCAACGTCCGCCCGGAAACTATGGACTGCGCATGCTTTTCCGCGTCCCAAAGCGGATCGGCGAATTCGTCGCGATGCTTTATCAACAACCACTCGTTTTTTACTTTTGAGTTTTTCAGTTTTACCAAAACAAAACTGCCACGCACTTTTCTTCCATGCAGGATAAATTTCAGATCGCCGCGCGCCATTTGCGCATCGGCATCCAAATGGCCTTCCACTTCATAGGTACCCTGATCCCAGACGATTACTTCTCCGCCGCCGTATTGCCCCTTGGGAATCACTCCTTCGAATTTACGATATTCCAGCGGATGATCTTCCACGTGAACGGCCAGCCGTTTATCCACGGGATTGAGCGAAGGGCCCTTAGGCACCGCCCACGATTTCAGAACGCCACCAACTTCAAGGCGCAGATCGTAGTGCAGCCTGGTCGCAGCGTGCTTTTGGATGACGAACCGTCGTGCTTTTGCCTCGCCAGCGACGCTCCCAGCCGGTTCGGCGGTTTTGTCAAAATGTCTTTTCTGCCGGTATTCTGCGAGTTTTTTCATCATGTGTCACGAATGCGGTCAGCAAATCCGCAGCGCAATCGTCACTCAGAATAAGCACTCTGCTCGGAGGAGTCGAGCATATCTGCCTGCGTTCATCGCCGCTGACGCGGGAATTCACGGCGTAGCATTTCTAGTCTAGCCGCCGACGATTGGCGAGCTAGATTGGATCGGATAAAAGCAGCGCCACGGGGAAGTTCTTTAACGCTTCACTTACGCTTAATCCAACGCCTCGAGCCGAGATCGAGTCACTGGTAAGGATGTTTCGCCAACTCGTGACCATAGCGGGCAACACTACTGAGGTGTTTCCCCAGAATCTCGCGTGCTCATTTGAATTCTGCTCCATCCCCGAACCGGCGAGCCATTTCGGAGCGAGAATCAATACTTGCTGATTTTGAAAAATCCGAAAGAATGCCGTGACATTCTGCGACCGCTCGCCGCATATTTCCGCCGGCACGAACTGGCCATCCGTAAAGAGCTTGCTGAATTCCTGCCGGAATCGCAGAGCCTTCGCGATCAAATAAAGTTTGATCCGGCCATCCGTCCAGTTCTTCAGCAATTCGCGAACGAATCCAGCCGTCTCTTGCGTAACGTCTTGATTGAGGCTTTTTAAAACTTCGATCCGACGCGCAAAATCGACGGTGCCGCGATTGTCGGGATCTACCAGCCGCAAATCCCATAACTCCGAACCCTGGTAAAAATCCGGCACCCCAGGCGCTGCGATTTTCAGCAGCGTCTGGCTTAGGCTGTTCAGCATTCCGTAAAACGAAATATCGCGATGGAAGCTCAAAAGGTCTTCAAGAAACGCACTATTCTCTTTTTTGTCGAGAATGGCGGCGATAAACTTTTTCAATCCTTCTTCGTGAGTCAGATTTGGCCGTGTCCACCGCGTATGCACCATCGCCTCGCGAATCGCTTTCACCGCGTACGACTGTAGTCTTTCCAGTACCCCGCCGAGCTCGCTTTGCTCCAGCGGCCACATACCCAGCAGCGTCTGGTACAAAAAATATTCCTCGTTGTGGTCGGGAACCATCGCCCCGCCATTGCCGGCGATCTTGAATTGCTCATTCATCGCCGCCCACAGGTGCAGGTGTTTCTGCCACTCTTGCGGCATTTCAGACAAAACGCTTATCCGAGCGCGCACGTCTTCAGCTCTTTTCGTATCGTGGGTGGAGCTGGCATTCATCGAATGCGGCCATCTTTTTTGCCGCTCGGCGATAAATTCAAAAAATTCCCGCGGACAAATAGCATCGGGCGCGGGGTCGCCACCTACTTCGTTTAACGACACCAATGGGTGGTAAACGTAAAGCGTAGTGTCCTCCAGGCCCTTCGCAACGATCGGCCCGGTGAATTGCTGCCAGCGCAAAACGAAACTCAGGCGCGCTTCGCGGTGATCCGGCAAAACGTGCGGCGGAGCCAGCAGCAACAACACGTCGCGCAGAAAATCAAAGCATTGCGGATTTAGACTCGGTTTGCGCAAACGTGCTTGAGCTAGCGCTTCTTCCAAAACCTTGGTTGCCTCCGGCGGCAGATCCAGGTTTCGAATGTAAGTGCGATACACCGCGAAGCACGCGGTCGTCTCGATGAGCGCTTCGGTCAAATCGTGACGCGGCAAATCACGAGCATAGCGAGCTTGTGCCGCTAATTCGCCAAGCTGTCTGCCCAGGGACCGCATTTCCACGCCCAAAATCGTGCCCATTACCAATTTTTTCTTCTGGTACAGCACCTCGCTGAATTTCAGGTGGTGACCGATAAAATGTGAATAAATGCGCTCAATCTCTTTTGCGCCCTGTGGCTTAACCAAGATTCGATTAGCAAAATTCAGGTAGTCATACCCGGTAGTGCCCGCAACCGGCCAGTCGTCCGGCAGGTTTTCACTGCGCGCCAGAATTTTTTCTACCAGCACGTACGCTTCTTCACCAGCCTTGGCTCCATCTTCTGCCGCCACACGTTCCTGCAATCGTTTCAGGTACGCGAGCGGATCGCGCAATCCGTCGATGTGGTCTATACGCAATCCGGAAACCGCGCCCCGCGAGATGAGCCGCAAAATCAAACTGTGCGTCGCGTCGAATACCTGGGAATCTTCAACCCGCATCCCCACCAGATCGGTAATGGTAAAAAAACGCCGGTAATTGATGGTTTCGTTGACGTTCTGCCAGAATGCGAGAACATAATATTGTTCCCCAAGCAGCCGCTGCAGATTGGCGAAACTTGCCGGATCAGCCTCCCTGCCGTTAAAGTCCGCAAGATTCTCCTGGATAAATTGCGTGACTTCCTGACTGCCTGCCGCCAGTTGCCGCAAACGCTCGCGTATCGATTCAAATCGTACGCGTTTATCTGACGCTGGCTCCGCTGGCGACGTATCGCGATCGGAAATCAAGGAAAGCGCGGCCACTATCCCTTGATACTCGTGATAAGAAGCCGAGTTTTCATCCAGCAGGTTTTTTAGGCTGGCAATCCGGTGTTGCAAAACAGACCGGTAGGTTCGCGGTGCCAAGGGAAATGACGACTCGAAATATCCGATGGAGAATTGCCCGTCGCGAAAATCAAGTTTCAGCTCGCCACTGTCCAGCGCCTCGCCGAACGGCCGTCCGAGTATCGGCAAAAGAATTTTGTTGTCCAGATTTCGCGAAGGGGGGTGCCAATCTATATCGAAGTAAGAAGAAAACGCCGAGTCCGGGCCGTTTTCCAAAACGTCCATCCACCAGGGATTTTCACTGCTGGCAGCCATATGGTTGGGCACGATATCCAGCAGCAATCCCATGCCGCGTTTTTCCAACTCACTTACGAAAATTTCAAAATCCTTTTCAGTTCCTAAATCCGGATCAAGACGATTGGGGTTAGTAACGTCATAGCCATGACCGCTGCCGCGACGGCTGGTAAGAATAGGCGAAGCATAAATTTCCGTAATGCCAAGTTCCTTCAGATAGTCAAGAATTCCAACCGCATCGTTAAACGTAAAATTCTTGTTGAACTGCAGCCGGTAAGTTGCCAGCGGAATGTGGGTAGAAACCATGATGTCAAGCGCCCAAAATGCGCAGTCCGTCTCGAAGTGCGGTCAATTCCTTCATCCAGGTTGTCGCTTCCGGATCGTTATTCTCTGCCGCCAAACGCCGCTCCTCAATGGCTTTCATCAGCGGCGCGTAAGAAATGTTCTGCACTTCCCATAGGGTCACGAGGAACGGCAAAGTTTGCGCCAGTTCCAATTGCTTACGAAACCGTTGCAAATTTTCCATATCGTCAGGATGTTCCGCGAAACGCGCTGCCTGCTCTTCGAGCCGCTTGCGGAAGGTAAATTCCAAGGTCGTGGTGTCCAAAGGCACCCGGCTGGTGGCTGCTTCTTTCAGATAACTCTGTATATTGTCCGCGTCCAGATCAGGACGTTCGAAGGCCTGCCGCAATTGGCTGTTAATTGCCACGTCCGCAGCGGCTTTAAAGGCCGCGGGAACGGGAATGTTCAGCGAATTTAAGAAACGAATCAGCGGCGCCTGATTTTCGTAAATATTTCGATACGCCGCAGCCGCCGAGGTTAGTGAATCGTTCAAAAGCAAGCCCACAATTTTTCTCTGTTCGTCGCGGAACAGCGAACTGAGCGAATACGAATGTTCATGGAACTCTTCATCCAGTATGCGTATGACCGCTGCGGTATCCGCTTTGGAAAAACAGTCAATCAGTCGGGCTTTCAATTCTTCGTAGGGTTGCGGTTCATCGGAATGGCGCACTCCGCCGGTTACGTTGTGGTCCCCGAGGTGCAATACCCCGAAACTCATCGTCGCCGATTCACGTGTGATTTCGGAACTGAAGCGCGCCCGGCCTGTTGCTAACCGCAGTTTCCCTTCGGCTTCCAGCGAATATTGCTCCCTGTCCACGTCATAGCAATAGATGCCGGTCTTCTCGCCATAATTTTCAAATAGCGAGCTGATGGCGTAATGGCCTGCCAGCTTTTCAATGTCTACCGCGGCGGGCTTCACCCACTTGTCGTAAATTTGTGCGCCGTCGCCGTGTTCCGGCAAGTTACTTTTCGCTCGACGTAAATGTTCCAGAAATTGCGGTTCGATTTCGGCGCCTATAAAGGCCTTGGCCATTTCCACCACGCGCCCGGCGTAATGAATTACCTGCACTGTTTCCAGGCCGGACAGTTCATCAAAGAACCAGCCACAGCTGGTGTACATCAGCATGGCGTGCCTTTGCATCTCCAGCAGCTTTAAAGCCACAACTTGTTCTTCAGGGCTCAACGGATGAGTCGCGTGTTTGCTGAAAAACGCTTCCAAACTGGCGTCCGAGCGATTGAGGATTACCTGAATGTATTCATCCCGTGCGTCCCACGGATTCTTCAACAGCGGCGAAGCTTTCTCTTCAAATAGTGGATTCACCTTATCCCGCAACCAATCCAGCGCCGCGCGCAACGGTGCACGCCATTCCTGATTCCAGCCGGGGTGGCCTCCCGAATTACAGCCGCAATTCGAGCGCCATCGCTCCACTCCATGCACGCAGCTCCACGAGCTGTTCTCCACAATTTCCACAAAATGGTCGGCCGGATAGCGCTCCAAGAACTGTCCATAATTTGTGAGTTCCGCCAGCTTTTCGTTTTCGATACGTTGCAGCGCGTAAGTCAGCGCCATTTCGCCGAAGCGATGATGGTGCCCATAACTTTCGCCATCCGTAGCGATGTGCGAAAGCTGCGGCCAGGTCCGCGTGTCTGAAAAGCCGCTGATCAAACGATCCGCGAAGCGCTTCCCGTCATTCAACAATCCTTCGAACGCCACGCCTTGAGAAATAGGTCCGTCGTAGAAAAAAACACTGATCGTTTTCTTCGAAGGCAAGTTAACAAGATAAGCGCGGCTGGGATCGATGCGGTCGCCGCTGACATCTTTCCAGCTTCGCCCGCCTTTGCGCCGCACCCGTTTCGCCTGGCGCGGCGCCATGATGGTGTACAAAATTCCGTTCTCCGCCAGCACTTCCAGTGTTTCGGTATTAACCGCTGTCTCCGGCATCCACATACCCTCCGGCCGGCGCTTGAAGCGGTGCTCAAAATCGGCGATGCCCCACTTAACCTGGGTAACTTTGTCGCGCCGGTTCGCCAGCGGCAAAATCATGTGGTTATACGCCTGTGCTACACCGGAGCCATGCCCTCCGAATTTGTGAGAACTCAGTTTGTCGGCTTCTTGCAACGCTGCATATACTCGCGGCGCTTTGTCTTCCAGCCAGGACAGCAACGTCGGGCCGAAATTAAAACTGATCATCCCATAGTTGTTCACCAGCTTGATGATGCGTTGTTCGTTGTCCAAAATGCGCGAGGTGGCGTTGGGCGCATAACATTCCGCGGTAATGCGTTCGTTCCAGTCATGGTATGGATAAGCGGAATCTTGCAACTCGATCGCTTCGAGCGAAGGATTCTCGCGAGGCGGTTGATAAAAATGACCGTGAACACAAACGTATCGCATGATTACCCCGTAATTGAATTCACTCGTTCGAGTACCACAAACGACTGTGCGGACAGCGTAAGAGGATCCCCCGCCTTTATTTCCTTAGCTAAAGAATTTCCCGGTCCGTGCCATTTGTGATCAGCGGAATTGATGCGCACAGACCATCGGCCCGCGGGCAAATGTATATCGTCAAGGGTGTGTTCGCTTTTTCCAAACTCGTAAACAGCCGCCAACAATTTCGAACCGCCGTCCCCGGCGATTATGCTTATCGCGCTTCCATTCTCAAAAATCTCCACTTTGCCTGAGCCAGCCAAAGAGTATTCGCGTCTGATTGCGAGTAACTCCCGGTACAGCGCCAGCAGAATTTTGTGGGGTTCCTTGCTTCTTAATCCATGGTCCAGTTTTGAATTGCGGAAAGTTGTTTCCTCTTGCGGGTCTGGAACTTTTCCTTCCCACGCGAATGCAGCAAATTCTTCCTGGCGTCCCTTGCGTACCGCTTCAATCAAAGCTTGATCGCTATGGCTAGTGAAGTATTGAAACGGCGCTATCTCACCATACTCCTCGCCCATAAATAAAAGTGGAATGAATGGCGCAAGCACCGTTACACCCGCTGCCAGCTTCAACGCTTCAAAATTAACTAATTCGCCGAGCCGCTCGCCCCTGGCGCGATTGCCGATTTGATCGTGATTCTGGATGCAAACCACAAATTTGGAACGCGCCAGACCCGCCGGCGAATTGCCATGTCTCCGCCGCCTGAAGTTCGAATACTGCCCGGCGTAAAACCAGCCATTTCGCATCGCGACGGCCAAATGATGCACGTCGCCGAAGTCCGAATAGTATCCGGCGCGTTCGCCGGTGAGCAGGGAATGGAGCGAATGATGAAAATCGTCGCTCCATTGCGAAGCCAAATCGTATCCGCCTTGCGCGGGTGGCTTAAGCAAACGCGAGTCATTCAGGTCGCTCTCCGCGATGAGGCAGAGTTTGCGGCCTGAGCGTTCTCCCAGTGCTTTCACCGCTTGTTGCAGCTCCGCAAGAAAGTGCCATGCGCCAAAATCAAAAATCCCATGCACGGCGTCGAGCCGCAACGCGTCGATGTGATACTCCTCCAGCCAGTGCAGCGCGTTGGCAATGAAGAAATGCCTGACTGCATCGCTGTCCGGCCCATCGTAATTGATCGCCTTTCCCCAAGGCGTCTGATACTTGTCCGTGAAGTACGGCCCGTATGCGTTGAAGTAGTTGCCTTCCGGCCCCAGGTGGTTATAAACCACGTCGAGAGCAACGGCCAAAGCATGTGCGTGTGCTGCATCCACCAATTTTTGAAGGCCGCGCGGACCGCCGTAGGAATTTTGCGCCGCAAACGGCTGCACCCCGTCATAACCCCAGTTGCGGTTCCCAGGGAATTGCGCTACCGGCATCAATTCAATCGTGGTGATTCCCAGGTCACGCAGAGGTGCTAAGTGGGGAATCAGTGCTTCAAACGTGCCTTCCTGAGTGTACGTCCCAACATGCAGTTCATAAATTACGCTGCGGTCCAGTTCGAACCCACGCCAGGACGAGTCCATCCACTTGAAATCTTTCAAATCGACGACTTGCGACGGTCCATGAACGCCCTCGGGCTGAAAGCGCGAAGCAGGATCCGGAAGCTCCCGCCCGTCCTCGAAGCGGTAAAAATATCGCGCCCAAGGGGCCACTTTCGTAATCGTGGTTTCAAAATACCCTGAATCACTTTTTTGCATTGACACAACCCGATCGCCGTCGCCCACAATGTGAACACTCAATTCCTTGGCGGCGGGCGCCCAGACCACAAAACGCCAGCCCTGTCCGGGAAAAGGAGTAGCGCCTAGCGGCGGGATAGAATCCGAGTCACTCATAAAGTTGAAGCCTTTGTTTAAGTGTAAATCGCGGGTGGTTGAATGTTTGTGGCCGGCCCTGCCGCAATCACCGAAAAAAAACGAGGAGCAGGTGCCCATGGATCCAAGTTGGTCACCTGCTCGCTATGTTTAAAAATTCGCGAAAAGAGAATACTTGGTATCGCAGTGGGAAAACATAGGGTCTTCCCTGTAACCCGGCACGGCTATTCGTCGAGTGCGAAGGAAGTGGCGCGGGTGCCATCAAAAAAAAACGTCGGACGCACGGTGCAAACCATCTAAGATGCAGACTGCAGTTCCGAGCGGTTTCATGAACAGAAGAATCCCCGCAACCATAGCAACGTTTCTTTGCGTCCTAAGTCCGTCGGCTAAGGCCTATGATAAGCAGCTCGACGCGCACGCGATCCATGAGGCCTATATTCTTGGGCAACGCAACGACAAATCAACCGGCGATATCCTAGCTCCCTATTTGACCCAGATTACCGAACCGCAAAACGACGTTCACATCGCTCAGATCGAACTGCTTACCCCGTTCGCTCAAATCGTCGACGTATGCCGCCAAAAGTCGGCTGATCGCTATACCGAGGAGCAGGCTATCCAGGAGTACAAAGCCCACGGCAACACCGTCAAGGTGAATGTGACCCTGATGCTGCCCTCCGCCTACCCGAAAGCTGCGGAGTCTAAGGAGGTGCCAACTCCAGCGCCCGCCACCGGCTCAGAAAAAAATGCCATGAGCCCCGAGAATTTCTGGCAAAACTTCCAGTTCAACTTAAAACAGAACGGCAAGACCATCCCATCTCGCGGGATCAGCAATCAGCCCATTCATTCCACGGCTACCAACAATGCTCCGGCGGTGCTAACCGGGGAAAACGTGTGGCTGGAGTACGACGTTAATGATGTGGCTTCCGAGCCGACCACCATGGAGGTGGTTACTCCGCAAGGCAAGGTCATTAAAGCTGCCTTCGACCTCAAAAAACTCCGCTAGAATCCCGCGCCATCGTCCGCTACTGGGAACCTGTGCCAAAGGGCCAGTTTTCGCTGGGTGACGTCGATTTTAGCTGAATAGTCAGTATCCTAAGGGGTTGACTATGCAAGATTTACTTTTTTCCTCCCAGAATTCCTATGCCCCATAGTACAGGTACACCGTAAGTATAAGAAAGATATGAATAAACCTTTGGAGCGCCGTTTGCATTTAGCCGGTATGCCCCGGCCGCATGATGTAGGAGGTTCCCTGTGAAAGTCTTCTTGGCAATCGCGCTTCTTGCAGCTCTTCTTTCCGCTGTTCTCCTAGGAATTGGAACCCACGCCATGGCCACCGTAGCTCGCAGCTTTTGCATCATCTCCACCGCGATTTTTGCCTGCGCCGCTACCTTAGGTTTGGCCACTCGCTCCAGAATCTGATTCTCACTCGGGATGTAAGGATTTGCCCCTATTGCTCACTCTGCCCGCCACGGGATAGGATTGAGCCAGTTGGCGCGATTGTCTCGGTCCAGCCCTGCTGATATGATCACCCCGGCAAGTCTCTCACCGCGTCGCTTTACTCAATTGCCGATAAAAATTCTGGCGGTATCTTAAACATGCCCACAATGGCCGACCCTACAGGCCAGAAGTTTCATCGGGCTTGGGGCACTCGCCTCCAGTCTCTGAAAAACATCCCTCCCGTTTTGAAAATAATCTGGGATTCAAGTCCTGCGGTTGTCACCTGGGGGTTAATTCTTCGCGCCATCGTGGCCCTGTCCCCGCTGGCTCTATTAGCTGTAGGACGTTTGATAATCAAGGCGGTGGATGTAGCCTCCGGCACTCCGCTGCGGCCCCATTTCTGGTGGTTGGTAGGTCTAGAGTTTGGCTTGGCTTGCCTTGCGTCCATATTGAACCGCGGCGTCGATTACTGTGACACCCTGCTGGCCGACAAATTCATCCGCCACATCAGCGTACGCATCATGTACCACGCTTCGCGGCTGGACCTGGCGTCGTACGAAGACCCGCTGTTCCACGACAAGCTTGAGCGCGCTCGCGTGCAAGCCACCGATCGTCTCGGGATGGTTCAGCAGCTCGGCCGTCTGGTCCAGCAGGTCATCACCACCATGTCGTTGGCCGCCAGCATCCTGTTCTTCTCGCCATGGCTTTTAGTGGTGTTAATCGCCTGTGTGATTCCGGCTTTTCTCGGGGAAAGTCACTTTGCCTTTCTGGGATACGCGCAGGCCTTCCGTCAGACGCCCGTAAAACGTCAGATCGATTACCTGCGATTTCTGGGCGCCAGCAAGGACAGCGCAAAGGAACTCAAGCTATTCGGTTTAAGCAAATACCTTACCGACAGATTTCAAAAACTGTCTGACGACATTTTTGTACAAAATGTCGCGCTCGCGAAGCGCCGTCTGTTGGCTAGCTCGCTACTCTCCCTGCTCACCACCGTGGGTTATTACGGCGCATACGCCTACGTCATTCTGGAAACGGTGCGGGGTGAGATGACCGTCGCCACCCTGGTTTTCCTGACCGGCGCGATCGCCGGAGCAAGCGCAAACTTGCAGATGATTTTTTCCACGTTCTCCAGCATCGCCGACCAGTCGCTCTTCTTGACCGATCTACTCCAATTTTTTGCCGTTCGCCCGACAGTTTTTTCCAAGCCGAACGCTATAAAAACGCCGCGGCCCATCACCCTTGGGATCGAATTTCGTGAGGTCACCTTCTCTTATCCAGGCAGCGACCGCCCCATTCTTCGTAATCTGAACCTGTTTCTCAAACCCGACGAGCGCATTGCGCTGATTGGCGAAAATGGCGAAGGCAAAACCACCATCGTCAAGTTGCTCACCCGCCTTTACGATCCAACCGCTGGCCAGATTCTTCTCGATGGCGTCGATCTGCGCGAGTACGATCTGGACGACTATGCCAGTAACATCGCCGTGATTTTTCAGGATTTTATGCGCTATGACATGACTGCCTGGGAAAATATCGCCGTCGGCCAAATCGGGGCGCGCGAGAACCTGGAAAAGGTCGAATTGGCCGCGAAAAAGAGCCTCGCCGAAGGAGTCATTCAAAAATTGCCTAACGGCTATGACCAGATGTTAGGCAGGCGTTTTGAAACCGGCGTCGATCTGTCTGGTGGCGAGTGGCAAAAAGTCGCTCTTGCCCGAGCTTATTTGCGTGACGCGCAAATCCTGGTGCTGGATGAACCTACTGCGGCGCTAGACGCTCGTTCCGAGCACGAAGTCTTTGAACGGTTTGCCGAGCTGACCAAGGGTAAAATGGCGTTGCTCATCTCTCACCGTTTTTCTACGGTGAAGATGGCCGACCGCATCATTGTTTTGGAGAAAGGCGTCATTGCCGAACAAGGTCGGCACGAGCAACTCATGGCTCATGGTGGCCGGTACGCCGAAATGTTTGAGTTACAGGCCTCCAGCTACCGTTAGCGAAGGAATTGTAGATACGATGTACACAGCAAAGACGACCGTACAACGATGACTGACGATCCCATCGGAAGGTTAGAGACCGACGAATCCCCCGCGGTTCAGCCCGCCTGGAATGAACCGCCGGACAATCGAGCGCATGCTGGCGCCCAGCAAGCGGACGTTACGTGTTTGCGCGACGTGGCCAGAGCGCAAGCCAAAAACTGGACCGTAAGCACGCGCAGATCTTTCAGCCCGCCCCTCGAAAGCCGGCGACAGGCCGCTTCTCGTGCGGTGCTGAGCATCAGGAAAAGTGCCGCAGCGGAACGCGGCGTTCCCGCTGTGGCCAGCCAGTTGGTCGTGAACAATCAGCGCCTGCTGAGATCGAGTTCTCTCGATATCCGCTCATCACTGCGTTCCAAAGCCACCTTTCCCCAGGTTCGCACGGGCGGAGCCCATCCCGAGGAAATTCCCAGAGCCTACCTAGCCGCCAAGGCCTACCTCGCTGCGTCGCATTTTATTTTCGACGAACCCTCCTTCATTGAGTTCATGGAAACCGCGCAGGAGAGCGCTTATTTCGAAGTCGCGGAAATTTGGCGGCTTAAACAGATGCTGCAGCTTGTGTTGATCGAACGCTTCGCCGAGCTAACCGCCGAGGTTTCGCGAGCTACCGGAGCACGAAACGCTCAGAGCCCCCAAGCGGACCGTTACACAGCTGAGTTTTCTTCCTTGATCGATAGCGTTCGAAAGCTCAGCGACAACGATTTCAAAGCCATTTTTCTCGCTCTGAGTAAAACAGAAGCTATCCTCCGCGGTGATCCGGCCAAAGCCTATCCATCCATGGACCTTGATAGCCGTGGAAGTTATCACGCTGCCATTCAGGAATTTGTTCGCGGCTCGAAGGCCGATGAATTCACCATCGCGCAGCTCGCCGTGGACCTTGCCGCTCAGGCCAGAACCCAGTTTCGCTCCATCCCGGTCACTCGTGATCGCCGCGGTCATGTCGGCTACTACCTGGTTGATCGCGGACGCCAGGCCTTGCAAAAAAGAATCGAGTATCGCGCTCGCGGGTTCAAACAAGTCACCGAGACGTTTCAGGACGCTCCGGAACTGCTTTACTTCATCAGCCTGGAAGTCCTGATCATTGCGATCATGGCTTTCGTAGTGAGCGGCATTCGCGTCGGGGTTCCTTTACTCGCCGCGACGTTGCTTCTGTTGTTCCCCGCAAGCGAAGCGGCTTTGGAAATTATCAATCAGCTCGTAACCTTCCTGATTCCCGCGCAAGCCTTACCCAAACTCGATTTCTCCAAAGGTATTCCCGCCGATTGCGTCACCATGGTCGCCATCCCAACCTTACTGATCAACGAAGAACAAATCTGCGACCTGGTCCGCACGCTTGAAATTCGCTATGTCGGCAATCGCGACCCGCATTTGTTTTTTGCCTTACTGACCGACCCACCCGACTCTCGCGAGCGCTTTGATGAGAAAGACCGCCACGTCTCCCTATGCTCGCGCTTGATTGAAGAACTCAATCAAAAGTACAGCGACACGGGCGTGCAGCCTTTTTACCATTTCCATCGCCACCGCGTTTTCAACGAAGTGGAAAATACCTGGATGGGTTGGGAGCGCAAGCGTGGGAAGCTGCTCGACTTTAATGAATTGCTGCGCGGCGAGACCGATAAATTTCCCGTGAAGATTGGAGATCTCTCCGTTCTGAGCAGCGTGCGCTATGTCATCACTCTGGACTCGGACACGCAGCTGCCGCGCGACACTGCGCATCGGCTTGTGGGCGCTGCGGCCCACCCGCTGAATCGCGCGGAAATTAATCCCGCCACCAACACCGTTCAGCAGGGCTACGGCGTCCTCCAACCGCGCGTCGGCATCAGCGTCCATTCCGCCAACCGCTCCCGCCTGGCCTACATTTACTCCGGCCAAACCGGCCTGGATGTCTACACCCGCGCGGTTTCCGACGTTTACCAGGATTTATTTGGCGAAGGGAGTTTCACCGGAAAAGGAATTTACGATGTTGATGTTTTTCGGAAAGTGCTCGGACGCCGCTTTCCTTCCAACGCCATCTTGAGCCACGACTTGATCGAAGGCTCTTATGCGCGCACTGCTTTGCTCTCGGATGTGGAGATCATCGACGATTACCCTTCGCATTTTCGCGCTCACAGCCGCCGCAAACATCGCTGGATTCGTGGTGACTGGCAGATTCTCCGCTGGTTGCTGCCTCGCGTCCCGGACGCCGAGGGCAACCTCATCAAGAACCCCTTGAAATTTGTTGCGCGCTGGAAGATTCTCGACAATCTGCGGCGCAGCGTCACCGAGTTTGCCACCTTCGTGTTGCTGCTGGCTTCCTGGTTCTTTTTGCCCGGACCCGCTTCCTATTGGACGGCCGCAACCGTCGCGCTGCTGCTGATCCCCCGTTACACCCAGTTGATCTTCTCTCTGCTGAGGCTTGAATACACCGGTGACACTTTCGCGCATGTGAAGCAAATTTTCGGCGATTTTACGGCCGGCAACGTCAACGTCCTCATCTTTTTTACTTTTCTGGCGCACCAAACTCTCGTAACCATGGATGCCATTTTTCGCACCGTGGTTCGCCTCACCATTACTCGCCGCAACCTGCTCGAATGGGAAACCGCCGCGCAATCCGAAATGGAGACCAAACGAAAAACGCCCGTCGATGTATATCTCGATTGGACTCCCGCCGTGACTCTCGTTATTGGCGGATTGCTCGCTGCCTTTCGCCCGCACGCTCTTTTGGCGGCCTCCCCAATCCTGGCCTTATGGCTATTTTCCAAGCCGATCGCACGCTGGCTGGACCGCCCTTTGGCTTCCGGGCGCAGCGAGATCACCGCCGATGACGAGAATTTCCTGCGCAAAGTCGCGCTAAAAACTTGGCGCTACTTCCGCACATTCTCGTCCCATGAAGATCAATTCCTCATTCCAGATAACGTCCAGGGCCACAATTACGAGATAGCTCATCGAATTTCTCCAACTAATCTTGGACTGCAACTGAATTCGCAATATGCCGCATACGATTTGGGATTCATCACTCTGCAGCGTTTTCTTGATGAAGCCAACAAAACGCTCGCTCACGCAAATCAATTACCGAGGTTCAATGGACACTTTCTGAACTGGTATGACACGAGAGATTCAACTGCGTTGCCGCCATTTTTTGTTTCCAGTGTGGACAGCGGAAATCTTGTATGTTCCCTGCTGTCCCTGAAACAGGGCTGTTACGCCGCTATTGATCGACCACTTCTCTCCGAGTCCTTATTTCGCAGCCTGCGGGAATATCTGGCGCTGGCGGCGGAAGAACTGTCTGCCGGCAAGGGCCGCGAAGAATTACTCGCGACCATTGAAAAACTTCGCGCCCAAATAACGCCTCTCCGGGACGACTTGTCTCGGTGGATTGAAGCGTTACCGAAGTTGCAGCAGTCTCTGCAAAGCGTCGTCGAGCAGACTCTATCCGCTAGTCCCGACGGCATGAACTCAAATTCGTGGTGGCTGCAGGAGGCCCATGGCCGGTTTTTCGACGCGCGCGAGCAGCTTGAGAGTTTGGTTCCCTGGCTGCTCCCCGAATTTGCTTCCCTTAGAACCTATTTCGACGACATGGTCGTCCCTAAAGTAATTGGAAGCCTGAATCTCGAGCAATTGCCCGGCTACGCGCAGAGGCTATCCACCAGATTGGAACAGTCCCTGGTCTTAAATCCGGGAGACGAGGCCAAGCACGAAAAAATCAAGGCCTTGCAGCACGCCGTTCAACAATGCAGCATTCGCGCCACTACCCTCCGCGAAGAATTGCTCTTGCTCGCTCGCCAAGCCGAAGAAATGGCCAAGCAAATGGATTTCCGCCTGCTCTATGACTCGGGCCGCAATTTGCTTTCCGTCGGTTATGACGTAGACAAAAAGCAATTGCTGGCCAGTTGCTACGATCTCCTGGCTTCCGAATCGCGCAGCGCCGTATTTATCGCCATTGCCAAAGGTGACATTCCACAAACCAGTTGGTTCCGCCTGGGGCGAGGGCATACACAGTATTCCGGCCGCAAAGTTCTGTTGTCCTGGACCGGCACGATGTTCGAATATCTGATGCCCACCCTGTGGATGAGGACCTATCCGGCCACCTTGCTGGAAAACAGCATGCGCGGAGCCGTGATGTGCCAAAGAAAATTCGTGGAGCCAATGAATGTTCCGTGGGGAATCTCGGAAGGCGCCTGCAGCGCAAAAAATGATTCAGGTCATTATCACTATCACGCTTACGGTGTTCCTCCTCTCGCTCTCAAAGTGGAGGTGGAAGATCGCACGGTCATAACTCCGTACGCCGCCGTCTTGGCCCTCAGCGTTGATCCCGCTGCGACAGTGAAAAATTTGCGAAAGATGGAAGCTTCAGGATGGCTCGGGCCCTACGGATTCTACGAATCAGCGGATTATAACGAGGCCACTGCCGCCAACACCCGTTCCCCGGAACTGGTCTATTGCTGGATGGCTCATCATCAAGGCATGTCGCTACTGGCGATAAGTAATCTTTTGTCTGAATCGGTTTTTCAGCGGCTCTTCCATGAAGAGGTCATCGTAGCGGCTACCGAAAGGTTGTTGCACGAACGTGTGCCATTGACCTTCGAAATCCAGAAGGAAAACCAGCCCGCTGCTTAACCTACCCTGACGGCTGTGTCCCAATTTGAGCCTAGGGCTTGTCAATTTGGACCCGTTCCACCGATTACTTACGTGACTTTACGATTAACTCATTGCTTCTTTCCACTTAAATTTCAGCCATGCATGGCCCCGCGCGTGCCCTACCTATCGTGCTGGCCCCATGCCATTGTTTTTCCCTAATATCGGCGCGTTTGTTCTCAAAGGTATTTCGCGAGGGGGCAATCAAGTGAATGTCGCTACTCCGCATGTACTCAACATAAAGGAGCTGCTCAGCCGTGTGGACAATGACCACGAACTGGTCAGCGAGCTTTTTTTCATATTTAAATCGGTCTTTCCATCTCATCTCCAGCGTTTGAGTGATGCCGTTGC
Source organism: Verrucomicrobiia bacterium (assembly GCA_035568155.1). Lineage (GTDB taxonomy): Bacteria > Acidobacteriota > Terriglobia > Acidiferrales > UBA7541 > Acidiferrum. Next base: position 6,844 of record DATMOS010000149.1, on the reverse strand, counting down.
CAACCAATCGCCCAAGCAAGTCGAAGCCGAGGGCCACACCTTGAAAGGAATGCTGCTCAATCTATCTGCCACCCGCGCCGCCGCCTTGGCCGCTGACTTGGAGAACCTTGGACACCAAGGAAAACCCGCCGGTATGAGCGAGGTCCTTACCGGATTTAGGAGCGAAACTCAAACTCTCTTGCGGCAAATGGAAGCTGTCGAGTTTCAGCCATGAAAATTCTCATCGCCGATGACGATCCTATTTCGCGGCGATTATTGGAAAAAACTCTGCAGGCTGCGGGCTATGACGTCCTGGCTGTGCCTAACGGCCTGGCTGCTGCTGAACAGCTCTGTAAGCAGGATGGTCCGCGCCTCGCGCTGCTCGATTGGGAGATGCCCGAATTGGACGGCCCGGCGGTTTGCCGCGAGGTTCGCAAGAAAAAAGATCAAGTTACGTTTATATGGTTTTGCTGACCTCCAAAGGACTAAAAACGGACATCGTGACCGGCCTGGGTTCCGGCGCTGACGATTACTTGACCAAGCCCTTTGACAGCGGTGAACTAAAGGCCAGGCTTCGTATCGGTCAACGTATTCTTCACCTCGAAGGTCAGCTCGTCGAGGCGCGCGAAAACATGCGCTTTAAAGCCACCCACGACGCCCTAACCTCGCTGTTCAATCGCGGCGTCATTGTGGAGCTGCTGGGCCCCGAAATTTCCCGTTCGCGGCGTGAGCGAGTGCCCACAGCAATTCTGCTTTGCGATGTGGATCACTTCAAGAACATCAACGATACCCACGGCCATCTCATCGGCGACGAAGTATTACAGGAAGCCGCCAGGCGCCTTCTTTTGTCGATGCGCTCTTATGATTACGTCGGGCGATATGGCGGTGAAGAGTTTCTGATCATTCTGAATAATTGCGATCCCGTTTCTGCTCCGCGTCGCGCGGAAGAAATACGCAAGTCCCTGTCGGACACGCCGGTACAAACCGCGGTCGGACCGCTGTTGGTAACCATGAGTATGGGGGTCCACCAAACGCAAAATTGGGGCGTGCGAACAGTTGAAGAACTCCGGCACGAAGTAGACTCGGCGATGTATGCAGCCAAGGCCGCAGGCCGGAATCGCATTAGCTTTACAAAGCCTGATATTTCCTCTGATGCAGACCCCCAACCATCCACGGTACCCGTGTGCTCCTTGCGTTAAATCGAACCTCTCGCGCTTGCCTGCCGCACGAATTTCAGAAGTCCTTAACTTTCGCGCCTCCCTGCAATTGCGACAGCATCTGCCGCATCGCCGCGGTGGACCCGGGAGATCGCTTCTCCCGCCACACTTCCAGCCGCTTGCAAGTTTCCTCGATATTTGAAAAAAGGTATGGATTCTTAAACGCCGAACGCCACGTGGGAACAACCGCACGCATGCGATCCCACACTACCCACAGTTCGCCATTGCTCTCAAAAAACAGTTCATCGTTGATCAACCCGCGATTCACAATCGAGGCCACCATCTCCCAGTAACTTATGACCATGCGGATATAAGTGTTCTCCTCGCTGCTCTGGGGATATTTCTGCATCATGTCCTCGGGAGATTTAGGATGAAAATGCTCCACAAACCACGACCGTGCTTGGCGCAAACGCGGCTCCCGCCGCAGGTCATAAAGACGCAGCATCAAATTTACTTCGTCATAACTGATCTCGCTCATCCCTGTCTCCTTACTGATTTGTAAGATCGCCCGCCTTTATTGGCTCCGGAGCTGGCATCGCTCCGGCGAACTCAAAGCGCTGGACAATCGAAACCGGTATACCTTGCCGCTGAAGCTCCGCATGAATGCGCCGCCGCAGCTCGCGAGAAATCTCGTCCTGGTGATTAGGCAGTGTACGCACCTGCAATCTCACGGTTGTCGCGTTGCGGTCAAAACTTTGCACCCCCAAAATTCGCGGTCCGTCGACCAATGTCTTGGACCACGCCGGGTCCGCCCGTAGCTCCGCGGCTGCGGATTCCAATGAACGCAAAGTTTGTTCCAGGGGAGCGTCCGGCGAAAGCGAAATATCCACGAAAGCCTGCGACCAGTCCCGGCTCAGATTGCTTACCGTGCGAATATCTCCGTTGGCGATGGTCACCAACGCTCCTCGCGCGTCCCGCACTACCGTTCGCCGCAGCGTTACATGCTCAACACGACCAATAATATCGGCCACTTGGATCGTATCTCCCACAATGTATTGATCTTCCAGCACAATGTAAAAACCAGTGATGATATCGCGAACCAGGTTCTGCGCACCGAAACCTATCGCCAGGCTGGCCAGCCCCGCAAGCGTCGCTATCGGCGTCACATTGATGCCGAATTCCGGCATCGCCGTGAGCAGCGCAATGGCCCAAACGACCTTGGTTCCCGCGCTGAACAGTATTCCAGCCAATGTGCGCGTTTGTTGCTCCCGCGCCTGGGCCGCGCGCGTTTGCGAGGCCGCTCGCTTGATGACCAGATTGGTGACCACCCGCAACAGCCGGTTCAGGATCAGCGCAACCGCGATTATGCCCAGCACGTGCAGGCCGTTTCGCAGCGTGAATTCAGACCAGTGGGTGAAAGTCAAAGTATTGGGCATTAAACTTTACAGGAGGGCGAGTATAACATTGGAACTGCGGCCAAGCCGTACGCGTAAGCGCTCTGTCCTGCGTGCATATCGTATTAAGGGAGGCTCGCGATGATCGCATCTAGCCAGGACCGCCGTAAATTCTTACACCGCTTTTGCGGGCTGGGTATCACCTGCGCTCCGATGATTTTTCTGCAAGGGAAACCGCGCACGCAACAAGACCCCAGGCCCTTGGGAAATGCTGATGGGAAGCCGGACGAGGAAAGCTCACCTTTTCCACCCGGGTCGCGTAAAGCCGCATTGGAAGAAAACGAAAAATCCATCAAGCAAAAAGTCGAGAAATTATTTCAGTTGGCAACCGAACTGAAGGAGGAAGTGGATAAAACCGATTCAGCCAAAGTGTTGTCTCTCGCCATGCTGAAAAAGGCCGAAGAAATAGAGAAACTGGCCAAAGACATCAAGAGCCGCGCCAAGGGCTGATCCCAGATCAAATCGCTCGTCTGCTTCCGATCGGCTTCATGGCGTTAGCTCGAGCATAACGCAGCCTGATACAATCTTCTTACGCGCTGCGCGCCCGTAGCTCAGATGGATAGAGCGTCAGCCTCCGAAGCTGAAGGTCGTGAGTTCGACCCTCACCGGGCGCGCCACTTCTAGCATCTCTTTGCACCTATCTCTGGGCTGGCTTGACACATCAGGCTGAATTACGCCGTTCGGCGGGCTACCGCGCTGTGATTAGGGAAATAAGTTTGCTTATTTGCAAGAGCGTCGACGGCGTCTAGCAGCGTTGCGCGTGCTTGCGTCTTTTGCACGAATCCCTGGCCGCCCGCCATTTTGGCTTCGTGTACCAAGTACACACCATCGTGCATGGAGAAAAAGAGGATCGGTACATCCGGCAGAAACGTCCTGATCTCCTTCGCTGAATTGATACCGTCCAGTACCGGCATGGTTACATCCAGGATGATCAAATCGGGTTTGAGTTCCCTTGCTTTCTCAACAGCTTCCAGGCCGTTCACGGCTTCTCCGCAGACTTCGATATTTGGCCGCGAGGAAAGAATCGCGGTCACGCCCATCCTAACCGATTCGTGATCGTCGACCAGGAGACAACGCATGTACCACCCCGCTCTGTGTTGACCTTGGGTATCTCGTCAACTTTAGTAGTTATCGCGCGCTTGGGAATACCGCGAATACCCTAGACTCCCAGCCTTGGGTTTTAGGGACAAGCAAGCCACTTTACTATACTCCATCATCATCCAACGCTCCTCGCCTGCCTGGCTCCGCCAAGGTTCTCTCTCGGCCCGTACCTGGATGAGGCGCACCGCGTTTGCTCTGTTTTGGGGACACGCTATGCGTGTAGACTACCCCGCTGCATCAGCATCAACGCCCAGAGGCTTCATTTTGCTAAGCCATCGTCACCCGGAAGTGGAAGGCGCGGAATTTGTGGTGTTCGCCGATCCCTCGCGCAAGTATCTCGATTGCACCGAAGGCGTCTGTCGTTTGTTGGGCTATGAACGCTCAGAAATGCTGGCCCGTAGCATCGAAAATGTAAGTTTCGATGATCGAGAAGTTTCCAAACAATTCGCTGAATACCTGCAACGTGGAAAGATGGACGGCGAGTACGTTTTACGCCACAAAGATGGAAACCCTATACCCATCCGTTTTCGCGCGTTTGTATTCGCCGACGGTTGTATCGCCGCGGTGTGGGAACCCATAAAGGATTGGCGAGAATTGTATCTTTCTGCGCTCGTCGAAATTGATCCCACAAAACTCAAACACAAAGCTGAAATGGCTCTTCTGGCGGTTCAACAACGCATGCAAGAACTAAAGAGCATTCCCGCTACGCCTCATTCCGAGCATCAATCCCTGCGTGACGCCACCTCAGCTCTGCAGTCCTTGATGAAAACCACATAAGCTTCTTATGGTCTGAGCCTGGTGTCGGAGTTGCTATTTAACATGCGACACTTCCCAGATTGGGACACTATGCGCTGTGGCCTAGTTGCGATAACGTACCCGCAGTGGCCGACCCTCCCAACGAGTTGGAATCACTGCGGACGCAGATCGCTGCCTTGACGGCGCGCGTCTACCAACTTGAACAGGCACGCGAAGTACCTTACAAGACTGTTTCCCCATCCGTTGCTCAAACTCCGAAACCGGAACCCTTAAAACCGTTAACTCCCGCGCAAACCTCCGCCTCCGCGACCCCCGAACACACATTGCCGCGCATCCCTGCGTCGCCCGGCTTACACACACCGCCCCGGACTTCTAACCCTTTCGCTGTTCCGCGCGGCCAAGAGGGCGATCTGGAAAAAAAGATCGGACAGTATTGGCTGAACCGTATTGGCATCGCTGCGATGCTCATCGGTGTTTCGTATTTTCTCAAGTACGCATTTGAGAACAACTGGATCGGACCCGGCGGGCGAATCGGCATTGGACTTTTAGCTGGAATCGCGCTGATCTTGTGGAGCGAGCGTTTCAGAACGCGCGGCCACGCTGCGTTTTCCTACTCCTTAAAAGCCGTGGGCATTGGCACGTTGTATTTATCTTTGTGGGGCGCGTTTCAGGTCTATCACCTGATCCCTGCGAGCGCGTCTTTTATAGCGATGATCCTTGTTACCGCGTCAACCATCGCGCTGGCCTTAAGCCAGGACGCCGAGTTGCTCGCAAGTTTTGCGATGATCGGGGGCTTTGCCACGCCTGCTCTGCTTTCCACCGGCCAGAATCACGAAGCAGTGCTCTTCTCCTACATCGCTCTCCTGGACTTGGCCATACTCTTAATGGCCGTCGTCAAACCTTGGCGGCGTTTGTTGTGGGGAAGTTTTGCTGGAACCCTCGTATTATATCTAGGCTGGTACTCCGCCTACTACAACCGCGACCAGAGACCGCTCACCGTTTTTTTCGCCGCGCTGTTCGCAGCCATTATCGCAACAGTTCCGCTGGCTACTCGCCATGAACGGTCCACGCGATTTTCCGGCCCCAGCATTACGCTGACCATGCTCCCGCTCCTGAATGCGGTGATATTTTTTCTGCAATTGTATGTCATGTATGAAAGTGAAACGACCACGCTCACCTGGTTTGCGCTCGCGTTGGCCGCCTTCTATTTGTGTATCAGCGCCATGTTTAAGAAGCGCTTCCCCGGCGACGACGTAACCGTGATCAATCTATTGCATGTGGCCATCGCCATCGCGTTCATCACCATCGCCATTCCGTTAAAGCTTGAGGCTCATTGGATAACCATCAGCTGGCTGATCGAATCGGCGGTCCTTTTGTGGATCAGTGTGCGCACCCAAACTAATTTCCTGCGTTATCTCGCGGTTGCCGCTCTCTCGTTGGGAATTTTTCGCTTGTTAGTCTTTGACCAGATGCAGGCAAACACCCTGATATTCAACGCGCGATTTGCTACCTACGTCGTTGCCATTGCGGTTCTGGCTGGCATCGCCTTCTTCGGGAAGCAGCACGCCGCACCAAACGAACGCCCTTTTCTACGGCTCGCGGTAATCGCGCTTAATCTGTTGGCACTGATCGCTCTTACCCGCGAGGCTGCCGATTATTTTGATCGTCAAATGCTTGGCATAGGTAATCACTGGCAATATGACCACCAGCTTTTTGTGGTTCGCGGATTCACCTACTCTGCGATTTGGTTGATTTACGGCGCCGCATTGATGGCCGTCGGTTTCCGCAATCGGAGTGCATTCCTGCGCTGGCAAGCGCTGATTTTAATCGCCTTCACCACCGGCAAAATCTTTCTGTACGACGTGTCCCAACTTGGCGGAAGCTACAGAATCCTGAGTTTCATCGCCCTCGGCGCGGTTTTGCTGGGAATATCTTTCATTTATCAACGCGACTGGCTGAAGCTTTCCCCCGAATCATCGGATCCTTCCGCACCTGCCCATCCTGCTAAGGGAATATCGTGAGCAAAATATCGTCGTCAGCCTTAGCCATAATACTGGCCGTCAGCGCTTCTCCATCCTATTTCAAATATCGCCGCCAGGTGCAGTCCATAAATTCCGCCGGGCAGCATTACATCGTGGTGGACGAGGTGCTCTGGCGCCACGCCCGGCCGAACCTGGACGATATTCGAATGTACGCAGCGGAAACTGAAATCCCTTACAAAACGACGGTGGAGACGGGGGGCTCAGAAACCCAACAGAAACAATTCCGGGTGCTCCAGCCTGCTTCCATCGGTGGAAAAACTCAATTTCTTCTGGATATGTCCGGCGTCGATGAATACGACCGCATCCATTTGACGCTGGGCACCAAAAACTTTGTCGCTCATGCTCGCGTGGAAGG
>DATMOS010000148.1:0-3046 GCA_035568155.1 Verrucomicrobiia bacterium | reverse complement strand
ATTACCCACAATGATGCCAATCTGTTTCAGTATGCGTATCAAGCCAACGGCACGCCCAATGATCCGATCCTGGGGTTGAAGGGTCCTGGTGGGGACATTTATCTGTATGCCCATACGCAGTTCGACGTGCAGGGAAGTTATCGCATCTACAAAGGACTCAGCTTTTTTGGATACGGACTTAACTTGAGCAACGAGGTTTTCGGATTTTATCAGGGCAGTCCGAAATACCCGATCCAGCGCGAATACTACCATCCCACTGTAGCGTTCGGTATGCGCTGGGCATCCGGCTCCGAGCAGTAATTTTCGCCGACGCAAAAGAATCCCCACCCCGGAAGAACCGCGGGGTGGGGATTCTTGCGTTTAGGGTGCAAATCTAAAATATTTACTTCGGTGTTTGGTGTTTAGCAGGAACAAATGGGAGACGGAGTTTGTCTAATACAGCAAGGTGACTGTCATGCTTCAGACGCTACGAACTGCGTGGAAGGCGAATCGCCATTGGGTGGCAGCGGGGTTTCTTGGCGCTACGGCTTTATTTCTGCTATTGATTTTCGTGAACTGGCGAAATGAGCAACGCGGGATCGCTTCAAGCAGGGCAACAGGGCTCGCCGCCGTGAATTCCTGGAGTGCGCAGTCGATGTGGCGATCCAGTCCGCTCTTACCTTCTTGGCCGCGAAGCGAACGTGTCAGGTCCGTTGGAGTGGATTACCTGACGCCGTCGCCAAAGGGTGCTGTTGGCGGTTCGATCGGAGGCGTGATTGGCGGAGTCGCTGGAAACCCTCCACCTCCTGCACACCGCAATTCAAATTCAAATGCATCGCCGGAAATTCCTGAGCGGCAAGTCATTCGTACCGGGTCGCTTGAGATTATTGTCAGCGATCCTCTGCAAGCCGCTGAACAGTTGCGCAGTCTCGCGGCGCAGTTTTCCGGATTTGTGGTGAGCTCGAACATCAACGGTAGCGACGAAGGCACCAGGTTCGCGCAGGTCAGCGTGCGCATCCCGGCCGCACACTTCGATGAGGCGCGAGCAGAGGTTCGCAAGATCGCAAAGACCGTGGAGCAGGACACTATCGAAGCGCATGACGTCACCCGCGAATCTGTCAATCAGGAGGCGGCCCTACGCAATGCCAGAGCCGAAGAAGCTCAATACCTGGCGATTCTGAAGCGCGCCGCGACCGTAAAAGACGTTTTGGAGGTGAGCTCCAGGTTAGCCGAGGTGAGAGGCCGAATTGACGAATTGGAAGTCGATTTACAACTTCTTCATCATCAAGTGGAAATGTCTTTGTTGACGATCACTATCCGTGAGGTGGCCGTGGCGCAAGCATTCGGATTGCACTGGCGGCCGCTGTACGAGGCGAAAATTTCGCTGCGCGGTGCCCTTGCTGGAATGGCTGACTACGCCGACGACATGGTAGCGCTGTTTTTGAATCTTCCGGTGATTGCAATATGGATACTCACGATTGTGGCGCTGCTGAAGATCGGATGGCTGGCGCTCCGCAGTACCGCGCGGATATTTTTTCCTGGATCAACGATGTGGTTGCAGCGGCTGGCGCAGTCGCGGGCAACAGCCCTGCCATGAAATTCGAGGGTGGGATGGCGTTTCTAGGGGCTTGCCAATGCGGCGATAGCATCATTACTAAACGGGTTGGCGCCGACGGATGCGATTAGGCCTCGTGTATAATCCTGGTAGGGGCATTGGTTCATTTCGTGGGGCCACAGAACAAAATTAAGGCGGCAAAGCCTGCCGTAGCAGCCAAGGCGGCCGTGCGCTTGCGTCGTGCGGCGCGGTTTGCGCGGACGCGTGTGCGCGAACTGCGCATGATCGTGAAGGCGCTGGTGTCAACCAAGCACCCCATCCTGGTGCACATCATCCCTATGCGCAGGTGCAACCTGGCCTGCACCTATTGCAACGAATTCGACGATGTCTCCACGCCCGTGCCTCTGGACGACATGAAGCGGCGCCTGGATTTATTGGCCGACATGGGCACGTCGATCATCACCATCAGCGGCGGTGAGCCGTTGTTGCATCCTGAGATTGATGAGGTCATCCGCCATATACGGCGCCGCGGAATCATCGCGGGCATGATTACCAACGGATTTTTTCTGAATCAGGAGCGCATCGAGCGGCTGAACCGCGCCGGCCTCGAACATCTGCAGATCAGCATTGATAACGTCACGCCGGATGAAGTCTCAAAAAAGAGCCTGAAAACGCTGGACAGCCGCCTGGAAATGCTCGCGCAGCACGCCGTTTTTCAGGTGAACATCAATTCGGTGTTGGGCAGCGGCGTGAAGAATCCGGAAGATGCGTTGCAGATCGCTCATCGCGCCGTCGACCTGGGATTTACGAGTACCGTCGGGATTATTCACGACAACAACGGGCAATTGAAGCCCCTGGGCGAGCACGAGCAAAGTATCTTCGAAGAGATTATGGAGTTGGGTAAGCGCTCGTTTTCTCGCTTCAACGAGTTTCAACACAACGTCGCGCGCGGCCGCGAGCACAATTGGCGCTGTCGCTCCGGGTCGAGATATTTATATATTTGCGAGCGCGGATTGGTGCACTGGTGCTCGCAACAACGGGGCTATCCAGGGATTCCGCTGGCGCAATATTCGCCAGAGATGCGTCACCGGGAATATTCGACCGAGAAATTCTGCGCCCCGCGATGCACAGTCTCCTGCGTGCAACAAGTGGGCATTCTTGATAATTGGCGCGACCCGCAAAATTTGAAGCCCATGCCCGTGCATCCTGCTCCCCAGACACCGGAATTGGTCCAGATCGGCCCAGCCGGCGACATTCAATAGAGCGCAAAATCAACCTCCAGGTATTAATTACGACAACGATATTAGGCTAATTGCTTTTACTGGCTGCTGCTCAAACTATTATTTAGTTATGCCAACAAACATTTATCAATGGATTGAACTGGCCGCGTGCCTGGTCATCGTCTATATAGTTTTCCGCCCGCTAGTCAACTTTCTGGATAAAATCTTCGAAAGTTAGTTGTGGTCAGGCTAAAAGCGGACTTCACGGAAAGCACTTGGTCGAGTAGCCGGG
>DATMOS010000147.1:0-6099 GCA_035568155.1 Verrucomicrobiia bacterium | reverse complement strand
GCTGCCCCCGGGGATGATTGGGTCGGACACCAATGACCCGCGCGCCAAGCTCGCGCCGGGGTTGTATGACGCCGGTGAAACGTCAATGGGCATCAAGCACCTTTTGCTGGTCAAGAAGCCTGACGCATTTCAACTTGGCGCCACAGACCCCGACGATCCGAAGGTGCAGAAAGTGATTGGCCAACTTGGCATGCGTAGAGCCGCGAAGTTGCCGAAGCCGACGCAGTTGGTGGTCGCCCAACTTGCTTTCGCGAACTCCGACCTGGCGTTCCAGGGCAATCATCTCTTCCAGGGAAACTTTTATGGGATGAACATCTATGACATTTCCAATCCAGCGAATGCCACGTTGCTGACTTCAATGGTATGCCCCGGCGGGCAGGGCGATGTGTCGGTGTACAAAAACCTGATGTTCATGTCGGTGGAAATGCCGAATGGACGTCTGGATTGCGGCGTCGAAGGGTTTCCGCCTGGCCCCCCACCGACCCCGGAAGAGGAAAAAGAAAAAAAGCGTCGTCCGCCTGCTGCGCAGAAAGAGCGTTTCCGCGGTGTGAGGATTTTCGATATCACCGACATTAAAAATCCCAAGCAGGTCGCGGCAGTACAAACGTGCCGCGGATCGCACACCCACACTTTGGTGGAAGATCCGAACGACAAAGACAATGTTTACATCTATGTTTCGGGAACATCGTTTGTGCGCCAAGCGGAAGAATTGGCCGGATGTTCCGATGAAAAGCCGGACAAAGATCCCAATACCGCGCTGTTCCGTATTGAAGTGATCAAGGTTCCGGTGGCTGCGCCGCAGGACTCGAAAGTGGTGGCCAGCCCGCGACTATTCGTCGATGCCCGCACCGGCGCATTGAACGGCCTGAACAACGGCGGTAGCCATGGCAAGGGCAAGGGTAAGCCGGAAGACACCAACCAGTGTCACGACATTACTGTGTACTCCGCGATTGGGTTAGCGGCGGGCGCATGCTCGGGCAATGGAATATTGCTGGACATCAAAGACCCGGCGCATCCCAAGCGCGTCGATGCGGTGAATGACCCGAATTATTCTTATTGGCATTCGGCGTCGTTCAATAACGATGGGACGAAAGTTGTGTTTACCGACGAGTGGGGCGGTGGTCTGGGCGCGAGGTGCCGTCAGAACGATCCCAACAAATGGGGTGCGGATGCGATCTTCAATCTGAAGAACGAAAAACTGAATTTTGCGGGCTATTACAAACTGCCCGCTGCTCAGTCCGACAGCGAGAACTGTGTCGCGCACAACGGCTCGCTGATTCCAGTGCCCGGCCGCGATATCGAAGTGCAAGCGTGGTACCAGGGCGGCGTGTCGGTTGTGGACTTCACCGACCCAGAGCACCCGTTCGAGATTGCCTACTTTGACCGCGGGCCGGTTGACCCGAAGATACTTGTGCTCGGCGGCGAGTGGTCGGCGTATTGGTACAACGGCTATATTTACGGCTCGGAGATTGCGCGCGGCCTGGACGTGTTTGAACTATCGCCGAGCAAATTCCTGACGCAAAACGAAATCGACGCGGCTAAAACTGTGCGGGTGTCTGAGCTCAATGTGCAGGATCAGAAAAAAATCGAGTGGCCCGCACAATTGGTAGTCGCGAAAGCCTACGTGGACCAATTGTCGCGGTCGCAAGCTCTGCCGCCGGGACAAATCTCCGCTTTGCACAAGGCCATCCAGGGCGCGGAAAACTCGCACATGAACAAGAACAAGATTGAGAAATTAAATCGCATGGCGGAGTCAGTCGAAAAAAGCGCCGCCACGGCAAAATCTCCAGCCGATTCGACACGCCTCCATGCTTTAGCAAACATTCTGAAGCATCCGTCCGCATAACCGCGGCGCGCTTTCAAATGTATTCGGTTTAGTCCCAGGGAACAAATGATCGGCTAGGCGTGGCGCGAAGCGCGCTTCTATGTTTGGAGCGGGCTAGTGCCTTGTAGCTAGTGCCTTGTAGCTAGCGCCCTGCAGCTGCGCGTCTGCTACTACGTTGCGGTGAATCATGAACCTCGGTCCGTCCACGTTTTTCCTGAACTGCCGTTTTCCACGTTAGTCGCGGCAAACACTCAAGAACGGATCCCCGGCACGTCCCCCTTTAACGACCCTCCCTGTCCTTTAGTTCAGGTTCTCTTTTGGAGGCACGACAAGTGTTCGAGCAACGACAGCATGAATACCCCCTGATACGGTATTCACCTATTAACTTATTTCGAAAGGTACGGTCATGGCGAAACGTTTGGCTCGACGACTGGCTATGCTGTCTTTACTGTTCGCGCTCCTGCTGACTAGTGCGGCAGCGGATTCGAAAACCCATCCCTTGCAAGCCAGCGAATTGCTCGGTCTGGTTGCGGGCAACGCGCTGCCCGAAAACGTCGTTCGCGAAATCGTCACTAACGGACTGGCCTTTCGCCCTGACGAGCCCTACCGCATGTTACTCAAGACAGCCGGCGCGGACGCCAAAATTCTTTCCGCGCTGACTTCAGCCAAGGTCTCCGTCGAGCGTGCCCCAGACTTGGAAGCTAAAGATTTACAAAGACACCTCGCCACCGCCGGGAAGTTGATGAAAGAGAAGCAATACGATCAGGCTGCTCGAGAGCTCTCAGATGCGCTGACTGTCAATCCCCAGAGTCCCGAGACCGCTTTCGTCATGGGTCAATTGCTTCGCCTGGCGGAACACTTCGAGCAGTCGGCAGCTATATACGAGCAAGTGCTGCACGAAGCGCCGGATTTTCCCGAGGTGCACACCAAGCTGAGCTACATCCTGCACCGCATGGAAGACTCGCAAGGAAGTTTGACTGAGGCGCGGGCGGCGCTCAAGCTGAACCCGGGAAATGCGGAAGCCCACAAGAACGCTGGCCTCGCTCTGGAGGACATGCGCAAAGACGATGCTTCCTTAGGTGAATACCAGGAGGCGTTGCGCTTAAAACCGGATTACGAAGCTGTCCGCCTGGACCTCGGCCTTTTGTATTGCAATAAACGCGAGTGGGCAACCGCCAACGCCGAGTTTCAGAAAGCTACCCGCCTCGATCCTACGGATATCGATGCTTGGTACAACGTCGGTTTTTCTTACGACAAAATGGGCGATTTTGAATCAGCCATTCGATCATATCGCGAGGTCAAGAAAGTCGATCCCGAGCGCTTCGATGCGCGACAAAATCTCGGTGCCGACCTGATGAATCACAACCACATACCTGAGGCGGTAGCGGAGTTTCGCGAACTCGAGCGTCTGTACCCGGATGCTCAAATCTGCCTGCTTTGCTTGGGGCGCGGTCTGATGTACATGAACAACTTCAAGGAAGCCTTGCCCGAGCTTCAAAAGGCTGCGCAGTTGGATCCCACCGATCCCAACCCGCATGTCGATCTAGGGTTCATTCACGAAGAACAAAAGGAATACGACAAAGCATTGCAGGAATACGGCAACGCATTGAACCTGGATAACACCAACGCGAATGCTCACACCGCAGTGGGAAGGATTCTGCTATTGCGAAAAAATATCCCCGGAGCTCTGGATGAATTAAAGCAGGCAGTGGACCTTAAGCCTGCGGACTCGAGCATTCATGACCAGTACGCCAAGGCGCTAGTCATGTCAGGAAACGATGCCGCCGCGATCAGTGAGCTTCGCCAGGCGATTTCGCTAGATCCCAAGGAGATTCAGATTAGGCTGGAGTTGGCTGCATTGCTCGAGAAAGCCGCAGACTGGGCCAGTGCTATCAATGAATTTCGCCGCGCCGCGTTAGATGACGCCAGCATCCCTCTGCAGAGCAAAATTATCCGCAGTACCGACCGCGATGCGCAGCGCGATTACGGGGACGCGCAAAAAAGATTGGACGCTCATCTGGCACAACTAAAAACTGCAGGGAAATCCTCGGAGGCTGCGGATTTGCAAAAGCGCATCCTGGATAGTCAGGCATCAAAGAGCTTGTCTGATCAACTTGACGCCGCTATGCAGGCCGGTGCAGCTGCAAATAAGCTACAACACTGGGACGAGGCCGCACGCGAATATCAGACGGCGGTGGACTTGGCTGACAAGCTGCAGCCCCACGATCCGCGATTAGTTACCGCTCTCGATCATTTGGGCTATCAGGTGCTAGGTCGCGATCCCGCGGTCGCCCGGGATGTCTTCGAGCGCGAGCTCAAAGTAGCCCAAGAATTGTACGGGCCGCGGTCTCCCAATCTGGCCGCACCGCTGGAGTCCCTTGGCAGAAATGCACTTTTTCAAAAGGACTACGCCTCCGCCGAAAAATTCTTTTTCCGTGCCGTGGACCTTAATGCACAAGTATTCGGAGAGAGCAGCAACCAAGTGGCCACCAGCCTGGTCCAGGCTTCCACCGTGTACTTCGCGGATAAAGACTATGCCAAGGCTGAACCGTATCTTGTGCGGGCGGTACGAATCGATGAGTCTTTATACGGGGCAGATAACGTCGGAATGCTCCTTCCGCGGGGAGCGCTTTGCGGATTGTATGATCGCTGGGACCAGACCGACAAAGCAGTGGCGTGCAACCGGCAGTTGCTTGCGGTGCTCGAAAAGCAATTCGGCGAGAGCAGTCCGCAACTGGTGAATACGCTAGCCAGCCAAGCCAAAGCGCTTCGCAAAGTTGGCCAAACCGCGGAAGCCGACAAGATAGACCAGCGCCTGGCGCGAATTCGTGCCATCACCATGAATCCAAACTGACGTCTAGACTCAATTTAAGGATCGAGAATGTCGACTCTTTCAATAGCGGTTGGGAGCTAGACGCGCATGATGAGAATCCTCATCGTCGCCGGTTTGCTTATTCTCGTATTGGGCGTGAGCGCGGTGTGGCAGACCGCCGCATACGAGCTCGCCAATGTCGAGTTGCGCGACGACCTTCACGACATTTCTTCACAAGTCTCCGCAAAAATCGGGTTGGTTTCCTTCGACACGGATAATGATTTCCGTGCCGCAGTGATCCGCAAAGCCGAGCGGTATGATATCTACCTCAAGCCTGAACAGATAACAGTGCGCCGCAGTGGCACCCTCAAAGAGCCGGTCATCTATCTCGCCGCAGAGTACCAAGCCCGGGTGCGAGTACTTGGATATTCGTTCACCCTACACTTCACTCCGTCGAGTGAGCAGTAATCTGGAGATCCGATGCTTTTAGCTGACCTCGCATCGTACACCTCCTGAAAGTTCTTGCGTTTCCGAAACATCCGTTTGCCATCTGTTTGAAGATCTGCGGCGCTACTCGTTTACTGATAGAGTTCGAGATTCTTTTCGAGCGCGGGTTGCGGTGATGTCGATGAACACATCCGCAACAATGGGCAGCTCCTGGTGGATTTTGCGATCGAGGTCATTTCATCGCCGAATTAGCTCCCAATATTCACAAGTTTCTAATCTCGGTTAATATAACGTCGGAAGCAGCTATGTTCGCACTCGATCAAGTAGTTCCGTGGGGCAGGTCCTTCGAGGAATATCTGCGCATGTTCGCCCTGAGTGATGCCGACCTCCGGCTCAGGATTCTCGGTTGCGCTGACGGTCCCGCAAGCTTCAATGCTCAAGCAACTCGGCGTGGCACCGCGGTTATCTCGATTGATCCGCTGTATCAATTGGATTCCACAACGATCGGTGAGCGCATAGCGGCGACGCGTGATCAGATGCTCGAGCAGGCTCAACGCAACAATCAGCAGTTTGTCTGGGATTCCATCCAGTCAGTCGAAGAACTGGGCCGCATTCGAATGCACGCCATGCAGGTATTTCTCGACGACTACGATTTAGGAAAGGTCCAGGGCCGCTACATTGCTGGTGAACTGCCATGCGTGGCATTCGCGGACCAATCATTTGACCTGGCGTTGTGCTCCCATTTTCTTTTCCTGTACACAGAGCACCTGTCTGAACCCTTCCATCGGTCCGCAATTCTCGAATTGTGCCGTGTCGCGCGCGAGGTCAGGATTTTTCCATTGCTTGCCTTGGACGGTCGTACCTCGCCATACGTTCCGAATGTCATGGCCGGTCTCAGCGACTCTCGGGTAGTTACTCTTGAAACCGTGCCGTACGAATTTCAACGAGGGGGGAACCAGATGATGCGCATCCGCCCCCTTCAAACAGAACCTGCGTATTTTACCCGTTAGCAGCG
>DATMOS010000146.1:0-8466 GCA_035568155.1 Verrucomicrobiia bacterium | reverse complement strand
CCGGTCCACGTCGCCCACTTCAAACTTAGTCCGGTGATCCTTAATTAGCCGGTACGGCTGCATCACATAGGACCGAATCTGGCTCCCAAAGGAAATATCCAGCTTGGACTCGTCCAGTTTATCGGTAGCCGCTTGGCGTTTCTGAATTTCCAGGTCGTATAGCCGCGAGCGCATCATCTTCATAGCGATCTCACGGTTTTTGTGCTGGCTGCGCTCCGCCTGGCACTGCACCACGATATTCGTGGCCAGGTGCGTGATGCGCACTGCGGTCTCCACTTTATTTACGTTTTGCCCCCCTGCGCCGCCGGCGCGAAAGGTATCCACGCGAATTTCTTCCGGTTTCACGTCAATCTCAATGCGGTCATCAATTTCTGGAATTACAAACACTGAAGCAAACGAAGTATGCCGGCGCGCCGCCTGATCGAACGGCGAAATGCGCACTAGCCGGTGCACTCCCGTCTCGCCGGTCAGCAGTCCGTAGGCATTTTCGCCGGTGAATTGAATGGTCGCGGACTTGATCCCCGCTTCTTCGCCGGGCGTTTCATCCAGCACCAAGGCGTTCATCCCTTTGCGCTCCGCCCACCGCAAATACATGCGCAGCAAAATGGACGCCCAGTCCTGCGACTCCGTGCCGCCGGCGCCAGGCTTGATGGTCATGATGGCGTTCAGGTGGTCATTCTCGCCCGACAGCAGCGTCTTGGTTTCCAGCTCCGCGATGTAGGTCTCCGCGGCGTTCAGCTCGCGATCCAGGTCCTTCAGCAAATCGTTGCGCTGATCCGCGTTGGTTTCTTCCTGCGTTAAATGGATGTACGTCTCGATGTCTTCGGACATGGCCGCAAGTTTATCGTCCGCGCCCACTTGATCTTCAGCGCGCTTGCGATCACGCAGCACCGCCTGCGCGGCCTCTTGGTTACTCCAGAAATTAGGGTCCGCGACGCGCGCTTCGAGGGATTTCAGGCGCTCGCGATGCTGCGGGGCGTCAAAGATAACTCCGCACAAGCGTGATGCGCTCTTTCAGACCTTCATACTTGTGCTGCAAATCTTCAATAATCATACGCGGGAACGCGAGGAGACCGGGTCAGGGACCACACGAATTGGCGAAGCCAGAAAATCCACCGGTATCGGAATACTATCGCGCGAAACATTTCCTTTCCAAAAAGTTGAGGCCAACAGAATAGCGGAAACCGCCACGCAGAGCCAGGCGAACCAATCTCCAAATCGCGTGTAAATGCTGCGGTCGGTGCGAAAATCGTACGGCAAATCGGCGCTCGCGCGCACATCCGTCGGCAACGGCTCAAACATTCGGCCGTAAGGATCGACGGACGCGGTGTATCCATTATTGGTCACGCGAAGCAGCCACCTGCGATTCTCCACTGCGCGAACCCGAGCCATCAATAAATGCTGTCGCGCCGCCGCCGAACGCCCGAACCAGCCGTCATTCGATATATTCACCAGCAGCGTTGCGCCATCCGCAGCGAAGTGTCTGATCTCCCCGGGATAAATCGCTTCATAGCAAATAAATACTCCCAACGAATATCCGCCCGGCAACGAACCTACGCCGTAGGTTTGACCTTTGCGAAATCCGCCCACTTCATCCGACACCCGATTCACCACTTCATGAATCAACGGGAAAGGTTCGTATTCCCCAAAAGGTACCAGGTGAATTTTGTCGTACGAAAAAACCCTTTGCCCTTGCGGATTGAAAAGCAACGCGCTGTTAAACGGTACCAGCGTGGTATGCGCGGTAGGGACCGCTCCATCCGCTGGCGCTTTCCACTCGATAGCTCCCACCAGAAATGGATGATCAAAATTCGCCGCGAGCTTGCTGGCAAATTGCGCGAATCTCGGGTCTTGATAAGAAAACGGCGCTGGCGCTTCCGGCCAAACCAGCAGGTCCACGTCGTGGCCGTGGGGCGCAAGACTCAGGCGCGCCGCTTCCAGCATATCGCCGGTGTGTTCGGCAAACCAGTTCGACCCGTATTCAGGCGCTTCCGGAAAGTTCAGTTGCACCGCCCGCGCCATGTGACTTGCTTGCGGCTGCGGAACTAATCGAGGCCCGATTAACATTGCTGCGATCACGCATGCTGCTGCCGCAGCAAGTATGCCCAACCTTCGTCTCGCCGTCGCTGACGGCCCGACTTCCGCCCACGCCAGCAAGGCATTGAATGCCGCCACCAAAGACGACAGCCCATAAATTCCCGTGATACTCGTCAGTTGAATAAGTGCAGGATTCGCCGCTGCTGGATAACCCAACAAATTCCAAGGAAAACTTATTTCCGGTAAACGCGCGCGAACAAATTCCATAGTCACCCACACGAAGGGCGCCCCGATACAAGCCAGTTCAATGCTGCGCGTCGCGAGCCGCTGCACGATCCATGCGAATATGCCGATTAGAATTCCCCATACCGAAGCAATCAGCAGCAGCACCCCCCACCCGCCAAGACCAGACACACCGCCATGCACCGCCAGCACGGTAGCAATCCACGGCACCGAGGTCAGGCAAAATACCAGCCCATGAAGAAATCCGCAGCCAAACGCCACCCCCGGACGCGCTGCAAAAAGCGTGATCAGCAGGATCCCGATGCAGATCCAGGAATAAATGCTCAGATAAAAACCAGTGTAGGAGAGAGAAAGCGCAGCGCCGGAAACCGCCGCGATCACCAGCCGCAAACTCGTGGGCATCCGCTCGCCCGGGCCTGGACGCAAATGCATTAGCCAATTTCGTCGCGTCATCCGCGCTTCACGATAGCCCGGAAGCCCGCGCCCTCCAAACCCTTCTTGGCGGCTTCCGCGGATTTCTTATCCGAGTAAGGTCCCACCTGCACGCGGTAATATTTGTTTCCTTGCGGGGTCAAAACGAACGCGGGAAATTTATTTTTTTGCAAACGCTTGGCGAGGTCCAGCGCATCCGATTCGCGACGCACCGCCATGACCTGCAATGTGTAGCTGCCCGACTGCGGCGGTTTCGGTGCCTCAAAAACCGCGGCAACTGGCTTGGCGTTTCCGTTATTTTGCGGCGCAGTTTTTGCCGAAGGAGAAACGGTCGCGGGTGACACCGGCTTTAGATGGTCGCCCGATTCTTTCTGTTTGTCTGAGCTGTAAAACTCCCAGTCGGAATTGGGATTCGATTCCTCGGGCGCTTGCGTGGCAGGCGCCGGAGCAGTGGCAGAATGCTTCAAGCCGGAATCGGATTTCTTCACCACCGCGTCCGGCACATCATGCAGGGTACTAGCTGCGCGCACTTGCCCATCGTACTGACTGTGGCCCATCACATAGCCCAGCGTGAAAAATATCGCGGAGAAAACCAGCATCAGCAGGAACAAGCCGATGACGTGCCGGCTCTCCAGCACCTTTTCGCCCGCGCCTCGTCTTTTGCCAGCTGCCATCGATTACTTTCTCTCCATCTATTTCGCGCTTGCCGGCCCGTTGCCTAACGCCCTGGTCCACTGGTTAATAATATCGATGGGCAGAGGAAACACAATCGTGGTGTTCTTCTCAGTACCTATTTCCGTCAGGGTTTGCAGATAACGCAGCTGAATTGCTGTTGGTTGCGTCTCTAGAACTTTCGCAGCATCGGCAAGTTTTTGCGAAGCTTCGTACTCGCCTTCAGCATGAATTATTTTTGCCCGCCGCTCGCGTTCCGCTTCCGCTTGCCGCGCAATCGCTCGCTGCATCTGCTCAGGAATATCCACCTGCTTCACTTCCACCTTGGAAACCTTGATCCCCCATGGCTCCGTATCCGTGTCCAGAATAATCTGCAGCTTGGCGTTCACTTTGTCGCGTTGCGATAAAATCTCGTCCAATTCGAATTGCCCCACGATGCTGCGAAGCGTAGTCTGCGCCAGTTGCGAAGTCGCGTACTGATAATTCTGCACCTGCGACATCGCCAGGTTCGCATCCACCACCCGGAAATAACAAACCGCATTCACCTTCACCGACACGTTATCGCGCGTGATGATGTCCTGCGGTGGCACGTCCAAGGTTTCGAGCCGCAGATTGATGCGGTACAGCGTTTCTATCGGCCAGAAAACCAGATTGATTCCCGCGGTCTTGGCTGACGGCAGCAAGCGGCCCAATCGCAGCACGACTCCCCGCTCCCACTCCTTAATGATGTACAAAGAATTCCAGAACCAGATCAGCCCGATACCGATAATCACCATGATTCCCAGAAAGCCTATCTCCATGTGGTCCTCCCCAAGTCGACCCCAGCCGGACGGCCGTTTAACTGTGGCTGGCAGCCGGCGACTGCGCCGGTTCGACATAAAGCTTCAAACCCTCGATTCGCAACACGCGTACCGGCGCGCCTTCCGGAGCCTCCTGCGAAGACACCGCGCCCCACAATTCCCCATGAATTCGAATCATGCCTTCCACGCCGGCCCGCAACGCCGACACCGCAATTCCCTGCTCCCCGATCAATTCTTCCATGCCCGTCGCGGCTTTCCATTTTCGCGAGCGCAACACTAGCCGCATCAGGAACACCGTCAGCACCGCAAACGGCAGTGTGGCTGCCAACGCAATTCCCAAACTCACTCCGCCATTCGTCAATGGCGAGCGAATCAGAAACATGGCCCCCAGCAACATCGATAAAATTCCGCCCAGCGCCAAAACTCCATGACTTGCAAACTTAGCTTCCAGAATGAAAAATCCCAGCGCCAGCAAAATCAAAAATAGCCCGGCGTAATTTACCGGCAACAAGTGCATGGCATAGAGCGCCAGCACCGCGCAAATTCCGCCGAAAACACCCGGCGCCACCACTCCCGGGTGCGTAAATTCCGTATAAAGACCCAGCACACCGATCAGCAGCAAAATGAAAAACGCATCCGGTTCCACGATACGCGCCAGGAATCTCTGACGCGCCGACAATTCGAATGGCGCAAACGTGGGGCGCTCAAGCGCCAGCGTAACTTTGCTTCCGTCAAACCGCGCGATCGTTCGACCATTCAGCTGCCGCAGCAAATCTTCGCGCGAGCTGGCGATCAAATCGATCATCTTGTTATCCAGCGCCTCTTTTTCCGTGAACGCCTTGGCCTCGGTAATGGCGGTCTCCGCAAGCGCAGGGTTTCGTCCGCGCTGCTCCGTGAAGCTGCGCAAAAACGCCATCGCATCATTATTTATTTTCTTGCGAAATGTTTCGTCGATCTGCTGCGCGAATCCGCCAATCATAATCACCGGCGACGCCGCGCCCGCGTGCGTACCCGGCGCCATTGCCGCGATATCCGCCGAAAGCAAAATATAAAATCCCGCTGAAGCTCCCCGCGCACCCGTAGGCGCGACATACACCGCCACCGGCACCGGCGACGCCAGAATGTGCTGAATAATATCCTTCATCGAATCGCTGAGCCCGCCCGGCGTATCCATGGTAATCAGCACTAGCGCGGCATGCCGTTGCGCGGCATTCGCCAGCCCTTCTTCCATGTACGTCGCCAGAATCGGTTCAACTTCCCCGTTCAACTTCAGTTCCACCACTTCTGCCATTTGTGGCGACGCATGCTCTTCCCCAGCCGCCTTCAAATGCACACCAAACATCAATGCCAAACACGCCACGCCCAAAACGGTCGCGAACGCTCCGACGCGTCCGAATTTTTCAGGCCTCCGCATAAAAAATCCATTCGAGCGTTTCATCGCGGGCCCCCTTTCGGAGGGACTTCTGCCGGCTTTCCGTTTTGCAAATATTCCAGCAATTGTTTAGCTTCCGTATAGTTGGGCGCGAGCTTGAGCGCGTGCTCCACTTCCGTACGCGCCATCGCAGGCTTTTTCTGCTCCAGGTAAACCCGCGCCAGCGTTGTGCGCACCACCGCCGAATCACGTGCCTCCAGCGAAGCCAGTAACTCCTTAACCGCATCGTCCAATCTGCCCTGCCGGCGTGCAATTTCAGCCAGGCCGAGGTGCGCCGCGGCATTCCCTTTGTCGGTAGCCAACGTCACGTGATACTCGCGCTCCGCGGCATCCAGTTGGCCGCCGGAGAGTTGCTGTCTAGCGCGCCGCAAATGCGCTGCGGGAGTGTCGCGCCCGTCCTGCGGCTCCCCTGTTGCCGCGTGGGCTTCCGCCAACTCCATCTCAAACCGCAGCGTCTCCGGATCGATCTCCGTAGTCACCCGTTCGATATGCATCAACGAATCGTTCTTTGCATCCAGATGTGTAGTCGTCACGCCGTTAGGACCAAAAGCCTCCAGCGCTGCATTTCGCTCCTGGTCCGCCTCTTCTTGCTTGCCGGCTTTTTCCAGTGCCGCGATTAACAGCGACCGGTCCTCCGGAATATCCGGTTCGCGATGCGATGCTTCGCGAAATAGCGCTGCCGCGCCGTTAAAATCTCCCTGCTGCATGGCGATTAGTCCCAGATTAAACGGATAGTCGTCTTCATCCGGATCCAGTGCTGACGCGCGTTTTAAATCCTCCTGCGCGGCCGGAAATTTATTTTGCCGCGCCTTCGCGATCGCCAGATTATTCAACACCTCCGGAAAATCCACGCCCGGAGCGCTGCTGCCGCGCAGTAGAGTCTGCAACGTCGCAAACGCTTCTTCCGCCTGGTCCGGCTGATTCATCGACAACCTGCACACACCGACGGAAAATAACGACTCTAAATAACGATCGTGCATCTTCGGCACCTTGGCAAACCACGGCAACGCCGATGCGCAATCTCGTTTCGTGAAATAAGCTTCCCCGAGAGCGTAATTCGGTTCTACCCATTCCGGTTCCAGGCGCACCGCTTCCCGCAACTCCCGCACGCGCGTTTCGTCATCGTTCGCGATCAGTCCACGAATATAATGCTCAAACGCATCCAGGCGCACAGCCTTATGCAACTGGCTGAATTCCGTCAGGCTCAACGGGTACGCGTGATCGTTTTCCGACAGCATCCGCCACATCAACCGGGTATGCAGGTCCATCACCGTTTCCAGCGGCCCGCTCTCGTGCAGTGGCGTCAACAGCGCCGCGGGATTGACCCGCAACAACCGGCTATCAATCGTCAAATTTTTCCCGTCGTAATTAAAGCTTCCAAACACCACGAAGTCCGCGTCCAGATCCTCGGCCACATGCAACATCGTCGCGCGGCTCAATTTCGCCGTGGTGGGAATGCCGTAGCGCTCCAACTCCCCCAAGCGCCACGAATGGGAATAGACTTGCTCCCCAGCGGATGATAGTTCCTGGATAGTAAGTTCTTCCAGTCCTTCAGAAAGCCAATCCAGACGCGATGCAGGCCCCGAATTTTGAAACGGAAAAACCAGATAAATTCCGTGCAACGACCCGCCTTTGCTGGTTGTCGCAGTACTTGAAGAAGCGCCTGAGGAAGTTCCGGATGATGATGCGCCCGCCGCATTTCCCGCAGCGCTCCGCGAAGAAGCATTTGGCGAAGATTGCGTACTTTGCGGTGAACAATAATTCCAGGTGGGAAACAACAAGCTCGCAACAACAACAATTAAAAATTCATGAATGTAACTACGCGGCACCATGTTCGAACATTGTATCAGAGGGGAACCACTCTAAATGTTCGCGATGTTCCACACCTGAACACCCGCCAACACCCGAACGCCTTTTCCTCAATACCCTTCCATAATCCCGCGTCTAGCGTTGCGCGCTTTCCACCGGCTTGGGCGTAAGAATTTCCTGAATCTCGGGATTCTTCAGCATGTTCGCAAAGGCCGGATCGGTCTTGGCGTTATTCAATTCTTTAAAACCTTCATCCTTGGCCTTGCGCAAATAAACGATGCATCGCTCAATATTCCCGGCCTGCGCGAAGGACTTCGCGAGCATGTAATAAAACCGCCCGCGATCCGTCACCGACCGGTCTTGCAAAATTGAGCCATTCCTCGAGCCATTATGCTCAAAGAATGTCGGATCGATGGTCAGCGCCTGGTGAAAAGCCGCCAGTGACTGCTCGTATTTCTTATCGCCAAAATAGGCATACGCCAAATTGCTGTACAGCACGGCCATATCCTTGCGCACGCTTATGGCTTTTTGGTATGACTTGATAGCTTTCCCGTATTTCTTGCGTTGGTACCACACTGTCCCCATATTGTTGAACGCATCGGCATAACCAGGATCGGCCTTCGTGGCACGCTCGTAATACTTCAGTGCCAGTGTGAGAGCTTCTTGCTGGTGCAGCGCGATGCCCAGCTTATTCAAGTACACCGCGTTGCGCGGGTTCTCGTCCGTAAGCCGCTTGTACGTTTGCGCCGCTTCGCGATAGTCCTTGCGCACCATGTACAGATCGGCGAGCTGCTCCGTCGTGAGCGCCGGGCGCACCACGATTGCAGAGGAATCCACCCGCTCTTGCTGCATCGCGGGCACATCCGAAAATAGTTCGTTGCGATCGAAAATTTGCCCTGCGGAGGGAATGCTGAAACTTAGAAGGAGAAAACTTGCTGGAACTGCCGCATGAAACTTCATCATGGGGAGTCTCCCTTCTCCGGCGGAGGCTTGGCCTTGTCGGGATCCTTCTTCTTGCCCCCAAAGATACCAAAAATCTTC
>DATMOS010000145.1:0-2474 GCA_035568155.1 Verrucomicrobiia bacterium | reverse complement strand
ACAATCTTATCAAGCAGTACCGCCCGAAATTTAATGTTTTGCTGCGCGATGACAAGACTTATCCGTATATAAAGTTCACGGCTTCGGAAAAGTTTCCGCGCGTTTATTTTACGCGGCGAGTAAAGAAGGACGGTTCGCTTTATTTTGGGCCGTATTTTCCGGCCAGTCTGGCGCGCCGAATTTTGCATTTCATTCACAAACGTTTCCTGGTTCCGTCGTGCACGGTGGATCTCACGCGTAGCCATCCGCGTCCTTGTTTGCAGTATTACATCAAGCGGTGCCAGGGACCGTGCGTGGATGGATTGACGACCGAAGAACGCTATGCCGAAGCCGCGCGCGATGTGCGGTTGTTTCTGGAGGGGCGCCGGCACGATTTGATAAAGAGCCTTGAGGAACGGATGGGCGCGGCTGCGGAGCAGGAGTTGTATGAGCAGGCCGCGGCGTATCGCGATTTGCTGCGAACATTAGAGGACATCGAAGAGCGGCAGCGCATTGCGTCATCGCAAGGGGATGACACGGACGTGCTCGGTTATCACGCGGAGGCTCCACTGGTGGCGGCGAATCTTTTTCACTTGCGCGGCGGCCGGGCGATGGACCGGCGCGAATACTATTGGGAAGACCTGGATGAATTGGACCCCAAGGAATTTGTGCCTTCGTTGTTGAAGCAAATTTACCTGGAAGCGGCGTATTTGCCGAAGGCCATTCATGTGCCTGTGGACTTCGAAGATCGCGCGTTGCTGGAGGAGGCGTTGTCAGAGCGAGCGGGTCATAAGGTGGAGATTTTTACGCCGCAGCGGGGTTCGAAGCGGGCGTTTCTCGACCTGGTAGAAAATAATGCGGCGCATTCTTTTGAGCAGCGATTCCGGGTGCTGAAACCGACATCCAAAGCGATCAGCGAAGCGGTGCAGGCGGCGTTAAATTTGCCGGAAGAGCCGCAGCGCATCGAGAGTTTCGACATCTCGCATATTCAGGGCAGCGATACAGTGGCGTCCATGGTGGTGTGGGAAAACGGGCGCATGAAGAAATCGGATTACCGCAAATTTATTATTCGTGGCGAAGGTGGGACGGAAAGGGCGCCTGCGACGAATGATGACTTTGCGAGCATGCGCGAGGCAGTGACGCGGCGGTATAGCCGGATTTTGACGGAAAAGCGCGTCATGCCGAACCTGATTTTGATCGATGGCGGGATCGGCCAATTGCGGGCGGCAGCGCAAGCACTGGAATCGTTACAGATAATTAACCAGCCCCTGGCGAGCATCGCGAAACGCGAAGAGATTCTATATATCTATGGGCAGGAAGATGAGCCGTGCGTGCTGGATCATCATTCCCCGGTCCTGCATTTGATTCAACAGATTCGCGATGAGACGCACCGCTTTGCGGTGGCGTTTCACCGCTTGCGTCGCGGGAAGCGGCAAACCAAAACTGCATTGCGAGATATTCCAGGCGTGGGGCCGCTGACGGCCCAGAAGTTGTTGCGCGAGTTTGGCAGCGTCGCGAATATACATCGCGCGGGAGTCGAAGGGTTGAGTCGCGTAATAACGCGGAAAAGCGCTGAGAAAATTCTGGCTCGTCTGAACTCACCGGCCACGGACGGCAGTGCGGCTGGCGCCGAAGTGAGCGAGGACGAAGCGACTGATAACAAAGTGCCTACAACTACCAGTTAGCCTGTATTGAACCTGACTTGATGCTATTATACGGTCACAACGGAGGTCATCATGGCTGATAATGTTGGTTCCAAGGTGAGTTATTTTCTGGTTGGACTCGGAGTAGGCGCGCTGGTGGGCGTTTTGTTTGCTCCCAAGTCGGGGGAGGATACGCGCGAGTACCTTGCAGGCAAAGCCGATGAGGGCAAAGATTATGCTCAGCGCAAGGCACGCGAACTGCGGGAGCGCGCAGATGAATTGATCGAACGCAGCAAGGATGTGGCTTCGCGGAAGAAGGATTCGATCTCCGCAGCGGTGGATGCCGGACGCGAAGCTTATCTGCGGGAAGCCTCGAAGTCGTAACGATTTAACGGGGCAGATTTAACGAATTTTCCGCTCAGAACTGTGGGCGGCTGGGGCGCTCATGGAATTTTGGCTTGAGGTGTTCAGCATCGTCGCCGCCATCGCGTTGGTGGTGCAGGTGATCATTCTGGGTGCGCTTTTTTTTGAAATGAAGCGCACCACGGAAAAAGTAAATAAGCTGGTCAGCGATATGCAGACGCGCGTCGGGCCGATCCTGAGCCGGGTGCAATTGTTGCTGGACGATACGCAGCCGAGAATCTCGGAGATGGTTTCGGACGCATCGCACATTGTGTATCTGGCGCGCGGGCAGGCTCAGAGGATGGATCGTGTATTGAGCGAAGCTTCCGACCGGTTGCGTGGACAATTGCTTCATGCGGACCGCATTTTGTCTGGGGCGCTGGAAGCTGTGGAAGAAACTGGAGCGAAGGTCAGGCAAGGTTTCTGGGGCCCGGTGCGCCGAGCCTCGGC
>DATMOS010000144.1:0-19124 GCA_035568155.1 Verrucomicrobiia bacterium | reverse complement strand
CACATGTTTCCGCTGCGCGCGCGGAATGGCGGAGTGCTGGTGCGCGCGGGACAGACGGAGGCGTCGGTCGATCTTTCGCGCATCGCAGGGTTGAACCCTTCGGGCGTGATCTGCGAGATCATGAATGAAGACGGCAGCATGGCGCGGGTGCCACAGCTGCTGGAGTTTTGCAAAGAACACGACATCAAGATGCTGACGGTCGCGGACTTGATTCGCTATCGCATGCAGCATGAACGCTACGTGCGGCGCGTTGCGGAGGCGGTGCTGCCGACGCGATTTGGAAATTTTAGGATGATCGCGTATGCCAGTGAGGTGGATCACGACCAGCACATCGCGCTGGTACGGGGTGACCTGGAAGGCCCAGAGCCGGCGCTGGTGCGCGTACATTCACATTGTTTGACGGGAGATGTTTTCGGGTCCACGGCTTGCGACTGTTCCGAACTGGTGGCGGGCTCGCTGGCGGCCATTGCCAAAGAAGATCGGGGAGTGTTTCTGTATTTGCATCACACCGGGCGCGGATTTTCCGTGGAGACTGGAGCGGAGCCGGGCGCGCTGCCGCAAATTCATTTTCATTCGCGGGGACAACTGGATCGCGAGCCGGCGCGGATGCGTATGGTCCAACATGAGAGCGGGATCGGGGCACAGATTTTGATCGACTTGGGATTGAAGGATATACGGGTGCTGACCAATCATCCGAAGAAGGTTGTGGCGCTGGAAGGGTATGGAATACGGATCGCTGACCAGGTGCCTTTGCAATTGGAAGCTGCTAGTGGCGAACAGAGAACTACGCACCAGAGAATGTAGGAGTGTCACGGCACAATAAACACATTGTGCTCTCCCTTTAGGAAAAATAGTTCAACTACAAGTCCGGGTTCATATCTGAACTTCGAACCTGAGACACCCTCCGGTGGTCTTTCTGACCTTAAATTATTACTAGGGCTCTTCTGTTTCTGGGGCAGCCTGCTCGGTCGATGGTCGCGGGGGCGGTGCGTTTTGTGTAGCGGCGGATTTTGTAGGTGTGGATTTGGTTGGGACGCGGGGTTTCGGTTTTGCGCATCCCGAGCAACTGGCGGGTTGCGCGGTGTTTGGGGCTGCGGATGCAGGCTTGCCCACGGTCAGATATTTCCTCATTTTTTCGAGGCGTTTTGGGCCTAGGCCTCGAATGGCCATGAGGTCATTGACACTTTTAAAGGCACCGTAGGATTTGCGCATTTGCAGGATTTTTTCAGCGGTTGATGGACCGATGCCGGGGACTAACTGTAATTGGGTTGAGTCCGCGGTGTTGATGTTGATGGGTTGAGTGGGTGGCTTTTTGGTGGCGGAAGACAGGGCTACCAAAAACAAAAAAAGACTCAGGTGAAGAGCGAGTATGCGAGTCCACATGCATAGATACTAATTAAGAATAGTAACTTATGCAGTAACACAGAAATATAGAGACTCCAGGTGGACTTCAACGAACTGAATCGCCCCCTCGCGCGCCGGCATCTAGCAATTGGATTAACAGCTGCCCGGTTGAATTGGCCTTGATTCCACGTTACAAGGCCCACCCTCCAAAAAACTGAGGGTGGGGCACCCTTCGCTATTTTTAAATTTTCCTACGTTCCGTTCTTCTAAAATTATTTTAGGGGGGCGCCTTGGGCGTCGTAGATTTCCAGGTCGCCGAAGAGGCGGGCCTGGGATTCGATTTGGGTGCGGTCGCCGACGACTACAATTTGCATGTTGGCGGAGTCTAGATACTGGCGCGCGGTGTTGAGCAAATCTTCCGGGCTCAGCGCGCGGACTTTAGCGCGGTAGGTTTCCAGATAATCGCTGGGCAATTCGTTTAGTGCGACGGTGGCTAACTGGCTGAGCAGGCCTTCCTGAGTGGCCAAGCCCATGGAAAATACTCCGGTCAAATAATTTTGCGCATCGGCCAGCTCAGCCGCAGGCACAGGTAGCGAGCGCAATTTATCCATTTCGTAGAAAATTTCCGTTAGGGAGGCGGCTACGACATCATTGCGTACCGCCGCTGATACCGAAAAGTAGCCGTGCTCGTGCAGCGGGTGGACGGAACTGCGGGGGCTGTAGGTGTAGCCCTTGTCCTCGCGGATATTCATGACCAGGCGAGAATTGAATGCGCCACCGTAAAGGCTGTTGGTCAAGCCCAGCTTGATCCAATCGGGATGGGTGCGGGTGATGGCGGCGCAGCCCGCGAGAATCTGGGTCTGTACGGCGCCAGGCACGTGCACGAGATAGACGCGGCGGCCGTGCGGATGCGGAGGAGCGGTTGCGGGCTTCGCCTCCGGCTTCTTCCCTGTCCATGGGCCAAAAACTTTTCCGGCGCTTTTCACCATAGCTTGCGAATCGAAATCGCCGACCATGAGCAGCAGCGCATTTTCCGGAGTGTAAAAATCGCGGTAAACAGAGATCAAATCTTCACGGGTGTAAGCCGCGACTTGCGCTTCGGAGGCGGAAACCTGACCATACGGATGCGCGCCAAATAAAACTTTGCGAAGGCGTTCGCTGGCGAGAAAACCGGGAGAAGTGCGCTCCAACTTTACTTCTTCGAGTTTCTGGCGGCGCTCGCGTTCGAATTCCGGCGCGGGAAAGCTGGCTTCGCGGGCCAGTTCATTCACCATTCCGAGAAGCTGCTCGGCGTATTCCGAAAGGCCGGCAAAGGCGATGGCGCTATTGTCCTGGCCAGCGCTGGTGGAAAGATCCGCGCCGATGCGGCGAAGATCTTCTTCGATTTGGCGGCTGGCGCGTTTAGCGGTTCCGGTGCGCACGACGGTAGCGGTCATGTCTGCGAGGGCCGGGCCACGAGCGAGAGCAGCCGCATTCCCGGAGCGAAAGAAAAGTTGGCCATGAAATTTGGGAATCGAATGGGCCTCGGCGAGAACAAGTTCGAGGCCGTTCGCAAGGCGCGTTTTAGTTTGTTTCGGCCAAGTTACGGCGCGTTCCGCGGAGAGCGCGGGAACGCCGATGGCGATTGCTTCTTCAACGGAGGCGGGACGCGCGGACATTAAGCAGCCTCCTTTGCCGTAACGTTGACGGGTTTGCGGAAGACGATAGCTCGCTTGTCGTTGCGCAGGTATTTTTTCGCGGCGGCCAGAACGTCTTCACGAGTGACAGCCAGAAATCCATCGAGAATGGTATTCACGAGTTGCGGTTCTCCATCGAACAGAGTGAAACATGCGAGCAGATGCATGAGGCCGTAGCGGGGCATATGGCCGCCGCGACCGCCTTCGAGAGTAGAGTAATAATCGGAGCGCCATTTCACTTTCAGCTGCTGCAATTCGTCGTCGCTGATGCCATTTTCCTGAACTTCGCGAATTACGGCGTCGAAAGCGGCGAGCGTGGCTTCGCTGGAAAATTCAGGCTTGTGCAGGATGCGCGTAACCATTTGAGAAGGGCCGTTGTAGCCGAAGATGTCGTCGATACCGCCGTCAGCTTCCACGGCGATTTGTTTTTCGAGCACCAGTTCGCGATGGAGGCGGCCAGCGCGGCCACCGTGCAATGCCATATCCAGCAAAGTCATGGCGCACCAATCGCGGGTGCGGCGAACGGGGATGGGATAGCCGATGGCCATAGCCGGCAGCGTGCCGAATTTTTCTTCTACTTCACCTCGACGCTCTTCTTTTTGTTCCGGCTCGGTGGGATCGGCGAACGGAGGAGGCGGCCCGGCGGGAATATCGGAGAAATATTTTTTCGCGAGAGCAATGCCTTCGCCTGGCTGCACATCGCCGAGGATTAAGAGCACGGCGTTGTTGGAAACGTAATACGTTTTGAAGAACGATTGCACGTCCACCAGGCTGGCGGCATCAAGATCGGCGAAATCTCCATAGAAATTGTGCGAATTAGCCCAATTGCGAAAGGCTACGGGAGGGAGATCGAGCCACGGAAACCCGCCGTAGGGCTGGTTCATTACATTGACGCGGACTTCTTCTTTCACGACGTCGCGCTGATTGCGCAGATTTTCGTCGTCAACTTTCAAGGCGCGCATGCGGTCGGCCTCCAGCCAGAGCACGCGTTCAAGGGCATTGGAGGGGACAGCTTCATAATAATTGGTCACGTCATAGTGCGTGGATCCGTTGAGCACGCCGCCGCTGGAATTGATGAGCTTGATGTGCTGCATCTTGGGCGCGTTGGCGGAGCCTTGAAACATCATGTGCTCGAATAAATGCGCGAAACCGCTGCGACCCTGAGGCTCGAGGCGAAATCCAATTTTGTAATAGACGCCGACGGTGACTACCGGGGCGGTGGAATCCGGAGCGATTACGACTCTCAATCCGTTGGGTAACGTAGTGTGTTCGATTGCGATTTGCGGCTGCTTCAACCTTTTCCTCCTGCGGAACCAATTTTCACAAGGGCTTTCACAATACTGATTTTATTTCTCGAATCGCCATTCTGAGCGGTCAAGAGTCCCGCCGAGCCAGGCGACAAAACTAAGGTGGCGAGGCTGTTCAACGCTGCATAGGCGTTGGAGAATTCGCGCGGCAAACGTTTCATGGCGGCCAGATGCGCGGCAATAACGCCATAGTCGCCGCGAGCTAAAGGCCCGGTCCAGGCGGCTCGCGGGCCGAGCCGCTCGAAATTTTCGAGCACCTGCCGGGTCAACTGCAACAGAGCACGAACGGCTTCGCCGCGCTTCATTCCGGCTGACATCAACAGGCGTGTTGAAGTTTCTTCAATAGCCAGCACATGACCTGCGGCGAACGCTGCAGCAGCGTGATACAGAACTTTGCGGCCACCCGCAATTTGCACAGGCAGGCCGCCAAGAGCGCGTACGATTTGCCGCGCCAGGCGAATGGCTACTAGGTCGCCTTCGATGGCAAAAACTTTTCCCTCGAGCGGCGGGACACCAACTCCGCTGAAAGATTGCAACGGATGCATCGAACCGACGACCGCACCGTGGTCCCGGACAGCCTTAAGCGCGCCGGAATTCAAAGCGCCGCTGGTATGCAAGACGACTTTGCCGCGCAATTCTTCCGCGCCGATTCGCGCCAACTCTTCGGCGATTTTCACAATCGCATCATCCGGAGTGGATATCAGGATCAGCCGCGAGGCCAGAACTTCACGGGAGAGCGTCGCGCGTGCTTTTCCGGCGCCAATGAAACGCACCGCCCTGCGCGCGGAGGCTTCGCTTTGTGTTATGACCGGGCCGATTTTCCAATCCAGTTCATGCAGACGCCGTCCCAGCGCGCGACCGACGCGTCCTGCACCTATGATCGCCAAAGCGCCACGCATGTCATGCTAGGATAACCTGAGGGCCGCGTCCGACACCAATTCATGCACGCGTTTGCGCTGGTAATTTTTGGTGGCATCGCTTTTGTCTGGATTATTGTTGGCTTGCGCATCGCGCATGGTGCGTTAAAACTCCCCTGGATCAAGGATTTCCCACCAATCACCGGAACTGACGTTCCGCGGATTTCCCTGCTCTTTGCTGCGCGCGATGAGGAAGAAAAACTTCCCGGCGCGCTGGCCACGCTGGCCCAAATCGATTACCCCGAACTGGAAATAATTGGAGTCGATGACCGTTCGGAAGATGCCACCGGACGCATTCTGGATGAGTTCGCGGCGTCGCATCCGAGATTTCGCGCGATTCATGTGAAGGAACTTCCCGCGGGATGGCTGGGCAAACCGCATGCATTGCAGCAGGCCTATGAAGCATCGAGCGGCGAATGGCTTTTATTTACGGACGCAGATGTGCGCTTTAAAAGCGATGTGCTGCGACGGGCGATGAGGATGGTCAGCGAACGAAAGCTGGATCACCTATCGCTATTTGGTGATGTGGAGATGATCGGTTTCTGGGAAAA
Source organism: Verrucomicrobiia bacterium (assembly GCA_035568155.1). GTDB lineage: Bacteria > Acidobacteriota > Terriglobia > Acidiferrales > UBA7541 > Acidiferrum. The sequence continues at coordinate 13,329 of DATMOS010000144.1, read as the reverse complement.
GGTGGTGGTGACGTTTTTTGGAATGGCTTTTCATATGGCCACCGCGCCTAACGAGGTGATTAATCCCAAGTCGGGCGCCTACATGGGTGTGGGCGCATTTCAATTGTTAAAGCGCTCGGCGTATGAAGCGGCAGGCACGCACCAGCGGCTGGCAATGGAAGTGATTGACGATATGAAACTGGGAAAAATTGTAAAGCAGGCGGGGTTTCGGTCTGGCGTAGCGGTGGCGCAGGATTTCGTGGCGGTGCGATGGCATGCGGGGGCGCGCAACCTGATCAATGGCGTAACGAAGAACTTTTTCGCGGGATCGGGATTCAGCGTTACGCGAGTGATGGCCTCTATTCTTGGGCTGTTGCTCATGAACGTGCTCCCTTTCGCGGGGCTTTTTTTTGGTCATGGCTGGGTGAGGATTTTTGCTGGGATTTGCGTCGCAATTGTGCTGTGTTTCCACGCGGGCGTGGACATCGTGATGCGCGTGTCGCCACTGTATTGCTTCACGGTGCCGATTGGCGCGGTGATATTCAGCTATATGCTTCTGCGATCGACGGTGTATACGCTGAAGCAGGGCGGAATTATCTGGCGCGGGACGTTTTATCCGCTGGAGGCGCTCAAGCGGGGCGCGGTTTGATATGGCGGAGGACGCGGTTTCTTTCGTTAACTTCCCTGTTCGGCTGGAGCGGGTAGTTCAATACTAATTAAGCCCGCGAGGTCTTTTTGCCTCAGGCTGCGGATGCGGTCGCGTAATTGGGCGGCCTTTTCAAACTCGAATTTTTTCGCGGCTTCGCGCATTTGCACTTCAAGTTGCTTCAGCATTTCTGCTAGCTGATCGCCGGTTTTAATGTTGGCGGTGGCGGCGTCGAGAACCACGTCATCGAGCGGGATGGTTACGTAGTCGGCTTCGACGATGCGCGCGAGATCCATGTCCACGGATTTGATAATGGACATGGGCGTGATGTTGTTTTCTTTGTTGTAGGCGACCTGCTTTTCGCGGCGACGATTCGTTTCGCTGATGGCTTGTTCCATGGAGCCGGTGCGACGGTCGGCATATAAAATGGCGCGCCCCTCGATATGACGGGCGCAGCGGCCGATGGTTTGAATCAGCGAGGTGGCGCTGCGGAGATAGCCTTCCTTGTCGGCATCCAAAATAGCTACCAACGAAACTTCGGGAAGATCCAGGCCCTCGCGCAACAGGTTGATGCCGATCAAAACGTCAAACTCGCCGCGGCGCAAATCGCGGAGGATGCGGATGCGGTCGAGGGTTTCCACTTCGGCGTGCAGGTAGCGGGAGCGTACGCCAATCTCGGCGAAATATTCGGATAAGTCTTCGGCCATGCGTTTCGTGAGGGTGGTGACCAGCACACGCTCGTGGCGTTCGGCGCGAATGCGAATTTCTTCCAACAGGTCATCCACCTGACCTTTCACCGGACGCACTTCGATTTGAGGATCGACCAAGCCTGTGGGACGAATGACCTGCTCCACGACTACGCCGCCAGATTTGGTGAGTTCATAAGGGCCGGGCGTGGCGGAAACATAGACGACCTGGTTGAGACGATGCTCGAATTCTTCAAAGGTGAGTGGGCGATTATCGAGCGCGCTGGGCATACGGAAGCCGTAATCCACCAGAACTTGTTTGCGGGCGCGGTCGCCGTTGAACATGCCACGCACCTGGCCAACAGTTTGGTGCGATTCATCGATGAACATCAGGAAATCTTGCGGAACGTAATCGAGCAGAGTAGGCGGAGCTTCCCCGGGTAAGCGGCCACTCAGGTGACGGGAATAATTTTCGATGCCGTGGCAATAGCCGACCGTACGCATCATTTCAATATCGAAGAGGGTGCGTTGCGTGACGCGTTGGGCTTCTACAAATTTGCCCTGCTTCTCCAATTCTTTTTTCCACCACTCCAGCTCGGCATAGATACTCTGAATGGCGCGCTCTTTCTGATCCTGGGGCACGACGTAATGGGTTTTGGGATAGATCGAGACGCGGGATAAATCTTCCTGACCGGCACGAATTTCGCCGGTCAGCGGATCGATCTGGCGTAACGCTTCAATCTGTTGGCCCCACATTTCGATGCGATAGCCCTGATCCTGATACGGCGGATAGACTTCGATGGTGTCGCCGCGCACGCGAAAAGTGCCGCGACGAAGATCTTCGGAGCGCTCGTATTGAATATCGACGAAGCGGTGCAGCATGGCTTCGCGAGAGATTTGCTGGCCTTTTTCAAGCATAACGATCTGGCCGTAGTAGGCTTCCGGCGAACCGATGCCGTAGATGCAGGAGACGGAGGCGACCACGATCACGTCGGTGCGTTCGAAGAGCGAGCGCGTGGCGCTCATGCGCAGCTTGTCCAATTCATCGTTGATGGTCGCTTCTTTGTCGATGTAGATGTCGGCGGAAGGCACGTAGGCTTCAGGCTGATAAAAATCGTAGTAGCTGACGAAATATTCGACGGCGTTTTCGGGGAAAAAACTTTTGAATTCGTGGTAGAGCTGGGCTGCGAGAGTTTTGTTGTGCGCTAAGACCAAAGCGGGCCGATTTGCGGCTTCGATGAGCTTGGCCATGGTGAAGGTTTTGCCGGAGCCGGTGACGCCGAGCAGGACTTGTTCTTTTTCGCCGGCTTCGAGGCCGCGAAAGAGCTGGTCGATGGCTTCAGGCTGGTCGCCGCGCGGCTGATAATTGCTGTGTAATTTGAACTTCATTTTGCTGAATTCCTTGGTGTCGTCGAAGTATGTGCGGTCGCCCTGCGTGCACCCGTTAATTTTTAAGGTGACTGCAGAAACCTCCACTATACGCGATCGTGCAAACCTTTTCACGGAAGAGAATTTTTCGCTGATCGGTGGTCGAGAGTACAGCCACAAGCCTTTCACAGCTTCAGGGTTTTGACGGCGACGCGTCGGCGACCAGCAGGACTTCGGTGTGGCCGGTGGCTTCCACGTTGTAATGGATTTGATTGGATGCGTCGGTCTTGGCTACGAGCACATCCATGAATTGGTGGGCGTCTTCGGTGACGCGCACGATGAGACCAGACTGCAGAGAGATGTACGAGATGGTTTCGTTCTTTCCTGATGCGTTGCCGGTGGTGCGAAGGTCATGAAGGCGGAAGTCGCCGGGGGTGGTGTCCTTCGGCGAGGATTTCTGTTTCAGGATGGCGCTGGTCAGGACCACCGCGCATGATTCGGCTGGAGAATTTTTGGGAGTGACGATACCCGTTTCCGAGAATTGAATCGGGCTGCAAGGTTCATCGCGAACGTAGGTGACCTGTTTTTCCCACTCGAGTTTTACGATGGGGGATGGAGCTTGCTCAGGTTCACTGGATTTCCACGACTGGCCTGGTTTTACTCCGTCGCGAGGAAAAACGCCGGCAATAGCGAATTGCCGCAGCCAGACTTGCCAAACCTGGCGCTGGTCGGGAAAAAGATCGTTTAGGCCTGTGACAGAATCTACTCGACCGTCGGGGAGAATAGTGAAGTCGACCGATTTCGATTCGAGACTCGGGGCTGCTGAACCGGAGGAAGGTTGTTGGGCGCCGGTATTATTCTGGGCCACTGCGGAAGCGACGCTCTGAAACCGGGAACGGGCGTGGATGGCAGCGCGCTCGCCCTGCGGATGGACATCCAAAATATCTAAATGCAGGAGCCACTCAGCGTCGGTCTCGGCATCTTGCGGCCCGGTGTGCGTTACGACGCGGCTCTCGGTCTTGACGTTCTTTTTGATGCGATATTGGATGTAGTAGGTGAACGTCTGGCCGGCGTGCAGCTTAGGAAACAGCGTAGTGCGTGTGGTTGGAGCGGCAGCGACACTGGAATGAATGTGAGTGGCAGCAAATAAACGTGCCAACATCAGCAGAAAATAAATTATGCGGCGTTTCAGGTTTGCGATTTTTGAAACTCTAATTGTCAGAGATCACTTCCAGGGACCGCCGAAATGGCGGTCAAAGAAATCGCTGGCGGCGTGGTAGGCGGCTAACCAATCGCGGTGCAAAAGAAAATCGTGGACTTCGTCGGGAAAAATCAGCTGCTCGATTTCCACATTTTTGGCGCGTAAACGGGCGATCAAATCCACGGTCTGGGTGAAGATCACATTGCGATCATCGTCGCCATGAATAAACAACACCGGAGAGCGCCAGGTATCGACAGCGGTAACCGGCGAGGAGGTATGGGCCAGCTTGGTGAGTTCGGGAGTGATATTTTTTCCGTCCCAGTTGTCGGTGGGCCAGTCGTGCACGCCGTGCAAGTCGACGCCGGCGGTGTACAGATCGGAATTGCGGCCCAGGCCGAGCGCGGTGAGATACCCGCCGTAACTCCCGCCCCATAGGCCGATGTGCTTGGCATCGACGTCATTTCGCGTCGCCAGAAATTTTCCAGCGGCTACAACATCCTGATATTCCGAGGCGCCACGCCCGGCGCGGCCAGGAGCTTCAAAAAATGAGTGACCGTAGCCGATGCCGCTGCGGTAATTTACTGCCATAACGATGTAGCCGCGACTGGCCAGATACTGGTTCATGGCGTAACAATTTGAGTAGTAGAACATGTAGTGCCAGCCCAGAAGCATTTGCCGCATGGGGCCGCCGTGAAGAAAGACAACGGCCGGACGCTTCTCGCCAGGCTTGATGTTGGGGGGCAAAAATAATTGAGCATGCAGTTCGAGACCATCTCCGGAACGAAAAATTGTTTGTTGCGGGGTGACCAGGCGGTTGGTAGGAAAATCTGGCGGCCAGGTACCGGAATCGAGCCAACGCGGCGAAAAATCAAACGCAAGAGTTGAAACAAACGGGCGCCCGGGATGTTGGGCGTCGGAGCCTAGATAGGCAATGGATTTGCCATCGCTCAGAACTACGGGATTCCATTCAATGCTCTCGCCGGTGGTGATACGGACCGGTTCGCTGCCGTCCCCAACGTCTACGCGTGAAAGATGGCGACGGTCGATGTCTTCTTTGGCGCTGCCACAATTGGAATTAAATACTATGGTTTGCTTATCGGGGGAAAAAGACCATTGCTCCACTTCGCAATTTCCGGGGGTGAGGGGAGTGAGATTTTCCTGTTTTTTTCCATTCCCAGCCAGCGAATACAGATGCTGCCAGCCGTCTTTGGTGCTGGGGATAATGAGGCGCTGATCAGCGGCCCAATTAAGCACACCGCCGCCGGTATCCGCGGCCATTTCGGGGTAGGAGTCGGTTAGCTCTTTTCCGCTATGCCAAATCTCATGCGCGGAAGCGCCGGAAACATCGGCAATCCAGATGGCCCAAGGTTCCGGCACATCTGGCGCGATAAAAAATCCTTCCGGTCTGTCGCGCGGCGCGGCCGGACGACGAATGAACGCGATGAATTTGCCGTCGGGCGACCAGCGAGGAGTCTGGTCGGAATCCACAGAGGGCGACAAATAACGCAGAGATTTATTTGAGGGGTCATACACGGCGATGAAAGCGTGATCGGTGCGGCCCGAAACGAAGGCAAGTTTTGTGCCGTCTGGCGACCACTGCGGGTCTGCGTTCTTACCGCGCACGACAATTTGAAGCGGCTTGTCGGATGCGTCGAGTTTGGCAAGCCATACCTGATGGTCTTTGATGTAGGCGACGACACCCGAGGCGGAAATCGCCGGCGAGTCGCCGGCATCAAGTTTTTTTGGCTCGCCACCGGCCCAGGCGATGGACCACACGGATTGCTCGAAGCCCGCGGTGTTGCTGGTGGGATTGGGAGATTGCCCAGCGGTGTTTTTTCCTTCTCCGCGCACGAATACGATCATGTTCCCGTCCGAGGAAAAATGGAGGTCAGACAGGGGCTGACCTTCGTCAGTGTCGTATTTAGTCAGCTGGCGAACACGAAATCCGGGAGCTTCGGCGACCCAGATATTTCTGCGGCCCTGTTGATCGAGGGTCCAGGCCAGGCGGCCACCGGTTTTGGATGCCGTTAAATCAGCGGGAAATGGAGCACTCAGCACCTGTTCGAAGGTGAAAGGCGATTGCGCAGGAGTACGCGACACGCAAACCAGGAAAATTACGAACGCGAGCAGTGGCTTACGAATCATTAACGGGGCTCCTGGCCGAAATTATTTCGGCTGCTGAATTTTTATCGTTGATATATTTCTCTTTCAACCACTTTCAACGAAGGGCTCAGTCCGCCGGTTGACGTGGGACGATTTTTTCTCGCGTGACTCGCGGACCATCCAAAGGCCCGACAATCTTCAGTACCTGACCAGGCCCATTGGTGTTGCGAACCGCGCGCCTTCCGGCGCTGGTTTCAACCGCAAGATCGGCTTCGCGGTCGAAACTAACTGTTCCGTCGATTAAAGTGAACTGCGTACCGCCATCCAGGCGAACATCGTCTAAAAAGACATTGCGGTCGCGAACGGTAAATGTTCCAACGCCTGACGGCCAATTTGAAATTCCCGGGTGGGCTTCGCCATCCGTCACGCTGGCATTTACGTCCCAGCCACGAAATTCAAGATTGCCCAAACGAACTTTGCCGGCGCCGGTTAATTTTTGCAGCAATTCGTCACGGCCTACGCCAGTGGTCTTGAAGTGTATAGGGCCCGAAGCAAAGCCTGCCAAACGATCAGCCACCGACGCATCAATGGGCAGTTGAGTTAAATTCACGCCATCCAATTGCGCGTGCACGTCATACGTAGGGCGAGGCAGAAATTTCGCAATCAGGGTGGCGCGAACGGCGCCACCTGCCCATTGTGCACGTCCATCAGTCACACTTAACTGCAAATCATGCAACGAACCTTGCAGATGCAGTTGCTGAAGCTTTAGTTTTTCGATGGTGAACTCGTCTACCTGGACATTTCCGACAACGTTCAAGCGGCGAACCAATTCGCTAGCTGGAATCGCTTGCGCTTTGCCGCTGAACAACGAGGGTAACAGGCGTTGCAGCCAGCCGGGGCGAGCGCGTGGGCCAACCCAGCGGTCCAGCTCGGTGGCATCGAGATGATCGGCGTGAAGTTGAACGTTCCAGACGCCCTGCTGCTCGGGATCGGGTGATTTTATCTCGGTGATATTGCCGGACCAGGTGGCGCCGAAGCCTTCGACTTGACCAATCTGCGCGACCCTATTCCCGTTTTTCCATTCTAGCCGCGCTTTTTGAAGTTGCACGGGCTGGTTTAAGCCGGCGGCGGCGAGTTGCGCGTCTGTTACTTCCGCGGCGCCATTCCAGACACCGGGAGATTTAGAACTCCATTGGCGCCGCATGTCGACGCGCGCAGGGCCGGTGAGATCCCAGCCATGATTGAGAGAATGTCCAAAATCGGCGGCGATGTTCAAAAATTCTTCAGCGTTATCAACATGACCCTGAACGCCAAAGCCGCCGGACTGCGACGCAAAATCGTGGATTAGAGTAAGGCTGGCCTCGCCATTGGAGTCACCAGGGGCGCGAAGTTTCGTCAATCGGCCGATGGCCGCGGGTGGCGGTGCCGGAGATCTCCTCGCAAGAGCAACATGGAGGGGATCCATCACGAGCCTGTTTCGATTCAAAGTAGCGTGGAATGCTCCAATTTTCAGAACATCTTCGCTGCCCCGCAAATTCACCGTACCGCCCAAACTCGTCACCGTTATTTCTTGAAGTTGCAGCGGCCAAGCCTGCAGCTGCAGCGTGCCGGTAAAAAATTGGTCAGCTGAGATTGAGTCAGCTACGTCAGGATGGAATGCACGGTACCAGGAGAGAATATCGGCACCCTGAATCCCCGCGGATTCGAATTTAAGCTGCACGAAGGGATTCGCTGCGCTGATAAATTCCGCAGCGCCATGCAGATTCGATAGCGATGTCTCGAGAGTCAGAGTATCCGCGGCAAGTCTTTTTAGCGCGACGTTGCAGCGCCCCTGAACGTTAGCGGTAAGCGCGGGATTGTCGGATCGCTCAGTAAGATCCCAGCCGTGGATTTCAGCGGCAGAAGCTCTCAGTGAATAGGACCAATCGCCGCCGACAAAAGAATCATTCAAAGCCCTGCTATTCGTGGCTTCGGTGTCATCGGGGGGAGCGCCGCTTTTTGCGGTAGCCTCCAGCTCAAAAGTGCCGCGTACCCCGTAATCTTTTCCGTGCAGGAGGCGAAACAAATCCGCGAGTGACACTCTATTCCAGCGCACCGCGAACGAGGCGGGCTGCAAGCGCGCCGAAGTGCCAGCAATGTCGCCGCGAACCTGCACGGTTCCGGCTGATTGCAAAGCCACGCCACTGCGCCAGGGTTGAGCCTTAAGTTCCAACTTCCAGCGGCCGGGCGAAATCTGCTCCACTGTGCCGCTTACCGAAGTCAGAGCAAAGGGCTGTTTGATATCGATTTTTTTGAAATTGATCCGGCCATCGTCAATTTCTATTTTTTCCAAGCGGTTGGCGATGGTGGGAGCGCGATTGGGCCCGTATACCGGAGAAGTTACGGCTCCGGTGCGTTTGGCTGGCGGCAGCCAATCCTCCAAATTCCAACGACCTTCACTGTTCCTGACCAAAGTAAGGCTTGGTTGACTCAGACTCAAAGTGCCAAGTTCAAAGCGGCCGCGCAAAAAACCAGACCAGCGGAGGCCGGCAGTGAGCTGCTCCGCGCGCAGAAAATATTCATAACCAAATGCGGGATCTTCACCCACGGTTACGCCGTTGGCATAGATCCGAGGACTGGGCAGAATTTCAATGTCGAAATGTTTCACCTGCACCGGACGGCCGAAAGCATCTTCCAGACGTTCGCTGAAATAATTGTGAACACGAGTGGTACGCACGGAAGTAGAGGCAGCGATTTGAGCGGCCACCAGAATGGCGGTCACCCAAAGGGCGATCTTCCACGAATTCCGCAAATTGGTCACGGTCAAAAGTCTGGCAGACTAAGGCCAAAATGTGTAGGGCGCGAGGTCTTGAAAGTTCAGCCGAAGCGGTCTTCCCTTTGGTCATTGAGAGCGAGTCACACGACGAACTGCTAATGGACGGTGTGAAACATTCTGTGCCAGCGTGTGCGCGCGGGAAGGTGCATAAGGGTATCGAAGATGCCCACCAGCCGCTGCCAGAAAGTGCTGTCGCCAGAGTAATCGGCGCTGGTGGCGTCGACAGACCAATAGATAAAAAAGGGATGACCCATGATGGCGTCGTGGTCGACAAATCCCCAGTAGCGGCTGTCCTGGCTATGATCGCGATTATCACCCATGGCGAAATATTTTCCGGGAGGAACGACCATTTCATCTCCTTGAACATATTTCCGCAACTGGGGGCGCCACTCGTTGATGACGTTCAAGGGAATCATCTGGTCCCGCAACGGCGGAAACGAGTAGTTGAAGGGATCATAGGGCACGGCTGGATCATGCACGACGTAAGGCTCGTTCAATTGCTGGCCATTGATATACACCTGCTGGTCGACAAGCTTTACATGATCTCCAGGCAAACCGATGATGCGTTTCACGTAATGGGGATGATCGAGGTACGGATATTTGAAAACGATGATGTCGCCGCGCTGCAAAGAACGGTAAGGCAGGAACTTTTCATACCAGGCGCCGTGGCCGCCAAAGATAAATTTGTTGACCAACAGATGGTCGCCGATTAACAGGGTTTTTTCCATGGAAGCGGAGGGGATTTTGAAGGCTTGCACGATGAAGCTGGTGCCGAAGAGCGCTAGGATAATGGTGACCAGCAGGGATTCGAGGTATTCGGAAAAAGTGGTTTGCTCGCGGTAGATGGAGGAATGTCTTGTGCGCAGAGGGGATTTTTCTTCCGGTATATTTTCAGCAGGAAGCTTTCCAAGTGGCGAGTTTTCGGGAAGTGCGCCTTCGACCGGAACTTCTGTGCCGTCCGCCATCGGGTTCCAGCCTCCAGGGTGACTCGTTGAAAATTTATCGTGCGTGCAGTGCTGTCGAGCAATCACTGTGGCAGCAAGCGCGATTATTTCGCAAGCTCTAACAGCTTGAGCGCTTTGCGAGCGGCGCGTTGCTCGGCTTCTTTTTTTGTGCCGCCCTCAGCGCTGGCGACGCGCGAGCCATTCACCCACACTTCAATCTTAAAAATTTTCTGATGATCCGGGCCGGATTCGCCCACCACGCGGTATTCCGCGGGGACCTGGCCGCGCGATTGCAAAAGTTCCTGAAGCGCAGACTTGCGGTCGGACTCGGCCATGCGCTCGCCGGCTTCTTCCAACGCTTGCTCAAAAAGCGTATGCCGCAAAACTTCTCGCGCGGCGGACAAGCCGGCATCCAAATAAATGGCGGCGAGTACCGCTTCGAAGGCATCGGCTAGAAGCGTCTGCTTTTCGCGGCCACCGGTTTTTTCTTCTCCGCGGCCGAGGCGCAAGTGATCTCCAAGACGCAAGCGTCGCGCGGCGGCTTCGAGCGAGTACGCATTCACGAGGCGCGCGCGGCTTTTAGAGAGTTGACCTTCGGTCCAATCCGGAAAAGCGTCCAGGAGGTATTCGCTGGTGAGCAGCTCCAGCACAGCATCGCCGAGAAATTCAAGGCGTTCGTTATTTACCGCGGCTTTTGCAGTGTACGGTTCGCCTTGGCTGGCGCGCATTTCGGGGACTGCCGAGCTGTGCGTCAGCGCGTCGTGCAACAGCGCGGGGCGCGCAAATTTGTGGCCCAAACGCTGTTCCAGAAGCGCGTCATCCGCGGGAGTCATCTCACCTACAAGTCAGAAATCCGATCGAGTGCTTATTTTGGCGCGCTAAGTTGCGTGGCGCTAAGTTTCTTGGCTTCCTCTGCGCCTTTTTTGCAGGTCTCCTGCATGGCGCCAGCGATCGCGGCGCATTTGTTATACGCAGCTACCGAATCATCGAAATGGGAGGTCTTCACGTTAGCCATTCCGAGCAGGTAATAGTTTACGGGATCGGGCGTGGGGTCAATCGTCACCGACTGATTCAGCTCGGGAATGGCCTCACTGAACTTGCCGCGGCGAATGTACACCAGACCGAGACCACCGTGAGCCATACCCAAGGTTTGGTTCTTGACCGTGGAAAAAGCTTCGTCTGAGACGCTGGCGGGTTTCGGCAAGGTGGGAGTCAGTTCGATAGCCTTACGATCGTATTGCTCGGCTTTGGCCAATACCTTTTCTTGGTCCGGAGTTTTGGAATTCATGGCTCGCGGAAGCGTTTGGCCGACTACCGCCAAAACCTGAACGTCGTTAGGATTCAGGATGAGTTCCTTGTCCGCGACCTCTTCCATTTTTTGCACCTGGCCGCTTTGCACATAAGCCATTATCAGCGTGCCGTATACCGGCGAGCGATAGCGGCTGTTCGGATACTTCTGCAAGAAAGCTTCGCCTAGTTCAATGCGCTTGGCTTGATCGTTTGCCGGGTCTGAAAGGGCCTTGAAGGCGGCATCTTCTTCGGCACTGACCGGCGCGGCATTAGGATCATCTAGCGTGAGCGAATTATTTCCGGGAGGTTTGGTTTTGTCTGTCGAAGTAGCGGGCGGAGGATTCTGGTTATTGCCCGAAGCAGGCGCGGGGGGAGGATTCTGCGCTACAGTCCCAGCGGCTGCCGCCAGCATAACCACCAGCGCGCCCGTTGTGAGCCACGTGTTGCACTTTACCTTCATATGCGTTTTCTCCTGTAGAGTTCACCATCGGATATGCGGGCTCAAACCCGATTGGTGTTGCTGCCTTTAAAATCGATAAGCGCGCCGGAAATTCACGGGCGCTCGACGGGCTTTTCACGAGCCGTATCGGCCAAGCCTTTTTGCGCGGCCTGGCGAGCCTGTTCCGGGCCACCGTCCACCGTCAACGCGGCCTGATACTCGGCCTCGGCCTGGCGTGGTTGGCCTTCACCATCATAAATCCGCGCGAGGTAAATATGCGACCAGGCCAAGACCATGGGATCGGAAGTCGCGGCATGCTCTCCCGAGGTCAGGCGGCCGAAAACTTCTTTGGCGCGGGGACCATCGTGATCGAGAAGAGCAACCAGGCCAAGACCGTACCAGGCGCGAGGCTGATCCGGATACTTCGCTACGACTCTTTGAAATGAAGCCTCGGCGGCACGCGCGTTCTTTTCGGCGATGCGGCGCTCCCCTTCCGTGAGAGCGGCGATAGCGTCGGCGTCATTCGGGACCGTACCGGGCATGGCGGCAGCACGGCGGCGAGCGACCTCTTCGACGCTCAAGTCACCGGAATTTCGATGGCTACCAGCAGGCGCAAATTGCAACGTACTGACTCGCTTGAGCTCGGTGGCGACGTCAATGGAGCGCACCAGGTCGGGAAAAAACAGTTCCATGGTTGGTTCGGCGCCTTCAAATTTTGGCAGCGCCGCGAAAAGCGGACGCACCAAAACGTAGCCGTCGGCGTCATTGCGCTCGAGCGCGGCATCACGTTCGCCGGGCGACATTCTTCTCAATTTCAGTTCCACGGCGCGCACCATGCATTCCGCGAAGTAAGAAGGATAGTCATCCTTCAGGTCGGGCGCCAGTCGCGGCGCGCTGGCAGCTTTTTCAAACAACGGCTTTTTTACCGCGATAACGTGAGAATAACGCAGAGGCAAGGGATCGAGCATGAAGTGCAGATACGCGTGGCGCACGACATCGGCGGGAATATCATCCGCGCCGCTGAGCACGATGGCGTAGTGATCGCCAAAATTTCGAACATTGGTGATGTGGCCGACCAGCGGCTCAACAACTATGGTAAAGGTGCGCTGCTCGGATGGCTGATTCATGGCGCGCAAATATCCGGTAGCGACAAAAACAATTTGCGAGACGGCTTCGTGCATGCGCTCGATTTCAGCGTTGTACGCAGGTTGCATCTGACGCCATAGCTGGTGAATATTTTGTTCCTGATAATATTTAGAAAGCAGTTCGCTGAAACCTTCCAGAGCCAATACTTCAGGCGGTAGATCGTCGCGCCGTATGGTGGGTTTGAAATCCGGCGCGGGGCCGGCCACAAGGCCAAACCACAAATAGCGGGAAAGCGCGGCACCGGGATCGGCAGAGTCGTGTTGCTTGTAGTATTCGCGAATGGCTTCGACCGCCGGGCCTTGCTGGTGTTGCATACGATCGCGAAGCTGAGCGCGAAGTGGACGCCAATTTTCCGCGCTGATGTCGGCTTCAAAACCGGAGGCCAGCAGCGCGCACATGGTCGTGAACATGGGCTCGCTGGCATCCACATTAATGCTGGTGGCTGGAGCGGTTTCCCGTTGTGGTCGCGCGGCTGGCGGAGGCGGTGGCGGCGCCGATTTGACCTTTTGTGCCAGGCTGGATGGGACGGCGGAAAGAAATAAAAATAAGCCGGCGGTGATGGCGAGGCCAAGTTTTACGGCGAAGCTACGCGCGCGCGAGTATGGCCGCGAGCCGTTGAGCCGATCACTAACAGTGTTGAGCTTGGCGTTTTTCTTGCTCGAGTGCATACATTTCCAATTTAACGTCGGGCCTCCCATCCGTCAAGGAATCC
>DATMOS010000143.1:0-34228 GCA_035568155.1 Verrucomicrobiia bacterium | reverse complement strand
GCGATTTAGAACGGTGAACAAAATGTCGACGAGATTGACGCGGCTTTGGATCACGGTGGGGTTCTGGCCTGCGGATGGGGCTTGCGCCGCAGGACTAGACGCGTCTGGAGGTGTGGATTGCGGCGACGGCGTGGGGGGAGCTGGCTGTTGTGCGGAATATCGTGCCGGCAAGAGCAATACGGCAATGACGGCTAGAGCCAAGATTAAAAATGGTTTGGGTTGCATCTGCCCAGATTATAGGTACCCATGGAGGGCACCGTCAATTTTTGCTGGGTCTCCCCCGGCAGTCTTGGCTAGCGTGTACAGGAAGTCGCGGAGCTCGACCGGCAATGGAGCGCGGATCTCCATTCTTTCGCCGGTGCGTGGGTGAGAGAAAACAATTTTAGCGGCATGCAAAAAATTGCGCCCTAGCGGCGGGAGAGATATGTCTCCCACACGCAGCTGCGCAGCGGCTCCGTAGAGTGTGTCCCCTACTACCGGATGTTTAAGCGCGGAAAAATGGACGCGTATCTGGTGGGTGCGGCCGGTGTGAAGCTGGACTTCGAGCAAAGTAGTGGCGTCGATCTGAATAAGGGTGCGCCAGTCGGTGCGGGCTTCACGCGAGTTGGCAATTTTTGAGCCGCGATAGGTTTTCTGTTCCGCGGCCATGCGTACGCGTTTCAACGGGTCACGGCCGATGGCCAACTCGATTCGACCGCTGGTGGTCTCGAACGAGCCTTGCACCAGTGCGATGTAGGTTTTATTTACGGTGCGCTGGCGAAAAGCTTCGCCAAGGCGCGCGTGGGCCGCGTCGGTTTTGGCGACGAGAATGACCCCAGAGGTTTCCTTGTCGAGGCGGTGAACGATTCCGGGACGCAAGGCGTCACCCAATTGCGAGAGGGATTGGCCGCGGCCGAGGAGAGCGTTGACCATGGTGCCGGTGGCATTGCCTGCGCCTGCATGGACGGTCATACCGGCGGGCTTATTGACGGCGATGATGTCGGCATCTTCAAACAAAATGTCGAGCGGGATAGATTCCGCATGGGCTCGCAACGGAGGCCGGGGCTTAGGAGTCACGAAAACTTTTTCGCCCGCGTGCAAGCGATGCGAACCCTTATTGGGTTTTCCATCGACCAGTACAAGTTCGCCGTCGATTAGTTCTTTGACGCGGGTGCGACTTAGCTCCGGATATCTGGCAGCCACGGCGTGATCGAGGCGGTCTCCAATTTCGTCGGCCAAAACGTCGAAGGACAGAACGAAATTCTCGTCTGACTCTGAGGGCTTGCCCGTTTTAATTTCCTTTTCACCACTCATGCTGGACCTTGGAATTACGGGCGCATCTCGGTGCGACACCGCCATCATTCAGAATAGTGCAGGCAGAATAGTTCAGGCACGTTTTTTTGCTGAAACGGTGGTGTCCACGTTCGCGCCAAAGATGGCATCGAGCAAGATCAGCGCGGCTCCGACGGTGATGGCGGAATCGGCGACGTTAAAAGCGGGCCAGCGATAGGAGCCAATCCACACTTCAAGGAAATCGGTCACGCCGCCGTGCAGAATGCGGTCGGTGACATTTCCGGTGGCGCCGGCGATTAACAGAGCAAGGCCCGCGAAGGTCATCGGGCCGCCGGTCTTACCGGCAACCAAAAGCCAGGCAAGAATGATCACCACCACGATGGAACCGGCGATGAGAACATATTTCATCCACGGTGAATTGGAATCTGCGAAAAAGCTGAAGGCGATTCCGGGATTTGTGCTGTGCACGAGATAAATTAAATTGTGAGCGACCTCGTGGCGATAGCTCTCGGTGGTGGAGGCTTCAAACCAGGCTTTGGTGGCGCGGTCGGCGATGACTACCGCGAGGGTGAGCCACAACCATCGCAATCGCGGGGAAATTTGCACTAAATTTCCGCTCTCAACACGACGATATTTTCCGCCCTGCTTTCGATTT
The DNA here is from genome assembly GCA_035568155.1 of Verrucomicrobiia bacterium. GTDB lineage: Bacteria > Acidobacteriota > Terriglobia > Acidiferrales > UBA7541 > Acidiferrum. The sequence goes on along the minus strand of DATMOS010000143.1, from coordinate 32,301 downwards.
TAACGGTGACCAGGCGAGTCAAAGGATTGGCCTTTTAAGCTGCGCTTTCGATTTCGGCCAAGGCTGCCGTGCAGCGTTCACAAACCGTTGGATATCTGTGGTTTTCGCCAACATGGGTGGAATAGTTCCAGCAACGTTCGCACTTGGTGCCGTCGGCACGTTCGATCTTGATGGCGAGTCCGGAGAGCGATTCGCTTTGGACAGCACCGGCAGGCGCGGCCGACTCAACCTCGACTTGCGAAACGATGAAAAGCTCGGGCAGCACATTACGTCTTTCCTGCAGCAATTTCTGCAATCCTGGCGCTTCGCTGCCCGCGTGAAGTTTCACTTTCGCTTCGATTCCCTTGCCGATGGCCTTGGCCGCACGAGCTTGCTCGAGAGCCAGCAACACCGCGGGGCGTACCTGCGCGAGGCGGGCCCATTGTTCTGCCGCTTCGGTGCTGATGCCGCTGGCCAACGAATCGGCTTCGGCAAATTCCGCTTGATGCACGCTGCCAGCGGTTTGTGTATCCGCAGGAAGTATCTTCCAGATTTCTTCGGTGGTGAATACCAAGACGGGCGCGAGCAAACGCACCAAGGCGCTGGAAATTTTCCAAATGGCGGTCTGCGCGGAACGCCGCGATGTGCTGCGAGGCGCTTTGGTATAAAGGCGGTCTTTTAACACGTCCCAGTAAAAGGAACTGAGGTCCACTACGCAGTAGTCGTGAATGGCGTGGTACACGCGATGGAAATCGTATGCGGCGTACCATTCGCGGCATTTGCGAGATAGCTCCGCGGTGCGATCGAGCATCCAGCGATCGATTTCTTCCAATTGCTCATTGGCTAGCGCATCGCGTGAAGGATCGAATTTGTCGAGATTTCCAAGCGCGAAGCGGAAGGTGTTACGAATTTTGCGGTAGGCTTCGCTGAGCTGATCCATGACACGTTCGCTCATCTTTACGTCGGCTTGGTACTCCTGGGAGGCGACCCAAAGGCGTAGGAGGTCGGCACCCCACTTTTCGCAGATTTCGGAGGGCAGGATGATGTTGCCGAGGGATTTGGACATGGGGCGACCTTGCTCGTCGAGGGTCCAGCCATGGGTTACGACGCCGCGGAAAGGCGCGGCATTTTTGATTCCGGTGGCGACCAGCAGCGAACTTTGGAACCAGCCGCGATATTGGTCGGGACCTTCGAGATAAATATCGGCGGGCCACTCGGCGCCGTGCAAGACGGCGAGGTTGGAAGAGCCGGAATCAAACCACACGTCGAGAATGTCGTGCTCTTGCCGCCATTTGGTTGAGCCGCAGGAACACTTGGTATTGGGCGGCAGCAATTCTTCCGGGGTGTGCTGATACCAAGCGTCGGCGCCTTCTTTTCTGAACCAGTCCAATACGTTTCGCAGTGCGGCGAAATCTTCGAGGCGTTTTCCGCATGCGTCACAATAAAAGACGATGATTGGCACGCCCCAGAAACGCTGGCGCGAAACGCACCAATCGGGGCGCTTTTCCACCATTTCGTAAATGCGTTCCTCGCCCCAAGCGGGGATCCATTTCACGCCTTCAACTTCATCGAGGGCTTCCTGGCGGAAGGTTTTGTCGCGACCGGGCACGACGGCGTCCATTTTGATAAACCATTGCTCGGTGGCGCGAAAGATCACCGGATTGTGGCAACGCCAGCAATGCGGATAAGTGTGTTTGTATTCGTGATGGGCGAGGAGCGCGCCGCGATCCCGCAGCAGTTTGACGATGATGGGGTTGGCTTCGAAAACATTTTTGCCCTTGTATTCGGGCAGACCTTCCAGATAAACGCCGCGGTCATCGAGCGGAGCGTAAGTTTCCAAGCCATATTTTTGACCGGAATAAAAGTCGTCGGCGCCGTGACCAGGAGCGGTGTGCACGATGCCGGTGCCCTGATCGAGGGTGACGTAGTCGGCCAAAATGCCAGGAATCTGGAGAGGCAAAAAGGGATGCTGAAACTTGCGGCCTTCGAATTCGCTGCCCTTGAAGGTTTCGCGGATGCGAGCTTCCTTAATATCGCATTCGGATTGAAGCGCGGCGATGCGGTCGACTGCAAGGAGGAGAGCGCCTTTTTCGGTGTCGACCACGGCGTAGTCGTAATCCGGGTGAAAGGCGAGAGCGCGGTTATGAGGCAGCGTCCAAGGCGTGGTGGTCCAGATGACGGCGCTAACCTCGTTGCCGGGATTCTGGCCATCGGCGATGGCGAATTTCACCCACACGGATGGGCTGGTGTGATCTTCGTACTCGACTTCGGCTTCCGCCAATGCGGTGCGGTCGTGAAGGCACCAGTAGACAGGCTTGCGTCCGCGATAGACGTAGCCTTTTTCCATGAACTCCAGAAAAGCGCCGGCGATGGTGGCTTCGTAATCAAAATTCATGGTGAGGTACGGATCGTTCCAACGGCCGAAGACCCCGAGGCGTTTGAAATCGCGTTTGTGCTGTTCGACGTAGCGATTGGCGAATTCGCGGCAAAGCTTGCGAAATTCGGGCGCAGAAACCTTGGCTTTGCCGCCCAGCTCTTTTTCGACTTGAGTCTCGATAGGCAAGCCGTGGCAATCCCAGCCAGGGACATAGGGAGCGTAATGGCCGGCCATGCTTTCGGATTTGACAATCATGTCTTTGAGAATTTTGTTGAGACCGGTGCCGAGGTGAATGGTTCCGGTGGGATAAGGAGGGCCATCGTGCAAAACAAAAAGGGGCTTGCCTTTGCGGGTCTCAAGAATTTTTTCGTAGAGATGAGCCTCCTCCCAGGCAGCCAGCTGCTTGGGCTCGTTCTGCGGCAAACTGGCTTTCATGGGGAAATCGGTCTTGGGCAGGTTTAGAGTTTTCTTTAATTCCAGTGGTTCGGCCATGAGCTGAGAAATGGAAAGTCCCCTTTTTGCCGCTGGCGATCATCGATAGCGCAGGATAGTTTCATCCTGGTCGCGGCCAGCGCGATAAATCCCTGTTTTCCCCGCATTTATACCGGTCGTGTTTCTGGATAGAGGTATATGACGGGAAACATTGGAAAGCTGATTAAATGCGTATGTTACAATGAATGGCAGTCGATGTCAGCCGCGTGGGTCGCGCAACCTTTCCCGTGGAGCGCGAATCATATCCGGCTAGCACGCCTAATCCGCAATAGCTGCGTCTAAACCGAGGGAAGACGGTGCCGGATAGAATGATCAATCTCTTGCCGACTCAGCCTCAGCCACCCAGGGCCAACGAAGCCAGCACAGGTTCCACGACTCCGCTGCCCCGATTCGGGACTCCCACCAAGTTTGTGACCGATGGTTTCTGGGGAAACCTCAAACAATTTCTGACCGAGCGGCCGGTGAAGGTGCACGGAGATGTTCGTTCTCCGTTGATGCCTGAAAATTACGGCGACGGATTTAAAGAAAATTTGAAGGCGGTGCTTAAGGGCGGGCCAGTTCCAAAAGGCGCCTCGAATAGTCGACTGGAAGTAGCTTGGGGCGCGGGGTTCGGCGGGTTCGGAGACCGCATCAAGGAATTGTTTTTCCCGGTCAAGCAGGCTCCTGAGCAGTGGACCAGCAAGCCGGTCAAGGTTAAGGATATCTGGTCGAAGGACGAGACTTTTGGGTGGACGCAGGCAATTTCGATCGGGCTGCACGTCGGGATAATTACTCTTCTAGTTGTTCCTCTCTTCACGCATATTCTGCCCAACTCGGCACAAGCGAAAAACAAATTCGATTCTACCCCGTTGGATATTTCGCCATATATAGCCAAGCTGCCCGCCGGCACGAAGAAGGCTGGCGGCGGTGGTGGCGGTGGCGACCGATCCATTACGCCGCCTACGAAGGGCCAGGCTCCGAAATTCGCGTATACGCAATTTACGCCGCCCGAGGTGACGATCAGGAATCTCGCTCCTAAGCTGCCGATGGATCCGACACTACTGGGGCCGCCGGAGCTGAAGATTGCGAATCCGCCGCTCCCGAATGTGGGCGACCCGATGGCGGGCGCAGTAACAATGTCGGGCGGGCCAGGCGGTGGCGGCGGTGTCGGCGTAGGGACCAGCGGCGGCATTGGCAGCGGGAATGGCGCGGGCTTAGGCCCAGGGAATACTGGCGGCACTGGCGGAGGCGATTTTCGCGCGGGCATAAACGGAGTGGGCTCGCCGCAATGTATCTACTGCCCGCAACCGGAATATTCGGATGAAGCTCGCAAGGCGAAATACCAGGGCACAGTTTTGCTGGATGTGACGGTAACAGCGGACGGGCGGGTCATTAATCCGATCGTGATTAAGGGGCCTGGACTGGGCTTGGAAGAAAAAGCGCTGGCGCAGGTGCGAAATTGGAAAATGCGGGCGGCTTTGGGGCCTGGCGGCAAACCTGTCGCGTGCCGGGTACAGATCGAAGTTACTTTCCATCTTTACTAAAAATCGACTAATAGCAGCGTTTCGCGCCAGAGTGGGAATGCCAATTTCTGATTGGCGTGGGATCAGTCTGCGCGGGCGGGACCCTTCACTAAAGCAACACAAAAGATGTTCGGTGCGTCGGCTGGACTCCAATCTGTTACGATTTGCCAATGATGAAAACGCGAATGGCCACGGCGGCCGTGTTGTTGTTTGGCTTGTCGTTAATGGGGGCGAGTTCATTTGCGCAAGCGGCTGCGGGCACGGGCGGATTGCAGCTTACGGCAAGGATCACACCTACGGCGGCACGGCCCGAGCCGGTACGGCAATTCACTTTTTACATTCTCAGTAAAAGTTACGCAGCGGTTTCGCAAGAAGTGGAAGCTGACGACGCAATTCCCTCTCGCGATAAATTCATTGATGATTTGAAAGTTTCTGCGGAGCTGAAGGAATGGCTGAAAGCGCATGAGATTCTGGATTTGACCATGCCGGGGCTGGACAAAGCACTGACGGCCGACGATGTGTTGCACGTGCCTGAATTTTTGCTGGCTTACCAGCGCGCGAATAGCGGCGGCGTGACGAATGGCATTCCCAAACCGAAATATAAGGACGCGGACAAAACGGATCATCCGGAGAAATACAAGAAGCAAACGGAGGAATACTATAGCGCGCTGCGGAAGTTTATTCGCTTGCATCCGGAAACGATGAGCGGGATGGAACTGGAAATGGACGCAGTGAATCCACAGCGAAAATGGGCGAAGATTGAAAGCGAGCACAAGAAACACGTGCAGCACCTGGCGCCCGATGTGGCGCAGACGAAATATCTGGTGGCCAAGGCGGACACGGATCTGGATGGGCGCGCGGGCGTTTCGGGATTGCCGCCGGGAAGTTACTGGGTGAGTTCCTTGAATCTGGATGCGGATGCGGGAGATACGCGGGTGAGGTGGGACGTGCCGGTGGCGATTCAGCCGGGACAAACTACCCGAGTGGAATTGAATAATTTGAACGCGACGGACGCACACGCGGCTTCCGCTCCCTGAAATAAGCCAACGCGAATATGGGTACCCTCTCGCGCTGGATCTTCTTTAACACTTTTGTGCTGGTCGCTGTAGCGCTCGATCTGGGTGTGTTTCATCGCAAGCCGCACAGAATCAGGCTGCGCGAAGCGGCGATCTGGAGCGCGGGGTGGATCGCGCTGTCGCTACTTTTTGGCGCTGGTATATTTTGGTTTCTGGGCAGGCAACCAGCACTTGAATTCTTCACCGGATACCTGATCGAAAAAGCGCTGAGCATCGATAACCTGTTTCTATTTCTGGTAATCTTTCGCGCTTTCTCGGTGGACGAGCGGGTACAACATCGCTTGCTGGCGTGGGGTGTGCTGGGCGCATTAGTGATGCGGGGAATCATGATTGCGATGGGCGCTGCGCTGGTGGCGGGCTTTTCTTGGATCATGTATGCCTTCGGGGCTTTTTTGGTGTACGCGGGAATTCACATGCTTTTGATTCGAACGCGGGACACGCATCCGGAACAAAACAGGATTTTTCAATTCGCGAGCAGGCATTTGCGGGTCACTCGCCAATATCATGGCGAGAGATTTTTTGTGCGCTTGAACAAGCAATTATTTGCGACGCCGTTATTTTTGGTGCTGCTGGTGGTGGAGATTACGGATGTCACGCTGGCGGTTGATTCGATTCCGGCGATCTTTGGCATCACTCACGATGCGTTTATCGTGTACACCTCGAATGTATTTGCGATTCTGGGGTTAAGGGCCATGTATTTTTTGCTGGCAGGAGCTTTGGGGCGGTTGCGTTACCTGACGGTGGGGCTTTCGGGCGTGCTGGTTTTCATTGGGGCAAAGATGATTGCGGAGCCGTGGATGCGCGTTCCGGTGCATATTTCGCTGGGAGTGGTGGCGGGGATATTGCTGGTGGCGCTTATCGCGTCGCTAATTTCGCCTGGGCCAGCAGTGGCCACCGAACAGGGCCGGGGCCGCGGTAAAATCGCGCGCGGTCCCGATAGATAGAACTGTGGGAGATATGATGACCCACCTGATGTCGTCCGCAATTACGAATCTGTCGGCTACTGAGAAATCGACACGTATGGCGGCCGCTTCGGAAATCTGCGGGCAAGGGCGGGGCCTCGCTGATCGAGCGGTATCTCGCTGGTGGGAAGATGCGGAATTAGCTGAGTTGCTCTTCTGTTCAAAACCGATTGTTACTGTTGGTGTGGCTGTGCATCGGGAGACGTTCGCGAGGATTCGTGCGGCTAATGGGCAGCCGGAATTGGCGATTGTTCCGCAAGAGCAGGATGCTGAAGAATTCGAGCTGCATTTTGCGGATGGCGTTGAATTAGATGTGCTGACGAGCAGGGACCCAACTGGTCAGGGGGCGATTGCGCGGTTTCTGGCAAAGTTTGGGGAAGGCGTTCAGCAGGTGGAGTTTCGGTGCTTGGATGTGAATCGCGCCACGGCGATTGTGCGCAAGCGGTTCGGCGCTGCTCCTATTTATCCCGAGGCGCGGGCGGGGGCTAACGGTTCGAAAGTAAATTTTATTCTGGTGCCGGTTCCGGGCATGGGCGGTGAGAACACCAAGGTGCTCATTGAATTTTACGAGTTGCCGCAGTGATTCACTCACCACTTTGTTGAATCATTTTGGCGACGAGGCCGGTCCAGCCGGTCTGATGATTGGCGCCGAGGCCGGCGCCGTTGTCTCCGTTAAAAAATTCATAAAAGAGAACGAGGTCGCGCCAGTACGGGTCGCTCTGGAAAACCTCAGCGGTGCCGTTAACGGGACGGCGGCCCTGATTATCGCGGAGAAAAATGTGGGTTAGGCGGCGTGATATTTCCGCAGCCACTTGCCAGAGATCAGTCTGGTTGTTCGAACCAGTGGGACATGCAAGTTTGAAATCTTCGCCGTAGTAATGATGGTATTTCTGCAAGGACTCGACCAACAAGTAGTTGACCGGGAACCAGATCGGCCCGCGCCAGTTCGAATTACCGCCAAATGTTCCAGTGGCGGATTCGGCCGGCTCGTAATCCACACTGCTGACCGTGCCGTTGAAGCGCAGCTCATACGGATGATCCTTGTGAAATCGCGACAACGCCCTTATGCCGAAAGGAGAGAGAAATTCCGATTCGTCCAACATGTGGGAAAGGACACGTCCCAACCGCTTTTTGCTGACTAGCGAGAGCAGCAAGCGCGTGCCGCGAGGCGAGCTCTGCGACATATCGATGTGGTCGGGGAAGTCGGGATGATTGTCGATGAACCATTGCATACGGCGCTTAAAGCCCGGCAGCTTGTCGATGGCCTCGGGTTCGAGGGTTTCCACTCCGAACAGCGGAATAAGGCCCACCATGGAGCGAACCTTCAAGAAATGGTCTTCGCCGTTGGGGAGGTGCAGAACGTCGTAGTAAAAACCGTCTTCTTCGTCCCACAAAGATTTGCCGGGTGATCCGAAATTGTTCATGGCATGGGCGATGTAGACGAAATGTTCAAAAAATTTGCTGGCAATGTCTTCGTACGCGCGGTCTTCTTTGGCAAGTTCGAGCGCGATAGCGAGCATGTTGAGGCAATACATGCCCATCCAGCTGGTGCCGTCGGATTGCTCAAGATGGCCGCCGGTGGGGAGAGGCGCGGAGCGGTCAAAAACTCCGATATTGTCCAGACCCAGGAAGCCGCCCTGAAAAATATTGGAGCCGTCGGGATCTTTTCGATTCACCCACCAGGTGAAGTTCAAGAGTAATTTATGAAAAACTTTTTCGAGGAAGGCGCGATCGGCCACGCCGCGAACGCGACGCTCGATTTTGTACACGCGCCAGGCGGCCCAGGCGTGGACCGGCGGATTCACATCGCTAAAAGCCCACTCGTAGGCAGGTAATTGGCCATTGGGGTTCATATACCACTCGCGGAGGAGAAGCACGAGCTGATCCTTGGCGAAGTCGGGATCGATGATGGCGAGAGATACGCAGTGAAACGCGAGATCCCAGGCGGCATACCAGGGATATTCCCACTTGTCGGGCATGGAGACGACATCGTCGTTATAGAGTTGGGTCCAATCCTTGTTTCTGCCGTTCCAGCGCTCTTCCGGGGGAGGCGGTTGGCCAGGATCGCCAGTAAGCCAGGTCAGGACGTCGTAGTGGTAGAACTGCTTCGACCACATCATCCCCGATAAGGCCTGGCGCATTACATTGCGAGCATCTTCGGAAATGTCCTTAGGCACACGCGAACCGTAAAAATCGTCGGCTTCCTTTTGGCGCAAGTCGAAAAGACGATCGAAACCAGCGCCGAAATCGTTGGTGGCTGGAACCTCGCCGTTGGGGTCGCCATGTGACGAAGTGACATCCACCTTGTGCGAGTCGAGGCTGATGCCATCAAGTGGGTCGGTATCGGTCAGGCGTAGCTTGAACGTGGTGCTGTCGCCGGGGCCAAGGGTGAGTGGGTAGTAGGCAGCCACCTTGGTGCCGGTTTGCTGGGGATTTATCGCAGCTTGGTCTTTGTGAATGAGATATTCATGGAAAGCGTCTTTGACGAAGGGCGTGGGACTTTTTCCAGCAAAAACACGCTCATAATTGGTTTCGTTCTCGGTAAAAAGTAATTGTGGCTGACCCGCGCACAACAACCAACGCTTGCCATATTGCCAATGCTGCACTTCAACGCAGCGGCAGTTTTCCGGCCCGACGGTTTTCCGCATGATGGGGCGGCGATTATCCTTGCCCCACGACCAAGTATTGCGAAACCATAGCGAGGGCAAGAGATGAAGTGTGGCTGCTTCCGGGCCGCGATTCACCACGATGAGTTTGATGAGAATATCTTCAACGTCGGCCTTGGCATACTCGACGAACACGTCGAAGTAGCGATTCTGCGCGAAGATGCCAGTGTCCATAAGTTCGAATTCGGGCTGAGTGCGGTCGCGACGAGCGTTTTCGGCAATTAAGGTATCGTAGGGAAATTCCGCTTGCGGATATTTGTACAACATCTGCATGTAGCTGTGGGTGGGCGTGGAATCCAGGTAGAAGTAATATTCCTTCACGTCCTCGCCGTGATTTCCCTGATGCCCGGTAAGGCCGAAGAGGCGCTCCTTCAAGATGTGATCACGGCCGTTCCACATGGCGAGACCGAAACAAATCATCTGGTGACGGTCGCTGATGCCTCCGATACCGTCTTCACCCCAGCGGTATGCGCGTGACCTCGCGTGGTCATGGGGAAAATATTCCCACGCGGTGCCGTACGGGCTGTAGTCCTCGCGCACGGTGCCCCACTGGCGTTCGGATAAATAAGGGCCCCAGCGCTTCCAATATTTCTTGCGCGTGCGGGTTTCTTCCAGGCGTTGGTCTTCGCGGGTCTGCAGTCTAGGCATAGGGCTGAGTTTTAGGCGGACTATCCAAAATTGTTCAAATTTATTCTGGCATCAACTGCGAAGGCACGCGGGTCGCAGTTGTGCTTCCGTGCTTCTTCCGACAATGAGTCCGAGTCATTTGATGCGCGAAAACCGCAGACGGCGCATTCTGGGCATAGGGACTGTTTTAGACGGAGCGCCCCGTGTAATCAACTTTTTGCTCGCTCCCGGATACGAAAATGTCGAATAGTTTCAATCGTCACTGTTTCAATCGACGCTATTCGTCTGGGTTTCGAAATGCACCTTGAATTTTTTGCGTTTCGTCCTCAGTCAAAGCGAGAGCAGCTTTTTGCAGCATGGCGAGAAACCATTTGACGTCTTCAGCGTTATCTGGAAATCCAGTCCCGGCGCTTGCCACGTGGCCCTTCCCGGGTTTATTGGAGTTGGCGAGAAGTTTTGCTTTCGGGTCAAGAACTGCGATGAACGGGAGGTCAACTGCACCACTTGGGGATAAGCCCCCGTACTTCGATATCAGAAAGTCGGAGCCGGGATTGTCCCAGTCTGGATGACCGCCCACGGCTTCACCAAACGTCAATTTTGTAACGACGAAGTATTTGTTAAAGATCGGGGCTATGTCCGGAAGGGCGAGGAAGCTGTCCAGTCGGTGGCAATCCTCGCACCACGACGCGCCGAAAATTAAGAAGATAGATTTATTCTGGTCGGCAGCCTTCAGTTTGGCTCCCTTGAGAATGTCATCCGCCTTGAGCGCTTTCGGAACCGCAGGCAGTGCTGTGCTCAGCAGGAGGAGTGCCGTGGCAGTTCGCAAAATTTTCCACATAGTAGTACCCCCGAGAGCTTTAATTGCCGTAGGGTAACATTTCTTTGTGTCACTTCGCCGTCTGAAAAAGGCCAGTTGTCGGATTACGGACTACCACCAGAGTAGACTTGGCCCCGCCAATTTCCCACATTCAGCGTCCCGATTTGTGCCCTGCGATTTTTGATTTATCAGATGAGTTACTTCACATGACATACGCTCAATCGAGGCCATAAAGGGTGAGTGTGGCGCCATTGAAAATCGCGACGTGCTTGCCGTCCGGAGATAATGCAATGTTGAAGTCGCCGATTTGACTCTGGATCGAGATTGGAGTCGACCAAAGAATTCTTGGATTGGTGGCATCGTAGACGAGGACGACAGGCGACTGGTGGACCTTAACTCCATCGAACAGCGTCTTTCGGTCGGATGTCATCCAGAATCCGAATCCTGTGCCTGAGAGTGACGAGACCGTATCGCCAAACTGAAAATCGCTAGGGTCGCGGTCTGGTCCGATCGTCTTAGACCAAATAAGTCCGTGGTCTATGTCGATGACCCCGATTCCAGTTCTTCCGGAAAGTACGATGTACCGTGACCCAAGGACGTGAACGGGTGCGTTCTCGCGACAGGATAGATCATCACAAATTATCTTCATGTGTTGGACAGAAGTGATCATTTCAATGCCTGAACTTCCCCAGATAAAGACGGCGTTCTCTCCTGGGGTTACGACGGCCTGTGGGTGGAAGAGACGATCGCGGTATCCGGGCGTCTTCCTCAAGACCTGGAGTGTATCTGAGGCGCGCCACTCGTAAGTCATTGCAGGGCCGGGTTCGTGCCGGAGAAAAATCTGGGTGCCACCAGCTACGCTTTGGACGGACCAGGGGCCTGTTGAGCTGGATGGCTCTAATTTTTCCTGATTGATGAGATTAACATCGTGGTCGTAAATCATGACGGTGCCACTGGCAAGAATGAGGAACCGATCTCTACTGAGAGGGACAAGTCGTGCTTCAGAGTCCCGAAGGGGTGTCCAGACTGTCGCATCTGAACTGGCCACAACTTAGTTTGTAAGAGGCTGCCGTTCTGGGCGTTAACGAAGAAGGCTTCCACTTCGCGAGTTGCAGTGCGGTAGTTTTCCCCCTATTGTTTGGTGTCATAGACGCGTAGTTGCTGATGAACGGAACCCGGGTGTTCTCATCCAGTGCTTCTAGCTTTGCAAGGATGAAATCTTTAAAGAATTTTTTGTTTGATACGGATTTCGGAGGAATCCAGCCGTATTTCTTGAGTTCGACCGTCCATTTCGGCTTTGCCAGCGATGAGGCACTTTGGGCTCGTGTTTTAACCGGACAGTCGCAGAACACAATCAGTGAAATTAGCACGAGAAACAGCGCTCTGACGTCCAATTGCACAAGGGACTCCGTCCGGCTAGGAGCTAGAGATGCCGCCGCAACAAACTTATGTGCCCTGTTCAGCGCCGATGGCGCGGGGTGCCGCGACAGCAGGATCGGGTGTCACTGAGAAAGTTTTCCAACCGCGACGCGACAGGCTCCCGTAGATAAAATAACCGGAGGCGGCGGCGCAAAGCAGCAAGATGAATCCTGGGAGCCATTCTTGTAGGACTAGTTCGCCTATCGCGAACATGCAGCAATACACTAGCGTGCAACCCATGATCCAGTCGAAGGTATTGGCGCCCAGGTCGCGGACTGGGGCGATCTCGGGAGCTAAAGCGGCGATGCGCTGCCAGCCGATTACCGTCGGCTGCACACGACGATAGAATTTTACGAGGCGTTGGTCTGATTCGGGCTTGGTGATCATGGTGGTGACCAACCACACCACCGTGGTGGTGATGGTGGTGATCAATGCTGCTTTGGCGAAGACCACGGAGTCGTTGCCTGAGAAATGCACGCGTTGCAGTGAGATGGAGACGACGAAGGCGGCGATCATTGCGGAGATTTCGCTCCAGGCATTGATGCGCCACCAATACCAACGCAGTAGCAAAACGCTGCCGGTTCCGGCGCCCATGCCGAGGAGTAATTGCCACGCGGACTGGATGGAATTGATGTTGGCTGCGGCGTAGCCACTGAGAATTACGAGCATTACGATAAAAACTTTACTGACGAAGACATAGTGCTTGTCGGTGGCCTTGCGCACCAGAAATCTGCGGTACAGATCGTTGATGAGGTAGGACGTGCCCCAGTTCAATTGAGTGCCGACAGTGGACATAAATGCGGCCAGGAAGGCGGCCACCATCAATCCACGGAGCGCGGGGGGAAGGAAATCGCGCAGCACCATGACGTAGCCTTTTTCCGGTTCGGCGGCAAATTCCATACTCGGACGCAAACCGCCGTGAGGAGAATAAACAGCGACGGCTACCAGGCCGGTTAGAATCCATGGCCAGGAACGCATGGCGTAGTGCGCGATGTTGAACCACAAGGTTGCGCCGAGCGAGTTTTTTTCGTCTTTCGCGCTGAACATGCGTTGGGCGACATAGCCGCCGCCACCGGGTTCGGCTCCGGGATACCAGCTAGCCCACCACTGGACGGCGAGGTACAGACAAAATGTAATGACCGGCAGAGTCCACAAGGCGTCGGTGGTCCAGCCGAGATGGAAGGAAGGAAAGAAGGAGAGAATCGATCCGGTGGTTTGTCCTGATTGACGCACCGCACTATCCACGTGGGACAACTGGATTTTGAGCATGGTCATGCCGCCGAGTTTGGAGACGGCGATCCAGGCCAGCACCACGATCATGGTCATCTTCAGAATAAACTGGAACAGATCAGTGACCAGCACGCCCCAAAGACCGCCGATAAATGTGTAAATGCCGGTGAAGGGCACGAGGATCAGGACACAGATCAGCAACGCGGTGTGCGCGGGTGCTCCCAAGGTGTAATGCAGGAGCACATGACCACCCACGGCGATTTGTAGGACGCGTCCGGCGGCGATGGCGTCGCCGAGTAAAACGGTGGTGATACTGATCATGGCTTTGATCACCCAGCCGAGGATCAGACAATTCATCAACGCGCCAAGATAAATGGCGCGAAAACCACGAAGGAAGGCGGCCGGCTTGCCTTCGTAGCGGAGCTCGACAAATTCCACGTCGGTGAGGATTTCGGCCCGGCGCCAATATCGCGCGAAGAAAAAAACAGTCATCATGCCGCAGAGACATTGCGACCACCACAGCCAGTTGCCGGAGATTCCGTTTTTAGCTACCAAGCCGGCGACAAGCAAAGGGGTGTCGGCGGCGAAGGTCGTGGCCACCATAGAGGTGCCGGCCAGCCACCAGGAAACATTTCGTCCCGATACGAAGAATTCTTCAGTGCTGCCCGAGGAACGGCGGCGGTAATACAAACTGATCAACAGATTGAGCAGCAGGTAGGCGGCGATTACGATCCAATCGGTGGTGGTGAGTGCCATCTTGAGTGTCTACTCTCCTGCCGCATTTGAGCGGTGGCGCAGATTAAGATGCGCCCAACCGGTCAGGTGACCAGGTTAAATCGTTTTAGTAATGGCCGGGCCAGCAATTGATGGCGCGGATGTTGTAGTCTATCGGGACGCGGCGAAGCACAGCATGGTGGCTCAGAAAAGTTTAAATGGCAAGGGCAAGCGCAACAAAAGTTTGTTCGTAGCGGGCACATCGCAGAACTCCAAAAAACAGGCGGGCTTACGTCAAATGCTGGTTGTCCTAAAATCCAATTATGAAGAGCTGAGTCAGGAAGCGGCGCGGATTGTAGCTACCTCGGTACGCCAGAACCCGGAGGTGCGGCTGGGTTTGGCGACGGGAAGCACGACCATTGGGGTGTACCGTGAACTGGCGCGGCTACACCGTGAAGAAGCACTCGATTTTTCCAGGGTGGTTACGTTTAACCTGGACGAATATCTGGGAATCTCTCCGGAACATCCCCAGAGTTTTCACCATTTCATGAGGGAACATTTTTTTTCGCGTGTGAACCTTGACGCGCGGAACATTCATATTCCGGACGGTACCATAAGCGGCGACTACGAAAAATATTGCGCGGGGTATGAAGCTGAGATTCAAAGGGCGGCCGGAATCGATCTGCAAATTCTGGGTATTGGGCGCAACGGACACATCGGCTTCAACGAACCGACCTCGAGTTTCGCGTCGAAAACGCGGCTGAAGGTGCTCAGTAAAGCGACGGTGGAGGACAATCGAAAATTCTTTGGCGCTGGGGAGAAGATGCCGCGTCTCGCGATCACAATGGGCATCGGCACGATACTGGCCAGCAGGCGCGTATTGATGCTGGCGACGGGTGCGGCAAAAGCCGGCGCGGTGGCGAACGCGATCGAGGGGCCTCTCACGGCTTCGGTTACGGCTTCGGCTTTGCAACTTCATCCCGATGCCACCGCCATTCTTGACGAAGGAGCCGCCGCGCTGCTAAAGCAAAAAGATTATTATCGCGATGTGATGGAAATGACGGCGTTGTTTACACCTGGAAAATTGTCGTAGGAGTGAGTCAGGCCTCTGGAGTGATGGACGAAAAATGAAAATATTGACGAATGAGATGCGTGGGTGCCGCAAGGGACCGCAAGATTGGTTTACCGGTACGGTGTGGATCGATGAAATCGTGGCCGCTGCGGCGCCGGCGGGATTTGCTGTGAATCGCGTTTCGTTTGAGCCGGGGGCGCGGACAGCGTGGCATACGCATCCAAGGGGGCAGGCCTTGCACGTGTTGACAGGAGTTGGGCGCGTGCAACTCGCGGGCAAGCCAGCGCAAATAATCACTGCGGGCGACTCGGTTTGGATTGAAGCGGGGGAACGCCACTGGCACGGGGCGGATGCTAGTCACACCATGGTTCATCTGGCGATTCAAGAAGCGGACCAGAACGGCGTTAGTGTGGTGTGGCTGGAACATGTGAGCGAGCAAGATTATTCAGCGCCGGTCGAACAGTCTTGAGGTGGTTGAGGTGCGCTGCGGGTTTCAGGAGGCAAGTTCAAAGGCACCCTCCGCGTGAGGGGCAGCCTCGATGAGGTTCAATTATTCGGGCATGCCTAGGCGGTAGCCGACGCCGCGCACAGTGTGAATTAATTTCGGGGCGCCGCTGACATCGATTTTCTGGCGCAGACGATTGATATAGACCTCTACAAGATTGGTCTCGCTGTCGAAATGGTAGTCCCACACATGTTCGACGATGGCGCTGCGGGTGATGAGGTCGGGGGCGTGCAAGAGGAAGAGCTCCAAGAGCGCAAATTCTTTGGAGGTTAGTGGGATTATTTCCTTGCCGCGCGTGGCGCGGCGGCGATGGCGATCGAGTTCCAGATCGGCATAATGCAGACGGGCATTTCCTTTGTGGAAGCCGCGGCGGACCAGGGCTCTCACGCGCGCGAGGAGTTCGGCCAGCACGAAGGGCTTGGTTAAATAATCATCGGCACCGGCATCCAGTCCCTCGACGCGTTGCTCGACGAGAGTCCGCGCGGTGAGCATCATGACGGGAGATTCGATGCCACGCTGGCGCAATTCGCGGCACACTTCGATTCCGCTTATGCCAGGGAGGCGCACATCCAAAAGGATGGCGTCGTAATTCACTTCCCTGCCAAGTTCGAGGGCTTTTTCGCCGGTGTCCGCGATGTCGACGGCGTAGGAATTTTCTCTAAGAGTGCGAGCAATGAAGCTCGCAACTTTTCGTTCGTCTTCGGCCAGGAGAATGCGCATAAGCTTATGGTAACTATTATATCGCGATAATTCGGGTTGTGGTTCGCGAGGCTCCGCTGGAAGCTTAACCTATGCCAGGCTCAATTCTCGCTTGACAATTCAGCGGCCAAGCACTATTTCACAAGCGCACTATACCTGATTTGTATTTCTCTCGAAGATTCGCAACCCTTAGAGATCGCAATTCTCTTCGTCGGAGGATCCTGTGACCTGGACGCAAGTGTATGACCCTTTCGGTCATTGGTGGCTATCGACGCTGGTAGCCGCCATCCCAATTCTCGTTTTGCTGACACTCTTGGCAGGGTTTCGAGTGCGCCCTCATCTGTGCGCCGTGGCGGGCGCGGCGGCGGCGATTATTATTGCCATCGTGGCGTTTGGGATGCCCCCACGATTGGCGGTGATCAGCTTTTTGTATGGGGGCGCGTTCGGATTTCTGAAAATAGTATGGATCGTGATTGCGGCGGTCTTTCTATATGACATTTCTGTCGATACCGGCCAATTCGAAATAATGAAGCAGTCTATTGCGGCGATTACGCCTGACCGGCGCTTGCAGGTGCTGCTGGTAGCGTTTGCTTTCGGCGCTTTCCTGGAGGGAGCGGCGGGCTTTGGGGCCCCGGTGGCTATTGCTGGAGCGTTTATGATCGGGTTGGGATTCAAACCGTTTCAGGCGGCGGTTTTGAATCTTATAGCCAATACCGCGCCGGTGGCGTGGGGAGCGATCGGAACTCCGGTACACACGCTGGCGGCGGTGACCGCGCTGCCGGAGTCGGACTTAAGCGCCATGGTCGGGCGGATTCTTCCGTGGACGGCGTTGATTGTGCCGTTTTGGCTGGTTCGCACTTTTGTGAGCTGGTCGGAGACGTTCGAAGTATTTCCCGCGATTTTGGTGGTGGGGATTTCGTTCGCGGGGGTGCAATATTTCTGGTCGAATCATGTGGACAGTAATCTTGTGGATATTGCAGCGGGCATCGCATCGATCATCGCGACGCTTTTATTCTTGCGAGTGTGGCAGCCGAAACGGATCTGGCGTTTTGAAGATGAACGAGGAGAAGACGCGGCCAAGGTGAAACGCGGAGAGTTCGCAGTAGTGCACACACCTGGGCAACTTGCAAAAGCGTGGATGCCGTTTGCGCTGCTATCGATGTTTGTTTTGCTGTGGGGATTACCGACGATCAAGACTGCTATGGGTAAGTACACCACTCCGGCGTTTAAGACCGGCGGATGGGCGGTTCCGTATTTGCATCAGGCAGTATTTCGGGCACAACCGGTAGTGATGAAGCCCGCAGCGGAAAACGCGAAGTTCGATCTTAACTGGTTGACTGCGACTGGGACGGGCTGCTTTTTTGCTGCAGTTATTGCCGGGCTTCTACTTGGTTTAAAACCAGGGAGAATATTCAAGATATTTGGCGGCACGATGTATCGGTTGCGTTTCGCAATCATTGCCATGGCATGCATGTTGGGACTGGGATATGTGACACGGTACTCGGGCATGGATGCGGTATTGGGACTGGCATTTACGCGGACGGGTTGGTTCTTTCCATTCTTCGGTGCGTATATTGGCTGGCTGGGGGTCGCGCTGACGGGGAGCGATACCGCGTCGAACGCGTTATTTGGCGGGCTGCAGCGTATTACAGCGCAGCAACTGAACTTAAGTCCAATCTTAATGTGCGCCACAAATAGCGCCGGCGGCGTGATGGGCAAAATGATTGATGCGCAATCGATCTGTATCGCCACTGCAGCAACCAATCAGGTTGGAAACGAAGGCTCGATTTTCCGGTTTGTGTTTTGGCATTCGGTGGCGCTGGCGGCGATTATCGGCGTGATTGTGATGCTGTATGCTTATGTTTTTCCGCAATTTATACCGCACGGATTGAACTTTGTGCACTGAAGTTCGTGGACTGATCGCTTTCGACAATTGTTAGCGGAAATGACGCTTTAATTTAGGTGGCGGTCCAATCTTTGGGGATGCGGACGTAAGAGGAATCGAGCGCTGCTACGCTGGGGCAGCCCAATAAGACCAGGGTACGTTTTACGTCTTCGCGCAAAATTTCGATGGCGCGAGTTACTCCTGCTTCACCGGCGGCGGCCAATCCGTACGCGTAGGCGCGACCACAGAGGACGGCGCGGGCGCCAAGACACAACGCTTTCACGATATCGGTGCCGCGACGTACGCCTCCGTCCATTAACACTTCAATTCGGCCGTTAACCGCTGCGACGACTTCAGGCAATGCGCGCAGGGACGCGGAAACACAATCAAGTTGGCGGCCGCCGTGATTCGAAACCACGATGGCTGCAGCCCCTTCATCGACGGCCCTGCGGGCGTCATCCCCAGTGAGCACACCCTTAACGACGATTGGACCGTTCCAATGTTCCCTGATCCAGGTCAGATCCTTCCAGGTCACCGTGGAAGCAGCGAGGGCGCGGCCAATATCGGTGAGAGGCATGGGGCCTTTTCCGGGCAGAACCACGTTGTAGAGCGGAGGAACGCCACCATCCTTGAAGAAGGAAAATAGCCAGCCCGGATGCGTTAAGAATTGCTCGGCATAAGGAATTTTATGAAGGAGTCCGGGATTCAGCAGCTCAACCATGCCGTTGCGAGGATCGCGCTCGCGAATTCCGCTGACCGGTGTATCGATGGTGATCACCAGCGCGGCAAATCCGGCGCGCCGCGCACGATCGATAGAGGCTTCCGCGGCAGCGCGCCCGCCCATCAGATAAAGCTGGTAAAACACCGGTCCGGTGGAGCCCGCTTTCACATTTTCGAGTTTGTGTCCTGAAATGGTGGAGAGAATATAACCGGTGCCGGCCTTGCCTGCGGCGCGTGCGGCGGCGACCTCGCCACCGGGATGCATTAGGCGGCTATAGCCAACGGGAGCGAGCATTGCCGGCAGTGAAAGTTCATGGCCGAGAACGGTGGCGCGCAAATCGCAATTGTCAAAGGCTACCGCGTGGCGGGGACGAAAAGTTACATCATCAAAAACGCGGCAATTCTCCCGCAGGGTGACTTCGCCTTCGGCGCCGCCGTCAAGATAGTCGAAAACGACTCGGGGGAGGCGCCGCTGGGCTACGCGCCTCAAATCAAGGATATTCACGACATGCGGCGAGTTGACGGAAGGCATTCGCATTCACTCCAGTGAGACTCGGAGAAGCGCGGAAACAATTAAGCCACAGTTCGAGCCACAATTCGAGTTGGTCAGTATGTGTGCAATTGTGGATATTTTCATTTTGGCAACCGTTGTATACCAAAGGCTGGAAGAAAAGGCTTGAATAGCAGATACAATCAATGAAATGACGGTCTGAAGGAAGCGTCGGCCTCCAGGTAGTTAGACCCAAATCCCGGTACGTGCCGGAGCCCGCGGCTAAAATTGGAGGCCAGCGATTGACGTTATCGAAGATTTCGTGCGTTTGGAATCAACCACAAATTGCGGGAAATTACCGCGCAGCGGTTTCTCTACACAGCCACACTAATTTCTCTAAAGAAAGCCTGCACTTCATTCCTGCGTTCGCTGAGAAGTGGCCGGTGTTGCGGCGGGCCCTCGACAAACAGTGCCAGAAATCGTGCAGACCGGTGGATTTTTCCACGGCGTACTGGCGGCCGCCGGTCTCTGCCAAGGTGGGATTCGAATTGGAGAGCAAGCAGATTGAATGCGAGCTCAATTTGATGAGCCTGGTATCGCTTACCGATCATGACAGCATAGGGGCGCCGACCTCTTTGCGACAATTGCCCGATGCGATACAGATCCCGCTTGCGGTGGAGTGGAGTGTGCCGTTTGAAGATGCGGTGTTTCATCTGGGCGTTCACAACTTGCCGCCGAACCTGGCGCCGACTTTAATGGAAGACTTTGCAGAATATACTCGCAGCCCTTGTAGCTCCCGCTTAGTGGAAATAATGGCGGCCCTCCATGAAATACCGGAAGTATTGATCGTGTTCAACCATCCGCTGTGGGACCAGTTGGGTCCTGGACAACTTTCATTCCAACTTGTTCTGGAACGATTTTTGGAACAGCACATCGAGTTTCTTCACGCTTTCGAGCTTAACGCCATGCGTTACTGGAGCGAAAACAAGAGGGTTGTGCAGTTGTCTGAGCTTTGGGAACGGCCGGTAATTTCGGGAGGAGACCGGCATGGATCCGAGCCGAGCGGCGCACTGAACTTGACACGCGCCACAAATTTTCATCAGTTCGTGCAGGAAATCAGGGACGAGCAGCTGAGTCATGTTCTGTTTATGCCGCAATATTCGGAGCCGCGCAGCTTGCGCTTTTGGCAAACGGTGATTGATGTGCTTCGCGAATATCCGGAATACCCGGTGGGTTCCCGGCGGTGGGATGAGCGAGTGTTTCATATTGATTGTTATACGGGCTGCGACAGTCCGCTGTCGGCGTTGTGGAAAGCGCCACCGCCATTTTTGGGGCGAATTTTTTCGATTATCCGCATGGCCGAAAAGAAGTCAGTGCGTCACGCGCTGAATTACACCTTTGGCGGAAATACGGAACTATCTTTGGCTACCGAGATTCCCTGCGATGCAAATGCGTGATTCCAAGTGTGATGGGCGGCGGATTGCGATGCCGAAGATCAGAAGGCCCGCGGGTCGAGAAGCGACAGCATCCGCGGCCCTACTTTGTCAGTGCCGCACGCTGATTATTGTATCTCTACTGATGTGGACTGCGACCGGCCTGGCGCAAACGGTCATTCTACAAACAGGTATCCGAGCGCGACCAACACTCGAGCAGGTGGTAGACAATCTCGTCGCAAAAAATGCGGAGCGAACGGCGGCGTTGCAGCGTTACCAGAGCAGGCGCTTTTATCGTCTGGATTACACGGGATTCCCCACGTCGCTAAAGGCCGAGATGGTTGTGGACATGGTTTACGAGTGGCCTGCGACGAAGAACTTTAAGATCGTTTCGCAAAGTGGCCCCAAATGGATGATTGAGCGGATTTTCAAAGGGCTGATGCAAGCTGAACAAGAAGCTTTAAATAGTAAGAATCGCGAGCGTGTGGTCCTGGATCGTCGCAATTACGAATTCACCGGGATGGAGTTTCAAGACACCGGTGACGGTTGCTCTTACGTGCTAACCGTTCAACCGAAAATACCGAACAAGCTTCTATATCGTGGACGGGTGTGGGTGAATAGCAAAGATTTCGCGGTATGCCGCATCGAGGCGGAGCCATCGAAGAATCCGTCGATGTGGATCAAGGGCACCGCAATTCATCATATCTATAAAAAATTGGGTGATTTTTGGTTTCCTTCGGAGAATGAATCCACGTCGACCATGCGCGTGGGCGGACACGCGGTATTGTCGATCAAATACCGCAACTACGAAATCCTGGCGGCACGGCCGCTTGAGGAAATAGATTCGCGGCGATCAGACGCTCGGCCAGCATCCAGCGGTACGCTATCCAATCGAGTCGAATAAATATTTTTCAGGCTCCCTTTCGCAAATATTGCCAACAAACGATCTCGATATGCTCACCAAGCCGATTTGACAAGATAAAAGGCGTTTGTATAGTCTCAAACCGGTTAGAATGCGAAACGAAAAAGTGAATCTCGCAGGGAAGTTCGCTGATGTGGAGGCGAAGTGAGTGAACCTGTTTCTCTAGTCCATTCCCAGAGCTTGGCCGCGGAGCAATCGGGAGAACTTTTGCATCTCGACCGTGAACAGGCGGGGTGGAAATGGATGAGTATGTCAGTGCGGCGATTGCAGCCGGGCGACATTGTGCGAACGGCTGCACGAAAAGAGGAATGCGCATTTGTTTTGTTGGGTGGGAAGTGCATAGCCGACTGGGGTCAAGGACCGAAGCAAATTGGCAAGCGCGCAAATGTTTTTGACGGGTTTCCTTATGCGATTTATCTTCCTGCCGGTCATGAAATCACGTTTACAGCCGAAACGATCTGCGAGATTGCAGAATGCCGGGTTCCTTCCGAGGCCAAACTTGAACCGCGGCTGATCACTCCAGACGACGTAGCCACCAGTTTGCGCGGAGGCGGGAATGCTTCACGCCAGATTGTAGATATTATCAGACCTGATTTTTCCGCAGATAAGTTGGTGGTCATTGAGGTGTACACACCCGGAGGCAACTGGTCGAGCTATCCGCCGCACAAACATGACGTGCATGACCCACCTACCGAGGTTGATCTGGACGAAATTTACTACTACCGGATTGAGCATCCCAAAGAAGGATTCGCGCTGCAAAGACTGTACTCGCCGGATAGGTCGCGCGACTTCACAGTGAGGGCGCAGGACGGCGATGCCGTATTAGTTCATTCCGGTTTTCATCCAGTGGTCGCGGGACCAGGATACAACGTGTACTACTTGAATTTTCTTGCGGGGACCTCGCGGACCTTGTCGGTAACCGAAGATCCCAACCACGTGTGGATTAAATCGACGTGGAAAGAAACCGACCCTCGCCTTCCATTGATCCGATAGCGTTGCGATCATTCCTCGGTGTGACGAAATAAAGTTGAAAAGCGGGTGCGCGCCAAATCGAATAAGCGGTTAGCAAATTACTTTATTTTTAACTGGTGCCGCTGGAAGTTCTGCGGCATGCTATGGCCCAAAATTGACGAATCGCCATTGGGGAGCGCTCCTGCATGAATCGCCGCCTGACTGTTGCACAAGCCATCGTGGCATTTCTATCGAACCAGTATTCCAGCCGGGATAACCGGGAACGGAGATTCTTCCAGGGATGCTTCGGAATTTTTGGGCACGGTAACGTCGCGGGCATGGGACAGGCGCTCGAGCAAGACCGGAGGCTTCGCTATTACCTTTGCAGAAATGAACAAGCCATGGTTCATACTGCCGCGGCTTTCAGCAAAGCAAGTTTCCGGCTGCGAACTTTGGCCTGCACAACTTCTATAGGACCGGGCGCGACAAATATGATCACCGGGGCGGCGTTGGCAACGATCAACCGTCTACCAGTGCTGCTCTTGCCCGGGGATATTTTCGCGAGAAGAAATGTGTCGCCGGTTTTGCAGCAACTGGAATCCCCCGCATCGCAAGACGTTTCCGTGAATGATTGCTTCAAGCCAGTTTCACGGTATTGGGACCGCATCCAGCGTCCGGAACAGATTCTGACCGCTTTGCCCGAAGCCATGCGCGTGCTTACTTCGCCGGATAATACCGGGGCAGCAACGCTCAGCTTGCCGCAAGACGTACAAACCGAGGGCTTTGATTTTCCCGAGGAATTCCTGGAGAAGCGGGTGTGGACGATTCCGCGCAATCGTTGCGATCGCGCTTTTTTGATCACCGCTGCGGAATGGATTCGTTCCGCGAAAAAACCGCTGATCGTAGCGGGTGGAGGAGTGCTTTATTCGGAGGCCTGGGACGCGCTTGCGAAATTTGCGCAACAGACGGGCATTCCCGTATGCGAAACCCAAGCTGGAAAAGGGTCTTTACCTTACGATCACGCGCAGCAATTGGGAGCGATGGGAGTCACTGGAACTCCGGGTGCAAATATCATGGCGCGGGAAGCGGATCTGATTATCGGAATTGGAACTCGCTACAGCGACTTTACTACCGCGTCGAAAACCGCGTTTCAAAATGCGGAGGTGCGATTCATAAATATTAATGTGGCGGAATTTGACAGCTACAAACATCGCGCGCTACCGCTGACAGGAGATGCGCGCGTGACGCTGGAAGAATTGAGCGAGGCGCTGGCCGGCGTGCGAGTGAATTCCAGTTATCAAGAGAGAATTTCCGAATTTCGCGATGAGTGGGAAAAGGAAGTTGATCGCATTTATGGCATACGAAAAGACCCACCTATCACGCAAGGCGAAGTCATCGGGGTGATAAACGAGATCTGCCATGCCGACGATGTGATGGTTTGTGCGGCGGGGAGCTTGCCTGGTGACTTGCACAAACTTTGGCGAACACGCGGGCCGGGCAATTACCACATGGAGTATGGCTATTCCTGCATGGGGTATGAAATCGCAGGCGGGTTGGGAATAAAAATGGCCAAGCCCGAGAGCGATGTGTATGTGATGGTGGGCGACGGATCTTATTTAATGATGGCGCAGGAAATTGTCACTTCGGTGCAGGAAGGCTACAAGCTAAATATCGTCCTGCTGGATAACCATGGATTTTCGAGTATCGGCGGATTGAGCCGTGGCTGCGGGAACGAAGGGATGGGGACGAACTATCGCTACCGACAAGGGGAACGCTATGACGGAGAGTTGCTGCCAGTGGATTTCCAGGCCAATGCGGCAAGCCTGGGAGCCTGGGCGGTTCGAACGCGCACCTCGGAAGAATTGAGAAATGCCTTACATGAGGGGAAAAAACAGACGCGAACTTCCGTGGTGGTGGTGGAAACCTCTTACGAAGACCGCGTGCCTGGATACGAATCGTGGTGGGACGTGCCTATCGCGGAGGTTTCCGAAAGCGACACGGTGAAGCGCGCGCGCACCGAGTACGAGAAAGCGCGCAAAAAGGAGCGGTTCCTTTTCTAAACGAACAGTCTGCGTATAAAGTGGCTGGACCATCACGTAGAAAATGTGGCTTCGCAGAAAGACGCTCGATAAATAAACCCGAGCAGCTCACGTTGGAACCTTCGACGAGGCCTCATCTGAGACCTTGTGAGGCATTACCATAAGCCGTGCGCGAAACATGGAGAGCGAAGCCGCAGGATTCGCGAATACGCAATTCAGGCTGCAATTTTCGTAGGGCCGGCTTGCTGCGATCTCCGGAGATACGCTTGATCAGCAATTCCGCCGCTTCACTGCCCAGCTGATGTTTAGGCAACTCGACCGTCGTTAATCGCGGACGAAAAACTCCAAGCCAGGGATAATCGTCGAAGCTGACCAAGCCGAAATCTTCCGGGCAGCGCAATCCCATTTCTTCAGCGGCCTTGAGAAGACCAACGGTCATCAAATGATTGGCCACATAAATTCCGTCCGGACGGTGCGAGAGCAACGCGTTCCCGGTCCGGTAGCCAGATTCAATGCGGTAATCTCCTTCGACAATCAGTTCCTTTTCAAAGGGTAAGCCCATGGCTTTCAACGAATCGTGAAAACCTTGCCATCGAGCTACGGCATTGCTCACTTTTAGCGGGCCGCTGATGAGCCCGATACGATGGCGCCCTGCTCGGGCCAAATGACACACGGCGTCGTAGGCGCCTTGATAATCATCGGAGATGACCGCGTCGGCGGTTAATTTGGAATAAGTGCGCATCACCAGCACAATCGGAGTTTTTGCCTCTTTAATCATTTGACGCAGTGGCGGACGAAAATGTTCGGCTGCTTTCGTGAGTAGGATGCCATCGACGCGCTTGGAGAGGAGGAGTTCGATGGCGCGCTCTTCTTTGTCAAGGGAGTCGTCGCTATTGCAGAGCAAGAGATTGTAGCCATGTTTTTGGGCGGCGTCCTCCGCACCACGAACCACCATTGGAAAAAAAGGATTTGCGATATCCGGCACGATCATGCCGATGGTGTGAGTTTTTTGTTTGGCCAGGCTGCGCGCGATCAGGTTAGGACGATAATTCAATTTGCGGATGGTTTCTTCCACGCGATCGCGCAGCTTTTTGCTGACGTGGCTCTTTTTATTGACCACCTCGGATACAGTAAATACCGAGACGGCGGATTTCCGGGCCACGTCGTAGATGCTGGCCGCTTTGCCTTTATTGGTTCTGGATTTTCTCATGCGTACCTGATAGCCGATATTTACAGTCTAGTGGTTGTTTCGCAAATTGCATCGAGAATGATCCAGTTACGTGGCCTTGCATACTATCCCAGTTCGGCTGAATGTACTTGCCCAGTCACCGCAAATCTTATGTCCGTTTTATTTTTCGCGATACGCGAGCAGTTAACCTTCGCGGTCCGGGCCGCCCAGCCGCTGATTACGCCGTTCATAGCTCGACTTTCTTCCATTCTCCGAGCGCCGGGCAGCTTATGGATTTACGGCGTGTCAGGATTCGGCAACATGACGTCTCGCACGATGGCGTTGAGATCACTGCATGCCGCGATGAATTGCCGTAATGTTCTTCGCGTGGGGCCGAAGCAATCAAACGCGGTAATCGAAAGCCCATCTTCCGTGTTGGCGCGCCGGAAGTCGGGAAAGTACTTCGTCAGGGCCTCGATAATTTGTGACGGGACTTCCTGATCGATGCGCGGAGTTACTTCAATCTGGCTGGCGTTGAAGCGCTTCTGCCATACGTGCGGAGGCGAAATAACCACCTCGCCTCCAATGAATTCGCTCCAGTGCATGTGATTGCGGAAAGCGGCGGACAGTAAACGAATGCGGTAGCCGCGCTGGCGAAAAACGTTATAGGTCTTCTTGAAAACAGCCACGCCGGCCCATTCCAGGTAACCGGGGTCCACTGAAATATTTTCTCTTTCCAACAAAACTTTGAGCCAGTCATCCAGACGCCCAACCATAATGGTGCACACTGGGCCCATCGTTTTTATTTCTTTGCCCTCTAGGTCGCGGCGTTTCAATCCGCGCTCCACGGCTTCCGCAACTGCAACACACTGCGGCAAAGTAAAACAGACGGTGGCATTAATGCTGATGCCGCGATAGGTGGCCTCTTCAATAGCGGGAATGCCCTCTTTGGTGGCGGGGATTTTGACAATCATGTTGGGAGCAAGCTGGTTAAACTCGACGGCTTGTTCCACGATGGCACGCGCATCGCGATACAGTCGCGGATCTGTTTGAATCGAGAGTCTTCCGTTGCGGCCGTGATGCGCATCGAAAATCGGCCTCAGCAGCGCGGCACTCTCGGCGGAAATTTCACGGACCAGTCGCCAGCCTAGCTGATCTTCGGTGGCGTGAGGCATTTCCTCGATCAATTGACGGATGCGCGGCGCCCAGCGGGCCATTTCTTTCTTTAAAACTCCGACGACGATCACTGGATTACATGTTGCTCCGACGGCGCCATGGTTGATGGAATAGGTCAGCTCCTCGAGCGAGGCCGAATCATTCCAGAGGCTTGTGGGGGTGGTCTGGGTCATCTTGTGCAGCGGGCTTTTGTAGGATGTCGCGGTTGTTTCTGTCATACATCCTCGCTACGGCCTTTGATTTTTGCCCTTCGAGTCACACTGCCGCATGTTGGACCTAATTCCCGCATCTGCAAAGCTCCCGAAATTCGATAGTGGTCATCGTCAGAGCAAATTAGTGAGCGGCTATTTTTGTTCCAAGGTCACTCACAACGCCGCGCAGGTATTTCAGACTCGCAGATACGCTTTCGACGGGAGGAATCGGTGTGGCGCCAAACTTTACGTCCTGCTCGACCACCGACCATCCTGAATAGCCATTTTTTACGAGTGTCCGGAAGAAGGCGGGGAAATCAATGTTTCCCTGGCCAATAATGGTAAAAACCTTATGCTCGATAGCTTCCTCAAATGTCCATTTCTTGCGGCGTGCTTCTTCCAAAACACGAGTGTCGCAATCCTTGATATGTACAAAGCGCAGCTTATGCTTGAATTTTTCGGCTTCCTTTACAGAGTCGCCGTAGCCGTATACACAGTGTCCGGTGTCCAAGCACAGCCCAACGTTAGTGTGAGAGGTAGCATCGAAAAACAGTTCGGATTCTTCAGGCGTCTCGACATAGGTCGCTACGTGGGGATGAAATACCAGATCAAGACCGAATTCATTGGCGACCTTTTCCGCATCCGCGACGATCTTGCCCACGTGCTTCCACTGTTCTGCACTTAGAGTGGGGCAATCTTTGTCGCGCGCCCTGCCGGAAAATGGTTTGCGCTCCGGTGATTGGTCATCAGCCATTACCAGGAACGGGGCTCTCAAGGTAGCAAGCAAGCCGCCAACTTTGCGGATCCGTTCGATGCACGCCGCGCCCGCGGCCGGGTCGGTCATTTTAACGGGCACGAAGGAAGCCAGCAGCTTCAACTTCCTTTTGTCGAACTGAGGTTGCAGAATCTTTGCATCAGTGGGGAAGAATCCATAGGGACCTAATTCTGTGCCCGTGTATCCGGCGGACACCATCTCATCCAGTATTTTCTCGTACGATTGCTTCCACGACGGCCCAGGATAATCGAGGACACCCCAGCTGTCGGGAGCAGAGGCAAATAAGAATCTGTCTTTCAGACCGCTCATTCGTTCATTCCTTCCACAAATCGTTTACAACAAAAACTGCATGCGCTGGCCGTTAACTTCACAGTCTAAAACAGGCTTCGCAGAGCGACCTCAATTGATTTTCGCGGCGCCGCATGTACGTCACGCAACTGAATATCGATACGAAACAAATTCATCGAGCGACTTTCTGACAGCGAGCCACAGGCCAGCAGTTACAGCAGTAATTATTCTAACCGGTTATTTGGCCGAAATATATTTGCGTCGCTGCGGTTTATAGTGCAGGGCTCGAGCTTTTGTCAAACGCAAAATTCAAAGATTGCTCATCCGCCGACAGGCAGTTTTTTCCCCAAGCAGAACTCAGGCTGGGCACCGGAACAGATGGTGATAAAAATCGAACTTCGAGAATGATGTCACCCATTATAAAACGGCCAGACCAGGGGCATTCCAGCGTTGGGTTATTAGGCGGCGACGACCTGGACGGGGCAAATTGCGCGGTTGAAGATTTATCTAGCGGTCCAGCCGCCATCGATAAGCATGGTGTGTCCGGTAATGAGCGCAGCCGCCGGCGAGGCTAGAAAAATCACTGCTCCGGCTACGTCCATCGGCTGGCCGACACGATGCAACCCTGCGATGCGTTCGACCACATCGGCGCGAAAAGCCGGATCGGAGAGTGCTTCTTCCGTTCCGGGGGTGGCGATGAAGGTCGGGGCGACGGCGTTTACGGTGATGTTTTGTGGGCCCCACTCCACTGCCAAGCATTTCGTTAATTGAGAAATTGCGGCCTTGCTGGCGCAATACACCGATTCCGTGGGCAACGCCGCGAAAGCTGCTTGCGAACTCATATTGATGATTTTGCCGCCGCCGTGCCGAACCATAATTTTGGCGCCGGTCTGACTCGCAAAAAATGTCGATTTTAAATTCAGCGTAAGGGTGGTATCAAATTCGGACTCAGACACATCGGCAGCCAGATTCGTAAATCCACCGCCAGCATTGTTGACGAGGATATCCAATTTCCCGAAAAACGCTTCGGTGTGCTCCAGGGCGCGGAAGATTTCATCGAGGCGCATCACATCCATTTGCAAAGGAAGCGCACGCCGCCCCATCGATTCGATTTGTCGGGCCAGTTCAACTCCCGTGGCCTTATCGCGTAATCCCAAAGCGACGTCGGCGCCCGCGTGCGCAAGCGCCAGAGAAATTGCCCGCCCCAAGCCACGCGCCGCTCCGGTCACAAGCGCGACCTGGCCGGTCAAATCAAAACTAGGGTATTCAGTCATGTAATTCGCCATCCCAATCGGTATCGTTAAGAACGAGTTCGTTTCAGGCTAAGCACTCTTTAAGCTCCTGCCAAAACACTTCCACACTCTGCGGTCTTTGCTCCTCCAAAGGCGCAAAGGCGCGTACAAAAAACTCCTGCCATCTATCAGGAGCCCCCGGGACGAGCGCTGCGAGTTCTGGGAACGCCAGTCCTAAGATCGCGCCGCGCAGCGTCGAGTAGTCCGTTCCTACAAACGGCACGGTACCGCACAACGTTTCATACGCAATGACGCCCAACGCCCAAACGTCCCAGCAAGGAGAAATCGATTTGCCTTGAAGTTGTTCGGGCGACATATACCGCATCGTCCCGACCAGTACTCCCGTGGCCGTTGCACCGCTGTCATGAGTAAATTCGGCCAGGGTTTTCGCAATTCCAAAGTCAGTGATCTTTACGAGTTCGAGTGTGTTCGGTCTAGATAGAAATATATTCTCCGGTTTCAGGTCGCGATGAACCAGGCCCCGTGCGTGCGCAGCTCCAATTCCGGCACAGATGCCTTCAAACAATTCCAGCGTGCGCTCGGCGCTCAATCGTGTTTTCTGACGCAATTCCTCGCGCAGGGTAACCCCTTCCAATAGTTCCATGACCAGGAATATGCGCTGGTTCGCATCTACGCCAAAATCGTGAACCGTCACCACGTTCGGATGCGCAAGGCTGGCGGTCACACGTGATTCCTGGCGAAACTTTTCCATAGCGCTTTGGTTCGCGAAAAGTTCATCGCGAATCATCTTTACCGCAACGGTGCGGTTCAAAGAAACATCCGTAGCGCAATAAACTTTGCCCATTCCTCCCTGGCCAAGCCGCTTTTCCAAACGGTAGCGTTGGCCAAGCATTCGCGGAGTTGGGACCAGCGTGAGTAACGAATCATCTTTTTCGCATGTGGTGGTTCCGGTGTCGTAACAAACCCCGCACACCGGACACTCCTCAAGGGAACGTCCGAGCATCGCCGAGGCACCGCGTATCAGCAAGAGCGCCACCGCACTCGCTACACTTTCCAGGAGGGTGGTGTCTTCAGTGCTGTAAGGTTCCTCGGATCGTTTTGCGCCGACCACAATTAGTGCCTCTGTGCTGCCTTCCGCCAGTGCCACTGGCACTAACAAATCGATGCGCGCGCTGTGCAGAAAGTCTTTATCCACTTGCGGCAACTGCTGTCCCAGCCAGCCGCTCTCGGCCAGCATGATCGGTACCGGGCGATCCAGCATGCGCACCAGTGGAACCAATTTGTTGGTGGCGGGCAAATCAGCGGTCAGCGAACCGGTGGGCGCCGCGGCCACGACGCGATACAACGATTCCGCAGGCTTGCGCACCAGCAACGCACAGAATTCCGCGTGGAGCGCCTCGGTTACGCGAGTCACAACACTGGGCGCCACCTCCTCGATATTCGCGGCGTGGCGAATGTCCTCCACAACTTGTCTAAACAGTTTTTGCGCATCATATTTGTCACGAAAAAATCTGCGGTCCAACCCGGATAGCCACGTTTGCCGTTGCCCGTATGCCAAACCGGCTACCGCACAAATAGCCACGTACACTGCCCCGTGCGATTTCAAAACTTCAAATAGCGGTTCGTTTCCATGAAGGATCAGATCCACCGCCAACAGTCCTGCGGCCATCACCGGCAGCGCCAGGAGAAAACGCCGGGCCATGGCGTACTGCAAGCCTCTTCGAATGATTACCCGTGCGTCGAACAATCGCTGCCGCAAAATCGCGTATGCAAAGGAAAACGGAAAAATCAGTGCCCCGAGATTGGACACTAAAGTGGCGGTCGGAGAGTCCCAGAATTGTGACAACATCGGATTCGTTTCAAGGGCCGCCGACTCAACCACTCTGGGCAGATAGAACACCATTCCCAGGAGCGCGCCGTAGGAGACCACGCGGAATCGGCGGCGGTCAGTCACTAATTCCAATCGCCAGTAATTCACCGGTATGACAACCACTGCAATTAACAGGTATAGGAGGCTCTGCAGTCCAAATGCGGTTAACACCCATCTGGGCGCCAAACCGCTCAAATGGCCCGGGTCGTAAACGGTTCGAGCCAACAGATACAGTGAGTACATCATCGCTACCAGCGGCCCTACAACGAAAAGCACCCAAATCCATTGTTTAGTAAATAAAGTTTTTGGAAATAGGCAGAAAAATCCCGCCAGGAGCGGCGTGCGAATCGCAGCGCTCACATGCACCAGCATTACCGCTATAGCCAGCACAGATGGCAGCGCACGCACGGAGGCCGCCAGTCCTTCCGGGAACGGTTCGTACACCGTAGCCATGGCCACCAGCACCCATCCGCCTAATCGCGACACCATGTCCTTCGGCCGGCTGAATACCACGAACAGGCCAATCACCAGCATGATGAACTTGTTGGAGAGGAAAATAATCTGCGAGGTTTTCGCCGCGCGGTCGAGTTGATCCCAAACTCGCCCGTGAACGACCAGCTTCAGATCAACGGGCTGTCCCGCGCGCTGCACCCGAATTGCGATGGGCTTGTCGCGTTCGAAATTCATGCGTTGCGCGAACCAGTCGACTTCGGTCCCGATACGTTGCCCGTTGACTTCCGACACCACGTCGCCGACAAGCAGTCCGGGACGTTCTGCCGGCTGAGCCCAGATTGCGGTCACTATCACCCGCCCGGCTTTGCCTATTACGTCGACTCCGTCCCCTGCCAAGCCGAACAGGATGTAGTATCCGAGATAAAAATTTCCGACAACGGTGATGGCGGCGATTGCTAAGAGTTGCCAGGGATATCGTGCGGTTGACATACTTTTCGCAGATAGGCGGAAGTGGCAAGATTATATGCGCATTTCTGAGCTTTTCAGTAAA
>DATMOS010000142.1:0-21429 GCA_035568155.1 Verrucomicrobiia bacterium | reverse complement strand
ATCCATTGGCAACTCCCCGATTCCTTTTGCGCCGAAGGCTCCGTGAACGTTGCCCAATTCCTCGAAAAAAACTCGGATTGGGGGAATGTCGGCTGAGGTGGGCATGATGTAGTTGGTCATCTGGCCATTTTTCATGCGCCCATTCTCCCAAACAACTTTTTCATATAGCGCAAACCCGATTCCCTGTGCCACGCCGCCGATAATTTGCCCCGCCGCGAGAACCGGATGGAGAACTCTACCGACCTCCTGCAGACAAACAAAATCTTCCACCGTTACGCTGTAAGAAGTGAGATCCACTGTGACTTCCGCGACATAAACAGCCCACGCAAACGCGGCGTAGGCGGCGCCGCGGTAATTTTCTTCGTCCCAGGAAATATCGTCAGCCTGCTGATAACGCGCGAGAGAACGGAATACTCCATGTTGCGCGACATGCTGGCGGCATGCGGCGCGGAATTCTTCGGGTGAATAAACTTCCCCCAACAAACCGCCGGATCTTAACGTCTGCAAGATGGCTAACGCGGCTGAATGCACCAGTTTTCCCACGACCATTACGGTTCGCGAAGCCACGGTGGGTCCACTATTCGGAACTTTCTGCGTGTCGGGCTGCGCGATTGCCACATCCTCGTAGCGAACTCCCAATGCTTCCGCGGCGATCTGGCAGAGCACCGTCTTTGTGCCCTGGCCAAATTCGGTGCTCGATACCAACACCCGTACCGTGCCGTCCGGACACGTCGCGACGCCAACGAGCGAATTTAGATAACGCTCACCGGAACCCGTAAAGCCCGCGCCATGCAGAAAAGCCCCTATGCCGATTCCTTTCTTTTTATCCGTGCTTAAATTTCCCTGCGCGAACTTTTCTTTCTTTGCGCGGTAATCGGCCAATTCCAGTGCACGATCAAGGAGTTTCCCTAAATCAATCTGTTCATTCACGACCTGTTCAGTAGTAGTCGTTTGTGCGGGCTTAAGAAAGTTCCTTCTGCGAACCTCAACGGGGGAAATCCCTAGGGTCTGCGCGATGAAATCCATGTGACGCTCCATCGCGAAGAGCGATTGTGGCGCGCCAAATCCCCGAAACGCGCCGTGCGGCGGTGCGTTGGTGGCTACCGCCTTGGCGCGAACGCGAACGCTGGGCCAATAATACGGTCCGCCCGCGTGCAACGCGCCGCGTGAAAGTACCACCGGGCTCAGAGTTTTATATGCGCCCCCGTCAATCGTGAATTCGATTTCGCCGCCAAGAATTTTCCCGTCTTTGCTCACGGCCGTTCGGTGACGCGTGCGCGAAGGATGCCGCTTGGTAGTAGCGGCCATGTCTTCCATCCGGTCATACACGATTTTCACCGGCTTGCCGGACTTCATGGCCAGAAGCGTCGCGTGCGCCGCGAGCATCGATGGGTACTCCTCCTTGCCGCCAAACGCCCCTCCCGTTTCCATTTGAAGCACGCGCACGCGGTCTTCCGGCAGCCCGCACAATTCCATTAGCGCCTTGTGCACATAGTAAGGGCATTGCAACGAACCCCACACAGTGACGCCTTGGTGCGGATCGAAAACAGCGATCATCCCGTTGTTTTCGATGTAAAGCTGTTCTTGCGCGCCGGTGGTGTATTCCGCTTCGACGATGTAGTCGGCGCTCTTGAACGCGCTTTCTACATCGCCCTTCGCAATCAGGTAGCTTTTGAAAATGTTATCCGTGCCCCAGATAATTTCAGAGAGCTTCTCGCTTTCCTCGATAGTGAAGATGGGCGGCAGCGGGTCATAGTCGATGGAAACGGCTTCGACCGCCTTGGCCAGAAGATTTCGGTCATGGTGCGCAAGCAGGAGGATAGGCTCCTCGGGATGATTGATTAATTCTTGCGCAAGACAGGGCTGATCTTCGCCGATTAACGCAATGCAGTTTTTTCCAGGAATATCTTTGGCGGTGACGACGACAAATTCTTCCCAATTCACCGCGGGAAGAAAATTGATTGCTTTGATTTTGCCTCGCGGGATACGGCTGCGAACGGTCGCTCCGTAAAGCATGCCCGGCAATTCCATATCGTCGACATAGCGGGACGCGCCCGTGACTTTGTCGCGTCCTTCCAGACGCGGAACCGATTTGCCGACGATGCGATCGTTAGTCATGCTCACAAAATCTGCGATCTTAAGCTGGGAGTTCGCGCCCCTCTGGTTGTCCGTGGAATGCATTATCTGCGAAAACGAGCCTACCGCGGACATATGTAGCTTTCACCTCGCCTTTCAATTTTTCACACAGGTACGGCGAAAACGGATGCCGGTGATGAAGTCGCTCCGGTGTCACCAGAAATTCGCTGTCCTCATCAAAAACCACTAGGTCAGCGTTGTATCCGGCGGCAATTTTGCCCTTTTGAAGCTGGCAACCAACCAGTTTTGCGGGCGCTTCCGCCATCCAGCGCGCAATGTCCATAAGAGAAAATCCTCGCGCGCGAGCTTCGGTGTACATCACTGGCAACGCCACAGACAAACTGGGAATGCCGCCCCACGCCGTTTGCAAGTTGCCTTCAGCAAACCGCTTCATTTCCGGCGGACACGGTGAATGATCGGTGGCTACCAGGTCAATCGTTCCATCCTTTAGGGCGCTCCACAACTGCTCACGATTTTCGGCACTGCGAATTGGAGGAGCGCACTTGAACTGTGTCGCACCTCGCGAAATTGCTTCGGCCTGAAAATGCAAATAGTGCGGACAAGTCTCTACCGAAACAGGAAGTCCTTCAAGCCGCGCTGCGCGCAAAGTAGGCAAAGCCTGACTCGCCGAGAGATGCACGATATGCAAACGAAATCCGTATTCGCGGCAGAGCGAGATGAGAAGTTTTATCGCAGAAAGTTCTGACTCCTCGGGGCGCGATTGCAGGTACGTTGAATATTCGGTCCAATTGGCTTCTTCCAATTTCCTGGTGGCGGCGTCGATACAATCGTGGAGCTCAGCATGCACCAGAAGCGGCAAGCCGGTCTCCGCAACGTGGGGCAGGGCCTCGCGCAACTGCTGTTCTGTGACCATCGTAAATTCGTCGATGCCCGGATGGACCAGAAAGCATTTGAAGCCTCGGACTCCCGCGCCCGCGAGCTCGGTGATGTTCTGCTGATTATCGGCCACCACTCCTCCCCACGCAGCCCAGTCCACCCAGCAGCGACCTTTCGCCGCAGCCCGCTTGGCTTCCAGCGCACTCGCGCACGTAGTGGTCGGTATGCAATTCAGCGGCATGTCCACAACGCAGGTAAATCCGCCGGCAGCGGCAGCGCGCGACGCGGTTTCGAATCCCTCCCATTCGGTGCGTCCCGGATCATTGATGTGAACGTGCGCGTCGATAAGGCCGGGCAGAATGGCGGCATCTCCGAAATCGTGAATTTGTGCTTCTGAGGGGATGTGATCGGGGGTTACGACCTCGCGGATCACTTCGCCATTCACGAGGACCCCAGCCGGGCGAATGCCCTGAGGGGTGACTACGCGCCGGGAAAGGAAGGCTAGCAAATCCATGTAAGCAGTGGAGCTCCCTGCAACCTGCTTTCAGTTTAAGGTAACTCGCGTAAGGGCATCTGCAGTTTTTCAAATCCCCGCAAGTCATAATTCGAACCGGCCAACTTGCACCGAGGGCTTATACTTGCTGCGCCTAAGAGATGCTGGAGAATTTTGCCGTAGCTTTGAGCACGGCGATGATTTGATTTATTTGAATCTGGGAACCTGGGCGGCAACTTAACATGAACAATCCCTTCATGGCGCGGGCCATTCAGCTTTCCATTGAGAACGTTCACTCTAACAACGGCGGTCCGTTCGGCGCCGTGATCGTAAGAGACGGCAAAATTATCGCGGAAAATGTGAATCGAGTCACCTCCACCAACGATCCCACGGCTCACGCGGAAGTGTTGGCGATTCGCCAGGCATGCGCAAAGCTCGGTGTGTTTGAGCTGTTAGATTGCGAGCTATACACCTCCTGCGAACCGTGCCCTATGTGTCTGGGTGCCATTTACTGGGCACACATTTCGCGCATGTACTTCGCGAACTCGGCGGAAGACGCAGCGGCGATCGGTTTCGATGATTCGTTTATTTATAAAGAATTAAAGCTGCCGCATGCCGAACGCAAAATTCCCACACGACAGATGATGCGGGAGGAAGCATTGGCGGCTTTTAAGGCCTGGGCGGAGAAACCGGACAAAATTGCATATTGAGATGCGGCTCACAAATTGCCTGCTCGTTATCAAAATCGGCGGCTACCGCGTGATCGTCTTCGACAGCTTCCTGACAGTTAAAGCGGGGAATGATTGATCGATCGCTATTTTCACCTGACCGAGAACCACACCTCGGTAAAACAGGAACTGCTTGGCGGCGTCACCACTTTTATAACCATGGCGTACATCGTCGTGGTCAACCCACAAATTCTGGCGCAGGCCGGAATGCCGGCTGATGGAGTGATGTTTGCAACGTGCTTGTCGGCTGCGGTAGCGACCCTGGTCATGGGGCTATACGCCAGCTATCCAATCGCACTGGCTCCAGGCATGTCCCTGAACGCGTACTTCACTTACTCCGTTTGTCTCGCTATGCATGTTCCGTGGCGCACGGCACTTGCGGTGGTATTTTTCTCAGGCGTACTCTTTCTCGTTCTTACCGTCACCCGGGTTCGCGAGCAGATCGTCAACGGCATGCCGGATTGCCTGAAACATTCCACTGCGGCAGGGATTGGAATGTTCATCGCATTCGTGGGAATGCGTAACGCGAAGCTGATCGTTTCCAATTCCGCGACATTCGTCGGGTTGGGCAGCTTTGCCGATAAAGAAGTGCAAACGGCATGTTTCGGGCTGGCGTTGACCCTTATTTTGATGGCCAGAAAAATCAACGCCGCCATTTTGATTGGTATCGTGGGCACAGCGCTGCTCGGCATGCTTCGTGGTATTTCCAGTTGGCCTACGGCAATCTTTTCCATGCCGCATCCGTCTTCCACCTTTTTGCAGTTGGATTTTCGCGCCGCGATCCATCTCGGTTTTCTGGAGATTCTGTTCGCGTTCTTGTTCGTCGATCTGTTCGATAACGTTGGCACTCTTGTCGGCGTTTGCGAGCAAGGCGGTTTCGTCAAGGATGGCAAAATTCCTCGGGTCGGACGGGTGTTACTCGCGGATTCCATTGGAACAATTTTTGGCTCGCTGACGGGGACATCTACGGTAACAAGCTACATCGAAAGCGCTGCCGGCGTAGCCGCTGGCGCCCGCACTGGCCTTAGCAATGTGGCCGTGGCCGGATTATTTCTGGTCGCCATGTTCTTTGCGCCGCTGGCTACGGCGATTCCCGCCTACGCAACCTCTCCGGCGCTTATTCTCGTAGGCGTTTTAATGGCGCAATCCATTACTCATATTCGCTGGCAAGAGTTCAGCGAGGCCCTGCCCGCCTTCATCACTATGCTCGTGACACCTCTCACCTTCAGCATCGCTACCGGTCTTAGCTTCGGAGTTATTTCGTATGCGGTGGTGAAAGCCGCAGCTGGAAAGTTCAAGGAAGTAAACACGCTGGTGTGGGTCCTAACTGTTTTGTTCATCCTACGATATGTTTATCTAGCTTCGGCCTAAGATCGCGTTCTGTACTTGCGCGGTGCCCACTATCATTCGCTATGGCCTAAACAAAAAACGCCACGGTGCACGTGCTAAAATTTGTCGCTCGCTAGTGTTTCCAACCGCGATCAGGAGTGAGAATGCAATCTTTGTTCGCTTTGACCCCTAACAGAATTTTATTGGCCGTCCTGCTGATGTTTTCCGGCGTAGCGTCCGGCTTGGCGCAGGAATCGAAACTCCTCAACTACTCAGATGTGTTCGACAAAAAAGAAGTAATGATACCGGCGCGCGACGGAATCAAGCTCCACACCGAGATTTACACCCCCAAGGGTCCAGGACCGTTCCCAATACTTTTTGAACGCACGCCATACGGAATTTCCGCACCAGACAAAGGCTACAGCCGTTCGTTGAGCCGTTACGCGGACATGATTCCAGAAGGCTACATTTTCGTGTTTCAGGATATTCGCGGGCGCTACGGTTCCGAAGGCCAATTCGTCATGAACCGCCCGATCCATGATGCTTCCGACGCCAAGGGCGTAGATGAAAGCACGGACGCTTACGACACCATCGACTGGCTGATGAAAAATGTTCCGCGCAACAACGGGCGAGTCGGCATGGACGGTATTTCTTACGATGGCTTCCTGGTGACGATGGGGATGATTCATCCGCATCCGGCGCTGAAAGCGGTTTCCGAACAGGCCTGCATGGGCGATACATTCCTGGGGGACGATTTCTTTCATAACGGTGCATTTCGCTTGAGCTACGGCTTCGAATATGTGGCCCTGCTTGAGAGTTCCAACGAGAATTTCAGTTTTGCGTTTGACCGCTTCGATGTCTATGACTGGTATTTGCGTTTAGGTGCGTTGTCAAATGCTAACGAAAAATATTTTCACGGCGCCATTCCTACATGGAACGATTTCGTCGCGCACAATAGTTACGACGAGTTCTGGAAGAAACACGCCGTCGCGTACGGACTGAAAGAAACCACCGTGCCGGATTTGAATGTGGCCGGATGGTGGGATCAGGAAGATTTTTACGGGCCCATGTTTACTTACGAAAACCTCGAAAAATCCGACACCAAACATCTTAATTATCTGGTGGTGGGCCCCTGGAATCATGGCGGATGGGGGCACGGGCCCGGAAATGCGCTGGGCGCGATACCGTTTGGAAGCGACACAGCAGTTTATTTCCGTCAGAAGGTCGAAGCTCCCTGGTTCGCTTATTGGTTGAAGGACAAGGGAACGCTGCCGCTGAAGGAAGCCTTACTTTTCCAGACTGGCACTAACATCTGGACCTCTTTCGATGCTTGGCCCCCCAAGGAGACCAAACCACGAAATCTTTATTTCCGTGAAAATGGCGCGTTGTCCTTTGACGCTCCGCAATCGGACTCCACAAACAACTTCGACAGTTATATAAGCGATCCCGCTCATCCTGTCCCTTACCGGCACCGCCCGGTAGACAGCACCTATCCCGAGGATCATCCGGGAAGCTGGTACACCTGGCTGGTGCAGGATCAGCGCTTTGTGGATGAACGCCCGGATGTCCTGACCTGGCAAACCGGGGAATTAACGGAGGACCTGACCGTTGCAGGCGACGTGACCGCCAAGCTTTTCACATCGACAACCGGCACAGACAGTGACTGGGTTGTGAAACTGATCGACGTATATCCTGAGAAATATCCGCAGGATTGGAAACTTTCGGGCTATGAACTGATGATCTCGGATGAAATTTTTCGCGGCCGCTTCCAGAAATCAATGGAGAAGCCTCAGCCTCTACAAGCCGGCGAGGTCACCCCGTTCACGATTGACCTGCACACCGCAAATCATGTGTTTAAAAAGGGCCACCGCATCATGGTGCAGGTGCAAAGCTCGTGGTTCCCGCTCTATGATCGCAATCCTCAGAAATTCGGACCTAATATTTTCGAGGCCAAGGCCAACGATTATCAAACGGCTACGCAGCACGTCTACCGCTCCAAGAGTTATCCGTCAAGCGTGGAGATTTCGGTACTACCGGCAGGAGTGGGGACCACAACCGCAAAGCAATAGGAGCGGTATTGTTGGGAAATGGCGAGGTAGGACGGTCTTAACAGCAGGGAGGTGGATCGAAGCCCACGCGCCCAATATGAACACCTCGTATCCAGAGTTTGGACTGAAAGGTTCATATTGGACGCGGGGATTCGATGGTTCTTGGGACTATGGGCTTAGAGATATTTTCTCTGAGGCCTCCTTATCGACTTAAAAGGACTACAGAGACCACTTCTCTTTCAGAAGCAGGTCCCCGATAACTGGATAGATACGACAGGAAGTGTCAGGTGTCAAAGGACCTTCTTATGACTTAGTAAATTGCTGCTAGTAAAAGACTTATTGCTTCAAATGACCCAATGTATGATATATTCCCTCTTAGTTTTACAGGGAGCACATTGGAACCAAGAGTTCAACCGACTGTCTCCGTACGCTTCGGCCTGTTTGACGTGGACCTCGTGCGTGGCATAGTCACCCGCCAAGGCACCCGGTTAAAACTCCAAGACCAGCCGTTCCGGATTCTAACAATCTTGTTACAGCGGCCCGGAGAGATCGTCACGCGGGAGGAATTGCGCCAAGCCCTTTGGCAGGACGGCACACACGTAAATTTCGATGGCAGCCTTAACGCCGCCCTAAAGAAGTTGCGCTCCTGTTTGCAGGACGATGCCGAGAACCCACGTTTCATCGAGACAGTGCCTCGCCAAGGTTACCGCTTCCTTGCTCCAGTACATCAGATTCACCCTCCGGTGCACATCACGAGCGCCAATCCCTCCGTTACCGCGACAGGCACAGACGAGGTGGAAATTCATCTTTCCATGCAGCCGGAGTTTTCCGCAGAGCGCGCCGCGGAACTGCAAAAGGAACGGCGCAAGGAACAAAGTGCCCGGCGCTGGTGGGACATAACATTATTAACGGTCGCCATCTTGTTTGGTTCCTGGCTATTCTTCTTCATCATCTATCCGATTCCACACCCCAGCGTGCAACGAATGGTGCGCATCACCAATGCTGGAGACATCGACGAGATGGGCGGCATCGTTTCCGACGGCAGCCGGATTTTTTTCCGTGAGCGCTTCGGTGAACGCTGGCATTTGATGCAAACCTCGGTCGAGGGGGGGAACGCGGAAGTGGTCGCGGCACCTTTTGCCAACACCCGGCTGTTCGCTATTTCGCCTGACCATTCAGAATTTCTAATCGGCGAGTTTAACCGCCCAGACGACGAAATGACCCTTTGGCTGTGGCCCGTACAAGGCGGTGCGCCCCGGAGATTGGGCGAAGCTACCGGTCGCGATCCAGCGTGGTCGCCCGACGGCAACCAGGTCGTTTTCGTGCACGAGCGAAGCTTGTTCACGGTGCGCCCTGATGGAACTCAACTCCACGAGATTGCGCGTCCCAATGGGCAGCCGCACGCGCCAGCATGGTCCGGCGATGGAGAAACAATTCGCTTCCACAGCGAGAACGGAGGAAGCAACGGAGTAACTATTTGGGAGATGAATGCCGACGGCAGCAAATTGCATCGCGTTCTTGGCCGCGGAACGGCACCCGTTTCGCAATCCTCCGGTCAGTGGACGGCGGACGGAAAATATTTTTTGTTTTCGGGGTGCCAAAACGACGAGTGCAATCTGTGGGGAATGCGAGAAACCTGGAGCTGGTTCCGGCGGACTAACCAAGGGCCTGTGCAACTGACCCGCGGACCCGATTCGCTGCAGGTTTCGATCCCGGCGCAAACCGGCTCGCGAGTGTTCGCCTTCAGCCTACGATCGCATCGTGAACTGAAGAAGATCGATCCAAAAACGAATGGCTCGGTTTTTTTGATGCCGACTCTGAGAGCCGACGAAGCCGTAGTTTCGCCCGGAGGGCAATCGCTTCTATATGTAGACCGGCCCGGCGGATCGCTGTGGCTAAGCAGAATGGATTCCAAGAAACAATTGAGATTGACCGATGCGCCGCTGGTGGCGGCCGCGCCACGTTGGTCGCGCGATGGAAAGCGGATTTTATTCACTGGCGTACAACCGGGCCATGCGCGTCAAATTTATATCTTGTCGTCAGATGGAGGAGGTTTGCGCGCGGTGTTGCCGGAAGGACGCGAGGGAGCATCGGCGGATTGGTCTCCCGACGACACCCAAATCGTGGTCAGTATGCGGGATGTGAAAATCCCTCCAAAGTTTGGAATTTATTTGTTCAAGCCCCAGACTGGCGAATTTACTCTACTGCCGGATTCCCGCGGATTTGCGGAACCGCGATGGTCTCCAGACGGGCGGTATATCGCGGCCCTCGATGAAAGCAAGCATCATCTAGTGCTTTACGATTTTCAGACCAAGGAATGGCGGCTGTTGGCGGAAGGCGGCCTCATAGGTATTCCTTATTGGTCCGATAACAGCGAATCCATTTATTTTCAGGATCAACTTGAAAAAGAACAATCGGTGTATCGCGTAAGCGTGGTGGGCGGCCAGCCTCAGCGTGTGTACAGCTTTGGGGAGGTGCTGCAAAGCCCGGCGCACTACCTATTCAACGGGCTAGATGCTTCAGGCTGGTTGTATGTGACTGTTGAGCGCGGGCTGACTGACATTTACGCCTTGGACCTGGACTTGCCTTAGAGCGCGAACCCAACGGTGTATAGCGTTATTTCCCGGTTCTACGAGCCACCGCTTCGGCCGAATTCTACCTTGATACCCCTCGATTTTGCTGCTTCCTCGCTGTGAATATGCCCTTTTAACCGCGATCTTCCGAGCAAGGAGGCCGCCGAAGTACCCACCGCATTGTCATTTCTATGTAACTTTCCAAGTGTTTAGAATCAATCGCGAGCCGCAGGTCGGTTGTTTATAGCCTTGCCTGACAAAAACCCCAGTATTCGCGCCGGGATTACTAGAAGTGCGGAACCTTCTTAAAAATGCTGCGTACTCTAAAACAAAAGGCCTCAACGTACGTCTATAGGTATCAAGGGTGATGTCTATGACAACGGGAGTGGTTCCCATGCAGGCAAGATACGATCCGACCAGCGCGGAGAGCAGCTTTCTCTCGTCCGGGCGCTATATCCGCCTGGGTCCATTTCAGATCGACCAACAACGCCAGGAAATCACGAAAAATGGTGAAAAGCTAAAATTACAGGGAAAAGTGTACCGGGTGCTAATGACGTTACTGGAAAAGCCCGGCGAAGTGGTTACTCGCGAGGAACTGCGCCAGCGACTGTGGCCGGCGGAAACATACGTCAATTACGACGCGAACGTTAACACGACTGTGAATAAATTAAGGCTCGCCTTGGGAGATTCTTCGGAAAGGCCGATATACATCGAGACGATTCCACGAAGAGGCTATTGTCTGTTGGTGCAGCCGGAAATATCTGCGACACCAACGATGGCTACCACCTCGGTTTCTGAACCGGGAGACTTGCCAGTAAATCTTTCTGAAAATGGCCATGCCAGGCCGCGCGCGGCGACGTGGAACGTCGTGGTGATAATTGGCCTGCTGTTTTTGGGAATACTGCTGGGTGCAACCTTGACGCGATTGTGGATTTCACATTTCGCTCCAACCGGCCCCTGGCAATAAAAATAAAACTTTTTCTTCACTATTCCCGAAACTCTGCCGGTGCCCAGCAGAGTTGTTGCGAACGCGCTCGCCTTCGGGCGATAACGCCCCGCCAATTTTCTAATCCGTGTAGACTCTCCTTCTTATGCTTACCGCGATCACGCGCGGAGTTAGCCGGGCAATAGTAAATTGCGAGCTTACCTTCGTAGCCCGCGCGCCAATCGATCTGGCAAAGGCTCTTGAGCAACATCGAGCGTACGAGCAGGTGCTCGAGAAATTTGGCGCCAAAGTTATTTCGCTTCCCGCCGAAGCGAACCTCGCGGACTCCATGTTCGTCGAAGATCCGGCGATAGTGCTTGACGAGTTAGCGTTAATTTTCCCACTGGGCACGGCGTCACGACGCGCGGAAGCGGCGTCCTTGGCGAAGGCGTTGTCGCCGTTCCGCGAATTAAAGTATGTGCAGTTGCCTGGTACCGCGGAAGGCGGGGATGTTCTGCGCGTCGGGCGAATCCTTTTCGCCGGTCGGTCTAAACGCACGAATGAAGACGGCATCCGTCAATTGCGATCGATCGTCGAGGACCACGGCTACACCGTGACGGCTGTGCCGGTCAGGGGATGCTTGCATCTTAAATCTGCGGTGACGTTTCTTGGGCGGAATACATTGCTTGCTAATCGGGAATGGTTCGATGCGTCCTGTATGCCCGGCTTTGAGTGGATTGATGTCGCGCCGGAGGAGCCGCATGCGGCAAACGCCCTGGTCTTTGGAGACACGGTAATTCTGCCGGCATCTTTTCCATTGACGCGTGCGCGAATCGAAGCGCGAGGCTTCCAGGTGTTGCCGTTGGATATTTCGGAGCTACAAAAAGCGGAATCGGGGCTGACGTGTTCCAGTCTGCTGTTTGACGCCAAAATATGATTTGGACAAAAAGGAAACGGCCACCTCACTCTGCGGGTGGCCGCTATTCAGTCCCACTTCGCGAAAACAGCTAAATCAAT
Organism: Verrucomicrobiia bacterium; assembly: GCA_035568155.1. Classification (GTDB taxonomy): domain Bacteria; phylum Acidobacteriota; class Terriglobia; order Acidiferrales; family UBA7541; genus Acidiferrum. The sequence continues at coordinate 9,343 of DATMOS010000142.1, read as the reverse complement.
CGGGTTTCTTGATGAGCGGTCCAGCTTGCTCGATACTTCCCGGTACGAGCACGGTCTTTACCTCCGTTTTCTGACCGGCCAGCAGATTTATTTCTGTGTCGTAAGTGCGATAGCCAGGAAGCTCGACCTTAATCCGGTGTTTACCCGGACTGATGAGCATGGAACGGAATTTTCCGCCAAATTCACTGGCGTGGCCCACGAACTTATCATCCAGGAAAACGGCGGCCCGCTTCGGCTCGATGTTGAGCTTTAAAGTTGAGGTAATTTCGGGCGCGGTGGCGCGCGGGCTCTTTAGCAGCACAGCGTTTACGATTTGAACCTGGCCGGGTTCGACCACAACTTTTTTGACGAAGTCATCGTAACCCGATTGCCTGACGATCACTTCGTGCTCACCGGGCAACAGCATGATTTTCTTGTCGCCCTTTAATTCCTTCAAATAACCAACGTAATTTCCGTCGACCCACACTCCCGCGTCCTTTTCTGTTTTTGTGGTACCTTCGAACCTGACCTCACCCATCACCTTGTTCTGCGCGCGAATGGAAAAAAGGCCGGCAGAAAATATCGATGCAAAAAGTGCCATCGCCAAAATGGCGACAGCATTGCGGACTGCGTAGTTTTTCACGTTCACTAGTTACCCCCAAAAGATGCCTAACCATGATGCTTCAAACTGCGTGCTGCCACACTGTTTTCTCTTTAGATTGCCACGCACTAGATATAGTTTCGTGATTATTGCGATATTGCAATTCCTATAATGGAAAGTGTGCCTTAGCGGTACGACGAAACGCGGTGTCAAAAGCTCGGCCATTCCATTAGAATCGCGCGCGCATCTGCAGATTGAATTCGCGCAGGAGGACGAATGAGTTTGGGCGGTCGGCTAAAGGAAATCCGCGATGGATTCGAACGCCCCTTCTGGGTAGCGAACATCAGCGAATTATTCGAACGTCTTTCTTACTATGCGGCGTTTGCCTCGCTGGCACGATATTTGCACGAGACGCTCAGCTTTCCGGCCGCGCAAGCCAGTAGTCTGACCGGATTGTTTGGCGGCCTGGTGTGGTTTCTCGCCGCATTTGGCGGGACTCTGGCGGATCGCCTAGGTTTCCGGCGATCGCTTTCGCTGGCCTATTTCATCTTGAGTTGTTCGTATTTTCTGCTCGGTTCATTGGGCTCCTCGTGGCTCGCGCCAGTGCGTGCCGCCGTGCCTCTCTGGTTGCTGGTGGGTTTTGTATTGATGCTGCCGGCGCTGGGGATTGCGCTCGTCAAACCTTGTGTGGTGGGAACAACCGCGCGCGCCTCAAAAGAGAACGTCCGCTCCCTCGGCTACTCCATTTACTACACGCTCGTGAATATCGGCGGAGCTGCGGGGCCGTACATGGCCTCCTGGGTACACCAACACATGCGCGTCGAAAGCGTGTTTCGTGTCGCCGCGTTAAGTGTATTTCTGATGTTTTTCGCTGTTTTATTGCTGTTCAAGGAACCTCGACGGTCTAATGGGGTTCAAATAGTCAGCACCGGGGCGGCATGGCGAAACTTTGTAACGGTGCTTGGCAATCCACAATTTATGATTTTTCTTTTGATTTTCTCCGGTTACTGGATCGTGTATTGGCAGGAATTCATAATTCTTCCAATTTACATACACGATTACGTGAACTCCAAGACCGACACCGAGTTGTTACTGGTCACCGGGCCGCTGACGGTAATCGCGCTGCAATTATTGATGAGTTTTTTGATGAAAAAAGTTGCAGCCTTCAGAGCCATCACCCTAGGCACGTTGGTGTCTGCGCTGGCGTGGTTGATCATGATTGCGCATCCCACGCCGGCGATGGCGATCGTTATGCTCTTTGCAGTCTCGATCGGCGAAATCATCCAATCGCCGCGATACTACGAATACATCTCGCGGTTGGCGCCTGCGGGCCAGCAGGGAACGTATATGGGATTTGCATTTTTGCCGATCGGTATTGGTTCGCTGATCGCTGGGCCGCTCGGCGGTCTACTACTTCACCAGTTTGGCGAAGTACAGCACCAGCCACAAAAAATCTGGTGGATGGTGAGCGGGATTGGCGTGCTCACCGCGCTGTTGCTTTATGTCTACGACCGCATCGTGAAACCGGGCGTGGTCTCGGCTTCGTCATAACCACTTTTTCAAAATGCCTTTTCGATTCCCGGAAATGATTTAGTTCACCAGGCGGCGCAACGAATCCAAAGCTTCACGCGCCAACCGGTAGCGGGGTTCAACTTCTAATGCTTCTTCAAAACACCGAGCCGCCCGTGCGTACATCTCCTTACCGAGATAGGCGCGGCCCAAATTGTAATGAGGAAAATGGCGGGGCTCATATCGTTTGGCTTCAATGGCGCGTTCCAGCCACGGGATAGCGTCATCAAAGCGGCGCAACTCGATCAGATACGCACCGATATCGTTGTAGGGATTTCCGAATTCGGGGTCAATGTCGATAGCGGTGCGACACTCCGCTATGGCTTGGTCCAACTTGCCTTGGAAATGATACGCCCAACCAAGAAATGTGTGAGCTTCAGCGGTAGGATGTAATTCCAGGGAAGATTTGTAAAGGTCTACAGCACGCTCGTAATCGCCCTCCATCTGGGCTTGATAGGCATCCTGCAAAAGTTCCCACGCACGCATTAAAGATTCCTGACTCATGATTTCTGATTGTTAGCACACGGTGAGATGAGCGTCAAAAGTACAAAAGTTCCAGGGCTTCGAAGGGCTACCTGTCCTTTGTGCCGGGATATAGTTAGGAACTGGAATTAACAGTAATAAAAGTACAAAATGGAGATCAGTCAATTCACCAGGACTATTGGGGGAAGCGTGAAGAGTAATCATCTGTTGGTGGGCATCGTCGCTCTGGGACTATGCGGATTTGCATTCGCTCAGGAACCGGCGGCTAAAAAGTCAGGCCCTGGCGGAACCGGCAAGAACTCCGCAGCTACGGCGCGAGGCAAGGAAATTTTCGAGCAGAAATGTGCGGTTTGCCATTACGCAGACAGCGACGCCAAAAAAATCGGGCCAGGATTGAAAGGTATTTCAAAACGCGGAACGTTCACGGTCAACAACAATAAAGTTACCGATGAGACTCTGAAAACGTGGATCGAAAACGGCGATACCTTGATGCCGCCTTTCAAAGAAGTCCTGGAAGCGCCGCAAATTAAAGATGTCATAGCGTATGTGAAGACCCTCTGACTCTTTGTGGTCGTCACGAAAAAATACGCACCGATCGGTTATGTAGGCTGATCCCTTTTATTGCATAGCAAAATGAAAACCTCCGGTAGTGGCGCGGGCCACTCTACCGGAGGTTTTTTGCCTAGATTTCTGATTCAACCAGGGATTGATATGGGCTGTAATTGTTGTCGACCGCAGGATACCGGGGCGCGGCCGATCTGCAACGAAATCATTGCCTAGGTTATGTATCGTTGCTTGTCGAATCGGACTTGAATCGGGAGCTACTTCAGAACGGCGTCCTTAAACGCCTTGGCCGGACGCAAACGAACAACCGTCTTGGCCTTGATTTTAATCTGCTCGCCGGTCTGGGGATTGCGGCCAAGACGCGCCTTGCGATGCGCCTTTACTACGCGGCCGATGTTGGGGATGACAAATTTGCCGGCGGCACCCTTTGCTTCTTTCACTGCAAGTTTGAACAACTCTTCAAAGAAGAGCACTGCGGTTTTTTTTGATGTGCCGACTTTCTCGGCGATGTGTGAAACGATCTTCGTCTTGCTCAAAGGCTTGGCTGCCATCTAGTCTGCTTATCCTCCTGATTTTTTCGTTCCTATTTCGTTTTGTTCCCGAGTTGACCGGGGGCTGGCTGTGAGCCTTTTGTCCTGAACAGCGAAGGAGAAAAGTCCGGGCCGTTGGGCACTATAGCCAAGCTGTCCTCGGAACGCAAGAGGAAACCACGAAAAATGCAGATAACAAGCGTGTTTTTTTCATTTAGCATGTGAATAACCGCATAAAACAAGGGTTTTGAGTGAGTTGAATCGTCCCAAAATGAAATTACTCCCCATGTTATGCCGCAAAAACTATTTTCCGGAGACTGATTGTGAGTGATGTTAGAAATTGCCAATGCGGTGAAACTCGAACGCAGACCGGTGGCGGTGGCGTATCTCGATCGCGCACCCGACGGCGTGGCAAAATTTCTTGGCACCGAGCCTTCAGGATCCGGTTTCTGGCGCCGCGCGGCGGAGGGCAGAACTTTTTACACCGTGCCGGAAGATCATTTTAATTGTGCTGTGGGAGCATACACACACAACATCGCGCTATCGGCGGAGCGCGAGCAGGAAACCGGCGTCACGTTGAAAATGATGTTCGACCTCGGTTACGTAAAACCCGAGGAATTGCCGCAAATTCCGCGTTTGACGAAATCGCCTGCGGTGGTAGTGTATTCGCCGCTCGGCCAAGCTCCGGTGGCACCTCATGTGGTTTTGTTCACTTGCCTCCCGCGATTCGGAATGCTGTTGAATGAGGCCGCCAATCGAGCAGGTTTAGCCAGCCGCGGCCCGGCGTTGGGCCGACCGACGTGCATGGCTTTGCCAGCCTCGCTGCAACATGGCGCCGTTTTTAGTCTAGGTTGCGCCGGAAACCGGGTCTACATCGGTATAGGCGAAGATCAAATGTACGTCGTCGTGCGCGGACAGGATTTGGAAGCCGTTGACGATGCTCTCCGGGTCGTGAACAGTGCGAATGCCGCGCTGAGCGATTATGCGACTTGCAGGCGCCAAACACTTTCCACCACCTGAATCCCCAAGGCATCTGGAGCGGTGGACGAAATCAAGTTACAGCGTCGCGAGATCCGCGTAAAAGTGCGCGATCGCTTTGATTCCCCCAAAATAATTCTCGAGCGCGATGTGTTCGTCGGGCGCATGAGCGTTTTCGTCGGGTAATCCAAATCCAATCAGAACACAGGGAACTTTGAAGGTGTCATGCATCTGGGTAACGAAGGGAATGGAACCGCCCTCGCGAATGAAGACAGCTTTTTTCCCAAAGCCTTTTTCCAACGCACTCTGAGCCTTCTTAAAAATCGGCGCCTGAAATGAAGCCGACCAGGGTTTCCCGGTGCTGAGCACTTCAAATTTGCAGGTGACCGTAGCGGGCAACAACGCGCGAACCTGTTTTTCGACCAGCTTGGCAATCTTGTGCGGTTCCTGATCCGGAACCAGGCGAGTGGAGAATTTTGCGTAAGCTTTGGAGGGGATCACCGTCTTGGCGCCTTCCCCGGTATAGCCTCCCCAGATACCGTTCAGCTCCAGCGTCGGCCGCGTCCAAAGTTGCTCGACGATGGTGTAACCCTTTTCGCCAAAATAGCCCGGCGCACCAACGGCCTTTTCAAACTCTTTTCGCTTCCATGGCAAACCGTTAAGAACCTTGCGCTCTGCTTTCGAAACCGTGGCGACAGAATCATAGAAGCCTGGCACGTTGACACGAAAGTTTTTGTCGTGAAGCTTGGCGAAAAGCTCTGCAAGTATGGTTAGCGGATTCGGAACCGCGCCACCATAAACGCCGGAATGGAGATCGCGTGCCGGGCCCGTCAGTTCGATCTGGTAGTAATTCAGCCCCCGCAGGCCATAAGTGATGGAAGGCACACCCTTCGCCAGCATGGAAGTGTCCGAAACCAGCAAGGCATCCGCTTCGAGTTTTTCTTTATTTTTCTGCACATAATTCCAGAGGCTGACGCTGCCTACTTCCTCTTCGCCTTCAATGAGAACTTTCACGTTCACGGGAAGTTTGCCGTTGATTTTGTGTAAAGATTCGAGCGCTTTTAGGTGAATATGCACCTGACCTTTGTCGTCAGCGGTACCCCGGCCGAAAAGGTTTCCGTCGCGAACGGCGGGTTCGAATGCCGGAGAAGTCCACAACTCCAAGGGTTCGGCAGGCTGCACGTCATAGTGGCCATAAAACAGCACCGTGAGTTTACCGGGGGCTTCCACAGATTCCGCATACACCAGAGGATGCAAATTGGTCGGAACGATTTCAATCGTTTTAAAGCCCGCGTTACGCAAGCTATCGGCGACCCACCGCGCCCCGCGCTCCACATCCTGCTTGTGCTCAGTTTTCGCGCTGACGCTAGGGATGCGCAAGAACGAACACAGTTCCGCAAGGTGTTCGTCGCGTCGGCTGTCAATATATTCAGCCAAATTCATAAAATTCCTCAGAACGCACGGGTCCATCCATTCATGGTGCGGCAGATTAAAAACAAACTAGGCCTTAGCGAGCAGGCGAGCGGAATGGTCGAAAAGGGTCCGATGCCAGGGACTATTCTAGGGTGTTTAGGCATCGTGGTACAAGCCACACACATTCTTCGCGTTTGCCTTTGCAGCACACCACGCTGAACGGGTGATTGACGATGCACGTTGCAACATTCAAGACTTGCCTATGAGCCAAGTCACCTCAAGTTCACAACGGCGCAGTAGCCGCATGTTTCATAAAATGCGGATGCAGGCCCAAGGCCGCGCACACAACGGGAAAAAATTTCGCGAGACCTGCGAAACCCTGGTGGTTAACGGCCACGGCGGCCTTCTGATTCTAAAACACGAAATCGACGACGGCGCAATGCTGGTGCTCACACATCCGGACACCCTGGAAGAGCAAGAGTGCCGGGTCGTTTTTGTAGGGGAAACTAATGACCGCGGTCAGCGCGTGGGCGTCGAGTTTCTTACTCCCGCGCCGCGATTTTGGGGCTTGGAATTTGACGGACCGTCAGGTGGCGGGTCAGCGGTTTAGCCAACTGGCCTTACGGTAATGGCATTGACCCTCAATTGTTTTTTCTTTGTAAGTGAAGCGAATAATCTCCATAGCAATAAAACCGCCACAACTGCTCCATAGGTTAGCGGCCTGATTATCGCGGACTTTACCAGCCAGTAGTAGTGAATTACTCCTAGCGCCGCGCTGAAGTAAATCAGCCGATGAAGCTGTTGCCAGCACTTTCCCCCGAGGCTTCTAATCCATCCCGTGGTCGACGTTATCGCCAGGGGAATCAGCAATAAAAATGCCGTAAATCCCACGGTGATATATTTGCGCTTGGCGATGTCCTTCCACATTTCCGATAGATCGAAGAATTTATCCAGCCAGATGTACGTTGTGAAATGCAGACACGCGTAAAAGAAAGCAAACAGACCCAGCATGCGGCGAAAGCGAATCAGTTCCGGAAGGTGCAGGATTTTACGAAATGGCGTAACGCAAAGCGTGAAGATCAGAAAGCGAAGTGTCCAATCTCCAGTGGCGTGGGTTATGAACTCGATGGGATTGGCGGTCAGCTCGCCGTGAAGCGCTCGCCAGCCTAACGCCGCCAGGGGTACCAGACATATCAGGAAGACTACGGGCTTGCTCCACTTACTGTTTAGCAGGGCATGCATCTAGTTTTAGTAATTTTTCTTGAGGTCCATTCCATTGTACAAGCTCGCCACTTGATCGCCGTAGCCGTTGAACATCAGCGTGGGGCGCTTGAAAATTTCGCCGAGGCGGCGTTCTTTCGCCTGGCTCCAACGCGGATGATCGACATTGGGATTCACGTTGGAGTAAAAACCGTACTCCTGGGGAGCCATGCGATTCCAGGTGGTGGGCGGCTGTTTGCCGACAAAGCGAATTTTCACCATCGATTTGATGCTTTTGTAGCCATACTTCCACGGCACAACCATTCGTACCGGGGCGCCATCCTGATTCGGCAACGTTTCTCCGTACATGCCGACGCTAACCAACGCTAGCGGGTTCATGGCCTCATCAAGCCGCAAACCTTCGACGTACGGATAGTCCAGGCCGGAATATTTTGCCTGGGGCATTTGCCCGGGATCGAAAAAGCTTTCGAACGCAACGAACTGAGCCTTAGGAGTTGGTTCAACAAGCTTGGCGAGTTCACTAAAAGGAAAGCCGATCCAAGGCACCACGATGGACCACGCTTCCACGCAGCGATGACGGTAGATGCGCTCCTCTAAAGGAGCGATCTTCAAAATTTCATCCATGCTGAATTTGCGCGGCTTTTTTACTTCCCCTTCGACGGAGACAGTCCACGGCGAAGTGCGAAATTTCTGTGCATTTTTGGCGGGATCAGTTTTGTCGGTGCCAAATTCGTAAAAATTATTGTAGTGCGTCACATCATTGTACGGCGTTTCCTTCTCAGTGGTGCTGAAAGGACTCTTCGTAGCCACGTCCAACTTGCTGGTGGCATGGACTTCGTCGAGAGGCATACCGAGCCGCCACGCAGCGGCGCCCGCAAATGCCGCGGCTCCCGCGATTCCCATGGCGCGCAGAAATTCACGGCGCTCGGTATAGACAGATTTGGGCGTAACGTCTGAATAGGTCAAATCGGTGGGTCGGCGAATAAGCATGTCTTTCCTCAACGGTGATACCAATCCATGCATTTATATTACGGGAATTCAGGAATATTGGACGCGCCGAGCTCGTAAAGGGTGCAGTGCAAATTTTAGTGACAATTTGGTGACATATCAGTCTTCGATCCGCGCGCATCTGCAACAGCGACGGATAGCGCAGCCACCGTAGTGTGCAGACCCTCGTGACAATTGATAAGAGGTGCACCAAATGGCCGTGCTAGCGGCGGAAACTCCTAAATTGTCTCAAATACACTCCAATTCACAGGATCGGTTAGAATTAAAAACGGAGGAGTGGGTGAGTGGTTGAAACCGGCGGTCTTGAAAAACACTGGCTGGTACTACCGTTTGAATCTTTTCAATCATTTACGATACCGGTTTTAGGCGTCATTTGACGGCATTTGGTACATATTTTTATCTTTTTGGGCAACAGATGGGCAACGAAAAAGGAAGTTGGGCAACAGCTCGGTCTAGCGGTCACCTAGCGGTTTTGCAACCGCGATTGCCACGCCACGCGTAATCTAGTTAGCGTATGTCAAAAAGATAGGTCAAACCAAGTTGGACCGCGAGCACGGCATTTTGCGAGAGCTTCCCAATTTTGCCTTCGAACGCTCGTTTGTCCGCAGAGCGGACTTGACCACACAAAGCTACGCTCGGCTTAATTTCTGAATCGCAACCGATATCTCTAATAATTTCGGCAATCGGAAGAAGGACTTTGTGGGCGCTGGCCTTGCTGATATTCGTGCTCAATGGAACCACAACAACAGTGTTACCACCGTTTAACGATCTGCGCGACATCACTACGCACGGGCGTCTGCCGGATTGTTCACTACCACCCACATAAGGAAGGGTAATCCAATAAATGTCCCCCGGATCAACGGGTGTTGACGGGTCTAGCGGCATTTCAGGACGGTTAATCCTCTCCCATGCGCGCCATATCTTGCATCGACGCGGCCAAGAGAGCTTGTTCTTCGGCGTCTTCGATCACGGATTCGACCGACGAAGAAAACAGAGT
>DATMOS010000141.1:0-15741 GCA_035568155.1 Verrucomicrobiia bacterium | reverse complement strand
TTCCGAGATCAATCTAAAATTGCGCCAATTGTGTGGCCTCATCGTGCGGCTTGGATGAGGCTGGGCTAAACTATTCGGCCATGAGCGTCATCGACGAAGTGCTTGCAGCAAATGAAATCTACTCGCGCACTCATGAATTGCGCAAACTAACCCCGCGCCCAGAGCGCAACCTCGCGGTCCTGACCTGCATGGATACCCGCCTTTCGATTCGCACTCTGGGCCTGAAAACGGGAGACGCGCACATCATCCGCAACGCTGGAGGCATCGTTACCGAGGACAGCCTGCGCTCGTTGGTCGTATCGCACTATTTGCTCGGCACTCAGGAAATCATGGTTATCAATCACACCGATTGCGGATTGATGCTAACTAGCGAGCAGGACTTGCGCACCAGAATCCAGCATCGCACCGGGACCGCCGCTGTTGCTCCCGCCTTTTTCTACGCCTTCCAAAACATCGAAGAAAATGTCCGCCACCAATTGCAAAAGCTCCGCACCCATCCCTGGATTCCTGCCAGTGTCGCGGTCCGTGGCTTCGTCTACGACGTCACCAATGGCCGTCTGCGCGAAATTAAAGACGCCTGACCGGACCGATATTCAATATTCTTTATTCTTTGCGTCGTCTGTGCGGCTGAATGCCAGTCGTGACGACAGACTCGACACTGTCGCGCCTTTGGTGTCTTGGCCAACGCACCGCATCGCGGGCAATAATTAAAGGCGACTTCCCCGCCGTGCTCATCGAGAATCCTCTGAGCGGTTCGCACTGTGAACGCATCTAGTCCCTCGCTTGCCAGTTGCAAAATCTTAGGGTCATTCGATAGCAACTCACGTGCAATATGTGAACTCTTTTCAGTCTCACGTTGGGCGACCGCATCGGTGCGGCCATGCGTGGCTTTTCCTGTACCCATTAGATGCCTATGTGCGAGGCGCTCGGGAGTCGTCATTAATTGACAGTAGTATCGAACTATGTATCGAGCTTTTTCGGCGTCCATCGATTCCTCGAAATTCAGGGGAAAGGATCATACCGACGAAGTACACAAACTAGTGAACTATCGTGGCCGCGAGGCAGGCGCTACAACGACCGCGACTGCAGCATGCTCAATACCATCGCGATCTGCCCGGAATGGTAAATCGTGTGTTCCACGACTCCGTGAAACAAAGTTTCGTAAGGATAGTTACGCCCAGGAACCTGTTTCGCCAAATCCTCGATGGGAAAATTCCGAATCTTGTCTTCGAGGAGCTCGCGACTTTGACTCCATCTGGAGACGAGTTCGTTCCACGGAATCGGCGGCTCGGCCCAGTCCTTCTCGGGCTTCCAAGGCGGCAGCGAATTACTGGCGGAGGTATTGCGAATTCTTTCATTCCAAAGCAGCAAATGCTGCAGCAGCTCCGAAATTGAATGAGATCCTGGAACCAGCCGCGTCGTCGCAAGCTCCGGCGAAACCTGCGCCAACAACTCAGCGAGCGAAGGTCCGTACCAAGCGCCTTTGACCGTCGCGGCGCGGTAAGAATCGGCGATTCTTTGAGTTTGGCTCATATGTGCCTGGCGAGAACCCGGGCAATTGCAGCATTTCCAGCGAAGCGAGCTTAGTCTACATCAGCCAGCCTCGCGTTGAGATCACTCCTGTCGGATAAATGCCTTTCGCGATTCGCACCTCAAAACAGCGAGAGGCGCAGGCGATTGCCCACGCCTCTCTTTCCGGCAGCTACCTCTTAGCAATTACCAGAACACGAAGCGCAGCAGTCCTCTGATGCGCAGCAGCCTGCTTGAGCAGCTGATGCCGCTCCTGCCAGACCTAGCGCGATGACTGCCATCAACAACATTACTTTTAGCTTCTTCATGATTTTCTCCTTTGAAATAGAAATAGTTATTGTTGGCGGATGCAAACCATCCGCATGAAGGAGCGCCGTGATTGGTTCGGATTTCTAAATGCGCAGAATGTGAGTTTGCAGAAGAACATCTCTTCCTGCATGACCAACGGGTGGTGTGTTTATCCCATTGCTGGCAGAAAGTCGAAACGAAGGATTGAGTACGAAGATCATCAACACAACTGCATAGTGTTGACCGCTGTCAGCTGCCCCCGGGTCTTGCTTCTGAATCAGCGTAGCGTCCAAAGGACAGCAGGAAATCGTCTGAACACCTGGCTTGTTCCCATCCGAAGTTCCGTGATGATGATGGCAGCATGAGCCGGCGTCGCCCATTTTACTGTCGGCTTCATTCGCAATTGTTCTGGATCCGAAAATTTCAGCATTGGAGGGGGTGGAAGCGAGAACCGGCTGCGCACAACCGAGCAGGCACGCCAAAAATCCTAACCAAAAAGCAAGCACGGTAGCAGTCAAATGTCGCAGGACGTTCATTGTTCAGTGCCGCTCACGATTGTAGCAGCTTTGAGCTGCCCGACCGTCGTTCCCGCGATATAAATCCTTAATGGCATAATCGGGGCATATGGTTGCGTTCTCCCAGACCATCGAACAAAACACGCTCCGTCGGATTCAGCAGATTCAAGTAATCACAATCTTGTGGATGAGTATCGAGGCAGTCGTGTCTCTATGTGCGGCATGGCAGGCACGCAGCCCCGCGTTACTCGCTTTTGGCGGCGACAGTGCAGTCGAGCTTCTCTCAGCAATTGTCGTTCTTTGGCGCTTTCGCTCTGGTCTCGTGCAACCTCGCGCGGAGAGAACCGCGTCGCGAATCGCCGGCATTTTACTTTTCGCATTAGCCGGGTGTGTGAGTGTGATTTCGGCGTTGAGCTTAATGCGGAATAACGAACCAACCACAAGCTACCTGGGTATTGCGATTCTGATAGCCGCGGCCGTGCTTATGCCGTGGCTTGCGACAGAAAAGCGAAAACTGTCAGCAGCTAGTGGCAGCTCCGCGCTCCGCGCTGATGCCGTCCAATCTGGTTTGTGTGCATATCTTTCCCTGATTGCTCTTATAGGCCTGGTGATGAACGCGATTTGGCATTTCGGTTGGGCTGACCCAATTGCCGCGTTAGCAGTCATCCCTCTTCTGTTGTGGGAAGGCAAAGAAGCGATTCGCGGAAGAGCATGCGGCTGTGATTGAGACGGTAGCGCAGGACACGAGCGCTCATTAAGTAATTTACTTTCACCTCGGTAAACTCCGATACTCGCCCAGGAGATCAGCGAGAATCCATACTGCTCCGGCAATCTCGAAGGTCTCGGCGATTTCGTTCCAATTCGTATGACTGTGGGAATTCGAAATAACCAACGGTACCCACACGAGTAGTCCAAAGCCCACGATCATCAGTGTCAGCAGGCGACTCGCGAGAAGTGCCATGCGATTCGTAAGCAGAGCCACGGCCCCGAGTGCGAACAAAACAGTTGTGGTTACCGCCCAAAACATCTGAGTGGGCGGAATCCACTTCGGAACAAACTTGGCGGTCGCGACGAGATAAAACGCCTGTTCGAGGGCAAACGAAGCGGCGCAGATGCCGAAAAGAATGCCGCCGATCCGAGTAAGCCTTCCCAGCGGCCACGCTGATGACAACCACGCATAAACGATCGCTGCTCCGCTCAACAGCGAAAACTGCTCGAAGAAGTTGCCCCAGCTATTGTAGATTTGCGGTGCCGCGACGATTCCCGGCACACACAGTAGAACCGAGACAAGATAAGCCGCACCAAGGACGGCTGCCCCAACCTTCGCGATCCGGCGGAACTGAATCGCAGCGCCACCCAAGATCAGCGCGGCGGCCGCGGCGTACACAACGTAACGCAATTGATGCCCGTCGCTCGAGTCGTGCCAGGTGAGCGTGATGAGGCCATGGGCCAAAGCCGCTACTCCAAACACGTAACGGCCGGTTTTCAAATTAGTCGTTGCTACGGTCATGTTTTCAATCCCGTTCGCGCAGGTGTCACGATACGCGAGACCCGATCGCCAGCATGCAACAAACTTTATACAACGGGCTCAGTCTAAGAAGTGCTTCATCACTGATCGTGCCGGCGATAGTCATCACTTGCTCAAATACTCGCAACAGTTTTCGCTCACGTTGATTTAACGTTTTGCCGCGGCCAGTGAAAGGCCACATTTATTGACGGCGGTCCAAAGCGCAGCCTAACATTGGGCGGTCAAGGAGCCCCTGTGATCGGTCAAATTCTCGGTCATTGCCGCATCGTCTCGAAAATTGGGGAAGGAGGGATGGGGGTTGTCTATCGCGCTTACGATGAGGTGTTGCACCGCGATGTGGCTTTAAAAGTCGTCAAGAAGGACGCTCATCTGGACACGTCGTCGAGCGAGAGTCTACTCCACGAAGCACGCGCTTCCTCTTCTCTGGCTCATCCCAACATCTGCACAATTTACGAAGTTGCTGAGAGTGACGGCGAGCTTTACATCGTGATGGAACTCGTCGAGGGCAAGTCTCTGCGCGAACTTAGCGCGAAGGGCGGACTGCCGTCAGAGTCAGTTCTGCGATATGGGGTGCAGATTGCCAGCGCACTCGCCCGCGCGCATGACCGGGGCATCGTTCATCGAGATTTGAAGACGGCGAATATCGTGGTCACTTCCGAGGGCTTGGTCAAAGTACTCGATTTCGGTTTAGCAAAAAAGGTAGGTAGCACCATGTTTGAGGGACCTACCCGATCCTTTGCGACTTTAGAAAGCACCACCAGCGTAAGCGGCACTCTGCTGTATATGGCGCCCGAAATCCTCCGTGGCGAAGAGGCCGAGCATCGCAGTGATATATGGGCGCTTGGAGTTGTCCTTTATGAAGCGGCCTCGGGACGCTTGCCGTTTGAAGGACGCACTGGCTTTGAGATTAGCTCGGCCATCCTGCGTGAAATCCCGAACCCGCTTGGCCCTCCGGTGCCCCCCGGACTCTGGGCAGTTATTCAGCGGTGCCTGAGCAAAGAACCACCGCAGCGGTATCAACGCTCCGGTGAAATTCAGGCCGCTCTGGAAGCCATTCAATCTGGTGCGATCGTTTCCGCTGATCCGAGTGCCGACCCCGGCGTGCCCAGAACTACGATCTTGCACAGTGTGCGACACGCTCATGTTCGCAAGGGAGATTTTCTTTTGCTGCTGGGAACGACCAAAGGAGCTTTCATCCTTCGCTCAAACATGCAGCGTAAGCGATGGGAGGTCGGTGGTCCGTATTTCCATGGACACAATGTTTACGCAATGGCTTACGACGGCCGCGCGAACCAGCACCGCATATGGGCTTCGACGCAGAACTATTGGGGTACTCTGCTGCGATCCAGCGATGACTTTGGGAAGAGCTGGACCAATCCGCAGCAAGCTCCTATTCGATTCCCTTCTGACACCGGCGTTTCATTGAAAAACATCTGGCAAATAACACTCGGTCGACCCGAGGAACCTGACGTGCTCTATTGCGGCGTAGAGCCAGCTGCGCTTTTTGAAACTCGCGACGCCGGGGAAACATGGTCGTTAGTGCGTGGTCTGTTCGATCATCCACATCGTGCCCGCTGGATGCCTGGAAACGGTGGACTGGCTTTGCACACCATTGTGCTCGACCCGGCCGACAAGCAGCGCATGTATGTGGCGATCTCGTCCGGGGGCGTATACCGAACCAACGATGGTGGACTCAACTGGACGGCTCAAAACCAAGGCATCCGCGCGATGTTCATGCCCAACAAATATCCCGAGTTTGGGCAGTGCGTGCACAAAATCGCCATGCATCCTAGTCGCCCCGAACGGCTCTTCCTGCAAAATCATTGGGGACTCTATCGCTCTGACGACTGCGGCGAAAACTGGACCGACATTGCCAACGGAGTGCCCTCGGATTTTGGTTTTGCCGTGGTCATGCATCCCAGAAATCCCGACTGTGTGTACATAGTTCCAGTGGAGTCCGATGAGTTTCGCTGCGCATGCGATGGCCGGCTGCGAGTGTATCGAACGCGCAACGGTGGTGCTTCATGGGAGCCTCTCATGCGCGGCTTGCCTCAAAAGCGTGCTTACGAAACCGTCCTCCGTGATGCCATGACCGCGGATTCATTCGATCCAGTGGGGATTTACTTCGGTACCCGCAGCGGGCAGCTCTTTGGTTCGCGCGATGAAGGAAAGACATGGCAAAAGATATTGGAAGGGTTGCCGTCAGTGGTTTGCGTACGGACTGCGGTCGTCGACGACGCCTCCGGCGGCGTAGGGCCGTCGGTCGCTAAGGCAGCGCCGGCGACTTCACATCGAACGAAATCGGTATCCAAAAGCAAGCCGCGCAGAAACAAGAGGTGAATGTGCCGATGATCTTTCACATTCCTGGGCCTTTGCGCCAATTTACCGCGGGACACAGCCAAGTCAAGATCGAACAATCGCCCGCAACTTTGGATGAGGCCTTGTCGGTGCTCTGGACCGTCTACCCGGGCGTTCGAGATCGCATCGTCACGGAGCAAGGACAAGTGCGAGAACACATCAACATTTTCATCGAGGACGAAAACATCCGATATACGGGTGGACTCGCGAGTCCGGTCTCCACCGGATCTGAGATTTCGATCGTTCCTGCCGTTAGTGGGGGCTGAGCGAATTCCTAGATCGGAGTTGAGGAACGCTGCTAGCGCTACAAATCGTGCAGCCTACCGTGAGAAATATCCCGTTTTCGCCCGCACCTTCAGCACTTCGCGTTTCGCACGGATTACAATTTTGCGAAAGGATCCATCTTTAGCAGCATTCGTGGGGTAATACGCCAACTCGTACGAGCTCCGTAATTCCTCGGCAATTTCGTGAAAATAAGTGTGCGGATCGGTCATTTCTCCATCGATCGCCGCCCCTCCCGTCTCTTTCGCGATGCGGTCCATCACCCGCATCCCGTATTGATTGCGCGCCGTCAATTTTCCGTGCGCTCGCTCCGTGTAGCGGATGGTGTAGACCACCACGTTTGCGCCTTGCGCCGTCTCAATGGCCGTCATCATGTCGTGAGAACTAGAGTTATCCTCCCCATCGCTGAACATCAGCAACGCCTTTCGCCCTTCTTCCTTTCCAAATTTTTCCGTCACCGGATAATAAATTGAGTCATAAAACGCCGTGCCTAAATCGCGCCTCTCTGGCGGCCCAATCTCCGGAAACTTTTGCGTCTCTTTCTCGTATCGCTTCCAGGATTCCATCAATTCACCGCTCGAATGAGAAAAATCGTTCACCAGCCGTATATGATTCCCAAATCCCACCAGAAACACGCGGTCTTTCGACGCCAGCACTTCCTTCAAGAAAACTTCCAGATCGCCCTGGTGTTTTTTCGCGAAGTGTTCCTGACTGCCGCTGGCATCGACAATCAAGCCCAGCGTCAGAGGCACGTCCGCGCTTCGTGCAAAGTACGCGATCTTCTGCGGCACGGTGTCCTCCACAATCTCGAAATCGTCTTTGGTCAAATTATCGACAAGCGCCCCGTTAGCGTCGCGGACCGTAAACGCCACGGTCGCCAGGTTCACGTCCACTCGGATCGCTTCCTGGGCTGATGCAGCAGCCCCGCCCGTCAGCGTCACACAAATTGCAGCCAAAATTGCCAGCCATCCGCGCACACTCGCACCTCGGGAGAATACGTCTCTCACTTACATACGCCGCTTCCGCCGCTTTTGTTCAACGCCCCGGTTGGCCCAGATACCGTTGATTGAATTTGGGTGCCCCATGTGCCGGTTTTGCACGTGGGGTCTTTGACTCTGGTTTTTCCAGGAATCTAAACCAGCCAATCTTCGCCGAACCAAGCCATTCACCTAGAGCGACGTCGACTAGATCCGCGGGATTTCCATCGGCTTTCCATCCCTCTTCCAACCGTTTCAATCTGAATTTACTTTGTCCGACGGCCATTTCCTTTTTCATTCGCCGCATGCTATCTTCCATTTCAAAGGGAGAATTCATGTCCGTAAATAAAGTTATTCTTGTCGGCCGTTTGGGCCGCGACCCCGAGACTCGTTACACCGGCGGTGGCCAGGCCGTGGCAAATTTTTCTGTCGCCACAGACGAAACGTACAAAGATCGTAACGGTGAAAAGCAGAAACGTACCGAATGGCACAAGATTGTCGTGTGGGGCAAGCAAGCCGAAATCGCGCAGCAATATCTAAAAAAGGGCTCGCTTCTGTTTGTCGAAGGTCGTATACAATCTCGCGAGTGGCAGGATAAAGAAGGTCAGAAACGCACCAGTTTTGAAATTGTCGCTAGCAATTTCCGTATGCTCGGCGGTCGCGGGGATGGCGCTGCGGCCAGTGCCGGCGCAGGAGCTGGCGGTGGTGCTCGTCACGCCGACGACTTCGATGCTCACGGTGCCCCGCCCGATGATCCATTTGCGGGCGGCTCAACCGCACCAGCAGGCCCCGAAATCTCCGACGAAGACATCCCCTTCTGATCGTCAGTTGCTGAAATTTTGTTGAATTATTGTTTCGTTGGGGACGAACCGACCGGGCCCGCGCCTCTGCCTCTCACAACGACTCTGAAGGTGATGGGTTTTTCCGCGCCTCTTTGAAGCTCAATCTGCGTCGTCCCCGCACCCAACGCTGCAAGTCTCCACATCTCCTCAGTTCCCGCCGCGCCATTTCCAGCAGGCGGCGCCACATGGCTGTGCTCGATCAATCGTACCTTCGCAGTATCCAGCGCCTTCGCCAATATCCATTCTGAACCCGCCGCCTCTTTCACAGGCAACGCAATCGTGAACTCTTCGCCGACCGAAGTTCCGATCGAAGTCCCCACCATTTTGCTCGTTGCGCGCGCCACCGGCCCTTTATCGTGCGTAACAGAAATAGCTATCAACCGCGCCCCCGCGAAAATTCCCTTCGCATCAAACTCGAACGAATACCACGCATGCCCCAACACCGCGCAAGAGTGGCACTTCTCCCGCAGCCGGTAATTCACAATGATATGCACGCCGCCATTCGCGCCCATTTCCACATCCGGAATCTCCGTCGAGTAGCGGTCCCCCGGCCACGGCGAAAGGTCCGGATGCGCTTTTGCCAGCCCCGTATAGGAAGAATTGTTCTTCAACGCCCGCGCCGCGATAGTCACCAGCTTGGAATTGTCCACATCGATGGCCGGCGGAGTCCCATTCACAATCACCCACGATTGATTTTCATTGGCGCGATACGGATACAGCACATAAGCAATATCCACCGGCCCAGCCGCTCTAAAGTCGCGCACAAATCCCGGCTCGCCCAATTGTCTGGAAAATTCGACTGCCGCGGCCGATGCGCCAGCCTTCTTCATCTCTGTAGCAAAACAATCCTGCAACTTATCCGCATGCGGGTCCTGACAGATAGTTTTCACTGCATCGACGAATTTCGTGTCCCCCGCGAACACCACATTCACGGTAACGCTTTTCGCCCGCTCCGTTTCGCCCCGCTTCGTTTCGATTGTAGCGCCCTCTTTTTTACCTGGGTCTTTTTGCGCCGCGTCCGATGCATTCGGCGCGCTCTGCTTTGCGCCCGCGTCCTGGCTGGCTTGAGCCCCGGCGTACACGGAACCGTAACTCGCCACCGCCAGACAGACCACCCCTGTACCCACACCGATCCGCGTCATGCATTGTCTCCTGGTTGGCCTCAACGATTTTGCGTGCAATGAAAAACTCTACTAGCCGCCTAGGCACCGGTCAATCAATCCATCATGGATATGTTCATCGCTATGTCGTGTTTTGAACTGGACTTCCGACCTTCTGGGCAAGAATGAGCGAGTGCGGAAGTAAAGTGACACCGGAAGTGAGCCAGGGAGGAGTAGTGGCCCTTTTGAAGTGCAGAACTTCAAAAATCAACAGCAAATACTTACTGCGCGTTGCGCTTTCGTTCCTCATCTAACTTCTGCATGTACTCTTCAAATTTCGGTCTCTGCTCCGCGCTCAAAATCGCGCGTATGCGCTCGCGCCCCCTCTGTCGGGCTTCATCGAATTGCGGCTCCAGCGTCTTGCGGATGCTCTTCATCTGGGTCTGGATATCGGCAATGATGGCATCGACTTGTTGACCTTGCTCCGGCGTCAGGTTAGCTAAAGAAGTAAGTTCCCGCACCTTTTGCGCGCGCCTTACCGCATCGGAAGGCGGCGCGCCAGCATTCGTCACCGTATATTTCTGGTGCGCAAATATGTACCCGCCGAATCCTCCGAGCGCAACGCCCAGCAAAAATACCAATCCCACCCACAGAGCGGCTTTACGCGTTGTCGACGATTCTGTCATTTTTATTTCTCCGGTTTACCTTTCAGGCGGACTTACCAGAGCATCGTCCACCGTGCCCTGCCCTGCCGCGCTATCAAACAAGTATTGTTGAGTGCCTTGCGCTTTCGACTCCACCGACGGCGTACCCAGTTGGCCACCGTGCGGCCCGTAAAACCACGTGGTGCCCACCAACAGCAACAGCGCAGAAACCCACGCCAGTCTGGACGCCAACTTCGCGACTGCGCCGCTCCATTCCGCCAACGCTCTTCGACCTTCCATCTCGCGCTCGGCGATCTTGGCCATCACCCGTGCCGCAAACCACGGCTTGGCGTCACTCGTCGCGCTGTTCCACTCGCGCGCCAATTCTAATGGCCCCGCCAATAATTCTCGGGACGTCCAGAATATCTCCGCCGCCTCTTCGCATGCATTGCACTCTCGCGCATGCTCCCGCACCTCGACGGGCAAGCTGTTACCTAACGACGAGGAAGCCATACTCTGGTCAACATCCGGCGGCAAATCCTCCAGCGCCTCCCGGTATTGCTCGCAAAGCCGCTTCCCTTTCCTCAATTTGTCCCACATAATTTGTATCTCCTTGCTTCTCGTTCCAACGCCTGCCGTCTACTTCTTCGCGCTAGTACCACCCTTCGCGCTTTTTTCCCGCTCCGCCGCCTGCCTCACTACCCGCCCACGTGCGCGAAACAGTCGTACCTTCACAGTGTTGGCATTCAAATCCAGCACTTCGGCAATTTCCTCGATCGAGAAACCCTCCACCTCTTTCAGAATCAGCATCAGCTTGTCCCGTTCCTCCAAGCCTTCCAAAAGCTGCTCCACCCTTTGCTGATTCTCCAATCTTTGCCGAACGTCCGGCCCCGCGCCGTCGGACTCCGAGTCCGCCACCCGTTGCGCCTGCTCTTCGCTCAAGTCCGACTCATACAGCAGCGGCCGCACCTTTTTTTTGCGCAACAGGTCCCAGCACTCATTCAGTGTGATGCGATACAGCCACGTACTGAATGCCGCCCGGCCATCAAACCGCTTCAGCGAAAAGTATGCCTTTACGAAGACTTGCTGCGCGATGTCTTCAATATCCTCATGCCGCCGCAGGATGCCCGCGGCTACCGCGAACACCCGCTGCTGGTGCCGCTTAATCAGCTCTTCGTAAGCTTCCTTATCGTTCGCTTGCGCACGTCGTACCAGCTCACGATCGTACGTGCCCTTGGCCTGCGGCGCCGCCCCGGTACCCCCCGCGTCGGCCGCTTTCGGGGAGCGCTTGGGGCTGGGCTCAAGCGGGGCTACTTTTGGGACGTGTGCCATGTTGATTTGGTTACGCTCCACGCTCTCGCGGTTTCCGTCAGGTATGATGTCAACTGCATCAAATGTTTCACTTCCATGAGTAGCAACTTTCTACTTGCCTAATAACATACCAGATGGAATAATGCCCACATGATTATTGGTGACCGCCTCCGCGTAATGCGCGAGGAAAAGAAACTCTCCCAGGGCGACATCGAGAAGCGAACCGGGTTACTTCGTTGTTATATCTCCCGCGTGGAAAATGGCCACACTGTTCCGGCCATCGAAACGCTCGAGAAACTGGCTCGTGCCCTCGAGTGCCCACTCTATCAACTCTTCTACGACGGTGAAGAGCCACCTCAGCTTCCCAATCTACCCAAGCGCAAATCGTCCGACGATATCGCCTGGGGCAGTGTTGGGAAAGAAGCTCGTTTCCTCAACAAGCTGCGCCGTCTTCTCAGCAAAGTTGAAGATGAAGACCGCAAGCTGATTCTGTATATGGCTCAGAAAATGGCCAACAGGTAGTTTACTGCGGTTAGCTTTTTTATTGACCCTCAGCTAACCGGTTAGAATTACCTGGTGCTACAGGGCCGCGCATTCACCCCGGCTGCGCGGTCGTTGCATCCCTATCCCCTTTTCTGATCATTTCACGCTTCGCGCAACTCATACCCAACTTAATTTGATTCCATTCCCGTCGGCCGGTTTTATTAAACCTTATGTCGCCGCAACCTATTCCCACTCAATCGTACTGGGCGGCTTCGAGCTGATGTCATACACCACCCGTGTTACCCCCGGAACCTCATTCACGATCCGAGTCGATATTCGTTCCAGGACATCCCCAGGTAATCTCACCCAATCCGCGGTCATGGCATCGTCGCTTTGCACCACTCGCACAGCCACAGTCAACCCGTAAGTCCGGCCGTCTCCCATCACTCCAACGCTGCGTACCGGCAGCAGTACCGCGAACGCCTGCCACACTTTTTCGTACAATCCTGCCCGCCGGATCTCCTCCACCACCACCGCATCCGCTTCCTGAAGAGTCAGCAAATATGACCGAGCCACCTCGCCTAGTAACCGAACCGCTAATCCGGGGCCTGGAAACGGATGTTTCACTAAAATTTCTTCCGGCAAACCCAGTTCCCTGCCAATCCGCCTCACCTCATCCTTAAACAGGTCCCGCAACGGCTCAATCAAGGCAAACGGCATATTTGCCGGCAGACCGCCCACATTGTGGTGCGTCTTGATCGTCGCCGAAGGTCCGCGAACCGAAATGGATTCAATTACATCGGGATAAAGTGTCCCCTGCACCAGGAAGCCAATTTCCCCGTGAGCCTCTTCGCGTTGCAACCGCTGCGCTTCTTCCGCAAACACCGCGATAAATTCCGCGCCAATCCGCTTCCGTTTGATCTCCGGGTCGCTAACGCCCTCAAGCCGCGTCAAAAACCTGTCCGACGCATCGATCCCAATCACCCGCAGGCCCAGCCGCTCTCGCAGCATCTCCAGCGTCTCGGTAAACTCGTTCTTCCGCAGCATGCCGGTGTTAACAAAGATGTTAGTCAGCCGGTCGCCAATCGCGCGATGCACCAGCGCCGCCGCCACCGTGGAGTCCACCCCGCCGCTCAACGCGCAAATCACCCTGCTCGTCGGCCCCGCTTTCTTGCGAATGGCGTCCACCGTCTCTTCGATAAACGCCGCGCCGCTCCACTTCTTCTCCGCCTTGCACACCCGGAACAAAAAGTTTCGCAGGATCTCTGTGCCTTGCTCGGTGTGATTCACTTCCGGATGGAACTCCACCGCATAAATCTTTCTCGCACGGTCTTCCACCGCCGCCACCGCATTAGCTGTCCGCCCTACAGTGCGAAATCCCGTCGGCAACATCATCACGTGGTCGCCGTGGCTGTTCCACACTCTCAATGACGGTGCCACGCCGGTAAATAAATCCGACGCGCCATCGCCACTCTCAATATTCAGCTGCGCTCGTCCGTATTCTCGCCGCTCCGCTCGCTCCACTTTGCCGCCCAGCGTGTGCGCAATCCACTGCATCCCATAGCAAATCCCCAGGACTGGTACGCCCAGTGCCAACAATTTTGGATCGCACTTCGGAGCCTCCGGGTCGTACACCGAGCTCGGCCCACCTGACAACACCACGCCAACCGGCTCCAGCTTCATCAGCTCTTCCATCGACGTAGTGCACGGCAAAATCGACGAAAACACTTGCTGCTCGCGAATCCGCCGCGCGATCAGCTGCGTATACTGCCCGCCAAAATCCAGCACCACCACGCCGCCCAGTTCCGCTTCCATACTGCCGACTTGGTCATGCACTGGTTTCGCCGTACTCGCCATTACGCCACCACCAGGTTTACGAGTTTGTCTGCCACGAAGATATGTTTTACCACGCGCTTTCCGTCGAGATGCTGCGTCACGCTTGGTTCCGCTTGCGCAAGCGGAATAACCTGCTCTTCCGGCATTCCCGCTGCGACTTTCAATTTTCCGCGCACCCGTCCGTTCACCTGCACCACGATTTCCACTTCGGTCTCGCGCGCCAGTTCCGCATCAAAAGCCGGCCACGCCGCGGTCCATTGCCCTTCTTCGTGACCCAGCATTTCCCACAATTCCGCAGCGATATGCGGCGTCATCGGCGCCAACATCAGTGTCAACAATTCCAGCACTTCGCGCTGCACTTCAGGGCGCACACCTTCATCCAGCGGCTCCATCGCATAAATTTCATTCGTCAAATCCATGATCAACGCAATCGCCGAATTAAAGTGCCAGCGCGTCTCAAAGTCCTGTGTAACACGTCGCAACGCTTGATGCGTCTTGCGCAGTAATTGTTTTTCTTTCGCGGAATTTGGCGTAATCGATTTACCATTAGCCGCTCCGCTCGCGCCCTTCACCGCTCGCGCCGTCTCCGCATGCCGCTCCACCGAGCGGTACACGCGATTCAAAAACCTCCACGATCCTTCAATGCTTTCTTCGCTCCACTCCAGATCTTTTTCCGGCGGCGCCGCGAATAACGTATACAGGCGCCCGGTATCGGCGCCGTATTTGTCAGCCATCTCCTCCGCCCCAACCACATTCCCCTTCGACTTGGACATTGCCACTCCGCCCTTTTGCACCATGCCTTGGGTGAACAGCCGCGCAATCGGCTCGCTATGGTTGACCAATCCCAAATCGCGCATCACCTTGCACCAGAATCGCGAGTACAGCAGGTGCAAAATGGCATGGGTAATCCCGCCGATATACTGGTCAATCGTAAACCAGTACGCCACCTTGCCCTTATCAAACGGCGCTTTATCATTGTGTGGATCGCAATAGCGATAGAAATACCACGACGAATCCACGAACGTATCCATCGTGTCCGTTTCTCGCCGCGCATCGCCACCGCACTTCGGACATTTCACATTCACGAATTCCGGCGTAGCCGCCAGCGGCGACTCTCCTTCACCGGTCAGTTTCACATTTTCAGGCAGCAACACCGGCAAATCCGCGTCCGGCACCGCCACCATTCCATCTTTCGCGCAATAAATCACCGGAATCGGCGTGCCCCAATACCGCTGCCGCGAAATTCCCCAATCCTTCAACCGAAACACCGTCTCGCGTTTTCCAAATCCTTTCGCTTCCGCTTCCTCCGACATCCGATCGAGCGCCTCTTCCGTCGTCAGCCCGCTGTACGGCCCCGAATTCACGCTCGTGCCGTATTCAGTAAACGCTTCGTTCAAAGTAGCTTTGCTCAGTGCTTCCCCATCATTCGGCTGCACCACGATCGGAATCGCCAATCCATACTTCGTCGCAAACTCAAAATCGCGCTCATCATGCGCCGGAACGCACATCACCGCGCCAGTTCCATACTCCATCAGCACGAAGTTCCCCACCCACACCGGAATCTCCGCGCCATTGAATGGATTCACCGCGTATCGTCCGGTGAAAAATCCTACTTTGTCCGCGGTCTCTAGCTCTTCCGCCTTCACAGTACTCTGCTGCATCTCCGCCAACTTCGCGCTCGCCGTCGACTCTTCGCTTGAGTCCGCCAATAATTTCGCGACGAGCGGATGTCGCGACGCCAGAATCAACGCGCTAACACCGTAAATGGTGTCAATGCGCGTAGTAAATACTTCGATAGTCTCGGCGGCAGCGCTATCTTTAACTCCGTCGGGTGCCCCACATGCCGCTTCTGAATGTGGGGGTTTTCCATCGCTGGACTCGGACCCTTCCTGTCCCACGCTACCTGTTTTGTTGTTCCCAAAATCCGCCACCGCGAACCGCACCTTCGCCCCAGTCGACTTCCCAATCCAATTCCGCTGCATGGTGATGACCCGCTCCGGCCATCCGCCTTCCAGCAATTTCAAATCGTCCAGCAACTGCTCCGCAT
>DATMOS010000140.1:0-4890 GCA_035568155.1 Verrucomicrobiia bacterium | reverse complement strand
TTCCCGTGCTGGTGTACCGCACGCCGTACGGCAGAAAATCTGCCGAGAAGGAATACACGACGTTCGACCACGCCGTAGAGCGTGGCTACGCCGTTCTCATCCAGGATGTACGTGGCCGCTATGATTCCGGCGGTGAATTTCGTCCGTACGAAAACGAAGGCCACGACGGCTTCGACACGATTGAATGGGCCGCGCGGCAGAGTTGGTCCAACGGAGACGTTGGCAGCTTCGGGCTTTCCTATCCCGGAGCGGTGCAATGGTTGGCGGCCGTAGAGAATCCTCCACATCTGAAAGCCATGGTTCCAGCCATGACGTTTTCAACACCGCAAAATTTCTTTTACGCCGGAGGCGCTTGGGATTTGTCGTGGATCGAGTGGATATGGGATAACATCGCGCCCGATATTCGAGTGAAGCGAAATTTACCGGGGCCAAAAACCTACCCCGAGGCGATTAAGGCATGGGAGAAGCAAGGCGAGAAGATGCTTTCTGAGGTTCCGCTGAATAAATTAACGGAGTTGCAGGGAATCGCTCCGTATTACTACGACTGGCTCAGCCATCCGCCGGAAGACCCTTGGTGGGACTGGGCCGAACTCCGCAACAAATATGCGAACGTCCACACTAGCGTGCTGAATCTTTCCGCGTGGTATGACGACAACTATGGCCCGGAAGGCGCTACGACCAACTTTCAGGGTTTGCTCCGGGCTCGCAAATCTGAATCTGATCCACGAACTCACCTCTTGCTTGGGCCGTGGGTTCACGGTGTTGATTCGACCCAGAAAAGGAAAGCGGGAGATCGCACGTTTGGACCCGCAGCCGCGATTGATTATGACGAGGTAGTGCTGCGCTGGATGGATCATTACCTGAAGGGCATCGACAACGGTGTCGATCGGGAATCGCCCGTGCGGTATTTCGTGATGGGCCGCGATGAGTGGCGTGAGAGCAAGACATGGCCGCCCGCCGCGAAAATGACTCCGTACTATCTGTTCAGCGGTCAGGAAAATGATGCCGCGCACCACGTGGGAACTCTGTCGACGGCAATTCCCGTGACTTCCAAGAGTTCCAGTACATTTCTCGCTGACCCGCAAAACCCGGTGAAAAACACTTATTCGTCTTCCGGAGCGCACGATTACCGGGATTTAGCTAAACAGAATGACGTGCTCACATTCGATTCGTCTCCTATGACATCGGACATGGAAGTGACCGGTCCGATTCGCGCAGAGATGTACATGGCCTGCGATTGCCGTGACGTAGACCTGTGGGTGCGGTTGCTCGATGTGGCTCCTGACGGAACAGCATTTAATCTGATGAGCCCTGGGCTAGACGTGGTGCGCGCCAGTCATCGCGAAGCAGGAAGCGGGCACCAATTGCTGGAGCCGAACTACGTTTACATGATTCATTTTGAAAATCTAATCACCAGCAATGTTTTCAAAAAGGATCATCGCGTCCGCGCTCAGATTTCAGGCAGTTTCTTTCCGAACTTTTCGCGCAATCCACAAACCGGCGATTCGGAGCGAATTTCCCCGAATATGAAGAAAGCGCAGATTACGATTTATGCCGACCGCGAACATCCCTCGCGAATTATTTTGCCGGTCGCGAGCAACTGACGTGCGAGCAAAACGTAAGATTTGTAACGCTCGTGTAACCGTTTCGACTTTGGAGGGTCTCCTGAATCAGCGGCATATTACTGCTTTGCTGGCGTCGCTGATTGCGATGACATTTTCCTGCCTGGCACAGCGGGAGCCGGTTCTGAAGCAGATCGATTTGCCGCATCCTTATTATTTCCGCGAAATGTATTTGCCGCAGCTCACCACCGGACCTGGCGCAGTGGCATGGTCGCCGGATTCCAAGTCGCTCATTTATTCAATGGCTGGATCGCTATGGCGGCAAAATCTGGAATCTACCCAGGCGGAACAACTCACTTGGGGCGCTGGATACGATTACCAGCCCGATTGTTCCCCAGATAGCAAATGGATAATTTACAGCTCCTATGTGAACGATGCGGTGGAGCTACGGGTTCTCGACTTGCGAGACAAGAAGGCGTACCAGCTTACTTCTGAGGGCGCAGTGAACCTGGAGCCGCGATTCTCTCCGGACGGCAAGCGGGTAGCGTTTGTCTCTACTTCTTACAACCGGCGCTTTCACATTTTTGTGGCCGATTTTGATGAAGGCAAATTATCCAACGTCCAGCGGCTTACGGGAGAAACCCGCAGCACACTTCCTCGATACTATTACAGCCAATTCGATCATGAGATTAGTCCGGTGTGGTCCAGCGATGGCTCGGAAATTTTATTCGTTTCGAATCGCAATCATATTTATGGCACTGGCGGCTTTTGGCGAATGAAAGCCGAACCTGGGGCGGCGGCCCGTGAAATCCACTATGAAGAGACCACCTGGAAAGCGCGGCCAGACTTTTCACCCGATGGAAGACGACTGGTCTACGGATCTTACCTCGGTCAACAGTGGCACCAGCTTTGGCTAATGCCAGCGGAAGGTGGCGACGCCTTTCCAATTTCCTACGGAGAGTTCGACAACATCAATCCGCGCTGGTCTCCCGACGGCAAGCGCATCGCATTCATCTCCAATCGTGGCGGGAACACTTCGTTGTGGACACAAGAAATTCCGGGCGGTAGGCAGACGCAGATCGTCACCACCAAACGGAATTACCTGCGACCGACCGGTACGTTAACGATACGAGTGCTGGACGAAAATAATCAGCCTTCTCCGGCGCGTGTGTTCGTCGTTGGTGAAGACCAACGTGCCTATGCGCCGGATGACGCGTGGATGCATGCGGACGATAGTTTCGTTCGCTCCGAGCGGCCGGTCGAAGCCCACTATTTTCATAGCGCCGGCCTCTCGCAGTTGACCGTGCCGGCTGGAACTATAAACGTCGGAGTGATGAAAGGTTTCGAGCACGCATTTGAGCAGCAGACCCTAAAAATTTCAGCCGCGCAGAATACCGAAGTTACCGTACATCTCCATCCGCTAAAAATTCCGCAGGAAACGGGTCGGCATTGGGTCAGCGGCGATGTTCACGTGCACATGAATTATGGTGGCGCGTATCGCAACACGCCCACTCATCTAGTGGCCCAAGCCGCCGCCGAGAACCTTTCCATCGTGGAAGACCTCATCGTAAATAAAGAGCGACGCTTTCCGGACATTAGATATTTCAGCCCTCAGCCGGACCCCGCTTCGACTGCGACAACATTTGTGCTTCATAGCCAGGAATATCACACCAGCTATTGGGGGCACCTGGGACTTCTCAATTTGACCAGCAACATTTTGTTGCCCGGGTATGCTGGCTATCCAGGTACCGCGGCGGCGAGCCTGTTTCCTTCCAATGCGAACATCGCAGATCTCGCGCACGAACAACACGCGTTGGTCGGATATGTGCATCCATACGACAGCGTGCCGGACCCTAGCAAAGACGAATCCGTAAATCATGAATTGCCCGTCGATCTGGCACTTGGAAAAGTGGATTACATCGAAGCACTAGGCTTCGCTGACCACAAAGCCACCGCACAAGTGTGGTACCGCCTTCTCAATTGCGGATTTCATCTGCCTGCCGCTGCCGGGACCGACGCCATGGCAAACTTCGCGTCCCTGCGCGGCCCTGTTGGGCTGAATCGTGTATACGCTGAAGTGCCGATTGGCCCTCTCAAAATCGACGCTTGGTTGAACGCCGTAAAACGAGGGCAGACATTTGCGACCAACGGGCCGCTCCTTGGTCTGAAATTGAATGGGAAAGAAGTTGGGGATACGCTCCAATTGCCGGCAGGGAACAGCGAGATAAAGGTCACAGCGTGGCTGCGTTCGTTTGTGCCCATCAATCATCTTGAGTTGATTTGCAATGGCAGGGTTGCGCGTGAACTGAAACTAAACTCCGAGGGGCAGAGCGTCGACATCGAAGATATAATTTCCGGTTTGCAGTCCGGTTGGTGTTTGCTTCGGGCTTCGAGCGAAAAAGCCACGTATCCATTGCTTGATTTGTATCCCTATGCGACGACTAGCCCGATCTACATCGCTGTTGCCGACTCTTCGCCCATTCAGAAAGAGGATGCCGCCTATTTTGAGGCTTGGATCGATCGTATGATCGCGGCGGCAAAGGGCTTTCAAGATTGGAACAACGCAGAAGAAAAATCCGCGGTGTTGCAGCAGCTAACCGAGGCGCGCGCGGTGTACGAGCATTTAAAATAATGAACTCGCCGAGGCTTCCTGTATTAGTTATGTGACCGTCTAAACCAACTCTCCCAGTAAATCTTGTTGTACGATATTGAGCAATCCATGAGCACCCAAGCGAAAACATTGCCGGGCCGTTATTACACCGACCCGAATTTATTCGAACGAGAATTGGAAACAATCTTCTGTCAGATGTGGTTCTGCAGCGAGCGCACCGAACAAATCCCCAACCCCGGCGACTATTTTTTGTGCGAGGTCGCAGGCGAAAGCCTCATTGTTACACGCGAGAATAGCGGTGGGATTCATGCTTTCTACAACGTTTGTCGGCACCGTGGAACCCGCATCTGCCGTGAAGACCGCGGAAAATTCCCTGGTCGCATTCAATGCCCGTATCACGGCTGGACTTATGGATTGGATGGAAGACTCCTCGGTGCTCCGCACATGGACGAAGCCGGCTTTCGCCGAGAGGACTACCCGCTGCATGCGGTGCACGCTGAAGTGTGGGACGGACACATCTTCCTGAATTTGGCGGCGCAGCCGGAACCGCTTACAGCGCAACTGGCAGATCTTCCTGAGAAATTCAGTCCTTGGGGGATGCGCGATCTGCGCACCTTCAAAAAATATGCCTACGATGTGAAGGCCAATTGGAAGCTGATCATCTCGAACTACAATGAGTGCTTGCACTGTCCGATACTTCATCCCATGTTGAGCCGC
>DATMOS010000139.1:0-7708 GCA_035568155.1 Verrucomicrobiia bacterium | reverse complement strand
GATTACCTCACCATCGATCCCGCGCTCATTCATTACCGAAGTCTTCGGCTCCAATTGCACCAGTTCCTTTACCTCAGGCCCGGCTTGATTGAAATCCCAACCAGCGGCTAGGTGCGCAGCGGTCGGCGAAAAAATATCGCGCCCGTGAAAAGTAGACGAAATCGCATCACTGATCATCCAGCTTCGATTGGTGATCTCGCGGGCGCTTTGCAAGCCGTCACGCTCGACCACCGGAGTTATGATCCCATTGTCAGGCAGCACGAAGTATTGGCCCTTCTTCGATTTCACCACCACCGCCTTGCGCGCCGTGCCCACCCCCGGGTCCACCACAACCAGAAAAATCGTTCCAGCAGGGTAGTAGGGGGTGACGCCCGCAAGGAAACGCGCCGCTTCTTCAATCTGAAATGGTGTCACCTGATGCGTGATATCCGTGAGCCGCACGTCCGGCGCGATGCCAAAAATGACCGCTCTGCAAATAGCGACCGCATCGTTCGCCGTGCCAAAATCCGTCATAAACACAATCGTAGGCCGCTCAGAACGCGCCTGCGACGACGCTCTTTGTTCCTGTTGAGCGCGAGCGCCGCAGCACGTCACGCCAAACATCGCGGTCAGCAACGCGAGTCGTAGTGCTCTATGCAAGCATAAAGTCAGCAAGAGTCCATCCTTTGAATCTCATTAGCCTGCATGAAGCGACAAAGTATATCTGAAGCCACTCCCCAAAAAGTACCATCCGTACCGCGCTTGCGTTGGTATTCGTAGGATTACTTCTTCTTATCAGGTAAAATCGAACAGCGTTTTTCGACGCGCACGATTTGTCAGCCCGGCCCGGGCCCATCGAGCTTCGCCCCACACAAGGAGAATTACTGTGCCTCGAAATGTGTTGCTGCTGCTGGTTTTGTCTGTCTGCGCGACCTCCGCACTCGCCGATCAAATCACCCTAAAAAATGGAGATCGCCTGAGCGGCACCATCGTAAAAACCGACGACGATAAATTGGAGTTGAAGTCCGAATTTGCCGGCGATGTAAAGCTCCCGTGGAGCGCGGTAGTGGCTATCGTGTCTGCCGAACCGCTTCACATCGCCCTTAAAAATGGCCAAACCATCGTCGGCGTGGTCACCACCAAAGATGAAAAGTTTGAAATAGCCGCTTCCGGTGGCCCCATTGAGGCACCTAAGGCTGAAGTCGTGGCGGTGCGAAATAATGCCGAGCAAGACGTCTACATGCGCATGGAGCACCCGCGCATCATCGACTTGTGGGCGGGGTTGGTGGACGCCGGCCTCAGTTTCACCAGAGGAAATTCGGACTCCACCAGTTTTGCGCTCACGGGAAAAGCCGCGCGCACATCGAAACGCACCAAAATATCTCTCTACTCCACCGAAATTTATGCGCGAAGCACCATTGCGGGCGTCAGCAACACTACCGCCAGCGCCATTCGCGGCGGAGCGCGCGTGGATGTAAATCTACGGGGCCGTTCCTTTGCTTTTGGTTTGGCCGATTTCGAACACGACCGTTTTCAGGATTTGAACTTGCGGAGTGTCCTGGGCGGCGGCTTGGGTTATCACCTGATTAAAGAAAAAGACCGTACCTTCGACGTGTTTGGCGGTGTCACTTATAACCAGGAATATTATTCGCAGCCCTTCAGTCCCCCGAATCCGTCCACAACCCGCAAGACCGCCGAGGTCGTGCTCGGCCAAACGCTCGCTACCAAGCTGGGAAGCCGCACAACCATAGGGGAACAATTCAGCTTTTTCCCAAACCTGTCTGACACTGGGGAGTACCGGCTGCAACTGGACGCCACTGCGGCAACCAAGATCAAAAATTGGCTGAGTTGGCAGGTGACTCTCAGTGACCGCTATGTGAGTACCCCGCTCCTCGGGCTAAAAAATAACGATCTGCTGTTTACCACCGGCTTGAGATTGACATATGGCAAGGGCGTGTTCTAGAACCTAACCTGCATGTTCAGCGTCATGCGTGAAAGTGCGACTTAAGGCACGGTTTTCCCAGACAAATTTTGGAAACTAAAGACATCCGGGCCGCGGCTAAAACTTAAAGCCGTCGGCCCGGTTTTGGCAATGAGTTGGAAGAAAAATTCTAGCGGGTAATGCCGCCGTTTTGACTCGTCAGATACCATTCCACAGTCGGCGCCCGTTGATATTTCAATTGATTCGCGGTCTCACCTGCGGCGGCATGATTGCCCAATTTTTGTTGGGCAACTTCCAGCTGTTGCACCGCCAGCGGAGAGAGCCGGTTAGCGCTTAACTCGTCCACCGCGTTGGCGAGATCACCTAGCGATAGCAATAAGTATCCGCGTGCTGTCTCATAAGGGTTTTCCACTAAAAGGTTAGCTGACTGCGCGGCAAGCCGTTCTAATTTACTGATTGCCTGCTCCGCTGTTTCCGGCAGACCGTGTTGAGAGGCAACTCGTGCCTCTTCGCACAGCACGTTTGCTAACGCCCCGCTACGGTCCGATCCGCTCATCCCTTCCACAGTATTTTGAAGTTTTTCCTCGAGCGCCCGAAGCTGGTGGAGTTCGCTGGCGAAATCGGCGGCCAGCATCGCGGATCCAAATGCGATCTCGAATTGCCCGTTGGGCTCATTTTTTTGCGCCGCGTCCGCAGCAAGGTTGGAGAGTGCGGCTCGTCCTTGCTCGGCGCGGCCCTCCCAGAAATAGACCAATGCTTTTTGATAAGAAGCGTGCAACAAATCGCGATTGTTCTCCGACATCAACACAGCCTTGTCGTACTCCAACCGCGCATCATCGTACTTGCCCATCAACGTCAACGTATCTCCCAAACCAAGCTGCGAAGTAAAGAACGTCGGATCGATTTGCAGTGCCGCGCTGTAATGTTCGAGAGATCCTTGGTCATCGCCGGTATAACGCAGCACTTCTCCCATGGAGTCTTCGGGATTCGGCGAACTGGGATCCGCGGCAATATAGCGCTTCTCGTACTTCACCGCTTTGACTGGATCAGGATGGCCGGACTGGATGTACGAGTAACCAAGGTTATTCAGCACTGGCGGGAAGTTAGGATCGATCTGCAACAAGGATTCCATCATGTGCTGAGACCGGTCGAAGTCTTGCTGCGCGAACAGCCACTCCGAAACAAGATACAAAACGTGCTTGTTCTTCGGATAACGCTTCAAAAGGTCGTTCATGCAGGCAATGGCTGGTAGGAGATTGCCATCCTGGATACCGGTCATCCACCGCACCAGTAATTGTTCATCAGGTGGGGCCTTCGGCAACAGAGCTTTGGCGCGCTCCAGGGCTGCGATGTTGGGGATGGCCGTGCGCGAAGCATGAGATAGCAACGCATATCCAAGCGCGAAGTTGGGATCCTTTTCCGTGGCATGCTGCGCCTGAATGACCGCATCATGCAGCAGCACGTTTTCGTATTTATCGAGTGAAAGCTCCGCGAACTTGCGCGCTTCAACGGAGCGCGTTGACACCGGGATCGCACCGAACAAAAGCAAGGGCGCCGGCGCGATGCGTGGGGAGCTGGCCGCACGCGATTTTGCTTCTTCCACCCGTGGCGGATGTTCCTGGGCCCGGATCAACTGGGCTGCGAAAAGCAGAGGGAAAATCAGCGCAACACTGCTTCGATACATCCGGTTCATGGATACTCTCCCAAGGGTCACAAAGTTGCGGATCAGCAGCAAACTTAGCGTGGCGGCAGAGGGGCCGATACTGACCCAAAGTACAGGTGTGCATACTGGGTAACGCTTGGGGCCTATCAGGCAGGGGGTCGTCAAGTAAGCACAAGCAGCGCAACAGCTACTTGTCCGCAAAAACGCGGATACGGATACTCAGGGGAGTTCCCTGAAGGGTTGGCGTGGGAAAAATGAAAGCGCAATCTTATATCTATCGCTTCGCGGCGTGCGCCGTCGTGCTCACGGGTGCCCTACTGGTCGTGTCGGTGTCCTACCCGGCGATTAAGAATATGGCGGTGGTGGTGGCAGCCGATAGCAACCTGCCGGATCTGACCATGGTGGAATTTACGAAGCTATGCAAAGGCGCCCAGAAATCGTGGCCGGACGGACGGACTTTCACCTTGGTATTAAAGGATCCAACCTCCCCGGAAATGCATGTCGCGGTGCAAAAGCTCTTTGGGGCCGCTCCCGCCGACGCCAAGACGGCTATCGCCAAGATCAATGAAGTGCGCCCGCTGATAAAGATAGTCGCAAGCGATGAGGACGTCTTCCGTACGGTCACTACAACGCCCGGGGCAGTGGGGCTCGTAGACGTGTACAGCATCAACAGCGCGGTCAAGGTGCTGCACATCGACGGCAAGTTGCCGTTCGACGTTGGGTACGCCCTGAAATAGCTTGGGACGCTTCAGTCGATTCAGCACTGGGTCGTGGCACAAATCTTGGGCAAGCGTCTCGCCGATAAGTCCATAAGTCCTTTAGAATTATCATCTATGCGCCTGCCTATGAACGATGAGGTCTGAGGCCTCCAAGCCCCTACCCATGATCGGTATAACTCCTTTAGAACTGCAGTTTCGTATCTTGAAACGCCCCTAAGTCCTTTAAAACCTCAGGTCGCCGGAGTCCTACAATCCAGTACCTCTAACTTCTCACGAAAGGCCTGTCCGCCTGCCCCGACGTACAGTATCTCCGGTGAAGTACAGCGAAGGTGAGCCGAACCATTTTGCATTTAAGTATGGGTAGAATGCCTATTGTTTTCATCATGATAGCCCACCAACATTGGCAGCTTGGGTACTAGTAGACTCGTTTGACCGCAAAAATGTACCTTCTGTACCATCGATTTTGCCTTGCGCAAGGTGTCTAATGGTTCAGGTGCGAGACGCTTAGCCCACAGGGACAGTAGCTGCACCGCAAGGGAACGAACCGCAATCTAATCAGTGAAGCTACCCAAGGGGATCGAGACAAGCCAATGACAAAAACCGACGACAAGAACCGCAAGTGGATGTGGTGGTTCCTGGCAGCTGTGGTTGCCGCCCAGTTGTATTTCGTACAGGAACTACTGGCTGCCTTCGCACTGTTCGCCGCCGGATTCGCCGTGATCTTCGTTTTGGTCTCCAGCATTTATATGCTGCAAAAGGTCTGGGAAGTCAGTGTGGCTCGCATGGCCGAACGCAGGAGTCCCGCCGCGAGCATGGCACGTCGCGCAGCGGCCGCCATGGAAGAACTGGGAAGCCGGCCGCATCGCCGTCCCGTATAGTTCTTAACCGTTGGATTTGATCGTTTCGATTTAGCTGCAGATTCTGGGTTTAGCTAGAGCACCACGGAATCATTAACGCGGTCATTCCGTGAAAAAGACCAACCGTCCTGAGAGAGCGGTTGGTCTTTTTAATTTTGCGGCGATGCGCAGTTGAAGGCGGCCTTCGAATCAGCTATTTGGAGCCAGCCAGTGACTGCAATTCCTGATTCCAATTCACCACTACTTTCACGTTGCCACCGTCGGGATCTTTGATCCGCTCCACCACCACAATGCGATGGCCACCTGGCGCAAGGGTGTAGTTTGGACCTGCGGCGTCATTCCAGATGTCCCCTTGATACAGGACGCGCGATTTACCGACGCGGAAGGGCGACACAAAAACTTCGGTGGCCCAAAGGGTCCCTGCGTTTTCGTAAACCAGTTGCTTCCCGTCACGTGACCACACTGGATGATTTCCGCCATCCGTGGAAACCTGAATTTTTTCGCCCGGTCCCGGAAATCGCTGCACGTAAACCTCAGCTCGCCCAGACTCGTTCGAGGTGTACGCCAACCAGTTGCCGTCCACTGAGAAGGCCGGTTGGTTGACATGAAATTGCGAAACCAGGTACGGATATGGCTTTCCGTCGCCGCCCAGCGGCAGCATCCATATTTCGTACTGGCCCGAACTTCCTAAACGTTCGTACGCAATAAGCTTTCCGTCCGGCGACCACGATTGCAAATGGAAATGCGATTCATTCTTCATCAGCGGCTGTTCCTGCCCACTTCCATCCACAGCCACCATGAAAGCCTGCTGCCGGCCATTGGAAGCGAACGCGATGCGCTTTCCATCGGGCGACCAAACCGGCAGTTCATCTTCGCCAGGTGCGAACGTGATTCGCCGCAGCGCTCCGCGTTCTATGTCGTACACCCAAATATCCGGGTCCGGCAGGCGCACTGTTAGCGCCAGCAGCTTCCCGTCTGGAGAAAACCGCGGTGATTCGTAGAGATTCGGTTTGACGGGCAGCGGCTGGACTTTGGCATCGTGCTCCGCCAGAACCAGGCTGTTCTCCACCGCCTGTTTCCCGCCATTTACGTAGATGAGCGTGCCGTTTCCCGACACGTCGTACTGCGCTGATCCCGTCGCGGGCTGCACATCTTGAACGACCACGGTAGGCGAGCCTGTGGTCTCCAGCTTAGCGGGATCAAATTCCACTGCCAACAGATTACCGGTGTTCATATACAACAAATGGTTAGGAGCAAAAAAATGTGCATCGGCACCCTTTGCGACGATGACCTTCCTTTCGTCGGAACCGATTTTTTGCGCCACCAGCGTTCCTTCGTCCAGGTTGCCGCCCGAAAATGCGGTGAACAGCAACGTCTTACCGTCCGGAAGCAGGTCCGGAGAAAAATCCGCCAGTTCGCCTTTGTCCGCTTGCAGTTTTGTTACGGCTTGCGGTGTGCCTCCGCCATCACTGACGCGAAGAATTCCTGAACTAAATGACGGCGCATAGTAAATGTTGTGATCGGTCCCCCAAGTCAGTCCCTTCGGGGAAGTTATTGCGTCCGCAATGACTACCGGAGTGCCACCATCGAGCAAGATCTTTTTCAATTTGCCGCCGGCAAAAAAAGCCAGCCATCTTCCGTCTGGTGAGAACGCCGGATTTACGGCGCCATCCGAGCCGCTGATGGGAAGAGAAGATGCCGAGTTCATGTCCCGATGATAAAGGCGCGGGCCGTCCGAGCTGCTGGCGCTGAAGGCGATGCGAGTCCCGTCGCGGGAAATGGCCACCGCGCGTAAAGTGGAATTAAGAGACGTGCCTGGCGGAGGCAGAATCGCAAAGCGTATTGGCAGATTCTCCCTCGCGCTTCCGGGATGCAACAGATTCGCCATTAAAAAACCCGCCGCGATAAGCAATGCCGCCAACGCGCATCCCGCGACTATTTTTAGCGCTCGATTTTCTTTCTCCGGAGCGATGACAGAACTGGGCGCCGCGCTGATGCCTGAATTCCGCATCGGGGACGTGCGCCCTTCGATCACGTTTTCGATGGCAATCCGCGCTTCGCCGATGGATTGCAATCTCTGCCGCGGATCTTTGTTCAAGCACCGTCGGATCAGTTGCTGGATTTCGTTCGGCACATTGGCCGGAAGCAAACTCCACTCCGGTTCACCGCGAATGACCGCAGCCAGAGTGTCCGAAACCGTATCGCCTTTGAAAGCCATCTTGCCGGTGAGCATCTCGAAGGCCACTGCGCCGAAAGACCAGATATCCGCGCGGCGATCCACGGCTTTTCCGCGAGCTTGTTCCGGCGACATGTATGCGGCCGTGCCAAGGATCAATCCTGCTTTGGTAGCCGCAGCAGTCAGTGTCGGGGAATTCGAAATGTCCGTGGGCCGAGACTCATCGGAGAGGGCTTTAGCTAAACCGAAATCCAGAACTTTTACGGTGCCGTCCGGCTTGATTTTTATGTTCGCCGGTTTCAAATCGCGATGCACGATGCCGCGCTCATGAGCATATTCAAGCGCTTCCGTAATTTGCTTCATGATCGGCAG
>DATMOS010000138.1:0-103224 GCA_035568155.1 Verrucomicrobiia bacterium | reverse complement strand
TGGAGACAAAGGTTTGAGCAAATTCGATATCCGCTTTTGTCTCGGACTGGCTTTTTGCGATATCAGGCCAATAAGGAACCATCAATTGATAGGTTTTACGCCCATAGACGAGCAGGTCAAAATCTCGCAAGAGGTGCGTGTAATGTTCAAGTACTTCGTCATCGTCAGGGGGATTGAATTTGGTATGGTCGCAGCAGCCATCCAGGGTAAGGTTGATTGCGTAGATTAGATTTCTCATTGTCGCCTCGGATCGATCAGCATGGTCTTCGAACATAAAACCAATAACTTTGAACGGCGCGTCAATGCAACATAAAGATTAGGTGCATCCAGCTGGAAAAGGCCGTCGCCGATGTTGCTGGCTTTCGTTGGCCGCGAACACTCTGTGCCTTCGCCGAGCAGGCGTGTTGCGTTCCCTGCTCTGCTGGCGGTTACGTTTGTCGGCGGTTTGCACGAAAATAAGCGTTAACCAACCCGGAATACCCTCGTAGAGTTCCTCGCGGTCCGTTCAGTCTCCGACAGCGTTATTCAGGCACTACTCGACAACCCTCAGGTCTGCTCCGGAGATTGGGACTCTCAGAAGATTTGTATGAAGTTTGGCTGCGAGCCTGCGGTTCTTTACGAACGTCGAAAAACAAGTTACTACGCCGCCCAAAATGAACCAGCTTCCTGTGAAGGCGAACAGCACGAAATAGAAACCAGAAAATGCGAGCCACTCCCATGACGAGGCCCGAAGAATTACAGGTCAGCTGTACTCAATGCGGCCACGAATCAAATCGGTGTTATTGATTGAGCGAAAGAGAAAAAGATTGCGAAGATGACGCATGTGCACAGCTAGTTGGACTCCGATTAAAGCGCCCAAGGCGAATTGCCAAAGCTCGGGCGCCGGGGAACTTTCATTCAATATCCAAAGGAAGCTCAAAAATCCTAAAGTCAGCAACAAAATGAATACAAACCGGGGACTCACAACGCGCAAAGAATTGATGTCCCGCTGGAAAAATGGAGTAATTTCGTAGCTACCTTCAAAGACAATTGTTTTCTGTCGCCCGTAAAGGCGTGCGCACGTAATCGTCAGAGCGTAATCGGAGATGTAAAGAAGGCCCCAAAGGACCATTCCTGGCCAAGCATGTTCAAAAAGAAAGTTCGGCAAAAGACCACTCCGATCGTGTCAGAACTGCAAGATGTTCTGATTTTAGAGCATGACCGAATGGAGCAAACGAACGACGGATGCTAGGCCTGCGAGATAGTCAACGCTCCGAGAAGGCGCACCACGCTATAACTGGGCGTGTTGCGTTCCCTGCTGTGCTGGGATATTACTGTGCGCATGAAAAATTCAAAATTGTGGCGGGCGGCTGCACTCTTGCAGTTCTCGTGTGTCGGGGCGTTGGTTCTGATCTCGCCGGAGCAGGCGCCGGCACAAACCAGTCATACGAGCGAACTTAATTTGCCCCCGCCTGAGTCAGGGTGGGCGAGTTATGGGCACGATGCGGGTGGGACTCGGTATTCGTCTGCGACGCAGATTAATCGGGAGAATGTGGGGCAGTTGAAGGTGGCTTGGAGTTATCGCACGGGGGCGTTGGATGGAGTTGATGATGATGTGAAGCGGAATGCGGCGTTTGAGGCTACGCCTATTTTGGTGGATGGGCGGCTGTATTTGTCGACTCCGTTTGATCATGTGATTGCGCTGGAGCCGGAGACTGGGAAGAAAATTTGGGAGTATGACCCGAAGCTGAATACTCACGGATTTTCGGAGACTACTTCGCGAGGAGTTTCGGCGTGGAAGGATTCCGCGGCAAAGGCGGGGCAGCCATGCCGGTTGCGGATATTTATTGGGACGCTGGATGCGCGATTGATCGCGGTGGATGGGGAGACGGGTAAAGCTTGCGCGGATTTCGGCGCTGGCGGGCAGGTCGACTTAACTAAAGATGTGAATTTGCGGGACGCGGGGCAATACCAGGTGACTTCCGCTCCGGCGATTGCTGGGGATCTGGTGATCACCGGATCGTCGATTGGGGATAATCGCGCGGTGGAGTTGGAGCGCGGGATCGTGCGGGCGTTTGATGTGCGCAGCGGGAAACAGCGCTGGTCGTGGGATCCGATTCCGTGGGCGTCGAAAAGTTCTCCGCGGACTGGCGCAGGGAATGCGTGGTCGACGCTCTCCGTGGATGCGGAGCACGATTTGGTTTTCATTCCTACGGGAAGCGCGAGCCCGGATTATTTCGGCGGTTTGCGGCGCGGGGATAATAAGTGGGCAAACTCGGTGGTGGCGTTGCATGCGTCCAGCGGCGAATTTGTGTGGGGCTTTCAGGTGGTGCACCACGATTTGTGGGATTACGACGTAGCTTCGCAGCCGACGTTATTTTCTTGGCGCGATGGGACGCCAGCGGTGGCGATTACTACCAAGATGGGGCGTGTGTTTGTGCTGAATCGATTGACTGCGGCGCCGCTGTTACCAGTGGAGGAACGGGCGGCACCGAAGAGCGATATTCCGGGCGAAGATGCTTGGCCGACGCAACCGGCTTCGACGATATCGATGGTGCCGGAGAAATTGAGTCCCGAGGATGCCTGGGGCAGAACGCCGGAAGAAAAGGAGGCGTGCGCGGACAAGATACGAGCCGCGCGATCGGAAGGGATTTTTACTCCGCCTAGCGTGAAGGGCTCGATTGTGTTTCCGGGGAGCGTCGGCGGGGTGAATTGGGGCAGCGCGGCTTACGATCCGCAACGACATTTGCTGGTAATGGACACCAACCGGTTGGCGATTCTGGTGCGGCTGATCCCGCGAGAAAAATACGATGAGGACTTCAAAGCGTCGAGCACTAACGACCGCTTGCATGGTGAATGGGGCCGGCAAGCGGGGACGCCGTACGCGATGTTTCGCACGCCATTGATCGGGCCGAGCGAGACTTTAACTTTGTGCAGTCCGCCGCCGTGGGGAACGGTAGCTGCGGTGGATTTATTTACGGGGAAGAAGGCGTGGGACGTGCCGCTGGGGAGCTTTGTGCCGGGAATGAATACCGGCACGGTGACCCTGGGCGGGCCGATTGTTACAGCGGGCGGCGTGGTGTTTTCGGCGGCGACGATGGATAACGCAATTCGAGCGTTCGATGAGGAGTCTGGCAAAGAGATTTGGAAATACGACTTGCCGGCAGGCGGGCAGGCGACGCCCATGACTTACACGGTGAAGGGTAAACAATACCTGGTGATCGCCGCGGGGGGACACGGGAAGCTGGGAACCAAGCAGGGGGATTATGTGCTGGGGTTCGCGCTGCCGTAAATTTTTAAGATAGCTGACTACTTCTTGCAAATCGAAAGACTCAGAGTGCGCGACCGGCGGCTGCGCCGCTGGCCCAGGCCCATTGAAAGTTGAAGCCGCCTAGATGGCCGGTGACGTCGACTACTTCTCCGATAAAAAATAGGCCGCGAACTTTGCGCGACTCCATTGTTTTGCTGGAGAGCTCGTCGGTGTCTACGCCGCCGAGGGTGACTTCGGCTTTGTCGAAGCCTTCTGTGCCTGCGGGGGTGATGGTCCATTGATGCAGCTTTTTTTCTAGGCGAGCCAAGTCTTCGTTGGTCCAGCGCGGCGGGAGATGAGCATCAAGCCAGCGGGTTGCGAAACGATTGGGCAGCGCGAGTTGCATAGCAACGCGTGCAGTGGCGGCGTTTCTTGTTGAGGATTCGCGTAATGAGGCGAGAACTTCGCGATTGGGAGCGAGATCAACGCGGAGCGGTTCACCTTTGTTCCAGTAGGAAGAAATCTGAAGAATGGCGGGACCGCTTAGCCCTTGATGGGTGATGAGCATGGCTTCGCGAAATGCGTGGTGATCGGTAGAGGCGATCACTTCAGTGGAGACGCCGGCTAAATCGCAATAGGTGGATCGATCGGCAGCTTCAAATAGGAGTGGCGTGAGGGCTGGGCGCGGTTCACGAATTTTTATTCCGAACTGGCGGGCGAGTTGATAGCCGAAATCGGTGGCACCCATTTTGGGGATGGTTAGTCCGCCAGTGGCAACGACCAGGGCGGGCGCTGAAAATTCCGTGTCGGTGGCATGCAAAGTAAATTCCGTGGAATGACGAACTTCGTGGATTGCGGTGTCGAGGAAAAGGTCAACGTTGGCGGCCTGGCATTCGGCTTCAAGCATGTCGGTAATGTCGCGGGCTGCGCGGTCGCAGAAAAGCTGGCCAAGAGTTTTTTCGTGGTACGGAATGGAATGGCTTTCAACTAACGCGATGAAGTCGGCGGGTGTGTAGCGGGCCAGTGCTGATTTTGCAAAGTGGGGGTTCGCGGAGATGAAGTTTTCGGGGCGGCAATGAAGATTGGTGAAATTGCAGCGGCCGCCGCCCGAGATGAGGATTTTTTTGCCTGCGCGCGCGGCACGCTCGAGGACGGCAACGCGCCGACCGCGCTTCCCCGCTTCAATGGCGCACATCAGGCCTGCGGCACCAGCGCCGAGAATTATCGCATCATAGTTGTGAGCCATTTGAGAATTGGGCGAACGACCATTTTAGCGTTTTCGTGCGCTTGCACCGTAGCAGGGTAAACTAAGTACAGGAGCAGACCCCAGGAATTTGCCACCGATTATCAGCGCACAGGGATTATCCAAGAAATACGGCAGCACGCCATTGTTTCGAGACATTTCGTTTACGGTTTCGAGTGGCGACTGCATTGGTGTGATTGGGCCAAACGGCTCGGGCAAGTCCACGCTGCTGGAAATTCTGGCCGGGCGGGTGAAGCCCGACACCGGAGACGTCGCAGTGCGCAAGGGGACGCGGCTGAGCTGCGTGTCACAGATTTCTGAATTTGCCGCCGCGGATACGGTGCTGAGCGTGGTGGAACGATCTTTGCAGAGCGCTGGCGTGCCGCAGTCGGAGCGAGCCGGGCGCATTGCGGAAACTTTGGGCCGCGTAGGATTTACGGATCGCGAGGTACTGGCGACAACGCTGTCGGGTGGATGGCGAAAACGGTTGGCGATCGCGGAATCGCTGGTGCAGCACCCGGATGTGCTGCTGCTTGACGAACCGACGAACCATCTGGACCTGGCGGGAATTGCGTGGCTGGAGGGCTTGCTGAGGAATGCGCCGTTTGCGTGCGTAGTGGTCAGCCACGACCGATATTTTCTGGAAAATGTGGCCAGCGAAGTGGTGGAACTGAATCGCCTGTATGCGGATGGTTTGCTGCGCGTCTCAGGAAATTACAGCACATTTTTGGAGGCGAAAGAGTTGTACCTGCACGCGCAACGCAAAGAGCAAGCGGCGCTGGCGAATCGAGTGCACGCGGAAATCGAATGGCTGAAGCGCGGACCGAAAGCACGCACTACCAAATCGAAAGCGCGGATAGATAAGGCGCACGAACTGATTGGCGATCTCGCGGATATGAATGCGAGAACGCGAAGCACGAGTGCGCGCATCGATTTTTCGGCGACCAATCGCCAGACCAAGCAGCTGATCACTCTGGATGGGGTGACTTGCGAATTAGGCGGGCGCACGCTGTTCAAGGATTTGAATTTCGCGGTGACCGCGGGCATGCGCGTGGGCCTCGTGGGTCCGAATGGTAGCGGCAAAACCACGCTGCTGCGATTACTGCGGGGCGAGATGGCGCCGACGAGCGGTAGAATTCAACGCGCTGAGCCATTGCGCATGGTGTATTTTGACCAGAGCAGGCAACTCGACCCCGACTTAACCCTGCGGCGGGCGCTAGCTCCGGACAGCGACGCAGTGATTTATCAAGGCAGCGTGATCCATGTGGCGGCGTGGGCGGCAAGATTTTTGTTTGACCCAGAAGATCTGAATCAACGTGTCGGTAAATTGTCGGGCGGAGAGCGCGCTCGTGTTTTGATCTCGCAATTGATGCTGCAAGAGGCGGATGTGCTGCTGCTGGATGAACCGACCAACGACCTGGACATTCCGACTTTGGAGATATTGGAAGAAAGTTTGCTGGAATTCAAAGGAGCGTTGCTGCTAGTCACGCACGATCGGTACTTGCTAGATCGGGTGTCGACGATTGTGCTGGGCCTGGATGGACGCGGGGGCGCGGAGCGCTTCGCGGATTATTCGCAGTGGGATGCGTGGCAGCGCAAACACACTTCGTCGCGAGGCACAGCCTCAAGCAAAGGGTCCGGCAAAGGGCCCGGTGGCAGCAGGCCGCAGGGTTCGAACGGGCGCTCAAGTGTTAATGCACAAGCGGTGGCAGCGACCGCAACGAAGCGGAAACTTTCTTACCAGGAGGAGCGGGAATTTGCCAACATCGAAGATAACCTGGTACAAGCGGAAGCCGAGCTTTCGGGAACGCGCGCCGAGCTGGCCGATCCAGAGTTGGCAAGTGACGTGCAGCGACTAATGGAAGCGTGCAAGCGGATGGAAGAAGCTCAAAACAAAGTGGAACAACTTTATGCACGCTGGGCTGAATTGTCGGAGAAAAAGGAATAAGCCACGGAGCGAAGGCATAATCGCGATTGGCTAAAGAAACCATGTCTGAGCGTGAGCATACTTCCCGCGGCCTGCTGATTATCGCCGCATTTAAACTTCTAAAAGGGCTGGCACTGCTGGCGGTGGGCATCGGCGCGCACACGCTGATGAATAAAGACCTTGCAGCTGTCCTGGAACACTGGGTAAATGTGTTTCGCATCGATCCGAACAACTATTACCTTCACGCCTTGCTGGAACGAATCGCGGACCTTAACCCACACCGGCTGATGGAAGTGAGCTTTGGCACGTTCTTTTATGCGGCGCTGCTGCTGACCGAAGGGGTGGGGCTGGCATTGGGGAAACGGTGGGCCGAATATTTCACGATCATCGCGACTTCGTCATTCATTCCGTTGGAGATCTACCAGATTTTCCACCATGCCAACATCACGAAAATTGCGTTGCTGCTGATTAACGTTGCGGTGGTTTGGTACTTGGCGCTCGAACTCCGGCGTCATAGGGAGCCCGCACGGCAATTAGCCTTTTCAAAATGAGACTATAGATTTGTTAGACTTAGGGCCACCCAAGTCGAAACGTTAGTTAACTCGCAAGCGCTTTTCGCCCACCTTAGGTTGAAAATACAGGGACATACGGATGTATTGAAGACTGGCCGCACGGCGATGATATGGATAGCCCGACGGGGGAGAGATGGCCAGAATTCTGATCGCCGACGATCACGCGATGTTGCGCAAGGGTTTGCGCACCGCCATAGAGCCGCACCACGGCTGGGAAGTTTGTGG
The DNA here is from genome assembly GCA_035568155.1 of Verrucomicrobiia bacterium. GTDB lineage: Bacteria > Acidobacteriota > Terriglobia > Acidiferrales > UBA7541 > Acidiferrum. The sequence goes on along the minus strand of DATMOS010000138.1, from coordinate 96,028 downwards.
CGAGGCCACCACCGGGCTCGAAGCGTTCGAACAAACTAAATTACTAAAACCTGACCTGGTGATTCTGGATGTTTCCATGCCTATTCTCAATGGTTTGGAAGTCGCTCATCGCATTTCCATGAGCATGCCAGCGGTAAAAATACTTTTGTTTACCATGCATAATTCGCCGCAATTTGCGAAAGATGTCAGCAAGAGCGGCGCTCATGGGTACGTGTGCAAGGCCAGCGGAGAAGAGTTGCTGACGCAGGCAATGGAAACCCTGCTGGAAGGGGAAAACTTTTTTGATACCGATGGGCTGCGAGCAAAATCGCTAGCCAGTGGCACATAAGGAGGCGGGATCGCAAATGCCGTCATCCAAAGATGCCAAGAAAAGCAAAACGACAAACCGGCTGAGCAGTGGAATTGAAGAACTGGACCACATTCTTGGTGGTGGATTTCCAGCCAATCGCCTTTTTCTGATAGAAGGCGCACCGGGTTCCGGCAAAACCACACTGGCGCTGCAATTCCTTCTGGCCGGGGTGAAGAATTCCGAGAAAGGGTTTTACGTCACATTCTCGGAATCCGAGGATGAGATTCGCGCAGTCGCGGAATCGCACGGCTGGACGCTGGATGGAATTCACCTGCAAGAACTGAGCACGCTGGGCGACCGCCTAAAAAATGAAGAGCAATACACCGTTTTCCAACCGGCGGATGTAGAGCTCAGCGAAACCGTGCAACGGGTGATTGACGATGTGCGCCGGTTAATGCCTCAGCGGGTGGTGATCGATTCCCTTTCGGAGATCCGTTTGGTGGCGCGCGATCCGCTGCGATACCGCAGACAGATTCTGGCGTTAAAAGAGATCTTGTCGGAGTGTGACTGCACGTTTTTTTTCCTTGAAGACTATACCGTTGAGAATCCGGACTTGCTGCTGCAAAGCATTGCGCATGGCGTGGTGCTGCTGGAAAAAAACCAATCCGAGTACGGCTCGATGAAGCGCACGCTACAAGTTACCAAATTGCGTGCTGGGCCATCGCTTGAAGGCAGTCACGATTTCGCGATTCGCCACGGGGGCTTGCAGGTTTTTAGAAGGCTGATGGCCAGCGACTCCTTGAATGGTGTGCCGCCGAAAGATGCCGGCGGGATTCTCAAAACAAATAATGAAGAGTTGGATCGCTTGATCGGTGGCGGGGTGCGCTGGGGGACGGGGTTAGTGCTGGTAGGCCCGGCGGGGACGGGGAAATCCACGATCGGAATTCAGATTGTTTCGGCTGCGGCGCAGCAGGGATACAAAATTTGCGCATTTCTGTTTGACGAAGCCAAGGCTACTTACCTGAAGCGGGCGAAAAATGTGAACCTGGACCTGGCTAGCCACATGGAAGACGGCGCGATTGAGATTCACCAGGTTGATCCTAACGAGCAGTCGCCAGGGGAATTCGCCTACCGCGTTCGCAAAAAAGTGGAAGACGACGGAGTTCGTGTGCTGGTGATCGACAGTCTTAATGGCTATCTGACGGCAATGACCAGCGAGCGCTTTCTGTTGGCGCAACTGCATGAGTTGTTGGCGTACCTGAACGCACATGGTGTGTTGACGATTATGACGACGGCGCAGCACGGAATGGTGAACATGACGGACACCACGTCATTTGAACTCACCTACCTTGCGGACGTGGTGATTTATTTGCGGTATTTCGAAGCGGGTGGAAGCGTTCGCAAAGCGATTTCGGTAATCAAGAATCGCTTGTCAGCACACGAAACAAGCATTCGCGAATTTGAGATTACTGAAAACGGGCTTCAAATCGGCACGCCCTTACGACAATTCGAAGGCATCTTGTCAGGCATTCCCAGATTCCTGGGAGAAGCAGAAGATTTGTTGAACCGGGCGCCAAAGCCCGGCTCCAAAGGCGCGACCGCGGGATGAGCGGTCCCATGCCAGCGTTAAACGTACTCATTTGCGCTCCGACCGGAAGAGACGGTCCGCTGTTGCAGCGGTACCTGTTCAAAGATCAGATACACAGCGTTTGCTACGAATCGATTGAGCGGCTGGCTGAAGCGCTGGATGACAGCGTGCAAGCGGTAATTATCGCGGAAGAAGCGCTGGTACCGCGCGGCGTGGAACGATTGTTCGCCTTTCTGAAGAATCAGCGGGCGTGGTCGGATGTGACCGTAATCTTGCTGACGAACGGGAGCGAAGAAAGCTCGCAAGTCGGCTCGGGATTGGTGCATCTGTTCGGGGTACACGGGAACGTGAATATGCTGGAGCGTCCCGTGCGGGTGCCGACGCTGATCAGCGCGGTGCGGTCCGCGATGCGCGCACGCGGGCGTCAATACGAGGTGCGCGACTTACTCACACAACGCGAACAAAATGAGCAGGTACTGCAAGAGGCCCGCGAGGAACTGGAGCGCCGCGTATTGCAGCGCACTCTGGAACTTACAAAAGCGAATTCGGATTTGCGACGCGAAGTAAGCGAGCGGTTACACGCGGAAAACGCGCTTCGCCAATTGAGCCAGAGTGTCGTGCGGATGCAGGACGAAGAACGGCGCAGAATCGCGCGAGAGTTGCACGACAGCGCGGGACAATACTTGAGCGCGGTGACGCTTACTCTGGGCCAACTGGCGCGGCGTTTGTCGGAGTCCAATAGCAGGAATAAGGAGCTGGTGCAGGAATCGCTGGATTTGGTGGGCGATTGCATCCGAGAAGTGCGCACCATGTCGTACTTGTTGCACCCGCCGGTGCTGGATGATTTCGGTTTGGTTTCGGCATTGCGGTGGTACGTGGAAGGATTTTCGCAACGCAGCGGAATTAATGTGCGGTTGGACTTAGCTGAGGAGTTTCCGCGCTTCAATCGCGAACTGGAGACGGCGCTATTTCGCATTGTGCAGGAGGGTCTGACCAATGTGCACCTGCATTCCGGGGGACAAAAAGCTTGCGTGGAGTTGAAAATTCAGGAGAAACAAATTAATACCACGATCACCGATGACGGGCACGGGATGTCGCAGGAAGTTTTGAGCGAAGTGGGCAAAGGGCAAGGCGGTGTTGGGCTGATGGGAATGTACGAGCGGGTGAAAAAGCTGGGCGGCACGATTCAGATTGTTTCGAACAAGCTGGGAACGACCATTAAGGCGCAACTGCCGTTCATGGAAATGCGGGAGTCGAGTGCGGCGGCTTTGTCTTAGTGGGCCTTCAGGTAGATTTGCCCTTTCTGCAAAAAAGTAAAAGTCTATCCTCGTAGAATGCTCCATTGCGCATTACGCAAATTACCCTTCTTACGTTGAATGATTCGCTGCCGCTCGCGCTAAAATCAAAGTATGCAACGCAAGGTTTTCTGGATCAGCTTTTCGGTCATCGGAACGATAGCGGATTTGGCGCTACCGCTGTGGTGGGCGCTGGCTGCGACCGTTCCGATTGGTTGCCTTTGCTGGTGGATTGCATACCGCAGCGACTGGTTTTAATCCTTCGATTCCCTGCCGGGGGGCTGCTCAGTGTTGCGTTTTTTACGGCATGATCCTGCGGCATGTGTTTTGTACAGTCCGCGTCCTTAACGGTGCGAAGAGGCCGCGTGAGTGGTCTGTTCAGAGTCAAAATAAGTCCCTCGTTCAAGGTCGGCAATAATCCCCGGCTGCTTCGGCTGCCATCCCAACTTTTCCACAGTTAGTTTGCTTGACGCCGGGCAGTCGACACCAACGAAGTGTGCGAGCCAACCAAAGTGATGGGCGGCCTGCTCAGACGACTTGCTGACAACTGGCACTTGGAGGCGGCGGCCGATCACACCAGCGATGTTCTCGAAGGGCACGCCCTCGTCGCCAATGGCGTGGTAGCTTGCTCCCGCGGAACCATTCTCCAGTACGAGCCTGTAGAGATGAGCAGCATCGAGCCGGTGCACCGCGGGCCAGCGGTTAAGACCGTCACCCACGTACGCTGAATCCCCCTTCTCACGGGCGAGCTTGATGAGAGCCGGAACGAAGCCATGATCGCCGTCCCCATGGACCGATGGAGGAAGGCGCAGCACGGAGACGCGCACGCCACGCGAGGCCATCGCTGCTGCTTGTTCCGACTTGCGCGGAAAACTGGGGATGGGCGCATCCTGCTCGGTTGCGAGCGGGCCTTGGCGCTGAAGGAGCAAGGTTCCAGAAGTGACGACCAACGAGCGGTTAGAACCCACGAGGGCGGCTCCCAGTGTCTCGATGGCGCGTCTGTCAGTCTCGGCGGCAGGCGCGTAGTTCGAGAAGTCGTGGATAAAAGCAGTGTGGATCACCCCGTCCGCAGCGACCGCTCCGCTGCGCAAGCTCTCGAGATCTTCGAGCGAACCGCGATGTACCTCGGCTCCTGCGGCGGCAACGGACGCGGCAGCCGCATCCGAGCGAGCCAGGCCGAACACCTTATGTCCCGCATCTATTAGCTCCCGAACGATCGCGGAGCCTATGAAACCAGAAGCACCAGTTACGAATACACGCATCACAATTTCTCCTTTCCCTTTACGTCAGTTCATGACGATGAACAACTTCTTTTTCCTGAGCTGAAATCCGCAGACTAAAAAGACTCTCCAACGAGTTCTTCGCTTTTCTTCCAAAGTGCCTCAGCGCTCTTTGGGTCGAGCGCATATCCGCGGACTCCCTCGCTTGCGCCGGTGATGGTCACGTGGTCCGGCGCGAGCTGGCCGACATGGCAGTTCTCACAGTATCGGCCACCAATCTCGTCAGCGGGTGCCACGACACCGGCCCATACCGCAGTTGCGGCGCCTTGAGGAATAGTCTTCCACTGGAACGGCCCCTTACGCTCGGCAGCAAGCTGCTGATCTATCTGCTGAATCAAGTTTTGGAGGATGCTCGGGTCCATGTGACGACCCAACTCGGTCTGTATGACTCCCGGATGCACAGCCGCTGCACGCACGCCACGCTTGCAGTGCCGTTGGTCGAAAGCAACAGCGAAGAGGATATTCGCGGTCTTCGAGCGGCCGTATGCAACCATCGGATCGTAGGGAGTCCGCTCAAAGTTGGGATCCTGCAGATCTACGTTGGATATGCGATGACCGGCGGACGACAGGTTGATCAACCTTCCTCCGGCGCGGATCAGCGATGCAACCCGGTTCACGAGGACGAAGTGGCCCAAGTGATTGGTGCCGAACTGCGCCTCGAAGTGGTCTACGGTATTAGTAAACGGGGTGGCCATGATGCCGGCGTTGGCGATGATCACATCGAAGGGTTCACCCTTTTTGAGCAGTCCTTCGGCGCAAGCTCGTACGCTCTTCAGATTGGCAAGATCAAGCGTAACGAGCTCGAAACTTCCGCCATTGGCTTCAGCGTCCTTTCGCACCTGTGCGGTTGCCGCTTCGGCCTTCTTTAAATCCCGTGCCGCACCCACAACATGTGCGCCATGGGCGGCGAGTGAGCGCGCCGTCTCTACGCCCAGTCCAGCCGAAACACCGGTAACAAAAATCCGCTTGCCGTGCAGATTAATCCCGGACAAAACATCTTCTGTTGTTGAGGTTGCCCCAAATACGTCCACCATTGTGTTCCTCCTTGTACCGGCCCGTTCGAATGCCGTGCCTAGGCCACCGGTATTGACGGGCCGTCACGATTTCGGTAAAACGGAGAGTGTCTCCGAATAATTGGATAATCGGAGACTATCTCCGGTTACATGAAATTTTTGCCATGCCTAAGAAACATTCCCAATGTGTCGGGCGGAAGCCGCGCAGAGACGGGCAGCAGAATCGCGACCGCATTTTGGAAGTGGCCAAGGCGGCATTCACCCGGTCAGGCGCGGATGCCAGCTTGGACGACATCGCCAAACAGGCGGATGTGGGGCCGGGAACCTTATATCGCCATTTCCCGACGCGCGATGCCCTGATCGAGGCCGTCTATCACACTGAGGTGCAAAAGTTGGCGGCGGCACAACGGGAACTGTCCGCGAACCTGCCTCCGATCGAGGCGTTGCGGTCCTGGATGATGCTTTTCGTTGACTACATTGCTACAAAGCAGATCATCGCATCGGCGCTGAATAGCGTCGGCGGCGGTGCTTCGAGGCTGTACGATTCTTCCCGCGTTCAGGTCTCGGGAGCGATCGATGCGCTTGTGAAGACTGCCATGAAGAGCGGCGACATACGCAAAGACCTCGAGCCGTTTGATCTGCTTCGCGCGCTGATTGGCGTTTCCCACGTAGGCAGCGGCCCTGACTGGCAGGAAAGCGCCAGGAGACTCGTGGACATCCTGATCAAAGGGTCGCGGCCAATAAAGTAGAGGCCGCGGCTTAACTTCACATTGTCGGCAAACCTTACTTAACCGCGTTATGTCAGTTGCCCGTGATACGACAAAATGCGCAAGTGCGGTTCAACAATGAGTAGCGCGGCGTCGGTCTCAATTGACAACTGCTGACAACGTCGCAAATACTGCAATCTGCGCATGTAGGAGCAACGGCACGTCGCCGAAGGGCAATGCCCACCTACGATCTCATCGTGGAGGCCTACATGCCCAATCTTGACAACCTCAAAAAGCAAGCCAAGCTCATATTGCGGTGGCATCGCGAACGCCACTACCCCGTCGCCGCACAAATCCTCGGGCACTTGCCTCGTTTCCTGAATATGCCTGATTCGGAGATTCTTGCGGCGAACTTTAAGCTCTGCGATGCGCAGGAAATGGTCGCAAGACAGCACGGCTTCGATAGTTGGCAGGCCTTGAAAGCCGGACTTTCGACCACGTCGCGCAAAGTGAAATCATCACCATGCAAGCCAACGATTGTCAGTGCCGAGCCGCAATTGTTGGTCAGCGATATCAAAAGAGCATGCGAATTTTTCCGTGAAGAGTTAGGCTTTTCGCTGCTATTCAGTTACGGCAAACCTCCCTACTATGCACAGGTGAGTCGCGCCGCGACGCGGCGCGTCTCAATTTAAGGTGTGTCGAGCGACCGGTAATGGTGGTCGACGGTCCGTGATCGGGAGGAACTGCTGTCGGCCTCTATGACCGCCGCTACCGCGGACGAGATCAAGCTGCTCTTTCTTGAGTTTCAGTCCGCTGGTGTTGTCTTTCACCACGCGCTGAAAAAGCAGCCTTGGGGCGCCCAGAATTTCGTCGCCAAGGATCCCGATGGGAATCTGCTGCTGTTTGCTGGACCCGCACTAACATCTTGGACTGTTAATTTTGCCTTGGCCGGGGCGGTAGAGTGTTCATCCATTTCGTACCACGACGTTGCCACTGCAAGGATCGGACGAGTGGAATGCAGGTGGAAGGAACGCCCCACGGCAGTGCCACGCGTGCGGCCGATCCGTTTAGACCAACCTTGTTAACACTCAACGTGTCCGAAACGTCCTAATTGATGGAGGGCCTCGTCGCTGCGGAATGCAGCCATGCAAAGTACACTCGATTTCGGTCCCCGAGTCCTGGAGCATCTTTTGGTCACGGAAGAGCAGGCTGGCCCACACGACTCCGATGCCATCTTTGTGAGGGCCGCGCAGCAGGGCGATACCGAAGCGTTTGGACAGCTCTACAGGCGTTACGTCCGGATGGTGCACGGCATTTTGCTTGGCAGGGTGCGTCATGTTGAGGTCGAGGACCTGGTACAAGAAGTTTTCCTACGAGCGCTTCCTCGCGTTTGCGAGTTGCGGGACACTTCACGGTTTGGCTCGTGGCTTGCGACCATCGCGCGAAATCTGGCGGTCGACCACTACCGCCACGCACAAACAAGGCCTGAAAGGCCCGATGAGGGTTCCGATCCTGACGAACAGCCCGCGAAGTTCAGCGTCTCCGCAAACAGAGAAGCTGCGGAGATTCTCGATTGCATCCGGAGCCTACCCGAAGCGTACCGCGAAACTTTAATTTTGCGACTAGTGGAAGGCATGACGGGCCCGGAAATTGCAGCGAAGACAGGTCTATCGCCAGGTTCCGTGCGCGTCAATCTTCATCGCGGTATGAATCAATTGCGGCAGAAACTCGCACTCGGCGAATTGCGGAATCCGAATAATCGCAAAAACCGGATGACGGTCTGATATGAGTGAACGATATAAAAAACAGACAGACCACAATGAATACCTCTGGGAAGGTACCGGGGAACCCGACGCTGAAATTCAGCGTTTGGAGCAGGCCCTGGAGGAGTTCCGCGCTACCAATCTTGTGCCTCCGGTGTTCCCAATGATCGCTTATGCGGCTCGACGCCCGTCATCGCGGCTGGCGGTTACTTCGAATGCCTGGGTCCCAAGGTCCGCGGCCGCGACCTTAATCTTGACCGCTTTTACAATTGCCCTATTACTTTCGTTGCGGGAGTTGACGCTTCCAGACAGCAACACTGGTTGGAGCGTCGAGCTAATGGAAGCGCCAGCAGACAGCTCGCCCGCGGCCAGCAAGCTGAAAAGAAAAATGCAGATGCAAGTCGGCGAAGCATTTGAGACGAATCGTGTTTCCACCGCCAATATCGCCGTGGCCGATATCGGACGCCTTGAACTGGGGCCCATGACGCGCTTGCGTTTACTGCAATCCGTCGCAGGACGCAAACGGATCGCCCTTGATCGTGGAACGATTCATGTGGCCATTTGGGCTCCGCCGGGAGAGTTTGTGGTGGACACCTCGTCCGCCGTCGCTGTCGACCTCGGTTGCATGTACACGTTGAGGATCGAAGAAAACGGCAACGGCCTCCTACGTACGACACTCGGATGGGTCGGGTTCCAGAGCAATGGACACGAATCATTGATTCCCGCAGGGGCGGCGGCTGCAACGTATGCGGAGTCCGGGCCTGGCTTGCCTTTTTTCGAGGATGCTTCAAAGGAGTTTCGGTCAGCGGTCTCTCAGTTTGATTCGGCGAAAGAAGGTTCCGCACAACGGTTCGCGGCACAACAGGTGATCCTGCGTGAGGCTCGAGCGCGTGATGGGCTGACCCTCTGGCATCTGCTTTCGCGCGTAAGTGAAGTCGATCGGCAGGCGGTGTTCGAACGATTGTCCATGCTGATCCCTCCTCCTGCGAGCGTGACGCGTGAAGGCATTCTTCGCTTGGACCGCACGATGCTGGACTCCTGGTGGAACGCTCTCGATCTTGGCGATATTGGGCTGTGGCGGCACTGGGAGCGATCGTGGACCGGCCAGGAGATGCGGCAGAAGTAGTTGTTAACAGCTGTGTGCGTTCGAACGTCTCCTCAAGTGTTCTGCAATTTATCGCGAGGAGCTTGACATGAAAATCCAGAGTTCAACATTGTTGCGATTACTGACCATTTCCACGCTGGTGACGTTCATAGCCACAGCGGTATTTGCCGGGCCGCCGCTGGTCTGTCACAGCTTTGACATTGGTTCGGCAAAGTCCCTGCCATGGGTCAGCCACAACTGGAATTTGTCGGGCGCCGAAACGTACGATACCTCCAAACTGGCCTCCGACACTGTGGCGATTCTCGCGGCAGACCACAACGTCATCGTTCATATGGAAACGTTGCGACGCGCGGCCCTTTACGCGCGCAAGAATCCCGCCGCCGCGAAAGAACTGCTTACGAAAATCACCGTGGGCACAAAATCCGCAAATACCGAGGAAACGCGAGCGCTCACATACTTTGACACTGGCTACCTTGCCGAAGTCTACAAGCAATGGCTCGGCGCCGGTTCACAGAATCCCGCCATCGGCCTCGACGGTTACGCGCTTATTAAGGAAGCAATTCAGCTTCGAGGCAGCGACCCGCAAATGGAATTCGCAGCTGCCTTGATTACATTATCCGGTCCAACAGCGGAACATGAGGTTCATACGCAAAGAGCGATTGCTGGCGCAAAAAATGATCCGCTTCTCGCTCGTAATCTCGCCAACCGTTTCAACGGAACCGAAAGCCCGACCATGGCCGAGATGTTGACGAAGATAACGGTTACGGAGCGGCAATGAGGCCGTTCCGACCTTACAATTCCTGGCCCGCGACGCGATTTGGTGTGCTTGGAAGCACGCTAGTGGTTGCACTGTTCGGTTTTCTATTACCGCAAATCGCGCGGGCACAACAGTCATCGGATTCGCCTTTAATCGTGCACGAATGGGGTACGTTCACATCGATTGCAGGGGACGATGGAAAGGCTCTCTTGTGGCTTCCTATCGCGACAAAATCAGACCTGCCGACCTTTGTCGAGCATTTTCGCAACACCAATGTGAAGGGCGGCCTGCGCGGCACAGTGCGAATGGAAACGCCGGTCATCTATTTCTATTCAGTCCGGCAAGTCACGGTTGCGGCTCGCGTGAGTTTTTTGTCGGGCCTGATCACCGAGTGGTTTCCGCACGCAAGTCAGGTTCAGCCTGCGGATTCTCAACCGTTGCTGTTCCAGCCACAAACTACTGGCAGTATCCGTTGGGATGCCATCACCGTCTCGCCGACAGCAACCGCGACTTTGCGCCACGAAATCACATCCAGCCACTACTATGCAGGGCGCGAAACATCGGCCAACATCGTCTCGGTGCAGACTTCAGCAGGCAACCAACTGGAGAAATTTCTTTTCTACCGGGGAGTCTCGCTGGTTGCTCCGCCGCTATCCGCGAAGGTGCTAGCTGCTGGCCAGCTACAGCTCAAGAGTAATGCCGGCGAAGGCACGACGATTATTCTCTTCGAACGGCGCGGCGATAAGCTCGGTTATCGCGTCTCATCACTCGACGGAGACGCCATCATGGAGACGCCCTCGACTAGTGGCACGCTTGATTCTCTTTATTCGGATTTTGAAGACACGCTCGTCGCGCAAGGTCTTTACCGTGACGAAGCTCACGCCATGTTGGAAACCTGGCGTGACTCGTGGTTCGGGGAAGGTAGTCGCCTCTTCTACATTGTTCCGCGCCGATTCGTCGACACGGTCCTGCCCCTGTCAATCCATCCGACGCCCACGGGAGTTATCCGCGTATTCGTAGGTCGCATGGAGCTTGTCACTCCGGCCACTGAAAACGCCGTCGAAGCTGCTCTTCTTTCCGGCGATCACGAAACCCTGGAAAAATACGGCCGATTTGTGGACCCTATCGTCGACACTATAATCACAAGGCAGGCAGATCCAACACTGGCCGACCGCTTACGGCAGGCTGTCAATGCCTACCACCGATGGCGTTTCGCGACGTTGGGTGAGTAGCCAATAGCCGCTAGCGGGTCGAACTGCGCTGCCCCCCGGTTCATCGCATAATCGCAATCTGACTCACCGCACGTAAAATTCCCCGATGCAAGTTTAGGCTCCTTGAGCCTTTTCCGGTTTCGCTATTCCTTGAAATTCCAGCAAAGATAATGCCGCGATTCTTTTTTGTCCCGACAAGGACTGCCTTTTTTCGGTCAGGCGTTGGTGCCGCCGTCGATGGTGAGGTTGGCGCCGGTGATATAAGAGGCCTCTGGGCTGGCAACAAACGCGACCAATGCGGCGACCTCGTCAACTTGCCCGTAGCGGTCGAGCGCTGTGGCCGCCTTCTGAGGCGCGGCCCAATCGCCGGTGGCCGGATTTAAATCCGTGTCGATGGGACCCGGTTGAATATTGTTCACCGTGATGCCGCGTTTCCCAACCTCTCTGGACAATCCCTGAGTGAACATCTTGACGGCTCCTTTGGTGGCTGAGTAGGGCACCAATCCGGGGGTCATCATCCGCTCGCCCACGCATGAGCCGATCATGATGATGCGACCGCCGGTCTTCATGTGCTTTAGAGCTGCTTGGGTTGCGACCATTACGCCGCGGACGTTGATGTCAAACACGCGGTCGAGTTCTTCGAGGGTGGTCTGCTCAAATGCCTTTGGGATGGCGGTGCCAGCGTTGTTGACGAGCACATCGATGCCGCCGAAGGTAGTTACGGTCTTCTGAACCGCGGCGTTGACGGCCTCGGCATTGGCGGCGTCTGCTTGAATGGCTATGGCCTTTCCGCCGGCGGCTTCGATCGCTTTGACGACCGAGGAGGCCGCCTTTGCGTCCTTTGAATAAGTGATCGCCACAGTCGCTCCATCGGAGGCCAGGCGTTTGGCGATGGCGGCACCAATACCACGTGAGCCGCCGGTAACTAGCGCCACTTTCTTGCTTAATTTGGACATAGGTAGCCTCCGTATTCCGCAATGGTGTTGATAGCCATTGAACTCACTCAGCTAACTTGGTGTCCCTTGCTCGATGCTACTTCGAGATTTCGGGAACACGGTACAGTTTTGATATTGATGTATGAGGGTCAGCAACCGTTGCAAGTTTTATTTGCGCCGGTAAATTCGCGATTCGGATACCTTCATTAGCGGCGAAATTTGCAAATCCGAGACGGTTCGCTCATCATTACTGGTTTGTTTGGGGTGGTGAGGCGCTTCTGCGGCATCGATTCGATCAATGATGTCAATTTATGATGGGTTTGCGCGCGATTGCCTCAGGGCAAACGACAATTTAAAAGGAGAGGCATGAAGAAGCCTGGGAAAATCGCTCCGGCCAAAGGGAAACTCGGCGTGTTGCTGCCGGGAATGGGCGCGGTGAGCACTACATTTATGGCTGGAGTGGAGTTGGTTCGCAAAGGTGAATCGAACCCTGTGGGTTCGCTGACGCAGCTGGGGACAATTCGGCTGGGCAAACGCACGGAAGGGCGCACGCCAGCGATCAAATCGTTTGTGCCGCTCAGCGAGTTGAATGACCTGGTGTTTGCGGGGTGGGATATTTTCAACGACAACGCTTACGAGTCGGCGGCGAATGCTGGCGTATTGAACCCGCAGGACCTGGCCAAGGTCAAAACTTTTCTTTCCACCATTAAGCCCATGAAGGCGGCGTTCGATCACAACTACGTAAGGTTGATCGACGGGCCGAATATTAAAAAGGGCAAGAACAAGTACGAACTGGCGTTGCAGATCAAAGAGGACATTGAGAAATTTCGCAAAACGTCGGGAGTTTCACGACTGGTAACGTGTTGGTGCGGATCGACCGAGTCGTTTTTAAAGCCGGAAGAGGTGCACTCCACGCCGGAAAAATTTGAAGCGGGGATGAAAGCGAACCACCCGTCTATCGCACCGTCGATGCTGTATGCGTGGGCGTCGGTGACCAGCGGTGTGCCTTATGCGAATGGTTCGCCGAACTTGAGCGTGGATATTCCGGCGATTCAGAACCTGGCGCAGAAAAATGATGTGGCTATCGCGGGAAAAGATTTCAAGACCGGGCAGACGCTGATTAAAACAGTGCTGGCGCCGGCTTTTAAAGCGCGGATGTTAGGGCTGGATGGCTGGTTCTCCACCAACATTCTGGGAAATCGCGACGGAGAGGTGCTGGAAGATCCGGGGTCGTTCAAGACCAAGGAAGAATCGAAGCTGGGGGCGCTTGAATATATTTTGCAGCCGGAACTTTATCCGCAGCTTTATGGAAAGATGCATCACAAGGTGCGCATTAACTACTACCCGCCGCGCGGGGACAATAAAGAGGGCTGGGACAATATAGATATTTTTGGATGGCTCGGCTATCCGATGCAGATCAAGGTGGATTTTCTGTGCCGCGATTCGATTCTGGCGGCTCCGATTGTGCTGGATTTGGTATTGTTTCTGGACCTGGCGCAGCGCGCGGGGATGCGCGGGATCCAGGAGTGGCTGAGTTTTTACTTCAAGTCGCCGATGACCGCGCCGGGGCTTTATCCGGAGCACGACCTGTTCATTCAGTCGATGAAACTGAAGAATACGCTGCGCTGGATGATGGGCGAAGATTTGATAACGCACCTGGGGCAGGAATATTACGATTAAGGGTCAGTTTGTTTACATCCGAAACGAACAGTGATCATTAAATATTTCGATTTGATGGTTTGGATTTTCTGTTTTGACGGTGGCGACGGCCGGGATTACCCTAACGCCCAGGCAGGAACGCCGCCAACGCAAATAATCGCGCCAATTTCCTTACAATTCCCTTTTCAAGGAGCATCATGCCCAACGAACTGCGCAATTTTCTGACTCATTCCTATGACGAACTCGAGGAAATGAATCTGAAGGCTAAAGAACAACGCCAGCATCGCGTGGCGCCGCACAAAATCCAGGAAGAGCGCATCAAGTATCTAACCGATGAAAAGCGAATCAAGGCGGTTACGGTGCTGTTCAGCGACCTCGAAGGCCGACTGCATATGCTGGACTACGACAAGAAATTTTTGATCAAGAGCTGGGACAACCTCACGTTTGACGGTTCGTCGATTCGCGGATTTACGGCGCAGCGCGAGAGCGATTTGCGATTGGCCATGGATTGGGGCGCTTTTTATTGGGGGCCGTCGGATATTTTTGGGGCGGGCAAGGTATTGGTGTTCGGTGAGGTGATTGATAAGGACGGCTCGCCGTATAGCGCGGATATTCGTGGGGTGTTGAAGGGCTATGCCAATGAGTTAAATAAAACAGATGGCTACACGCTGAACGCCGCGAACGAAATTGAAGGATTTTTATTCAATGGCGCGGACGCTGAGGCGCGGTATCACGACACGGGCAAATTCGAGTACGTGAATACCGGCGGCTATTATCATTCGCTGCCGGGCGATCCGCTGCGCACTTTTATTGATACGACCGCGGAAGTGCAGCGCGCCATGGGATTCCAGAATGAGAAAGATCACCCAGAAGTTGCGCCGTCGCAGTTTGAAATTAATTATGGATACGGCGAAGTGGTGGCGGCCGCGGATCAGATCCAACTCTACAAATTAATTTGCCGGCAGGTGGCGACGGGCATGGGAATGACGGCCAGCTTTTTGCCTAAGCCGGTGGTGGGCGTGAATGGAAACGGCATGCACACCAACGTTTCCATCAGTAAGGGGACGAAAAATCTTTTCTGGGATCCGAAGGGCGAGGAAAAACTTAGCAAGTTTGGATGGGCGTTCGTGGATCGCATTTTGACGCATGGCAACGATATTTGTTTGCTGTTGAATGCCAGTGTGAATGCTTACCGGCGTTTGGATCCGCATTTTGAAGCGCCGAACCAGATCAAGGCTTCGCCAGTGGATCGCGGGTCGATGATTCGAATCCCGATCGGCAATGAGAAGAGCTCGCGCGTGGAAGTTCGGTCGGTCGCGCCGGACGCCAATCCTTATCTGGTGATGTATTCGATTTTCAGAAGTGGCTTGGACGGCGATACGGCGAAGATCAAGAACCTACGGCAGGCGGAGCGGTATTTGCCGGACAACATTTATACCGCGATTGACCATTTCCGGAAATCGGATTGGGCCACGAAGTTATTGGGCGAGGATGTCAAAGGAAGATATGTGGATTTGAAGGAAGCAGCCGCGGATCGTTGTTCGCGGCAACTGGGGACGTTCGTTAAGGTGCCGGAAGTGCAGTATCACCACGAAGTGTATAACCAGTTTCTGTGGAACATGTTCTAGAAGCGATTAGTCGAATAATTTAATAAGGCGTTTTCATGAGGGGCAGCAACTTTTCATGCTGTCCCTTAACTTTTTTTTAGGTTCATGTTTGGGCGAATTCTCCGCAGGTGTGATATGTTTTTTAGTCCTACAGTGACGCAAAATCACGCATGGTCGTGGAATTTATGAAGCAATCCTCGGAGGATTTGGGTTCATGAAGAGTTCGTACAACGGGCAAGCGGTTCCTGCGGGCGGTCAAGCTATTGGATATTCCGGTGGCGAGTTGCAAGTGCCGGATGTGCCGGTGATTCCTTTTATTGAAGGCGATGGCACGGGACGGGATATATGGAAGGCCTCGCGCCGCGTTTTTGATGCGGCCGTAGAGCGCGCTTATGGCGGGAAGCGGCGTGTGGCGTGGTTCGAAGTGTTCGCGGGAGAAAAAGCGTTCAATACGTTTAAGGAGTGGCTGCCCAACGACACCGTAGAGGCGATTCGAGATTTTCGCGTGGCCATCAAGGGGCCGCTGACGACGCCGGTGGGCGGCGGGATCCGTTCGTTGAATGTAGCGCTGCGGCAGATTCTGGATCTGTATTCGTGCGAGCGGCCGGTGCGCTATTACGCGGGAGTTCCCTCCCCTGTGCGGCAACCGGAAAAAATGGACATTGTCATATTTCGAGAAAACACGGAAGACGTGTACATCGGGATTGAGTGGAAGTCCGGCACGGCGGACGCGAAGAAGCTGCTGGAATTTTTGAACCACGACATGTTGAAGGACGGAAAAAAGCAGATTCGCTGGGATTCGGGCGTGGGAATAAAGCCGATCTCGCCTACCGGCACGAAGCGGCTGGTGCGGCGCGCGATTAAATTTGCGCTGCTGAACAAGCGGCCCAGCGTGACTTTGGTGCACAAAGGCAATATTCAGAAATTTACGGAAGGCGCGTTTCGCGACTGGGGGTATGACCTGGCGCGAGAAGAATTTCGTGCTCAGACCATCACGGAACGCGAAAGCTGGATCATCGACAATCTCGACAAGAATCCTCAACTGAGCGTCGAAGAGAATGCCGCGCTGGTGGAACCGGGGCTGGAGCAGGCCACCGAAGATTTCAAGAAAACTATTTATGCCGAAGTGAAGCACACCATCGATACGATTTACGGCACGCATGGCAAAGGCCAGTGGAAGAAAAAATTATTGATTAATGATCGCATCGCGGATTCAGTGTTTCAGCAAGTGCTGCTGCGCGCGGATGAGTATAGCGTGCTGGCGACGTCGAACCTGAATGGCGATTATCTTTCGGATGCTTGCGCGGCGCAGGTGGGCGGGCTGGGAATGGCGCCAGGTTCAAATATTGGCGATGGATTTGGCGTTTTCGAAGCGACGCACGGCACGGCGCCGAAATATGCGGACAAAGATGTGATCAATCCAAGTTCGGTGATGCTGTCGGGCGCGATGATGTTTGATTTTCTGGGTTGGGGCGAGGCCGCGAAGCTGATTGAAGACGGTATTGCCAGGACGATCCAGCAGAAACGCGTGACCTACGATCTGGAACGGTTGATGCTTGGCGCGACTAAGGTGGGCACGGCGGCTTTTGCATCGGCGATTATCGAGAACATGGGCGCGGCGGCGGCGGTTTCATCGCGCACGTGACATTGATCGCAAAATCGCACGTTATATTGCATAGAAATATTGCACATTAAATTGGGGGACTCAGGGAATGCGTAAGAAAGTTACAGTGGTGGGCAGCGGATTTGTGGGCTCGACGACAGCGCAAAGAATTGTGGATGCGGATCTGGCTGATGTAGTTATCACTGACATTTTGGATGGCGTGCCCGCGGGAAAAGCTTTGGACATGATGGAGTCCGGGCCGATCACGCGGACGGACTCGCATGCGATAGGCATTTCCACTAACACCGGCGACTACAGCGGGACGGCGAACAGCGACATTGTGGTGATCACCGCGGGCTTCCCACGCAAACCGGGAATGAGCCGCGATGATTTGTTGAAAGCCAACTACGACGTGGTGAAGGCGGTCGTGGAGCAGATTGTGAAGCATTCGCCGAACTGCATCATTATCGTGGTCACCAATCCGCTGGACGCGATGGCCCAGGCCGCGTTTAAAATAAGCGGATTCCCGAAACATCGCGTGTTGGGCATGGCCGGCGTTTTGGATTCGGCGCGCATGAGCACGTTTGTGGCGATGGAATGCAAAGTAAGCGTTGAGAATGTGCATTCGTTTGTGCTCGGTGGGCATGGCGATGACATGGTGCCTCTGCCGCGATACTCGACCGTGGCGGGGATTCCGCTCCCGGATTTATTGCCGAAAGAACGAATTGACGCGATTGTGGAACGGACGCGCAAGGGCGGCGCGGAGATTGTAAATTTGCTGAAGACTGGGTCGGCTTATTACGCGCCTTCGGCTGCGGCGGTGGAAATGGTGGAAGCGATTTTGAAGGACAAGAAAAAAATATTGCCTTGCGCGGTTTATCTTGAGGGAGAGTACGGGATTAAGGGCTTGTTCGTGGGCGTGCCCGTTAAACTGGGCGCGAAGGGCGTCGAGGAAATTATTCAGATCAAGCTGAGTGCGGAAGAAAATGCGATGCTGCAGAAGTCGTCGGCTTCGGTGAAGGAATTAGTGACGGTGCTAGGACTGTAGAGACGTTTGAAACTGTCTAACGACTAACCATTGGAGCATCCCATGGCACGAATCACAGGCATCGGCGGCGTCTTCCTCCGCTCGCAAGATCCAAAGGCGCTGGCAAAGTGGTACTCCGAGCATCTCGGCATTACGCTGAACGACTTCGGCGGCGCCACTTTTCCGTGGTCCGACGAAGGCCCCGCCGGCACCGGCATGACCACCTGGTCGGCCTTCCCCGCCAACACCAAGTACTTCGGCGACGGCGCACAGGCGACCATGATCAACTATCGCGTCGACGACCTCGATGCTCTACTCGCTCAGCTTGCCGCCGCCGGAGTCTGGATCGATCCCAAGCGCGAGAACGCCAGCTATGGCCGCTTCGCCTGGATCAAGGACTGTGACGGCAACCGCCTCGAACTGTGGCAGCCTCTGGCTGACTAGAGCGTGTTTCTACGATATTTTTTGGCTTCGGTTACCAGCCCCAGATTTTTTGCGCTCCGATTACCAAGCCCAGAGTAAAAACGGCGATGACTACTTCGCCGATGGCTCCTACTGCGAAGGGGCGGAGGCCTTGTTTGCGCATTTCGCGGAAATTGGTGCGCAGGCCAACGCCTGCAAAGGTGAACAGGAAGGCCCAGCGGGAAAGATTGGCTAGCGCGGTGACTTGATCCTTTGAGAAGAAGTGATAGGTGGCGAGGACGGAGATCAGCAGAAAACCTAAAACAAATTTGGGAAATTTCTGCCAGAGGAATGCGGCCTTGTTTTTTACGGTTTTGGCCTGACCTTGACTCGCCCAGTAAATCGCGTAGGCCAGAACGACGAAACCGATCATGGCGTTGCGGGTGGTCTTGGCTAGGACAGCTAGCTTGCCAGCGGCGTCAGAGTAGAGGGCGCCTGCGGCGGAAGCTTCGGCGGTGTTATCTACTGCGAGGCCGGCCCAGAGGCCGTAGGCATGATCGCTCAAATGGAGTGCGTGGCCGATCAGCGGAAAAGTGAATAGGGCGAGTGCGCCGAGGGCGAGAATGGCGGCGATGGCGAAGGAAGAGTCTTCTTCGTCGGCGTCGATGGCGCCCTGCGTGGCGATGATGGCGCTGACGCCGCACACCGCGGAGCCCACTGCGAGGAGCGTTGTGAGTTTAGGCTTGAGGTGAAACAGGCGGCCGAGCAAGGTCATGAAGGCTATGGCGCCGGTTATTTCGATGGCTACTAGAGCGAGGCTGACGCCTCCGAGTTTCAGAACATCGCCTAGCAGGAAGCGCGCGCCGAGCAGGACGATGCCGATCTTGAGCCAGAATTCATAGGTGGCCACGCCGGCGCGGAAAATCGCGGGAACGCCTACAGTGTTGGAAATCGCCAGGCCCAGCAGAATGGCCCACAACACGTATTCGATGTTGGGGAAAATCCAGTGGTGGGATTTGGCGTATTTGCCCACGTTTTGCTCGAGCAGCTTTCCCGCGTAGCCGATGGCGGCCAGCAGGAGAATTCCTGGAATTACGCGAAGGAATTGCAGGTTGGGCTGCGCCTGCTTTACCTGAACCTGCTTTATCTGCGGAATTGCGAAAGTCTCTGACATTAATTCTCTCCTTCAAATGCGGATAGTTTTGCTGGCCGTGGCTACTCGGTTGCCAGGGTCACCAGGGAATGTGTTTTACGACGCCGAAGCGGATTAATAGTGCTGCCACGAAAGCAGCCAGGACCGCCCAGGTGTCCCATGAAATTTTCTTAGAGGATGATTTGTCTGATTTTTTGTCGAGCGTAGCGTCAGTCGTGGTCATTTTTTCTTCTCCAATATTTTTCTAAGCGATGGATTTCACTTTCTGAGGTGTTTCTAACTCGCGCGGCATCCAGAGAGATTTGCTTAGTTCCGAGATTTGGTGCGATGCGACCCGGCCAACAATAAACAGCGCGGGCGCGGGTAGTTTTTCTTCTGCTGCAAGGCTGCCGACCGTGGACCATCGCACTTGTTGTTCGGCGTGTGTGGCGCGCGAGACGACGACGCAGGGCAAATCGGCAGGCAGACCGCTGTTTTGCAAACGCTCGGCAACTTCAGCGTAATCCGTGCCGGGCATGTAAAGCACCAAGGTGGTATCGGCGGTGAGCGCGCTCCATTTGAGCTCGCCGTGCTCGGGGCTTCGCGAAAAGGTGCTGAAGAGCACTTGAGAGGCTACCCGACGGTCCGTGAGCGATATTCCGGCGGCTGCGGCGGCGCCGAGCGCGGCGCTGATGCCGGGAACGACCTGGTGCGGAATATTCGCGCGGCGGAGCGCTTCCAATTCTTCGCCGGCGCGCCCGAACATGGATGGATCGCCGCCTTTGAGGCGGACAACCGTTGTTCTCGTTTCCGCGTAAGAGACTAGCAACGAATTGATTTCGTCCTGGGTGAGCAGTTTGCGACCGGCGCGCTTGCCGACGTCAATGATTTCTGCGCGCGGGGAGATCAGGGCTAAAATTTGGGCGCTGACGAGCGAGTCGTGCAAGACGATGTCGGCAGCGGCCAGCAAGCGCGTGGCTTTTACGGTGAGCAGTTCTGGATCGCCGGGACCAGCGCCCACTAGATAAACCGTGCCTGGAGCGCGATGCCCGGATTTTGTTGCAGCGGATTCACGAGCTTGCGAACGAACAAAACGGGAAAACATCTCCGGGCTCGCGAGGCGATGAAGAATGGCTTTGTTCTCTCCGAAGTTTTCTTTCGGATCCGAGTTGGCGCGGAGTTTCTCGCGAGCATCGCCCAGGGAATCGAGCCACGCGGCATATTCGGCGGGATATTGCTGCTCCAATTCTTTTCGCAAACGCTGAGCGAGCGCGGGACTTTTCCCGTTGGTCGAGATGGCAATCTGCAAATCGCCACGCTGCACAATGGACCCATAGTAGAAATGGCAGTTGGCGATGTCGTCGACGGCGTTGCAGAGAATACCGCGGGATTCGGCGGCGTGAAACACGGCGGCGTTTACCTCTGGAATAGAAGTCGCGGCAATGACTAAAGTGGCGTCTTGTAAATCAGCAGGCGCAAATTCTTTTTCAAGCCACTGAATTTCGCCTGCGTCCGCCCATGCGGAAATCTGTGAATTAATCTGCGGAGCGATGACGCGCACGCGGGCTTGAGCTTGCAACAGGCCGGGGATTTTGCTGACGGCGATGTCGCCACCTCCGACGACCACGACGAGTCGGCCTTGCAGCTTTACGAATATGGGAAAGAGGCTCATGGCTTTGTCACCGCTACCCTTCAACGCCGTGGGGCACGGGACCGAGTGAAACATCGCGCTCGACGGCGCCGATGAAGGTGCCGGCCAGCAACTCGCGCAGTTCTTCGTTGGAATGGCGAGCGAAAAACTGACGCAGATTTTCGTTTCCTTCGCGTTGGGTATTGAAAGCTTCGAGCAGCCTTTCAATCGCGTCGGGCACGGTGTCGGCGGTGCAGCGGTAGCCTACTGGGCGAGCGATAGTAGCGAACTGGCCCACGCTGCCGCCAACACAGAAGTAGTACGCGTCGACCATTTTGCCGTTCTGTTTGATTTTCTTGCCTTCAATGCCGATGTCAGCGATCCAGTGCTGGCCGCAACTGTTGGGGCAGCCGGTGATGTGCAATTTGAGTTGCTCTTCGAAAGCGGGCAAGCGGTCTTCGAGTTCTTCGGTGAGCCAGCGCGCGAAGCTTTTGGTTTCGGTAAGCGCTAGCTTGCAAAATTCGGACCCGGTGCAAGAAATTGTGCCGCGCGCAAAAACAGAAGCCTGAACGGGTAAGCCCGCGGCGGTCAGCGTGTCCGCGACAAGCGAGGCGCTTTCTTTGCGGACGTTTACGATGAGCAGGTTTTGCATCACGGTATTGCGAACATGGCCGTCGGCGTAGCGATCCGCGAGGTCAGCGGCGAGATTTAATTGTTGAGGAGTGATGCGCCCGCGCAGTACCGACGCGCCCACATATACGAGACCGGACTGCTTTTGAGCATGCACACCGACGTGGTCGCGATGGATGTCGGCGGGGATTTCTTCTCGTTCGCCGGGTTCGAGAGAAAAGCCGATGCGTTGCTGCAATTCCGCAAGAAACGTGTCGGCAGTCCAGCCATGTTCCAGGAAGAGAAATTTGAGGCGTGCTTTTTCCCTGCTCTGCCGCAAAACTTCACTGGCGCGAAATATTTCGGCGACGCCGCGAACGACCGGGATAACTTGTTCGGGCTTGATGAAGGCATCGAGCGCCACGGCGAGGTGAGGATTGGTGGAAAGGCCGCCGCCGACGCGCAGCGTGAAGCCTACTTCGGATTTTCCTGCCCGACGTCGAGTGGTGGCGGTGAGGCCGATGTCGTTGATTTCAGGATAGGAGCACCAGTGGCGGCAACCGGTGATGGAAATTTTAAATTTGCGGGGGAGATTGTAAAACTCGGAATTGCCGCCGAGTTCGCGGTCGATTTGGAGGGCGAGTGGAGATGCGTCAATGATTTCCTCGCCGTCGAGACCGGCGAGGGGGCACCCGGTGATGTTACGAGCGACGTCGCCGCAGGCGCCTGCGGTGGTGAGGCCAACGTTCCAGAGGCTCTGCAGAACAAGGGGCAGCGATTCGATGGTGACCCAGTGCAGTTGAATATTTTGGCGAACAGTGATGTCCGCGACGCCGCGGCCATATTTTTCTGCAAGGGTCGCGATAGTGCGGACTTGCTCGCTGCGCATCAGGCCGTTGGGAATGCGAATGCGCACCATAAAAAACGGCATGGCCCTGCCTTCGCCGTTTTTGCCGCCAATCACGCCGACTCCGTCGCCCTGGGTGTAAACGCCCCAGGAACGGAAATAAGTGCCGAGCCATTCGGGCGGAATGGAATCGAATCCGGTGCGGGCGAACTGCTGGATCTCATCGAAATGATCCCAGGCATTTTTGGAGCGCTTGAGGCGCTCAACGCGCTGCGCTTTGGTTTCAACCGGCTTCGCCTCAGTTAGCTGGCCTTCAGTCGGCTTAGCCTCGGGCGATTGGTCTGGAATTACTTGAGACATGAACGATTCACCTGTAAACGGTCCCTGTGCGTTTTCCTGTAAATACGCGCCTAAAAAGAAAAAGCCCACGTTCACCAGTGCTCTGGCAACGTGGGCTTCGGAACTTTTTAGTATTTATGCGCTAAGTTCGGAAACTTGTTAGGCCAGAGATGTGGTCGGTGCAACACGCAGCGTTGCATGTGCACGCACAACAGACCATCTGGCAACAAGTACTCATCGAGAACAGGGTACGACGGTTATAGAAGGACTGTCAAATCACAGATTTGTCAAAGATTTGTTTCGAAGTATTCAAATTGCTGATACATGGGCGAAGCGCGTCAGGTCTCGTGCGCGGCAATTCAAACTTGAAATATGGCTATGGTTTGGGCGCTGGCACGGTCTTCTTCGCGGGCAAAGTCCTATGGGTTGCTGGACTCGGTGCTGGGGTTAACGTGGTGGTCTTAATGTAATCGAGGTTGGGGAAGTTCTTGTCCAGATAGGGTTTACCCTGCTCCTGAATTTTGTCCTGGTCGGGGCCGCTACCGGTGGGCGGGCCTTCGCCGTAGTCGGTGTATAGGGTGTCCACAACGTTCATTCCCTCGGTGACTTGGCCAAATGGAGCAAAACCCATGCCGTCCAGGCGGGGGTTGTCGGCCAGATTGAGGAACAACTGCGTGGTGCGGGTGTTAGCGCCAGCGGTGGCAAAGGTGAGGTAGTACTTTTTATTGCTTTGGGCCACCGGGTCGTCTTTGATGGTCGCTTTCTGCCACACCGCGTTCACCGCGGGATAAGCGGTGATTCCAAATTGCGCGATGAAACCCTTGAGCACGCGAAAAAAACTCTGGTTGTCGAAAAAATGATGCTCGGCGAGATTGTAAAAGCGGTCCGCTCCAAGCGGAGCCCACGCGCGGGTGACGGATACAGTAAAATCGCCTTTGCTGGTTTCAAATTTCACCTGGTAGGTTTCGGGAGCTTTGTCTTTCAAGAGCGCTGGGTGAAGTAAAGCGCGATCGTAGGATTTTGCGGCGGTTGACGCGCTGGTTTTCCCGGCGGTCGATTTTTGTGTCGTGGAAGATTTCGGTTTAACAGGAGCTGTGTTCCCAGTTTGCGCTGAGGCTGGGATGGCTGCAGTAACGATGCCTGCGGCTATTAAAATAGCAAATTTATTCATTTCGCTTCCCTCTTTTTCGCGCGCGGCGAACTGGGCTGATTTTTACTGGTCGCATCCAGATCGCGGCTGACGCGCTCCACTTCACTCATGACGCGTAGAGTATTTTCGCCCAGAATTTTCCTTACGTCACTCTCGGAATAGCCTTTTTTGAGCAAAGCGTCAGTGATGAGCGGCGACTTGCTGGCGTCTTCCATGCCGTAGGGCATATTGGCGCCGTCGAAATCGGAGCCAAGACCAACATGGTCGGCGCCTGCAACTTTTACGGCATGATCGATGTGCTCGATGATTTTGTTGTAGCCGACGCGCGGCAATTTGCCCTGCTCGACGGCTTCGCGGGTGAGCTTGTCGCCTTCGAGGAGTTGGCAAGCTTCGTTATCGCCACAGCGTTTGGTTACTTCCTGCTCGATGGCGGCATTGATTTTGGGGTCAGCTTTTTCCGCATCGCGAAATTCCTGACTTAGAAAGCCGACGTGATAATTAATCTGCACCACACCGCCCTTGGAAGCCAGAGCCTTCATCATTTCGTCGGTCATGTTGCGCGGCGCGTCGCAAATCGCGCGGCAGGAAGAGTGCGAAGCGATCATGGGGGCTTTGCTGACGGCTAAAGCGTCGGCGAAAGTCTTGTCGCTCACGTGAGAAATATCCACCATCACGCCGAGACGATTCATTTCGCGAACTACGTCCTTGCCGAAATCGGTCAGGCCGTTGTGAGCAGCTTTGTCGGTGGAAGAGTCGGCCCACTCATCGTTTCCGCTGTGCGTAAGCGTCATGTAGCGAACTCCCAGACCGGCAAATTTGCGCAGGACGTCGAGATCGCTGTTGATCATGTGGCCGCCTTCTACGCCCATGAGCGCGGCGATCTGGCCTTTCTTTTTTGCTTCGCGAATTTGTGCGGCGGTGGTGGCCAGCACGAGATCGCGCGGATGCTTACGGACTTGTTCGTGCACCTCATCGATTTGCTGGAGAGCGCGGCGCACTGCTTCGGGGCCGGTGATTTTGCTGGGAATCCAGATGGAAAAGAAAATCGCGCTCAGGCCGCCTTCTTTCATGCGCGGAATATCAATGCTGCCGGTATTGGTGCGGTCGCCGAGATCGAATTTGCCATCGAGGAAGCGCTGGGTGGTGTCGTCGTGGGTGTCGACAACGATGGAAGAAAAATGCAGTTTGCGGGCTTTCTCTGAAACGGAGACGGCAGAAAACGCTAAGGCTGCGACGAGCAAAAGAGAGATGGATGCAAAAGCTAACAGCGGGACGCGGGTCATTTGTTCTCCAAAGTTATAAGCGCAGGCAGATTGTAAACGAAATTGAACGCGGCGGATGGAAAAGTGCGTGGGATGCGACCTTAAAGCACTGGTATGGGTGAACATTTAGCCGGCGAGCCAGCCGAATAGCGATTGCTTCCAGGCTTCGCGATTTATTTCCGCCAGCGATTCCGTTAGCGGAATGCCTTTGGGGCAGGCCACGACGCAATTCTGCGCGTTGGCGCAATCTTCGATGCCGCCGTTGCCCATTGCCGCCGCAATGCGTTCTTTGGCATGCATTTTCCCGGTGGGATGCATGTTGAAGAGGCGCACCTGGCTGAAAATGGCCGCGCCCATGAAGGGATTGTGAATGTTGACTTGAGGACAGACTTCCAAGCAATTGCCGCAGGTGATGCAACGCGAAAGCGGGTAGCCCTTTTCCTGAATTTCCGGGGCGACGCGCGGGCCTTCGCCGAGATCGTAGGTGCCGTCGATGGGAATCCAGGCTTTGACGCGCTTCAAACTTTCAAACATGAACTGGCGGTCGACGGAGAGATCGCGCACTACGGGAAATTTCGTCAAAGGCTCGATGCGAATCGGTTGTTCCAGTTGATCGACCAAAGCGGAACAGGCCATGCGTGCTTTGCCGTTAATGAGCATGGCGCAAGAGCCGCAAACTTCTTCGAGGCAATTCGAATCGTAGGAGACCGGAGTGGTTGCCCGACCATCGCTGGTGACGGGATTTTCGCTGATATCGCGCAGACAAATGATGACGTTCATGTAGGGCCGCCATTGCAGGCGAAATTCTTCCCAATGCGCGGATTCCTTGGGGGCAGACTGCCGTTTTACTTTGACGAGGACGTCTTTTTTGGCGTTTTTATCGTTCTTATTAGGCATGGCAACCTCTTGCTGCACTTAACAATCTCTTTGTTCGGCTGTTATTTAGCGGCGTCGTAACGTCTCGGACGTGGCGGAATCTGTGAAATGTCCACAGGCTCATAGGTCAACACGATTTCGCCGTCGCTAAACTTAGCGCGAGTGGTCTTGAGCCAGTTGGCGTCATCGCGTTCAGGAAAATCCGGCTTGTAGTGAGCGCCGCGCGATTCGTTGCGCTGCAGGGCGCCTAGAGTGACCACGCGAGCGAGAATCAGCATATTTTCCAACTCACGGGCAAAATTGAGGGTCTGGTTGGACCATTTAGTTCGGTCACTGAGATTGATTTTGTGATAACGCGCCTGTAGATCTCGGATTTTGGAGTCCGCTAATTCCAGGTTCTTGTTGATGCGCGTCACGGTGACATGCTCGGTCATGATGTCGCCGAGTTCGCGCCATATGGTGATGGGATTTTCGGAACCTTGGTTGGAAATAAGTGCCTGATTTTTTTCTTCCTGACGTTTTTTCTCCATTTCAAAAACCGTGGAGGATACTGCTTCAGTTCCGGTCTGCAGGTTTGCTGCGTATTTCACCGCGGCCGGTCCCGCGAGGCCGCCGCCAAAAATACAGGAGACTAGCGAATTGGCGCCCAGGCGATTGGCGCCGTGATATTGATATTCGCATTCACCGGCCGCGTAAATTCCGGGCACATTGGTGGCCTGATCTTGCCCGTTTACCCAGATGCCGCCCATGGTGTAGTGCATGGCGGGAAAAACCTGCATGGGTTCCACGCGGGGGTCGACGCCCAAAAACTTTTCGTAAATTTCGAGAATTCCTTCGAGCTTGCGGTCCAGCGTTTCGCGCGGAATGTGCGTGACGTCGAGATACACGGCGGCCTTGCCGTGCAGGCCGAGATGCTCCTGATACACGATGCGATGGATGGCGCGCGTGGCGATGTCGCGAGGAACGAGATTTCCGTATTTCGGGTACCACTCTTCCAGAAAATAAAAACGCTCCCCTTCGGGAATGGTTTGCGGCGCGCGCTGGTCGTTGGGATTTTTGGGAACCCACACGCGGCCGCCTTCGCCTCGCGCCGATTCGCTCATTAAGCGGAGCTTGTCTTCGCCGGGAATAGCGGTTGGATGAACCTGGATAAATTCGCCGTTCGCATAATCAACGCCCTGCTGAAAAAGAGCGGATTGCGCGGAGCCGGTGCACACGACGGAATTTGTGGAGCGTCCGAAAATCGCGCCGATTCCGCCGGTTGCAAAAATCACCGCGTCGGCGGCGTGCGTAGTCACTTCCATGGAACGCAAATCCATGGAGCAGATGCCGCGGCACCCGCCGGAATCATCGATTACCGAGGAAAGAAACGTCGCGCCTTCGAATTTCTTAACTTTGCCTTCGGATTCGTGGCGGCGGACTTGTTCATCGAGAGCATAAAGGAGCTGTTGCCCGGTAGTGGCGCCGGCGAAAGCGGTGCGGTGATATAAAGTGCCGCCGAAACGGCGATAGTCGAGCAGGCCCTCAGGAGTGCGATTAAACATGACGCCCATGCGGTCGAGAAGATCGATGATTCCGGGAGCGGCTTCGCACATACGCTTTACCAGCGGCTGATTCGCCAGAAAGTCGCCGCCGTAAATGGTGTCGTCGAAGTGCTTGGCAGTGCTGTCGCCTTCGCCTTTTTGATTTTTCGCGGCGTTGATCCCACCTTGGGCGCAAACGGAATGGGAGCGCTTTACCGGCACGATGGAAAACAGATCGACAGGCACGCCCGCTTCGGCGACGCGAATGGTGGCCATCAATCCGGCGAGGCCGCCGCCAACCACGATAATTTTGGGCTGTCTCATTTGGCTAATGCTGATTCATTTCGGTAAGTACGAAGCGAACGGGTGCCAGTCCAGTCGAAAACTGAGAATTATCAAAACACCGACTACGCTGAAAACTACTCCGACTAAAACGCCCAACTGTCCAGCGGCGCGTTGTGCGCGAGCAGTGGCGGCAAGTCCCCACTTGCAAAGAAAATTCCAGATGCCCACGCCAAGGTGAAACGAAGAAGCCAGCACGCCGATCACGAAAAATGCGAGATACCAGGGATTCAGCAAATCATTCGCGACGGTTGCGTAGGTGGAGCGTCCATGGGTGATCCAACGCTCGGTGTAAAGATGCCAGCCAATATAAACGAAGGCCACGAGGCCGGTCCATCGTTGCAAGGTGTAGAGCCAGTTGCGGACCCAGGGATATTGCGAAACGTTCGATTGCCCGCGCAGCCAGATGTATACGCCATAACCACCGTGATACAGAATAGGCAGAAAAATAAATAACCATTCGACGAAAATTCGATACGGAATGGTCTGCAAATCCTCGGAAGTATGATTGTATTTTTCGGCGCTAACTAACGCGGCGCTATTGGACCAGAAATGCTCGGCGAGGAATGCGCCAACAGGAATAATACCGGTTAAAGAATGAAGTTTGCGAAGAAGGTAACTTGCACTTGCCTGAGTGGCGGTCGCGGACATGCCCTCTCCGCCGCGAAAATCCCTTGCAAACAATTAGAGTACAAGGACGGTGAAAAATCGCGGCAAATTCAGTATAGGGAGTTGAGGAAAGCGATGCAAGTTTAGCGCCGAAAAGCAATACCGTATGTAATGCGAAAGTGTAAGGGATTTATTTTGGTTCCGCAGCATAACTAGCTAGTACAATTTAACCCGCGCTTATTAAGTTGACGAAGGAATGAGAATCGTTGTATTCCAGCACGCGGTTTTAGCCCCCACTACATGAATCCAAGTTTCAGTTTGGTTACCGAATTGGAACGCCTGGCGAGCGCCCTGAGCGTAGACGAAGAAGCTGGTAAAAAACTCTCTCTTCAATCGGTAGCTGATCGCATCGCAAAATCGATGAGCGTGAAACCCGATGAAGTAGCGATCATGGGATTGTCAACTCGGTGGAAACATCTCTATTTTTTGGCGCCTGAGGCGTTGCATCAGGTTGGATACATACCTTTATCGAGCAATTCGGCGTTAGCGGCTCGGACCGCCAGAGAAAGCCGGCCGGAAATCAACAATAAATTCGCGGCGGTGCGGCACGCCAGTGTTTTTGAAGGCATAAGAATCGGAAATGCGAGCGCTGAAGCGATTCAGAAAATTATCAGCGCACCAATTTTGTCGGATGGAAGAGTTGTGGGGATTATCCAGATCAGCCGCAAGGGCACGAGCCTCGCGACGGCGGGTCCGGATTTCACGCCGACGGATTTAGGGCAGATTTTGGCGCTCTGCAAACCGTTGGGGAAACTTTTGCGGCACGTTGAGGGCACGAAAGAATAGCGCGCGGTTAAATTATGTTTTTATTGGCACCAAACGCACTGTAAGGATTGGAATTGCGTTGACAGTGCAATACCTTCTTGTTACTTTTCCACAGCGGAAAATTTTTTCTGTTAACTAACTCACGGAGGCACGGCCACCCGGTCCATGGCGTTTGTCGCTAAAAAGATTTTCCTCACTAAAGGCGTCGGTAAACATCGCGAAAGGCTTTCCAGTTTTGAGCTGGCCTTACGCAACGCAGGAATTGCGGCGTGCAACATCGTGCGGGTTTCGTCAATCTTCCCTCCCAACTGCAAATTAATCTCGCGCAGCGAAGGTTTGAAACATATCAGGCCGGGACAAGTGGCTTTCACAGTCATCAGCGAGAATTCCACCAAGGAAGCGCATCGCTTGATCGCCGCGAGCATCGGTTTGGCGTTGCCGAGCGATAAATCGATGTACGGATATTTGTCCGAGCATCATTCTTTCGGGGAAACGGAAGAAGTGGCTGGCGAATATGCGGAAGAGCTGGCGGCGGAAATGCTGGCGACCACGCTGAACGTGGAATTCGATCCGGACTTGTCGTTTGACGAGAAAAAAGAAGTTTATCGGATTTCAAATAAAATCGTGCGGACCATGAACGTCACGCAATCGGCGGTGGGCGACAAGCGCGGTCTGTGGACTACCGTGCTGGGCGCGGCTATTTTGATTGGGGAAGACGACTAGCCGAACGCTAGTCGTTAGCGATTCTGAAACAGTCGGCACGAGTTTCTCCGAGAGCACTTCCCTTTTACCAAATAGTTTTCGTTCTGGCGCAGTTTTGGATTATTTCCGTTTGAAATAACCGACGCGATCGAGCACCGCGCCCACAATCAGCGGCAGAGCCACGGTGGCGTCGTCAAAAACTTCCGCCAACATGCCGCCTTCCTCGCGCGGAACAAATTTCCCCCAGGACACCGCTTCCGTATAGGTGCTGCCGCTGAGTCCGCCCCAATGCACGGGTTCGGGACAAATGCGCAGGCCGTAGTTGTAGCGTTTCAGCGGAATTTCTTTGTAGCCGCGACGCGCAAGAAGCTCCGCGTACACTCCGAATTGCTGGGCCCAGTTGCGGGGCACTCCGCCGCCGACGGTAAAAATGCCCATGCGTTTGGTAGCGAGCATGGTGTTGGCAAATTTCTCAAAATCTTCGAAGGGATCGAAGCGCAGCAACGGCCGCTTGTCTCGCAGACGAAGAATCTTGTGAAGCGCGAAATCGATGCCCAGCTCAGAATCCGAGAAGGCCGGGACGAAAACAGGGACATTTTTCTCGTAAGCGGACTTTAGAATTCCCCGCCCGGGCATGGTTTTATGCAAGTATTCGCCGATGCGTTGATGCACTTTCCAGCTGCAAACGGTTTCTTCCGCGTCCCAACTGTTCAGCACCCGCTCCATCACTTTTTCGACATGATCAAGATTTGATTCGGGCTCGAGCGAATCGTAAACGCGGTTGTAGCCAGCTTGAAAAAGTTCGCTATCGTCCATTTTCTTGTCGTCGTAGCGAAAATGGGAGCGTCCGGTAGCCTCGACGAGGCCGTGAGCCATCAATGCGCCGGTAGAAATGACCGCCTTCACGATTCCAGATTCGATGAGATCGCAGAAAATTAATCCCATTTTGCCGACGGTGAGAGCGCCGGAGAGGGTCATAGCCACGAAGCAGTCTTTATCGCGCGCCATTGCTTCCAAGACGTCGGCGGCGTCGCCAATCTGGCGGCCGGTGAAAGCGGTGTCGCCCATGGCGCGCACCAATTCATCGATGGTGCGGCATTTCGAAAGATCCAACGGGAAAATCGGCCGCAACTTATCGCTGACGGGATCGTGAAGCACGCGGCCGGTTGCTGATTTCTTGGACTGCTTCGCCATTGCATCTCCTGGATATCAAATGCTACGACAGTCGCCGCGAAGTGCGCACAAATTTTGCGCGACATCATTGGTGTTGAACTGTGCACAGATTGATAGTACAAACTCGCCAAGAAAGGAAGAACAAAACAGCAAGCCAGCGAGTTTGAACGAACATGTTAAAATTGTTTCATGGCAGATAAATTTACCATCGGATTGGTGCAAATGAAATGCACGACGGATGCGGAAGAGAATCTGACGCATGCGATCGAGAAAATTCGCGAAGCGGCCGCGCGGGGAGCGCAAATCATTTCGCTGCATGAATTATTTCGTAGCGAGTACTTTTGCCGCACCGAAGATGCGGAGTTATTTAATCTGGCCGAGCCGGTGCCCGGCGACACCACTGAGAAATTGGCGAAAATCGCAAAAGAGTGCAACGCGTCGCTGGTGATTTCGCTGTTCGAACGGCGGGCGGCGGGAATTTATCACAATACCTGCGCGGTGCTGGATGCGGACGGGACGTTTCTCGGTAAATACCGCAAAATGCACATTCCGGACGATCCTCTATATTATGAAAAATTTTATTTCACGCCTGGCGATCTGGGCTTTCCCAATTTCGATACCAAATACGCGCGTATTGGAGTGCAGATTTGTTGGGACCAATGGTATCCGGAAGGCTCGCGGCTGACGGCTTTGAGCGGCGCGCAAGTCATTTTCTATCCCACGAGCATCGGCTGGCATCCGCACGAGAAAGAACAATTCGGACCGTCGCAGTTGGACGCGTGGAAAACTATTCAGCGCAGCCACGCGATTGCCAACGGAGTTTACGCCGCGGTAGTAAACCGCGTAGGGTTTGAAGGCGGGCTGGTGAAGGGCGACGCGGGGCTGGAGTTCTGGGGAAATTCTTTTGTGGCCGATCCCTTTGGCAAAGTAATTTCGCAAGCGTCGAATGATCGCGAAGAAATATTGGTGGTCGAGTGCGATCCATCCTTGAGCGAGGATACGCGGCGAAACTGGCCGTTTCTTCGCGACCGGCGCATTGATGCCTACCAGCCGATCCTCAACCGTTGGCTCGCGGAATAATGCCGCAGTCCCGGGTTAGCTCCAAAAATTCTACAGCTCCTCGCGACCTCGAGTACCGCATGCCCGCGGAGTGGGAGCCGCACGAGGCCACGTGGCTCGGCTGGCCGCATGAAGTCACGGACTGGCCCGGAAAATTCGCGACGATTCCGTGGGCGTTTGCGGAAATTGTGCGCCTGCTGTCAGAGGTAGAGCGTGTTTTTCTGCTGGTTGAAGATCGCGCGGCTGAAGTGCGGGTGCGCGCCATCCTGAAAAAGGCCGGAGCGAATCTTAGCGCTATAGATTTCTTTCGCGTGCCCACCGATCGCGGGTGGATGCGCGATTCCGGGCCGATCTGCGTTCGAAACACTGAGGGCGATGTGGCCTACGATCAGTTTTCGTTTAATGGCTGGGCGAAATACCCAAATCACAAGAAGGATGCGCTGGCGGTGGAAAAGGCGAATCGCCAACTGAAACACCGGCTGTGGCAACCGATTCATAAGGGCAGGCGTGTGGTGTTGGAAGGAGGAAGCATCGACGTGAATGGGCGCGGAACGCTGCTGACCACGGAAGAATGTTTGCTCAGCAAAACGCAGGAACGCAATCCAGGATTTACGCGCGAGGATTACGCGGAAATATTTCGCAAATATCTGGGCGTTAGCAAGGTGCTGTGGTTGAATCGCGGAATCGCCGGCGATGATACACACGGACATGTGGATGACTTGGCCCGTTTCGTAAACCCGACGATAGTGGTAATCGTCGTGGAAGATGACAATGCCGACGAGAACTACGCGCCCTTGCAGGAAAATCTAGCACGGTTGAAACAAATGACGGATCAGAACGGGGCCGCGCTGCGGGTGGAGACCCTGCCAATGCCTAAAGCTGTTTATTTCGATGGGCAGCGGCTTCCGGCGAGCTACGCAAATTTTTATATCGCGAACAGACTCGTGCTAGTCCCGACGTTTAACGACGAAAGCGATCGGGTAGCGCTAAATAAGCTGGCGGAACTTTTCCCGGATAGAAAAGTTGTTGGGATTGCTTGCCGCGATCTCGTTCTGGGGTTGGGAACGATACATTGCATGACGCAGCAGCAGCCTGCTGGAAACTAGCGACCCGCTGAGTTTTGCCGAAATGTTATAAGGCAGGGCCTGACTTTGATAGACTAGCCGCCATTATTACGGCGACTGAAAGAGGCTTTGCGGAGGCACCATGATGGCGACAATGTTGGTGACATTTTTTGAATCGCGCGTAGTGGTAGTGGAATATCAGCGCAGCTTGCTTGGCTGGATTGTGATTGGCTTGATCGCCGGGTGGCTGGCGGGAAAGATTTCACGCGGCGAAGGATATGGCTGCATCACCGACATTGTGCTGGGACTGGTCGGTTCCCTTCTCGGCGGATGGATATTTGTGCGCCTTGGCATTCTGGGCGGCGGATTTATTTATTCGCTGGCCGCAGCGACTTTGGGCGCGTTCATTCTCGTTTCGATTGTGCATCTTATTGCAGGTAGCCGTAATTAAGCGCTGAGTTCGCGCGTGTACTCATAGAGCGCGGGGTACTACAGAAAGCACCTAACAAGCGCTATATATCTGCTTCTTTCGCGCCCATCTAACGTTTATGCATCGCGACCGTCCGGTGGTGACGACTGCACTATGATACGATTCAGCAACGCGTTTTGGAGATGACTTGAGTAACGTTTCATTGAATAAAAGTTCGCAATCCCTCACGGTAATTCCCCTCGGCGGTTTAGGCGAATTCGGAATGAACATGATGGCCCTGCGGTTTGGCGAGGACATTATCGTCATCGACGCGGGCATGATGTTTCCGGAGTCGGAACTGTTGGGCGTAGACCTGGTCATTCCGGACATTACGTATTTAAAGCAGAACCGCGCGAACGTTCGCGCCATTGTGCTGACGCATGGGCATGAAGATCACATCGGCGCGCTGCCATACATTTTGCGCGATCTGAACGTGCCGGTGTATGGAACGCGATTTACGCTGGCGCTGGTAAAAAAACGGCTGGAAGAAGCGGGACTGCTGCAATCCACGACGCTGCGTGAAGTATTGCCGGGCCGAAGGGTGGAAATCGGGCCGTACGAAGTGGAATTTATTTCCGTGACGCATAGCACGATCGATTGTGTGGCGCTCGCGATACGCACACCGGTCGGCGTGATCATTCATACCGGCGACTTCAAGATTGATCAGACACCGGTAGGCGGCGTGCCCTTTGATCTGCACGCATTTGCGCGCTATGGAAACGAAGGAGTGCTGGCGCTTTTCAGCGATTCTACCAACGTGGAGCGCCCGGGGTTTACGCCGTCGGAGCGAGCGATCGTGCCGCGCATCGAGGAACTTTGCCGGTCGGCGCCGCGCCGCGTGATTTTGTCGTGCTTCGCGTCCTCCATCCACCGCATCCAGCAGGTCATTGATATCGCCTCGCGCGTGGGACGCAAAGTCGCGTTCGTCGGGCGCAGCATGGTCGACAACGTGGAAATCGCACACTCGCTGGAGTGTTTGCGGATTCCAGACGGCATGGTGGTGCGGCCGCAGGATATTCGTGGCTTCGATCCCAAGAAGATTGTGATTCTGGCGAGCGGCAGCCAGGCGGAGCCGATGTCTTCGCTGTCGCGAATCGCTGTGGACAATCACCGTTTCGTTTCGGTGGATGAAAACGATTCGGTCATACTTTCCGCGCGCATTATCCCGGGGAATGAAAAAGCGATTTTTCGCATGCTGGATCACATGTTCCGCAGGCGCGCGCTGGTTTACTACGATAACTCCGCGGGCACGATTCACGTTTCCGGGCATGCCAGCCAGGAAGAACAAAAGCTTTTGCTGCAACTGGTGAAGCCGAAATATTTTATTCCGGTGCACGGAGAATACCGGCATCTTTTCAGGCACGCGGCGCTGGCGCACCAGATTGGCTGCGTTTCCGGCGAGATTTTATTGTTGGAAGACGGCAAGACTATCGAGTTCACCGAAGATGGCGCACATCGCCGTGACCCGGTGACGGCGGGGCGCGTGTGCGTGGATTCCGGGTCGCTGGAAGAAATTGAAGAGGTGGTGATACGCGACCGCAAACACCTTTCCGAGGATGGCGTGGTGGTATCCATCATCGCCATTGATAAGCACACCGGAAAAATGGAATCGCATCCAGAGATCGTGACCCGCGGATTGATGAGCGACAATGGCCAGGAATTAATTGCCGGCGCCCGCGCGGTGATCATTAATACCGTGGAGCAATCCAACGCGGAGGAAAAATCCGACTGGGGCGTCATCAAGGAAAAAATTCGCGTGGACCTGAAGCGTTACATTAACAAACACACGTCCAAGCGCCCGCTGATTTTGCCGGTGATTCTGGAAGTCTAACGCAGCATTTTTGTAATGGCCGATTCAATTCCATCCACTCACGAAAACGTGTCTGGCGGGCTCGCTAACGGAGTCGTGGTCGGTCCTGGGTCATCCCTTCCGGCGGGGCGCTTTGGCCAAGCCGCGTTTATTTTTATCTTTATAACGATTCTGCTGGATTTTCTGGCGCTGGGCATAATTGCTCCAGTCCTGCCTAACCTGATCATCCAATTCAAAGGCGGCAACATCGCGGGTGCGGCAAGCATCACCGGATATTTCGGATTCGCGTGGGCCACCATGCAGTTTATTTTTTCTCCTCTTTTGGGGGCATGGTCGGATCGCTTTGGGCGGCGACCGATCATCCTGATTTCCTGCGCCGGGCTGGGGTTCGATTACATTTTAATGGCGCTGGCGCCGACGCTGGGCTGGCTATTCGTGGGCAGAGTCATTTCCGGGATCACCACTTCCAATATTTCCACGGCGTTTGCTTATGTTACGGATGTAACTCCGCCAGAGCGCCGCGCCAAACAATTCGGACTGATCAGCGCGGCATTTGGACTTGGATTCATTATCGGCCCCGCGGTGGGCGGGCTGTTGGGCAACGTGCATTTGAGGCGTCCGTTCTGGATCGCTGCCGGGCTAAGCCTGGCAAATGCGATTTATGGATTTTTCATTTTGCCGGAATCGCTGCCGCCGGAGCGCCGCGCGATAAAAGCGTGGCACATGGCGAATCCGCTGGGCTCCTTGACGCTTTTGCGTTCGCATCCAGAACTTGGCGGGCTGGCCATTGTTACGTTTCTTTATTATTTGGCGCACCAGGTGCTGCCCACGATTTTCGTGCTGTATGCCGATTACCGCTACGGATGGAGCGAGCGCACCATCGGACTTTCGCTCGCGACTGTGGGATTGTCCGTGAGTCTTGCGTCTGGACTTCTAGTGGGTCCATTTGTGAAGCGCTTCGGAGAGCGGTACAGCTTGTTGTCCGGACTCGGCTTTGGCTTTCTGGCTTTCTTGGCATTTGCGCTGGCTTCGCGGGGATGGATGGCCTTCGCGGCAATTCCGTTGATCGCTTTGTGGGGCATAGCCGGGCCAGCGATGCAATCACTGATGTCGCAGCGGGTGGATCCCACTTCTCAGGGGAAGCTGCAAGGCGCGGTCAATAGTTTGCGCGCGATTACCGGGATGATTGGGCCGTTGCTGTTTACGCAGGTTTTCGCAATGGCAATTTCTCCGCATGTGAGCGTGCATGTGCCTGGCGCGCCGTACTACCTGGCCTCGTTCTTGATGTTGGCTAGCGCGAGCGTGGCCTATATCGTGGCACGTCCGGCGGTTCCGGCCGTGGCAGGGCAAGCGGCTAGCGAACACACATAAGGCTCGCGGGCTGATATTTTCTCGTTCAACTATCGCGGCGCGGAAAAGCTTTAATGTTCCGCTGAATTGCTCGCGATTCGCAAAATACTGCCGCACCTCAACCCACTGAAACTAAGTAAGTTATCGGGTAGTACTTATGCGCTAAAGAAAGCTCCGTATTGTTTGTTCCTAGCATTTCTGATATTTTTTGCGCGCACTATGGGCTAGCGAATGACCTGCTCGAATTGCGGCAGTTCTCGATTAAGAAGGTCGAAACGGAGTCTGGGGGAGCGAGTTTTTCTTCCCATTCTGTTGGTGCGCCCATTTCGTTGCGAAGATTGTATTTCCCGATTTTACGGATGGCTGTGGCAATCGCCGTCGGGAACGTCTACAGCGGAAGCCGATGTTAAAAGCCTGGTATATCGATCATCGACTGCTGCGCTCCACTCCTCAGGTTACCGCGTACACGGCGTGCGTCGCAGAGTGATTGCAGGGCTACGGCCATTTCGGGGATTAGCAGGCACGCCCATCGCCACGTGGCTGAGCAAGTCCGTTTCCCAACATCGATCCATTAACGTCGCACTTACAGCGGACGATATAAATGCCGTCGCCTTGCAGGCTGGTTATTTTAATGTTCCATCAAAGCCGCAATCCGCTCCGGAAATACTGGGGGTAATCCCGGAACGCAAGATCGAGGAAATTTAGTTTTAATGGTGTGACACGCGTCGGCCTGAACGCCTTCCTCGAACTAGTCCATATTCTTGAAAGCTTGGTTTTCCAGATCGCGAATTATAAATGCCAAACAACAAATAATCTCGAACGCGAACCAGTTGGCTTGACTTGACGGATGTTCCACTATCCTAACGAAGAAGAAACCTCCTAGCATCAAGGTTAGAATGGTGCTCGGCCTCTGCCAGCTCTTCAGTTTGATTTGTTTTGCGCTCGCTCCGTTACCCTCTAAGATCTGGTCGTCACTTCTTCTGCGATTCGCAATTAGCAAGTAGTAAGCCAGAGTCCCCAAAGCGGGCGTAAGGAATCCTAGGGGACTTGCGGAAAGTATCAGGCCAATACTGTACATAGTTGTACGCATGGGATACACGGGATGCTTTCACGCGCCTCCTGGTAAAGCAAGACCATTAGGTGAGGGAAATGAGACTCTTCGCTTCGGCAGCCGGACGAATTCCCGCCCGCGGCAAGGCTGCGCAACGTTGACCGTTACCAACGGCATAAGCTATTTCGAAGGGCCGCCGCTTAATGCGCTGCGACCACTTCAGGGGCCGAAGCCCAACGAATTGAGCAACTTTGTTGTCGCGGCTTAAGCCGCGACCTACAAAGCTGAAGCCACCCCTCGTCGTTCTTTGTACGTTGTTTTAAGGTAATCCGCAGTTAAATATGCCAGACGCGGGCTTCTTGACGGGGCTTGCCTCGGTTTGAGCAGGGGTATAGGCTTCTTTTCTGGCGCTTTTGTCGGGCTGAAGGTCTGACGCGTGATCGATGAGTAGGCTCAACGACAGATGGCTAGCGTTCACCAGCGAGGCTAGCCACCACAAGATTGAATTAATCAAACATACAAATATATAGGAGGTTGAGAAATGGCTACAGCAACGACCGTGATGGAACCAAATGTCAAGATTAGTGCAACCAAACTTCTGATCAATGGGCAGTGGGTGAACAGCGTTTCGGGAAAAACGTTTCCGTCCATCAATCCTTCGACCGGCGAGGAGTTGGCCCGAATCGCGGAAGCGGATGCGGCGGATGTAGATAAGGCAGTGGCTGCTGCGCGCGCTGCGTTTGAAAAAGGCCCCTGGCGCAAGATGACCGCTTCGCAACGCGGCAACTTGATGTACAAGCTTGCGGATTTGATCGAGAAGAATCTGGATGAGCTTGCGCAGCTTGAGGCGCTGGACAACGGGAAGCCGTACAGCGTGGCGCGCGCGGCCGACTTGCCTTTGACGATTGCGTGTTATCGCTACTATGCGGGATGGGCGGACAAGCTGCAGGGCAAAACCATCCCGGTGAACGGGAACTATTTTACGTACACCAAGCATGAGCCTGTGGGAGTCGTGGCGCAGATTATTCCGTGGAATTTTCCGCTGCTAATGCAGGCGTGGAAGCTGGGCCCTGCGCTTTCGACCGGCTGCACGGTGGTGATGAAGCCCGCTGAGCAGACGCCGTTGTCGGCATTGCGCGTGGGTGAATTGGCGCTAGAAGCGGGATTCCCTCCCGGCGTTTTGAATTTGTTGCCCGGATACGGCCCGACCGCAGGCGCTGCGCTGGCTCGCCACATGGACGTGGATAAGGTGGCGTTCACAGGCTCCACGGAAGTGGGGCATCTGGTGATGAAGGCGGCGGCGGAGTCGAATTTGAAACGGGTCACGCTGGAGCTGGGCGGCAAGAGTCCCAACATCGTGTTTGCGGACGCGGACATGGATAAAGCGATCGAAGGCTCGCACTTCGCGCTGTTTTTCAATCAAGGGCAATGCTGCTGCGCGGGTTCGCGTACTTTCGTGGAAGACAAGGTGTACGACGAGTTCGTGGAACGCAGCGCGGCGCGAGCCAAGAAGCGCACGGTCGGCAATCCCTTCGACAAAAATACCGAGCAGGGACCGCAGGTGGACCAGGAACAATTCACGAAAGTGATGGGCTACATTGATTCCGGCAAGCAGCAAAAAGCCAAACTGATGGCCGGCGGCAATCGCGTGGGCGACAAGGGATTTTTCATTGAGCCCACGGTGTTTTCCGATGTGAAAGACGACATGAAAATCGCGCAGGAAGAAATTTTTGGGCCGGTCATGTCCATTCTGCGTTTCAAGGACATTGGAGAAGTCGTGGAGCGCGCAAATAAGTCGCTCTACGGACTGGCCGCCGCAGTTTGGACCCAAGATATCACTAAGGCTCACGCGATCGCCGACAACGTACGCGCCGGAACGGTGTGGGTGAACTGCTACGACGTGTTCGATGCCGCCGCGCCGTTTGGCGGATTTAAGCAATCGGGCATCGGGCGCGAACTGGGCGAATATGGACTCGCCAACTACACGGAAGTAAAAACCGTAACGATTAAGCTGT
Source organism: Verrucomicrobiia bacterium (assembly GCA_035568155.1). Classification (GTDB taxonomy): domain Bacteria; phylum Acidobacteriota; class Terriglobia; order Acidiferrales; family UBA7541; genus Acidiferrum. The sequence continues at coordinate 55,950 of DATMOS010000138.1, read as the reverse complement.
AAGCGGGTAGCTCTGAACCGGCAAGGTCCGGAGCGGGCAAGCTCTGAACGGGCCTGTGCATTAACGCGCAGGCCCGTAATCATTCCAAAAGGTCTTCGCGGTTATGATGACGACATGAGTGGTGTGCTCAATGTGCGGTATTTGGCGGCGACTTTCCTTTTTTGTTTGGCGTTTAGTTGGAGGGCTGCAAATTCGCGCGGGCAATCAGTGACGGACGGCGGGCTGGCAAATGTCGGCGCGCAATCAAACCTTGCTCGAACGCGTGCGGAACATTTACGCCACGGCATCAATCTGAGCGAGTGGTTTGCGCAGGTGTACGACCCCAGAGGCTATACCAAGGAATACTTCCAGGCTTGGAACACGGCGCAAGATATAGCGCTGATTAAAGCGCTGGGATTCGATCATGTGCGCCTGAGCGTCAACCCGCAACCGATGTTTCGGCCGCGGCAGGCGGATGAACTTCCCGCGGAATATCTCAGCCAACTGGACGCCGCGGTAAGAATGATTTTGGACGCGAACCTGGCGGTGATAATTGACATTCACCCGGATTCAGATTTCAAAGAAAAGCTGGCGAAGGAAGGCGATTTTACCGAGCAGTTTGCGGATTACTGGCGCGGGCTGGCGCGTCATTATTCGAACCTCGATCCTAACCTGGTGTTTTTTGAAATTCTGAATGAGCCGGAAGCACGCGACGCTTATCGCTGGTATGGCGTTGAATCGCGGGTGGCCGTGGCGATTCGGGAAGGCGCTCCCAACCACACTATTATTGCTACAGGCGCGCGGTACTCGGACGATGACGATCTCTTGTCCATCGAGCCGCTGCACGATTCGAACGTAATCTATACGTTTCATTTTTACGATCCGCATGTGTTTACCCACCAGGGCGCGACTTGGGGAGAAAATTATTGGCATTTTGTGAAGGCGCTTCCCTACCCCTCGACGCCCGAAAATGTTGAGGCATCCATTGCGGCAATTCCGGAGCCGGCGAAACGACTGGCAGCCGCGCGCTATGGCATGGATCGCTGGAATGCGGCGCGCATGGACGAGGAGTTCGATCAGGTTGCCGCGTGGGCCAAGCGCTGGAATGTGCCGGTAATCTGCAATGAATTCGGGGTGTTCCGCAAAGAAGCGCGCCCAGAAGATCGCGCTGCGTGGATTTCGGACGTGCGCAAATCTCTGGAGAAACACGGGATCGGCTGGACCATGTGGGATTACAGCGGCGGATTTGGAGTGGTGACCAAGCCCAATGGTCAACCCATCGGCGACGAACTCACGATAAAAGCGCTGGGCCGCACCGTCCCGCACTACTGAAGTGTTGTTACGCGCATATCAGCCAGATGATTTCGACGCTCTCTATAAGCTTGATCAGAGCTGCTTTCCGCGGGGAATTGCGTATTCGAAAACGACCTTGCGTTATTTTTTGTCGCTTGCGTCCGCTGAGTGTTTGCTGGCCGTGGAACACGAGGATGTCGCCGGGTTCATTTTGTGTGAACGCGATGGAGCGCTCGCGCACATCATCACACTGGACGTGGCGGAGGGCCATCGACGGAGCGGGGTTGGTTCGCTGCTGTTGAACGCCGCGGAAAAGAATCTTACTGCGCAAGGTGTACGGGCCGTGTTTTTGGAAACGGCGGTGGATAATCACGCGGCTGTAAACTTCTGGTCACGCCACGGTTACATCAAAGAGGGTATTTTGAAGAGGTACTATTTGGGGCGCGTCGATGGTTATGAAATGAGGAAAAAACTTTCGGTCGGGGAAAAATAAAACTTGGATACGTCTCAGGATCAAAAACAAACCGGGACCTTGGTAGTTGTGCGCCCAGGTGTTTCCACGTTACAAGACCCACGTGCCACGGCAGGTAAACCCTCCAAAAAACCGAGGGTGGGGCACCCTCCGACAATAGTGTTGGACGAGCTTTGAATTCAACGGGTGTTAGGGTCAAGACCAAATTCGGAGCTTCGTGGTTATCGGCCTAGGTGTTTCTACCTTACAAGACCCACCTGCCACGGCAGGTAAACCCTCAAAAAAACTGAGGGTGGGGCACCCTCCGTCTCTCGAATATAAAGATTTGTTAATGTCGGCCACCCTTCATTTATGAACGCAGCAGTGGAAAACTGTCACAGTTCAGTCACGGCGTTTGTGTAAGCTAAGAGAACGTCGGAGGGTGTATTGCACGATTATCTAATGTCGGTGGTGTTGGGAATTGTCGAAGGATTGACGGAGTTTTTGCCGGTTAGCTCGACGGCCCATCTGCGCATTGCTGAATATCTGCTGAACATTAGCCTGCAAAGCGGCTACTGGAAGATGTATACCATCGTGATTCAGATTGGTGCGATCGCCACTTTGCCGATTTATTTTCGAGAGCACATCCGGCAGTTGTTTTCTACGTTCCCGCGGGGCGAACGCGGCGACCGCAACATATACACCCATCCGTTGAGCCTGGTGATGATCGCGTTCGTGATTACCGCGGGGCCCTCTTATTTACTGACCAAAGTTATCGGCAAGAATCTGGAAAGTTTGTGGGTGATGGGTACCGCGCTGGTGGTTGGTGGGGTGGTGATGTGGCTGGTGGACTGGATGAACGCGAACTCGGAAGCCGCGGGTGAAGCCGCCGGCGCGGACAGCCGCATCCATACATGGCGAATGGATAACATGAGCCTGGGACAAGCGATGTGGATCGGCGCTTGCCAGATATTGTCGGGGGTTTTTCCCGGCACTTCACGATCGATGTCCACCATCACGGCAGGGCAAATCGCGGGCATGTCCAGAGCGGCGGCGCTGGAATTTTCTTTTTTTCTCTCCATGCCCACCATGGCGATGGCCGTGGCTTATTCCCTGTACAAGTCGATGCGGGGGAAAGATGAGAATCCGATCGGGGTAGCGCAGATCGATGCGCATCAATGGATTGTGTTGCTGATCGGGTTGGTGGTGTCCTTTGTGGTGGCGTACGGCGCAGTGGCGTGGTTTATGGGATGGGTGCGCAAGCGCGGGTTCGCGATGTTCGCGGTGTATCGAATTATTCTGGGCGCGGTGGTTCTGTACTATGCTACGAGGATCGTCGGGTAAAAAACTGAGCGCGACGGGCTGCTGCCGTGCGATGTTCGGTTCTGATTGGTCTCCGTCGTATCGTTCGCGTCGACCGGTTCGGCCTCGACTTCTACCGATTAGGAATTCGAGCGCGATCTGGCAGTTCATTCTCCGCCCCCGGCCAACCACTTCTCCAAAGAAACACCTGCTATAAAAGTGGTTGTCGTCTACCGGACCTTTGATATCATCGTGCAGTTCGGTTCCTCCTGCGGGTGCGCGATAGCGCCAACGCCCCGCCGCGTCACTCAGCCTTCCCCAAATTGCTGAGGTGAAATACTTGCGTCTTCTGACTCCTACCGAGAACAAACGGCTCAATGAGCTGATCGGATTTTTGTGTGTGACCGTGTCAGTGTTAACCGCGCTGGCTTTGATTTCCTATTCCCCGCGCGATGCGGCCTGGAATGTGAGCGCCAACGGCGCGGATTCCGTCAGCACTAACAATTGGATCGGGCCCGCGGGGGCATATGGAGCTGACCTGCTATTTCAGGTGTTTGGCTTCGCGGCGTTTCTTTTGCCCATGGCATTGGCGGTGCTTGGGTGGCGCTGGCTGAAAAATCGCGCGATCAATTCGCAAGTTGCGACGCTGATCGGCTACGCGCTTTTGTTATTGGCGCTGCCGTCGCTGCTTACTTTGTGGCATTTCCCGGATGTTCGCGGCACGGTGCCGCCCGGGGGAATGCTCGGTTCCCTGGTTTCTGGCGGTTTGCGCACTGGCTTCAATCCTATCGGAGCAAATTTGGTGGCGGTTGCGCTGTTACTTACCGCGTTGTTCATGACCACGAGATTTTCGTTTTCTGGAGCGCACGCCTGGGCCAACGGACCGAAAGGCCCGATCGGCGCCGTGGAAAAACTGGGCATTCTGCAAAAAGTACAGGCTCGCTGGCACGCTTGGCGCGGAACGCGTGAGCAAGACCGGTTGCGCAAGCGATTGGCGGAAAAACGGCTTTCGGGGGGAAAGCCGGTGGCTCCGCAATCGGTGGGTAACAATTCGGCGTTGAATGAAAATTCCAGAACGATTGAGCTGGACGACGAGAGCGACGTTTTCAAATCGCGGCAGGAACAACGTGACGAAGACCGCGCGGAAAGAGAGCGAGGGCACAAGGCGCCGATCTTTGTAGTGGACCGCGAGCCGGAAAAGCCTTCGGCGCGAAAAGCTGCTGGCGAGCCGAAGATCGCCAAAGGACATACCAATTACAAGCTGCCGTCAGTCTCCTTGTTGCGCGAAGGGGAGCGCAGCCAAAAACTCGACGAAACGGAGTTGAAAGAGCGGGCTCGCGCGATTGAAGAAAAGTGCCAGGAGTTCGATGTACAGGGGCGCGTAACGCAGATCAATCCCGGTCCGGTGGTTACGACGTTTGAATTCAAGCCCGAAGCGGGCATCAAATACAGCCGCATCATTGGCCTGACTGAAGATTTGTGCCTTGCGTTGCAAGCCGAATCGATTTTGATTGAGCGCATCCCGGGCAAATCCACTATCGGGATAGAAGTGCCGAACCTGACGCGCCAAACCATTGCGCTGCGGGAAATTATCGAGGCGCCGGAGTTCATCAATTCCGCGAGCAAACTCACCCTGGCCATGGGAAGAGATTTGCACGGAAGAATTCGCGTGACCGATCTGGCGGCCATGCCACATTTGCTGATCGCGGGCTCGACCGGCACCGGCAAAAGCGTTTTCATCAACTCGCTGATGATGTCTATTTTGTACAAGGCCAGCCCCGACGACGTAAAAATGGTGCTGGTCGATCCCAAGCGGCTGGAATTAAACCTGTACGAAAATATTCCGCACTTGATCGCGCCGGTGGTCACCGATCCGAAGATTGCGTCGAACGTTTTACGCAACGCGACGCGCGAAATGGAAAACCGACTGAAATTGCTGGCGCAACGCGGCGTTCGCAACATCGATCAGTACAACCGCACTTTTCAAAAGCAGCAATCGCTCTCGCTGTTCGACAATGTGGAAGAAAGCGAACACAAGCCGCTTCCCTACCTGGTGATTGTGATCGACGAACTGGCCGACCTGATGATGGTGGACACCAACAACGTGGAAGAGTCCATCACTCGCCTGGCGCAAATGGCGCGCGCGGTCGGGATTCATTTGATTCTGGCCACACAGCGGCCGTCGGTGGACGTCATCACCGGCCTGATTAAAGCGAACTTCCCTGCTCGAATTTCTTTCCGGGTAGCCAGCAAAGTCGATTCGCGCACCATTCTGGACGCCAACGGATCGGAATCGCTGTTGGGCAAAGGCGACATGCTTTATTTGCCGGCGGGCTCAGCGCGGCTGCATCGCATTCACGGGCCGCTAGTCAGCGAAGATGAAATCGTGTCCGTGTGCGATTTTTGGCGACAGCAGGCGCAGGCAAAATACAACGAGCAATTGTTAGAAGCGCCTAAAGATGAGAATGGCAAAGTCGTCGAAGCCGGCGGCGGCGAGTCCCAAGCAGCGGAAGCCGCGGCGGACGATGTGGACGACGATCTGTATCAGGACGCTATTCGGGTGGTGTGCGACGCGGGGCGCGCATCAACTTCGACGCTGCAGCGCCGGCTGCGCATTGGCTACGGCCGCGCCGCGCGGCTGATCGACCTCATGGAAAAAGACGGCATCGTGGGCCCGCCGGAAGGCACCAAGCCGCGCGAAGTTTTAAAGAATCGCAACTGGATGCGCGAATTCGACGACCACGCGCAGGAATAATTAACTGGCCACGGAATAATTAATCTTGATGGATAATTTGACACGCACACTGCGCGTCTCTAGAATTTGTTCAGTGCCGGGGTAGCTCAGTGGTAGAGCGCCGCCCTGAAAAGGCGGGCGTAGCCAGTTCGATTCTGGCCCCCGGCACCACCGTAGTAGCCGCGTGTTCTAGTATCCCGAACCAATTCCAAATCCCCGTGGCAACGTCCGCGTTCACGCGGATATTCTTAGGCCCAAGCTCCTTGGCCAACTCCTACGTAATAATGTCGATCGCGCTTTTGTTAATAGATACATAATCATCGCTGGACCAGGATTCCGCGTGCCAGCGGTTCCCATGTTGATGTGACGCTGCTGTCCTTCTCAGCAGCACCGTGATGAAAACAGTACGTGCGGTCCCCGGCGATGCTGGCTCGACTGTATTAAGCTGTGCAGGTACTCTCGATGGTAGAAAAATCGCGGCTCATCGTCGTGGCGCTAAACCAGGACCGTACCGCCATCGACCACGACGGTCTGCCCAGTAGCGAATCCTTCCTGCATCAGGAACAGATAGGCTTGCGCGATTTCGGAAGCTTCGCCGACTCGGCCAACCGGGAGGCTGTTGCCCACGCTTTCGTATAGACCTTCCCGTTCCGATGCACTCATGGTCTGCCAGAGGTTCGTGCGAACGACACCGGGAGATATTGCGTTAACCCGTATTGGTGCCAACTCGACCGCAAGAGCACGTGTCAGTGCTTCGATAGTCCCGCAGACACTTGCCGCAATTACCCATCCTTTTTGCGGGCGCTGGCCGGCGATTCCGGTTGTGAGCACGATAGAACCCTCCTTGCGGATATGTGGGCTTCCGTACTTGACTGCGGCGAGTGCGGCCCAATAGCGCAACCCAAAGGCGCGTCGGGCCTGTTGGAGATCCGTCGTAGCGAGGTCGCGCAAATGCAGGCTATCGCCGGCGGTGAATACCAAATGGTCGAAACTGCCAAGCTTCGAAAAAAAGGTTGCAACCGCTCCTTCGTCCGAGACGTTGACCGCCTGCCCTTGTGCTTCGCCACTGATACACTCAACGGCCTTCTGAACTCGTTCCGCATTGCTGGAGACGATAACGACCTTGGCTCCCTGCGAGGCCGCCTGTTGGGCCACTGCCAAACCAATCCCCGACGACCCGCCGACCACGACCACCCGCTTCTGTTGCAAATCGTTTCCCCGTTTCATTGAATTCTCCTTGTGCATTCTTCGGTGTGAGCACCTTCCGGCCTGTCTTCCGCCACGGACGCGCCCGGCATCACCGCGCGGAAAGCTCTTTCTAAGTGGCTAGAAATCGTCTTCACTGCCACTCCAAGCGAGTTATCACCTGGCGGCTCGACGAAGCGAGCTGATACCTGACACTTCCGAGTGAGTTCTTCTACCGAGCGTGCGATGCGGCTTCTTCGATCAGAGCTGCAACCTCTTTCGGTCTGGAAACGTATACGGCGTGACTGGCTCCGGCGACTTCGACCTTATGGCTGTTGGCTCGAGTGGCATACCAGCGCTCGAGGTCGGGGTTGATGGCTCTATCCGCTGCGGCTACCAACGCCCAGCTCGGCTTGCTTCTCCAGGCAGCCGTGGTGATGAGTGCTTTGAAATTGTCAGCGAAGTTGAGCACCTGAGATTGAGCCATAAAAGCGGCCTGCTCCGCGGAGAGGTCAGCTGCGAAGTACACATGAAACTGCGCTGGATCGAGATACGTGAAACCGTCGGCAGTCTTCTTTATCGCACCAGACTTGCTGAGATCACTTGGGAAGCGCTTTCCGTCGCCAGCTTCGTTCTCTCCAGCATCGGGCATGTGAGCCGCGATATACACCAAACCAGCGACGGATGAGTCCGTGCCAGCTTCGGTAATTACGGCTCCCCCATAGCTATGACCGACAAGAATGCAGGGTCCATCTTGTTGAGCAAGAACACGCTTGGCGGCGGTCACGTCGTCTGTAAACGAAGTTTCCGGCTCTTGGACGATGCTGACGTTGTAACCATCCTTGACGAGGATGTCGTAAACGCCTTTCCAGCCAGAACCATCGGCCCAGGCGCCGTGGACCAGAACAACATTCCGAATGCGATGCTGTTGGTTCTGCGCTTAGAGCGCGCAACAGGTCAACAGCAATGAAACGATGCAGAAGGACTGAGATATTCTTCTTGCTACTCGCATAGCCTTCATTGATTTACTCATTCTTTCGCTCCTTCTTGCGAATTGATTGACGGATTCCTCGTCAGGAAATACTCAATCGGAGACTCGGGGCGTCAGATAGACGATTTGGACATGGCCATCTCGTTAATTTTTCCTCGTGCAAAATTGAATATAGATACTTAAGGCAGGAACTTGTAACCAGAGCTGTGGACCGTATGAAAGTGCTTGGGGTTGCTAGGCTCTGTTTCTAGTTTTTTGCGCAACCGCAAAATGTGGTTATCGACAGTCCTTGTGCAAGGATAGTTCTCGTATCCCCACACTTCATTGAGCAGTTCGTCCCGTGAGATCACTCTCCGAGGGTTCTTGATCAGATACGCGAGAGTTTTGAATTCCTTAAATGTGAGAATAACGGGGCGACCATTGCGATGAATTTCCATCGTTGAAAAACATCCTTTCACCCCCCCAAACTCAAACGTGTCTGTGGCGTTGGGGCTTCTCAACCAGGCCTTCGCAGCATCCAGCGGTAAGCAGATATCGCGGGTATCGATGCGGTGAGTGACGGACTTATCGGGTCCCGACCTTTTCTGGGTCGTCTTATCATGAATAGCCGATTTTGGAACAAGCACGATCACCGGCAAGAAGCGAGACAGCTTGTGAAATTCTTCCGGAATGCCAGAAGCTGGCACTAAAGCCAGATCCTCATCGAGGAAGTGAATCGAGTTGGCATCGGGCTCGGTTCTAGGTTGCCTTAACGCGGAAATTGCGGTCTTCATTGTTGCTGCCATTGAGATACCTCTTAATCTACCTGGCGCTCAGCCGATTGGACCTGGCGACACTCTTCAGCACGGGCAGGAGATGCAGGTTCACTCTCGCGTGAAACATCCGGGCTTTTACTGCCGTTGTAGAGATCCCCAGAATCTGTGCGGTTTCTCTGACTGAGTGTCCCTGCAATTGATGGAGCTCCACGACCCTTCTCGCTCGCGGCCGCAGCTCCGAAATGGCTGACTTCAAGATGCGTCTCCGTTCACGAGCGTAGCAACTCTCTTCCGGATCGGGAGCGTCATCCCGAAACTCTCTTTGCGCTACGGGTTCAAAGGAGGGGTTTGGCTCGTCTATTGGAACTTCTCGCGATCCGCGGTTTTTACGAAGCTTCATCAAGGCGGCATTAATCGCAATGCGAGTCAGCCAGGTTGCAAATTGGGATCTTCCATTGAAGTCCTTGAGATGGACGAAAGCATTCAGAAAGCACTCTTGCGCTGCGTCTTCCGCGTCTTGACGGTTTCGCACGATCCGGCGAGTCACATAGGAGACGCGTTTCAAATAACGTTCGTAAAGCTCCCCGAACGGAGCTTGCCTTCCAGTCTTGGCGGCTGCTATCAACTGGTCCTCGCTCCACGTTCGAAGATCGCTGACCGGTGGCGCATGATTCTGCGCTGAAAAGAGTGTACTCGTCACTACGGTGGCCCTCCTCTCTCAGATCGGGTTGCCAGTTCGTGGCTCCCTTAATCTTTTTCTCTGTCCATCCACTCACGGACGTACGCCGGACAGTTCTCAAGCTTCATCCCGTCCCTCTCGCAACTCCTCAGGAACTTCACTGCGTCGCGATCCGCCAACCTCATCTCTTGCAGGTCGAGAATGATGTTTCGGTAGTCGGTATCGAAAAGCTCCTTCAATTCCGCGACCTGCTCCGCCTCCATACGCCCGCTTAGAGTAAAGACCGTGAATCCCAGCCGCACCGATCGCTCGATCCTCAAGATCATGGTTATGTTGTTTGGCCCAGTCCCCCGTGGCGTTGCTGCATTGTTGCCATCGCGGCTTTCGGTTGACCCAAGATGCAACACGGCGGCCACATGCAATGCACTGAAACGAAAGGCTTAGAAGAGAAATTGGATGACGGAACTCCGGCAAGTGCCGGATTTCCGGGAATTGAAAGGTTGGACTCACTACTACTTAGCCATAAACGTGTGTTTCTTGATCCCCAGTTGCTTAATCTTCGTGTCCAGCGTCGATCGGGGAATTCCGAGTTTCGCTGCCGCACCTTTTGGCCCGGCGACTTTCCCTTTGCTTTCAGCCAGGGCGATTTCAATAAATTTTCTTTCCTCATTCAGGAGAGTGTCTGGCAAAGGACCTGGCAACTGTTGGCGAGCTGCCTCCTGGCTGGCCAGCCAACCCTTTTCGATCCAAAAAGTGTCGCCGCTGCTCAGGATCACCGATCTCTCAACGATGTTTTGCAGCTCACGGATATTTCCCGGCCAGGGGTACGACTGACACTGTTCCAGCGTATTCCTGTCGATTTTGCGAATCTGCTTCCCGGCTTTCTCTGCGTAGCGTTTAACGAAGTACTCGACCAACATCGGAATGTCCTCCCTCCGCTTGCGCAGAGGAGGCACCTCAATCGGGAAGACGTTAAGCCGGTAAAACAAGTCGGCTCGAAACCTTCCCGCTGCAATGGCTGCCTTTAAATCACGGTTGGTTGCGGCTATGACGCGAACATCGGTGAAAAGAGTTCGGTTACCTCCCACTCGTTCGAACTGCCGCTCCTGCAGTACTCGCAGCAACGCAATCTGGGTCTCTGCGGGAAGCTCGCCGACCTCGTCTAGAAAGATCGTACCCGAGTGCGCCATTTCAAAGCGGCCCTGGCGACGCTGCACCGCCCCAGTGAAGGCGCCTTTCTCGTGGCCAAACAGCTCCGACGCGATCAAGGAGGAAGGAATCGACGCACAGTTTACGCTGATGAACGCCTGGCTGGAACGTTGCGAGTGCTTGTGTATGGCGCGAGCAATCAGTTCTTTTCCCGTGCCGGTTTCGCCGGTGATCAGTACCGTGGAATCGGTGGGGGCCACTTTCACAATGCTGGAGAGCACGGTTTGCAGGGCCGGTGACGCGCCCACAATTTCCTCAAACATGAATGCCTGATCGATTTGCTCCCTGAGCGCAAGGTTTTCGTCACGCATGCGCTCCTCGGCCCGCTTACGATCGTCAATATCCGTCCCAGTGGCATACCAGCGAATAATGTTCCCCTGGTCGTCGCGAAGGGGATTGAAGCGGACAAGAAACCACCGATAGTTACCGTCTTTTCCAAGCGCTCGTTGCTCAAGTTCAAAAGGCCTGCCGCGCGCGAGCCCCTCATGGCGCTCCTTGCGCAGCCTCTCGACATCCTCGGGGTGGAAGACCCGTGCGCGATGGTCTTCTTTCTGCACGTCCTCCAAAGTGAGACCGGTGTAATCGAGCACCGTCTGATTTGCATAAAGGGCTGTCCCATCCGGGCGCAACACGTAAATATAACTGGCGATGGCATCGGTCATCCGCCGAAGCTCTGTTTCTTCCGCCTTTATTTGCTCAAACGCAGTCTCCAGAGCCGTTCTCGCTTCGTGCTGCTCGGTGACATCCATCGCCGTACCGACCAATTCAATGACATCACCGGAAGCATTTAATACTGGGTGTCCGACCACATGAATGTACTTGGCCGCGCCATTTGGCAGAAGGACGCGATGGTCGATCTCGAAGTCGGCCCTGTCCCGAATGGCCTGCTCGACCACAGGTGTGTAATGACGGGCGTCCTCCGGGTGCAGCCGGCAGGATACCTCCATATACGGTGGTGGCGTGGGGACAGGATCGAATCCGAAGATCCGGTACATCTCTGTTGACCAATAGGAAGCGTCCCAGCCGAACCTTGGGAGCAAGCCAAACCCTTGACCGGCCTCACCCTGCGTGTTTTCCGTCTGAGGGACCCGCACCGCCCAACTGCCCGTGTGAGTCAATTTCTGTGCTTCGGCTAAATAACCTTCACTCCGCCGAAGCGCTTCCGTCCGCTGTTTAATTTCCTCGAAAGCTTTCTCCAACTCCGCTCTGGCCTTCCACTGTTCGGTCACATCCATAACGGTGCCGATGACCTCGGTGATTTCACCCGAGTTATCCCTGACAGAATGAGCGACAGAATGGAGGTGCTTTATGGCTCCGTTCGGAAGAATGATTCGAAAATCATTCTGAGAATCTAACCCCTCTTTTCCAGAGGCCTCCATTCTTGCGCTCTGCTCGATCTGTGGTCGATCCTCAGGGTGAACTCTTTCGAGGAACTGTGGCCAAGTGAGTCCCTTTTCCTGATATTCATAGTCATAAATGCTAAAAATTTCTCGTGACCAGAAGAGAAAGCCAGTACGCACATCCCAAGCCCAACTACCTGTGTGGGTCAATTTCTGTGCTTCGGCTAAATAACCCTCGCTCCGCCGAAGAGCTTCCGTCCGCTGCTTAATTTCCTCGAACGCTTTCTCCAACTCCACTCTGGCCTTCCAGTGTTCGGTGACATCCATGACGGTGCCGACGACCTCGTCGCCTGACTCAATCACCGGATGAGCGATAGAGTGGAGGTGCTTTATCGTTCCGTCTGGAAGCACAATTCGAAAATCTATCTCAGAATCTGCCCACTCCTTCCGGGTGGACTGCATTCTTTTCTTTCTCCGCTCGAGCCTTGGTCGATCCTCGGGGTGAACTCTGTCAAAAAACTCCCAAGTGCGGTGAGCCATCTTCTCGGGATCGAAGTCGTAAATGCGAAAGACCTCTTGCGACCACAAGAGAGAGTCGGTACGCACATTCCAAACCCAACTGCCCGTGCGGGTCAATTTCTGTGCTTCCGCTAAATAGCCCTCACTTCGCTGCAAAGCTTGTTCGGCACGCTTGCGCTGCGTAATGTCCTCGGACAGCGCCATTATGAATCGCGGTACCCTATCGGTGCCAGGCACCAGAGAAACGTTGTTGCTTACCCAAATCGAACTGCCGTTCTTGCGCAGATACTTTTTCTCAATCTGAAACTGTCGTCGTTTTCCCTCCAGCAACTCGGTGACGAGCGCCCAGTTGGCTTCGCGGTAGTCCTCATGCGTTAAGTCCAGAAAATGAAGTGCACGCAGTTCCTCCTCCGTGTAGCCCACCATTGCCTGGAAGACATGATTGGTGGCTAGAAAGCGGCCGTTCAGGTCAGTCAGCGCAACGCCAATAGCGGAATTCTCAAAGACGGATCTCCACCGCTCCTCGCTTTTCCGCAGGGCTTGCTCAGCACGCTTGCGATCTTCGATGTCGATGGCGATTCCATACCATCTGACCAGCTTTCCGGTTTCATCGCGCAGCGGGACATTACGAATAAACCACCAGCAATATTCTCCGTCTGCCCGCCGAACCCGCGCTTCACTCTCCGTGGCTTGCCCGTTCTTAATAGCTGTGTGCCAATCGGCGACGACCCGCGTGCGGTCATCGGGATGAAGAACCGTTTCCCACTTCCAGCCGAATGCCTGGTCTAAAGCTGAACCTGTGAACTGCAACCAACGATCATTAACGAAATCCACCTGACCCTCGGGCGAAGTGCTCCAGACATATGCCGGAACTGTATTGACCACGTCGCGAAGCTCTCTCTCGCTCCGGCGAGCAGCTTCCGTCCGCTGCTTAATTTCCTCGAAAGCTTTCTCCAATTCAATTCTGGCCTGCGCCTGTTCGGTGACATCTATTGCGGTCCCAACAAATTCCACGAGGTCGCCCTTCTCGTTCACGATGGGACGTCCGATAGAATGTTGGTATTTGATCGTTCCGTCGGGAAGAAGAAGGCGGTAGTGCGCTTCGTAATCGGTTTTCTCCATGACGCATCTCTCAAAGAGATCCCGCACCCGCTTGCGATCCTCAGGATGAATCCTGCTAAACCAAAAGTCAGGGCTTGAACAGTCGTCACCCGGTTTGACGTCAAACGATCGGAGCATTTCCGGCGAAGTGGTTACAGTGCCGGATGAAACGTCTAGACTCCAACTCCCCGAATGGCCAAGTCTCTGAGCCTCAAGCAGGGACCATTCGCTGCGCCGTAGATTCTCCTCTGCTTTCTTCCGATCTATCGCGATTCCAGCGATGCTAGTCGCGTTTTCGATTAGTTGGATATCTCTTGGACTTGGGCTTCGCACTGACCGGAAGTAAAACGCAAAAGTTCCAAGAATTTCACCTTGGTGAGACATGATTGGTGCAGACCAGCAGGCGCGAATGCCATGTGCTGCGATTATGTCGCGCACCTGTTCAAGGATTGGGTCGGTCAGAACGTCGCTGACGAAAACAGGCTTGCGCTGGCTTACCGCTGCACCACACGATCCGCCCTGTGGGCCAACAACAAACCCGTCGAGCGCTGCAATGTAGGATTCGGGAAGAGTCGGCGCCGCAATAGCCCGCATGTGTACATGGTCTTGATCAAGAAGCCAAACCGAGCAGAGCATTCCTTCACGATGAGATTCAACAACTCGCGCCACGCTCGTCAGCACTTCTTTCAAAGACGCGCCTGCGAGAATCATTCTCAATATTTCGAGAATATCCTCACTGGCGAGGCCTTTCGCCAATGTGCCATCCGGCTGCGAATCGGTTGAGCGGACAGGCTGGTGGGAACCATGTTCTGCGGACGCCATCCGCGAATTATAGTCCAACCGGCGATTCCAAGCCTTCTTGGAACTTATGCAAACGTGAGCCAAACCTTTGAATGGCTAAACAGGGCTTACGAACAACTGTACTGCGCAGGCGCGGTACTTAGTGCCCCATCTGCGCCACAGTAGTTACGGTGGACCAGTCGGCTGCGGTGAATATGCCGAATCCTACATTGGTGTGCGTCCGTAATGGTAGGTTTGCGCGATATAACACTGGCATCCCAATCCCTCGCCCACAATCGCTGGCGAAAATTAAAGTATGCGAACCTTCTTCCCATGCTGGCGAGGAGTTATTGCAGTTTCCACCGGCCACGAGCTGTACTTTTCGGCTCATCGTATCTCGCAGCCAAATTTGCTTAGGTCCGGATTCCTCCGATTCAAAGGCCACCCACTTTCCGTCAGGCGACACTACTGAACCCTCGGTCGGAAGTGCCGGCGTTGAAGTAACGGGCGCTATTTCCTTTGTCTTGGGATCAAAAGTCATCGTTGTTGAGGCGCGGTTCTTCACGAGTTCGAGGTAGAGCGGCCCGGAAAAAGATGGCGCCACCGGATGAAACACCTGGCCATGGAATGAAAATTCTTCTGCCTGCCCATCGTGCAGCCAGCGAAGCACGTACCCGCTGCGAACCATTGCCTGATAAAAAAGTCCGGCGCTGGACACTGCTGGATAAGTCGAAAGATAAGTCCCTTGGTCCAGGGCGATGCGCTGGAAATGCCGGGCGGGTTCGAGCACATAGACCGCCATGTGTCTCCGTGCGTCCAGGGCGGCAATGAGAATTGCCCCGGCCAGTGCCGCAGCAACAAGTTTGGGACTAAACGACCGCCAGAATTCACGACCTTCTACAAAGAAGAGTGCAGCCAATATCCACAATTTCGGAAAAAATCGCTGCCACTCAGGCAACACAAAACAGTTCAGCGCGATATACGAAACAATTAGGAATATTTTCTCCTTGGGCGTCGCGTGCTCAAGCAACAAAACGACTGGCAATAGCAACAGGATGTACGTATACGAAGCTGCATTCGACGAGAGCAGCACGATCGCTATCGTGAACAACGCAAATCCCCGGCGTTGAAAGTCTTTGCCCTCCGATGCCAGGCCAAACAACGTGAGCGCAAGAATGAGCATCGCTGTAAATGGGCGCAAGAAAAAGAAAACCGCTGGCGCATTCCAAAGCGGCGCCGGGTTCAAATCCCCTTCCATAACAAGTGAGTGACGCAAAAAGTTCGTAAGCGTCCCAATACCACTGGAGTAAGGATCGATTACCTCGCCCTCAAGAGAGCGTGGCAATATTTGTGAAGCGTAGAAATGAACGTCTTCCCAACCGAAAAGTGCAATCGCAGTGGTCGCGGCTATCGCGATTGCGACAACCATTCCCGCTACCGCCTTCCAATTGCGTTTAAACAGGAAATAGAGCAGAAAAGGGCCGCCGTACAACTTGAGTCCGAAGGCGATACCGCAAAGAAAGCCAGCAGCCGCTGGCCTGCCGCGGTCCAAATGATAAAATGCGAGCGTCAATAGAAATAATAAGAACACGTAGTACTGACCCAAGCGGAAATTGGACTGTAGCGACGCGTAACCCAGAAACATCAGTATCGCGATGTACTCAATGCGAATCTGAGTGGCTTTTGAAAGCATCCACAAGGTGGCGGCCAAGAATATCAGGTTGAACGCCAGCCATATCTGTTTGGCAGTTTGCACCGGGAATCCAGCTAACGGCACGATAGGCAGCATGGTTAAGGGCGTCTGCGGAAGATAGGCGCCCAGTTGGTGCTCGATACCAGCCAAGTTCATCTGTCGTTGAAACCACGTCCAATCGTAGTAGTCTCTCAACGGTGCATGGTGAGTCACCAAGACTGCGGCGGTGTAGTAGTTTGGAAAATCGGTTTCGTCTCGGGTCCAGCCGTTGCGGAAAGAAGTTGCCAGAAAAAGAGCGAGCATCAGCAGCGCAAGGATGACAGCTTTCGTCATATTGGTGTTGGTACCAACGGCTGGGTTCGCTCCAGCGCTGTTATCTCTTCATTGCTGATTTGCGGTCCCGCTTCCAGATAGTCCCGATCGACGTTCAGGTTCCACAAGTCGAATCGTGCATTGGCAATGTTTCGAGCCGCGAGGATGGCAGTCAACATCGAGTGGTCCTGATTGTTGTAGCGATGCATTCCATTTCTTCCCACGAGCTGCAAATTGGGAACCGTCACGAGGAATTCGCGCACCGTCGCGAGACCGCCCTGATAACCGCGGTCGTAGACCGGATAGGCCTTTGGCATTCGCACCACTGCGCCGTCGACGACTTCCTGTTCCCGTACCAGGCCCAACTGGACCATCTCCCGCGTTGCCAATGCGATCAGGTTCTCATCCGAGGCGCTCCAGATTGCGTCGGTACTGTTGCAAAAATATTCCACGCCCAAACAACTCAAATCAGGATCCGGCGTCATCTCCTGACTCCAGTTCCCATAGTTCTGCACCCGCCCCGCGCTGACCAGCGGATCGTGCACGTAAATCCAGTTGTCTGGAAAAAGGTTTCGACCTCGCACCATCAACGCCACGGTGAGGAAGTCGCGATAGTGGAACTTTTTTGCTGCCGCCAGAAGCGCCGGTGGTGCGGCAGGATTCAGCTTATTTATTAGCTCTGGTATGGGAATGCTGCTGATGAAATGCGTTCCATGATATGTCTTGCCCGCCGCTCGAACGGAAACTATTTTTCCTTCCTGCAGTTGAACGCTTTCTACCGGAGCATTCAAGACTACCGGAACCCCTCGTTGCTCCACAATTTCTTTCATCCGCGACCACAACATTCCCGGCCCAAGCCGCGGGTACTGAAATTCCTTGATAAGGGTTTTCGTCTGATTATCAGACCGCTGTAGCACCGCATCACGTAGCAAAGACCACACTGAAAGCCCTTGTATTCGTTGTGCCGCCCACTCCGCGGCGATCTTGCGGCATTCCATACCCCATACTTTTTCCGTGAAGCTTTCAAAAAACGTTTCGAACAAGCGTCGCCCGAACCTATTAGAAACCCAGGTCGCGAAATCGCGTTCAGGCAGAGTCGGAAACAACCGGCCTCGCACAAAGCTGAGCGCGCAACGAAGCGCTTCGATTACGCCAAGGCCGCGAATGGCATCGAGGGGTTGCAGCGGGTACTGGAAGAATCGCGATTTGTAGTAGATGCGTGAGAGACGCTTGCAGGTAAGGAGATCGTCGCCGAGAACGTCACGCCAGATTTGTTGCACCAAAGAAACTTTGGTGTAAAAGCGGTGCCCTCCGATGTCGAAGCGGAATCCTTTATATTCAACGGTGCGCGCCAGTCCACCCACTACCCTGTCTTGTTCCAGCACCACGCACGGCGTGCCCAAGTTAGACAGCTCGTAAGCCGCCGTCAATCCTGCGGGACCGGCGCCGAGGATCACCACTCGGGTCTCGTTGTCACCTGTTCTCACGGTTATGTTTGCGGTTCGTCGCGGCCTCAGCTCGCGCTGCGCCTCGAAACGCATCGGGCCTCTGAAAAGGCAGCATGACCTTATCTATCCACGTCGTCTTTTTTGTCACGACGATGTCAAGAACCGGTCATCAAATCTGTGGACAACACATCCGGCTTCCGAGTACTCGCAGCCTTTAGAGGAAGCGGCGCCGCCATCGCCAGATACTTCCTCTCAATAGGCGTTTTTGTCGGTAAAGCTGCGAACGAGAGTAAGCGCAACGATCAGCAGATCGAAGGTCATAGTCCAATGACGGACGTAGTAAAGGTCATACTCAACACGCTTCGCGATGGAAGTGTCGCCGCGCCAACCGTTCACCTGGGCCCACCCTGTGATACCCACCTTCAAATAATGGCGGCGATTGTAATTGCCCACAGACTGCATGAACTTCTGCACCAGAATAGGGCGCTCCGGTCTTGGGCCGACAACGCTCATGTCGCCCTTGAGCACGTTGAAAAATTGCGGCAGTTCGTCCAGGCCTGTTTTTCGAAGCATCTTGCCAACTCGAGTACACCGCGGGTCGTTTTGTACTGTCCAACGCGTATCACTCTCTCCTGCTGATGACGTCTTCATGGTTCTGAACTTGAACATGCGAAAGAGTTTGCCATTCAACCCGACACGCTCCTGCACAAAAATGATCGGGCCCGGCGAGCTGACCCAGATTGCGAGAGCAATTAGAAAGAATATAGGCGTTGCCAGAATCAGCACACTCGCGGAGAAAGCAAGGTCGAACGCACGCTTAAGAATGACGTATAAGGGAGAGTCGGCAGGTGTTGTCTGCAAATCGAGCATAACAAGATTGCCCAAAGTAAAGAGCCGCTGCCGACTGTCGACCGGTTCTCCCACGTCCAACACTAACCGGATGGGAGCACATAACGGCGAGAGCTGTCTGCGGAGTTCCGGTAAAGCGCCGAGAAGTGTGGGTACAATGGCGACAACAACGTCGTCAATTCCATTTCCTATTGCAAGCTCCGCGACATCGGACAGTTCATAAACCGGAGTGTCCCTTATTACGCATTCCTGACCGGGAAGTCTTATGTGCCCTTTGATTGTGCACGCCGGAAGCAGACCCGAGAGAAGCGACTCTGCGACTCGAACGGCGAATGCGTCAGCGCCGGCAATCAGCACCGTAAAACCGGTTTTGTCGTGCGACCCGTTTTTTCCCCACGCCCAGTCAAATATCGCGAGTGCCAATAATGTGAGCAAGAGAAGACTTACGCCGGTCAACCAAATGAACACTCGAGAAAACGTAAAATCCCTGTAGAAAAACGAAATCGAAAGGACCGCCGGGTAAGTGATCAAGCAGGCAGCCAGAACGCTTCGGATTTTTCTATTGTCGAAACAAGGGTGTTCAATCGCTACAAGTTTCTGATGCTCCGCAATGATTGCCCATATCACGGTGGTCAAGATAAGCAGTCCAAAATAAGAAGAAGGGTCCGCGTCGCTCGAATACCGCGGCAGCAAGTGGGTATTAAAACGAAGGTACGCCGCCAAGCTGAAGGCTGCCAGCGGCATGGAAAAGATTGTCAGTCTCAAGACAAATCGCGCGTTGTTGAGACGGCGGCGGATCATAGCGGTAGCGTCTGCTGATGAAATTGGCGCCACTTCTGCTCGAGAACTTCGCGAAATTCGTTCTGAAAATGTCCAGGTGAAAACTGCTCGGACTGCTGCCTGATAAATGAAGGCCGAAGCCGCTGTTCAATTTTTTCGAACGTGTGAATAGCCTGGACAAGAGATTCAACCGACTGCTCGCTAAAAAATACGCCTGAAGAGTTCTCTGGAACACCCAACGAGCGCGAATTCCAACCTTTGACTGTTTCCGTAACGCCGCCACGCCCGTAAGCGATTACTGGACGGCCAAAAGAAAGCGCCTCGACCGGCACAATTCCGAAATCCTCTTCCCCGGGGAATAGCAGCGCGCGACAGTGCGCATATTGTTCATGAAGTTCCGAATCTGAAAGAGGTCCGCAAAACTGAATGGTGGGGCCTGCCAGTCTTCGCAGTCGGCCGTATTCATCACCTTGGCCCACAATGCGAAGTTTTCTGCCAAGCAAATTGCACGCCTTGATGGCCAAATCCATTCGCTTGTAATCCACCATCTGGCCAACGGCAAGGTAGTAGTCTTCGATCTCTTCAGTCAGGTAACCGGCCTTGATATTTACGGGCGGATACACGACCGAGCATTCTCTTCGGTAGTGCTTACGGACCCTTGCGGCCACATTGTGGGAATTGGCGACAAAATAATCCACGCGGTCTGCCGAAGCCGTGTCCCACAGGCGCAGGTAATGAGTAGCGAGAGTGAACAATGGCCGCGTGCACACTCCCAGGGTCGCCGCGTTCTTGTATCGATGATAAAAGTCCCACAAATAACGCATCGGTGAATGGCAGTAACACACGTGGCAGGTATTTGCCGATGTGAGTACCCCTTTGGCCGGCCCGGATTCCGAGCTAAGCACGAGGTCGTAACTGCTCAAGTCAAATTGTTCCAATGCCAGCGGGTACAACGGAAGCATGCGGCGATGCCAGCGACGGCTTCCTGGGAATTGTTGCAGAAAAGAAGTTTTGATTGGACGCGAGCGAAGAGATTCAGAAAGCGTCTCCCGGTCAACGACTAGCGAAAAAAGGTCGGCGTTGGGGAACATGTCAGCCATTGCTTCCACCACACGTTCGCCACCACGGTGACTCACAAACCAGTAGTGCACGATTGCAACACGTGCATTTTCGAGCGGCGGAATAGCCGTCGTTGGAACAAAACGTTCGGTGAGTCGAGTTTCCTGTTCAAAGGTTAGTTTCATTTGCTGTCCACCGCAGTTCTGGGCGCACGGAGAACGTAACGGTGATAAGCCGTCTGAGGAGAAAGCTCTCCGAGGATTTCCATGCCGGCACGTCGAATGCAGCCTTCAATATCTACAGACGATCGGCGAATGCGGCGAATTCCCCTGCGCCAGAATCGCGGTAGCAAGAAATCAGGAAACCATGTTTTGAGACGGTAGCCCACACCTTGCGGGCGAGTGTCAAATTGCAGATACGCGACACCGCGCTGATGTAGCAAGACGCGAATCACATGCAAGTAGTCTTCGATTGTTGAAAGCTTTGGAATGTGCTGGAAAACGAGAAGCGAATAGATCAAGTCACAACTGCCGACGAAGCCGCCCGCCCTCTGCAAAAAGTCCTTCGGGCCGGAGATGTGAATGAAGGAGACGTTATCGACACCATTGTCGCGCGCAATAGACCTGGCACGTTGAATCATGCCACTCGCAATATCAACCCCGGCCACCGTTCGAAAATGCCGTGCGAGCGGAAACGCCAGGCGGCCGACGCCGCTACCTATTTCAAGAGCAACCATAGGACGCAAACAATGAGCATCCACGAGGGGAAGGAGGTCTGCGTTCACCACTTGTTCGCCGCTTTGCCAAAACGCCTTCGGATCGGTCTGCTTCATATCGGTGAAGATGTACAGATACGGATCTATTTCGGCAAAGTGTTCCCAGGGACTGACTGGAGGCCTTTTACTTAATTGGGAGCGGACAGTCATAAATATCCCAATCCGGTAGTCTTCCGAAGTAGAACATCACGCCTTGATCCGACCGAGTTCACGTCGCGCTCCCCAGAGCTAATTCCCCGGTTCGAATGGGTTTCGACTCGATGACAGCAGCGACGCGGTATTTCCAGCCAACTAAATTTAAAAACAATCCTACGAACGTGAAAATCGTGAGCGCACTGACGGCCGTTCCCATCATGTGTTCTGTGAAACTCATAAAGAATTCCAAGACGATGCACGCCTGTATTCCTTGGGCGAAACAACAGCCAAACGAGCCTTCTTCGAAAATATGCTTCTGCCGCCCCATCCAACGGAATGTCGTCACCCAGACACCCAGCATCAGCGCCAAACCCACGATTCCGCCCTCCGCCAGAAAGTGAAGATAAGAGTTATGAGCATGCGAATCGTCGTCGACACTGGAGCCGCCGGTTGCGAAGTAAACTAGATGCGGAATACCGGAATAAATTTTCAATTGATCGTTGAACCGGCCGAAACC
Source organism: Verrucomicrobiia bacterium (assembly GCA_035568155.1). Lineage (GTDB taxonomy): Bacteria > Acidobacteriota > Terriglobia > Acidiferrales > UBA7541 > Acidiferrum. The sequence goes on along the minus strand of DATMOS010000138.1, from coordinate 34,064 downwards.
CGTTCCGACCACAGGGCTCATTGTGAAATCGTTGATGGCACGCTGATAATAGACAAAGCGAGTAACAATGTTGGGGTCTTCGAGGTCTGACACTTCTTGGGCACGATGATTAACGGCAGGCTGTACCAACAGTAAATACAGTAACGGCAAGAGAATGGGAGCGGCGTATTTAAGGGACGTTTTGAGAAACTTCCTCTGCCGGACAAACATAATGACCAGCGTCGCCAGAAACGCCACGTAGGCGGTTCGAGATTGTGTCAGGACAATTCCGATTACGTTTGTTGCCAACCAAAAGGCGGGCCACGAAAGTATTGACGGGTTCTTCGCTCGCGCCAAAAGCGCAAAGCTAATGAGCGCTGCTATCGAGTAGATCGCGCCGGCCGCATTATGTGCTCTAAAGAAACCATGAAATATACCGGCCGAGAGCGCCGCGTTGTGGATCAGTTGCAAAGGCTCTGGGAGTTGGGACAGACCGAAAGGAGCAACCGTGCTATCGACAAACTCAGCCAAACCAAGCAAAGCCACAATAGACATGATGTTTAAGAAAAGCCCAAGCGTGCGGCGAACAAAAAGAGGATCAAGCCGCGTATCGGCGACTAACAAGAGGGGGAGATAGGCGATCAGCAGCGCGCCATCGAATCGCAGAAAATCAAAAGCAAATAAATTACTGATAGGCGCGCCAGTGCAAATGTAGCTCGCAATCCAGTACAGGTAAGCGGCGAGAAGGACTTTTTTGGCAACGTTGGGATCGTATCCATGACGCTTGGGCTCCACGGAGTCCCGGCTAACCAGGTACATTGGGAATAAGCCGGAGATGGCCGCAATGTTGAAGGCTGGGACAATATTTCCCGCTAGGCTCACCACCAGCAAAGTCGTGACAGTTTTTTTCATAGATGTGATATCACTCTGTAAAGCCCCTTCACGTATTCAGCAGAGGCGTCATTTCTGAGTGCGAATTCACCGTCAACGTCGATTCAGCGGGGCAAAACGGAAAATGCCAGACACACAGAAAGACCACACATATGACCGCTTCCCGAAGAACGATAGAAACCGCCACGCCAGCAGCTCCGTAATATCGACCGAGGAAATAATTGAACAGCAAAGATAGGATTGCAGCGGGCAAATAAATAAACGGCGCGACCCGTGAGACATTTTTTGCGATGAGACGGCTTAGAAAAGCCGCGTTAAGAAAGATTAAGGGCAGCGCGAGTATCATGATGGCGGCCGCAGAGCCTGCTGCTGCAAAGCTCTTTCCAAATATCATAATGACTGCGAACCTGGCGAAGAGGACCCCGGCCGCCGCGAGTGGAATACTGATGAGCGTCACAGTCCGCAAGATCTTGCGAAAATGTAGATTCAACGCTTGGTTGTTTAGAGCGTATCTCCCCAAATCCGACAGCAAAACCCCGCTAAATAGCCACGCAATGACATAAATCATGACCAGCCCGGTATCAGCCGCGGCAAAAGTGCCCACCACGGTTGAGGAGGCCAGTAGGGAAAGGATCAGAACGTCGCCTCGCAACATCACCGTCGCAAGCGTGTAAGTCGCGCCAACGGGCACCGAGCGCCGCATCAGATCCCAACATAACGACGCGGAGACCGCGGCATAGCCCACTCCAAGTCTGCGCAACACCACAAAACTGCAAACGTATTCCACAATCTGCGCTGCCAACAGACACAGCAAAAGCGCAACGAGGCCTTTGTGTTTCAGATAGACATATGCAAGGCCAGACGCGAGAAGAGAAAAATGAAACCCCTGACACTTGGCGATTTGCCTAGTTCTATCCAACCCTTTTAAGAAACCAGCGTGTAAACGGCAGTAAGAATAGAGAAAGGTGCGAAGCGTAAGGATGGCCGCGACAAGCCATTGGCTGGAAGAGAGTCCTGCAATCCGTCCCATCGTCGCAAGAAGACCAATAGCCAGTGCGCAAAGAATCGTTTTGTCGGTATATAAAGCCGTGGCAATTTTGCTGGTATATCGCGGGCGCACGCTGACCTGTGCGATACCCGTCAACTCCAATCCGTTATCGGCAAGCCGTTCGCCAAGAGTCGCAACAGCGACGATGGTCGCGTACAACCCAAGCATGGGCGCACCGTACAAGCGACCTATCAGCGCGGCAACACCGACATTCGCGAGGCGCAGAAGCATTTCGCCTCCTACAACATCGCCGAAATTACTCATCGTTTTGTAAACCCCAGCCAAATGGACTATTCCTCGGGTACTGCCGTAGGTTTTGTTTTCACCGCCGTTGAGGCGTCCTTGAATCCGTCGAATACTCTTTTCGTCCGAGCGGTGAAGGTATTCCCTCGCTGCACCACATACTGAAGTGGCGGTTTCACACTCCGAACCATATTGAGTACCAAAGCTTTTCCCGGGTGCTGGGAGTCGATTTTGTTCCAGCCATCCGTACCTGAAATCCAACCGGCGCCGATAACGAGCGCGATGATTTCTCCCAGAAAAAACAGCAACGTGCGCGGCGGAAAAACCTTTTTCTCCGGGAGTTCAGCGGGATCCAGCATTTTCACGCTGGGGACTTCCTTGGCTTCCTGAACCTTGGCAATCTCGTATTGCTGGGTTAGCGTTTCGAAAACCGTTTCTTCCACTTTCATTCGCCGGAAAAGATCCGCGTAAGTCACTCCCAATAATGGAAGTTTTCGAATGGAGGGATAAAGCTCATCCTCTTTTAAAGGCAACGCCCCGTCGGGCTCCTGTTTTCCACCCATTTTCAAGATCTGGCGGCGCAATTCATCCACGCGGGCCTGCATGGTTTGGACGCGTATGTTTTGGTCGGCGTAGATCTGGCGAAGCCCTTGCAATTCCGTTTGCGCCGCGATCAATTGACCTTCAAGAACTGCGGCGGCTTCCACCATCGCTTTTCCCTGTTCCTTGATGTCGATTGCGGCGTTCTTGCTGGCGAATTTGCTGAAATCTTCTTCCGCCGATTTCAAGTCCGTTTTGACTTGTTCCAAACGAGCTTCAAGAAACATCCGCTCCCGGTGGGCGGAAGACGTGTTCAACTGAGTTACAACATTGTTTAGTTGCGCCACATATTCTTGTGCCATTGCGGTGGCGCGCTTGGGGTCGTGATCCGTTACTTGTATCGTAAGAATTCCACTTTTGCGATCGATCGACAGGTCCGTTCGACGCGCCAGCTCTTTCCGAGCATCGACCAAATGGCGTTCTCCGTAAACGGAGCGCAAATTAAATTTCGCGACCAGATCGTTCTGCACCGTGCGGCTCTCAAGCAAGCCGGCGAACAGATCGACTGAGGTACTGACTCCCAGGAGATCTCCTCCGAGAGAGGCAAGATTGGCGCCCATTTTTCCGACGAGGCCGGCCAACAAAGTCATGCCTTGGCCAGCCGGAGGATCTGGAGGCATCAACCGGGTTGTGGCGGCGTAGCGTGTCGGGATGACAATAGCGATGAGCATAGCGACAGCCCCGCCCCAAGCAAGAAATTTTCCTAGGAGTCTCCGTCGCTCCCACAGAAGGCCAATCCGTGCAATCTTTCTGTCTCGGTTTTCCTGGTGATCCTGACGAAGGCGTTGCGCGAGCAATTGGTCGATATCCAAAGCGCGGAGAGCTTCCGGCGTGGTCTTATTCGAAGATGCGCTCATGGCAAACGGTCTCCGACAGACTGGTTCGCAGGGGTACTTCCCGATATCGGACGCGCTGAGGGCTGATGTCCCCATTGCGGCAGGAACCCAAGCTCAACCGCGGCGGTGAGGTTGTTCCGTGAGCCTGGAAAAAGCAGAGGAAACGAAGAAATATGTTCAAACTGGAGAAAAGTTTTTAGATACAGCCCCGAATGTTTCGTAACCGAGTAGCTAGCCTGAAAATCCTGCCATTTCCCGCCGCCGGGCACGAAGTCAGCAAGTACTCTGCTTTGCTTCCACGAGAAATCCAGCGTATTACGCGGCGACATCCAATAGCGAATCCACGCCTGCAGCGTTATCCCCTCGCGCCCGACAGTGTTTCCCATTAAATTTCCATTGTTGGTATAGCCGTCGGTGTAGTCGAGATTCCAATAATTCAAATTTCCATGGTTTTGGAAGGGCGCGCGTCCCGGGCTTGTCGAACTGGTCCACTCAAAATGCGCATCGAACTTTGGCAAAAGCGGCAAACGAGAAAGATAAATTCCCGGCCGCCATACGCTCTTGGCCAAATTCTGCAGAGGAATCGAATCGTCATCGTCTTCCAATTCGCCATAGAACGTGAGCCAGTGGTGAACGCCCGGCACGTGCCATGCCCAGTCCACAGCAGTACGTGAATCCCCCGGCACACTGTTTTCAGCTGGATCAACTCTCCCGAAAAAGCTGTCGAAAAAGATTCCAGAGGTGAGTGGATGGCCGGTGCCGCCTATCAGGGTCGTGCGGCTGTAGGCAAATTCCAGTGAACGAAACGGCTTCATGCTGATTGACTGACCGTAGATCCACGGTTGCGACAGTCCGTGGTGGCCCTCAACGCGCCCGAAGAATTGCTCCACGCTGATGGGCCCAAGAATTTTGGAAATGCCTGGAATGTCCGCGGCCTTCTGCGGAGAGATTCGCAGCATCGGGAACGGCGCGGCGTTGTTGCTCAAAAGGAGAGATCCGCCAATGCCCGGTCCCCACGAAAGGCTTTGATTGCCGAAAGATATCTGCCAACCGCGTAGGTTGATTCCCGCGTAGGCCTCCAGAAGCTGAAACGTATTGATGGGAGCAAACGACACAGCTGGTGGAGTCGGTACCTTATCTCGAACCGCAATAAAGTCTCGAACGTCGGTTGAGAGAGTTGGTGCCGAAGGCGCGTGCTGAAATTCGCCGTTTACAAAAAGGAACAGACTTCCATAAGTGGCGCTGGCTGAGCCGCCGGAAATCAGATTGGTGCCTTGCCGAAATGGCCGGCCGTAGTCGTAGGCATACGTCTCGCCTAAATGGTAGCCGTCATCCAATACCGTTCCGCTCGCACTCAAGACTCGCGTGTAAAGAGAATCCACTTCAAACGATCGATTCCCTTCCGTGAACGTGGATTCCTCTCTCGCAAACTCATGGTGCAACGCCTGCATGAGCGCCTGTATCTCCGAATTGGGCAGGCGATGGGCGCCTGATGAACCCACTATGGCTTCATCAGCGTCAATCAACAGACGCGCACACTGCTCGCGAGACCACGGACGCTTACCTTCATAACCCGCTGTCACATAACCGAGCGCGGCCAGCCGGTCAAATGCCCGGTACACCCAACTGTCGACCGGCACATAGGTAGAACCCGGATACTCGGTTGGGCCCGATACATCCCCATGAATTATCTCGCGCACCGGATTCCATGCTGATCCTCCAAGTCCGGGGTCGTGATGGGTTCGATAAACGTATTCGGAAACCATCCAACCGAGGGCGCTGCCAACCAGAACATCCGACGGAAAATGCTGTTTGCTGCTGACACTTGTAATGCTGACCGCTGACGCCAGGCCGTAGCTAAGTAGTTTCGTTAGTGTGCCCGGATATTCGTGGGCCAAAATACCCGCAGCCGACCACGCTGCCGCTGAATGATTTGAAGGAAACGAAGATCCTCCCTGAAAAAAGGGACCTTGGCCCCTTCCTTGATAAGGGCGTTCTCGTCCCGTAACATATTTCAAGCCTTCCGTAAGAATCAGACTGTCTGCAACAGCTTCGCCGGCGAGCAATCCAGTTTCTCGCTGATGTGGATCGTGAGTGTGGTAGCTCCACAAATAAATGCCGGCAGACGCGAGGCCAAGGGTAGCGACGCCGCCGTTTCGAATATTTTGAGAGGCGTGAAGAATGCCGGGGTTCTTGGGAAGACTCTTGCTAATACTGGCGTCAGTAAGAATCATCCCAGACGTGATACCGGCGAATGGCACCAGCCATTCAATATCAGGCAACCGAAGCCTGGTCGGACTCGTTACCAGCTGGATTTGGTCATTGACGAATCGGCCGCTCGCACTTTCCAGATCAGTGCGGGAACTGGTCATCCAATCGGTGGGTGACTGACTGGTGCCTGAAATTTTTTTCTCGGCAGGCACTGTGATTGAGGTCGCCGTAGACTGCCCGCCACTGTTGTCGCTATCTGTTTGTTGAGGCAAGGCGCGGCAAGTACCTGCCGCCGCCATCGCTACATTTAAGATCATCAGATAACGAGCCACGATGCTTCCTTTCATTATTGATTCACAACTCTTCTCACGGATGGATGTAAGCGATCGCCAGCACCACGGAAGTCGCCACTTGTGCCGATTGGATCAGCGGGAGCCAATTCCGGCTTCCGATGTTGGGCGCTCTCTCGGGCACCACGATCATGTCTCCAGGCATCAATACAGAATCCATGGGGTTGCCAGACCACATTTTGCTGTTATTGTTTTTTGCGGCCAAAACGGACCCGTCAGCGCGGATCACAAATGCGGCCTTCTTGTCCGCCAGTTGCGTAAATCCTCCAGCTTGCCCTAAATACCAGTTCGCGCTCCGGCCTGCCACAAAACCAACCGCCGTGGGGTTGAATATTTGCCCTTGAACGACGACGTAGTTTGGTTTTTTGGGAACAACAATCACGTCACCGTTTCGCAGCGGCGTCGCCTCCGCGCGGCGGTCAAACGATTTTTCGTCCGGCGAGGTATGGATAACCACCCGGCCGACCGGCAAATTTGTTTGTAGTTGCGTCAGTGTCGTTTCCGTCTGTGCGATAGCTGTAAGTTTCAAGTTCTTCTGGTCGGCGTCATTCTCAGGAAGCGCCTTCAGCTGTGTCTCTTCTGCTTTGACTCTAGTGACTAGTTCCTGGTGTGAGTGCATCTCCAGGTCGCGGACTTCGCGACGCGTCAAAACGATTCCATAGGGATACGCTTGCGATGTGAATCCTCCTGCCTTTGCCAGGACAGAACTGAGTGACTCGCCTGGACCGATTCCGTATGTACCCGGATGTTGCACTTCGCCGCGCAGGGTGACGGTCGCGCCGAGATCATTCCAGTTGGGGTTCTGGCGCACCGTGAGAACGTCTCCATTCAACAAAAGCTTGTCCTCGTCCGCCCGCCCTGCCATGGCTGCCGTAAGATTGATGTCCACACTTGTGCTCCCGGAAGCGCCAGTCTCTTTGCCTTCTTGGTGGGTAAGGATGGCGCTTTCCGAGTAAGCGCTCGGTTTCAGGCCGCCCGCGAGCTGCACCAGACTCTGCACATTCATATTGGCAGCGAGTGGATAGCGGCCCGGGTTCGCCACATCACCTTTCACATAAACGCTCGGTGGATCGACTTCGGCCACATTGCGATGGATGATGATTCGATCGTGCGGCTCAAGTAGAATGTTTGAGGTAGCACTGCCGGCAAGCGCGTCTGCTAGATTTACACTCAGGATGGTCTTCGTGCCGTCTTTACTGGTGCGGAACACTTGAGCGGAGTCCATGGCCGCGCCGGACAATACGCCTCCTGCCAGATAGATCGCGTCCCGAACATGCGCCTGTCCCGCTGTGGTAAATTGCCCCGGATTCCGCACTTCGCCATCAATCCACACCTCCGGCGCCGGTTCGAAATCGTATCTGCTAAAAATGCGGACAGTGTCGAGCGGCTGAAGCTTCGGCGCCTTTGCTGGATTGCCGAGTGTCTTCGCAAGATCAAAGCTTTCCACGGTTGGCCGGTAGTCGGGCGGATTGAGCCGGATAATTTCTGCGTATTTCCCTGCTGGCTCCGGCAACAGATCCGTATAAGAAGTGATCAAATCAGTGACAGTCATCCCGTTCTTGTACGAATAGCGGCCGGGACGCAGTACGTGACCTTGAAGATAGATAGCCTGGTCGTTGTACGGAGCAATTGGAAAGATATGAATGCGGTCGCCGTCCTGAACTCGGAAAGTAGATAGTTGTGAATTTGAATCCTTCTCTGTCGCATTTTCGTTAAGGTTTAGGCTGATCATGGTCCGATTTTCGTGAGCGACCAGACGCTCTACCTCGACGTGCTTCAAGGCCGCGGCCGGCAAAATACCGCCTGCAAGATCCAGCGCTTCCTCCAGATTCATCCCTCCACGAAGCTCATAAACGGCGGGGCGGCGAACCATCCCTTCGATTCGCACTTGAGCTCCCACGGGAGGAACTAACAGCGAATCGCCGCTCTCGAATCGTTTTTGATCTAAACCAACCCCACGAAGCAACAGGTCATACGCATCAATCACTTCGATCAACTGTTTTCCTCGATAGTGTTTGATGGTTCGCAGCGAGCCGCGTTCCGTCACGCCACCGGCTGCGACGAGGACATTGATAGCGCTTGAGAGTGAGCTCAGATCGTAGGCACCGGGCTCCACAACCTCTCCGACAACGTAAACGCGTATCGTTCGCAGCCGGGAAAGTGAGACGTTGGTCGAGACAGCACGAAATTGGTTTCGAAGTATCTCTTGTAGAGTGAGTTGAACATCGCCGAGAGTCTTTCCGCTTACAAGTACCGGCCCGGCCTCAGGGACAGAAATGCGCCCCTCTCGGTCGACAGTCCGCTGGAAACGCTGAGACACACTTCCCCAGAGATCAATTGCAAGTCCATCTCCAGGACCCACCACATAGTCAGGACCCACCGGAAGGTCCATGGAAATCGCGCCAGCTTCACGAGCGCCAGACGTTAGGATGTTCAGGCCAAAACGTTCGGGCGCGCGATCGTGAGATGCAACCTGAACGTAAAGGTCCACTAACGATGGAACGTCAGAGTAAGGGCTCGGCCTGCGAACGATGTTCCCCTGAGTCAAATCTGCCTTGGCATCGGTTGACAATCTCGAGCGGTTCGGCGACTGTGCCATGCGAGATTGGGGAACCATCTGGTTTCCCGCAGCGCCAATAACACCTTGCGTTCTATTAGAATCGTTACTCGTGGAATTAAAATCGTTACTTGTGGAACTGTTTCTGTCGCGCGCGCCAGACAGCTCACGTTCTGCAAGAAGAGATTGGAGATCTGGCACATCGCGCGATGTACTCATTGCTGACCGCAACAGCCCCCCGAGCCCACCGAATTCTGATTCGTCCGTGGAGCTTCTGGAAATGTTGCCGTCGGATAGGCTGGCCTGAAGCATCGGCGGGCCACTCACCTTAGGAATTTGGGTAGGACCGACTGGCGCCTCAGGGTTAGGGCCTGGTGCTTCCTGCAGATTAGTGGGCTGTCGTCCTCGGCCCGTTTCTTCCTGTTTACAATTTGTATCTGTGTTGGAGTTGCAAGCAGTGCCGGACGTAGTCGCAGTCAGCGCTTCATCGCTTGATGGAGATGGCGGTTTCATGGACTCCGCGTCCTCCTGAGCTTCGATCTGCACCAATCGACGAGCGCGCTCTTTCAGGATTAGTTCTTGCTGTTTCCCTATTTCAGAATCAGGATTAACCGCGGGAAGCAAATAGCCATACTTTTGAACCAAGCGCGTCGCAACCGAGCGGAAAATTACGTCGCTCCCAAGACGGTCAAATATTGCGTCGTCTGTCAGGTCCGCATCGTCAACCAGTTGCCCATTTGCAGTCGCTTCCTTGGCCATTAGCCGCTTCAACGCCACCAGCAGCCCTGGATCCTTAATTAACGCTTCTCGAATTTGCGCTGGCGAAGCAGCGACCCGATTAGCATTTTCCCGCTCCAACTCGGAAAGAGCTCCTGCCTGAGTGGCGCTGTCAGAGTCCTTCTTCGCACGTTGTGCGGCGATGGACTGGCCAGCGGCCGTTTGGAAGATAAATAAAAGTGCAAGCGCACACAGCGGGCCGTACTTTTTTCTCACGATCATAGTGACTCTGGTATCGGCGTTGGCACCTTGCCGAAGGCTGGCTTTGCCGTGGACTCTGCCATGTTTTGCACCGCGCCCAGGATGCCGGCCGCTGATGATTCGATATCCGCGCAGTGAATGTCGAACGATGCCCAATAATAAAGAGTGCGATCTTTGCGCGATGCCACGGCAATAACACGCAACTGGGGATGCTCTCGAAGAACACGATCGCAAATTGCCGGCCGTTCGTCGCTTTCATCCAGAGCGATAACCAGAAGATCCGGCACTGTCGCCCGTACCTGGTCAAGGATGTCCCGCTCGTCAGACACTTCTCCAACTACTTCTATGTTGGGTTGGCCTGTCAGGGCGGCCACAATTACTTCTCGCATCAGTCTGGGACGGTTGGCTACCAGAATGCGCGTCGCGTATCGCATCGAAATCTCCTTACTCCGAGTATCCGCAGAAAGGAAATGAGCAACAGGTCCAATTGTTTTTAAGCGCGGGTGCTGAAACGCACTAACGGAGAAGCACTAATTCGGACTATGTCGCATCGCGATGAATAGTTCTGCAATTGCCGCAGCAGCAAGATGACTTGCTGTTGACTTTTCGGTGACAACCGGACTCACAAGAAAACTTAGTCTGACAATCGTCGGTCCATTTTCGACCGTACCGGGCCCCTGCTAAGAGATCGCGATTTTTACGCGGGTCAACCGTCTTGAATTGCCGCAGAAAAGAGTTGCAGATGAAAAGAATTTTGGGAGCGCTAATAGCGTTACTTGGGTTCGCCACCAGCGTCTGCTCCCAAGCAGACGTGCCAATACTTTCGGGTGCGCTGGCTTTTAACACCAGCACAACCGCTGGGGCAACATCGTTTACACCGACTCTCGCCCCCGTGCTTGTCGCACCAGTTGGAGACCACTGGTTATTCGAGGGGCGAGCACAATTACAGGGATTTTTTTTCCAACAAAATGGAACAAGCGGACCTTACACCGGACAGTTTTTTGCCACTCTGGATTACGCGCAGGTCGACTACATTGCGAATCCACACTTAACCGTTACCGTCGGCCGATTTCTGACGCCGTTCAATATTTATAACGAACGATTTTCAGCGATCTGGATCGCAAATCTTCAGGATTCGCCGATTATTTTCACCATCGGCACGCGCACGTCATCAGCCAGCAACGGCGGAATGCTGAGAGGAGTACTCGTCGAACGGCCAAACTGGCTGCTGAACTACACGGCGTATTTTTCCGCAGCGAGCACGACCGAGAATCTTCAGGCTGGCCGAGCCGCTGGCGGCAGGATCGGCGTGTTTATGCCCAACGCCGGAATTGAAGTTGGAGCTTCCTATCAAAGATTCCTGCAAAACGGAGATTTTAACGTGGCGGGCACTTATTTCGCCTGGCAGCCGCCGCAAATTCCGTTGGATGTTCGAGCCGAATACGCTCACTCCCCTGGCGGCCAGGGTTATTGGCTGGAAGGCGCCATGCACATTGCAAAAAGCCGCGGCACCTCAACCTGGTTAAGCCGCCTGCAAACCGTCGCGCGTGTTCAGCAATACTTTAAGGGCACGCCCACTCCGCAGGATGAACTTCCCGCTGCAGACGTAAACCAGTTCGATTTCGGTCTGAATTATTATCTGCCCCATGACGTGCGGCTGAACGGTAGCTATGGCAGACAGTACAGTTCGTTGGGTAATGCGAATATCTGGAACGTGCAAATCGCGTATCGCTTTCTCTTCCCCGCGTGGCCGGGAGAGCACAAATGAAAACCTGGTTCACAATTTTATTTGGAACTTTACTGCTGACCTGCTCCCTCGCAATGTTAGCCCAACCGCAAGACCAGCCACCCGCAGCGAAAACTCCGGCGTCCACCGTGTATAAAAAGTCAAAGACTAATGACGGAGAACAAAGATTCCAGGCGAATTGCGGCCGTTGTCACAATCCACCGGAGGCGATCTCCCCACGCGAAGTAAAAGCAGTGTTACAGCATATGCGAGTGCGCGCAATGCTGAGTGCCGAGGACGAAAAACTAATTCTTAAATATCTTGCTCCCTGAAACCCAACTTTTCACACAAACGAGGAAACTTTAAATGAAATTAAAGATTTTTTTGAGAACGCTGTTTCTATGGATAATGCTTGCTTCACTGGCGGGAGTCGACCGCGCGCAAACTCCGCGAACGATTGAAATGACCGCACAACGCTTCGCGTTTGAGCCCAATGAAATCACCGTTAAGAAAGGTGAGCCGGTCATCCTGGTGATCAAATCGAAAGACGTCATTCACGGATTGGTAATCGAGGACTTGGGTGTACGCACCACAGAGGTAAAGAAGGGTGAAGGAACGGAAGTAAAGTTCGACCCAGAAACAACCGGCACCTTTGAGGGGAAATGCGCGCACTTTTGCGGGAAGGGTCACGGATCGATGAAAATGACGGTTCACGTCACGGACTGAATAGATGATCAAAGTGAATTCGGCTTTCCTACTCTGCATCACAACGCTTTTGCTCGGCTGCAAGGCGACTCCGCCTGGAAAGTGGGAGACTGCTGCAATGACAAAGATCAAGCACTCCGTCACCATACACGGCAAGGGTACAACAAATCCGCTGCCCGGTACCCCGATGAATATCGACAATGGTAGGGATGCATTTTCACACTACTGTGCAGCATGTCATGGCCTGGATGGACAAAACACCGGAGTGCCTTTCGCGGACAGCATGTCACCACCGGTGCCTATGCTGAATTCAAGTCAAGTTCAATCCTATATGGATGGACAACTCAAATGGATCATCGACAACGGCATCTTCCCGACCGGGATGCCCGCATCAAAAGGAATTTTGACCGATAACGAGATATGGTCGATCGTTGTTTACATTCGCCATTTACCGCCGGCCGGTAGTCTCGGAGAACCAGCGATGTATTCTGGAGACCCGAGCCCAACGCCTACCGCTCAAATACGATAGTTCAAAGAACAAACGCAATTACGACATATAGGATTGTTGGCCACATCGAGGGTGCCGCGGAAACCGAGGGCTTCCGGACCGTTTATCACCGCCTCCAGCGTTGTGCCGCTTAAATTTCCGATCGATGGGTGAAAAAAACAAGGACGCACCGAACCATCCGCTTCAATTACCGCTGAAACCCACGGCGCATTACATAACGGCGATTCTGCCGCAGCCAATCCCAGTTGCGAGCGGAAGTGGCGAGCGATTCGCCGCAGTTTCTGTGGCGACTCCGCGACAAACCCCAGTTCAAAATCCCGCCCCGACGCGGCTATCAGGCTTTCGATTTCGTTTTCCAACACTCCCAATTCGACGAGAGAAAGCCCGATTTCGGTTTGGCGGCTTAGCGGCCATACCAAAGATCTGTTGAAAGCTGTCGATGTCAAGTCCACGGCCAGGAATGACATACCGTCCAACTGAAGCTCTTTCGCCGCATGCACCGTTTCCATCAAATGACCGTGATTCGCTTTTTGCACCGTGGAACGCGCCGTGATTTCAATATCAGGCCGCATATTCCTGAGTGCGCGAATACCTTCGTGGAGTAGATCAAACGCGCCCGGCACCCGACGTATGCCATCATGAATCTGCCGCGGGCCGTCCAGCGATACAATGACGTCATTGAAATTCTCAGTTACCTCGGTCGCGTATTTTTTGAGAAGCAGCCCAGTGCTCAAGAGCGTCAACCGAATGCCTTCGGCTCGTAACTGCGAACACATTTCGGGCAACTCTGAGTTCATCAGCGGTTCACCACCGGAAAACACTATCCAGCGCACTCCCAGCCGGCGAATGGATTCCAGCTGCGCTTCAATTTCTCGCACGCCGATTTTGTTTTGGTCGCGCGTCTTCCAGATGTCGCACATGATGCACCGGCAATTACAGGAGCTGTGCGCGTGCAGCACCAAAATAGGGAGAGTCGAAAGAGTCTGAGGCTCTTCGCGTTCTTCGACCGACGACAATGGTTCATGATTAATTTGCAAGACTCACCCGCTTGCCACCGAGGTAAATATTCTCACCGAGGTGAGGCCCGGTCTTTTCGAAGAGTCGATCGACGGGCGCTCGAATCCATCGCACGATTCCCTCCATCGCGAGCGGTTGAAGTCCTTTGCGTGAGCTCTCGGGCAATCGGCGCATAAATTCTTCTGAGGCTAACTGAACACGACCACCCAGAAGAACCAGCTCAACGTCTCGATGAGATAAGCTGAGCAACGTTGCCGCTGGGGTCAGACCTGTATCGCGAACGGCAATCAGATCGGCTAATCCACCTATCCTGAAATTCCCTTCGCCGCTATGCAAATGAAGCAGTTTTGCGGACTGCCGAGTAACATATTCATAGAGGACATTCGCAGGCGATTGCAGCACCTGGCTGGCACAACGAACTTCATCGAGTAAATCTCCGCACGCCGTCAAAGGAGAATCACTGCCGATTGCGACATTGGGGAGTTCTCCGATCTGCTGTGGCGACAAGGTTTCTCCGAACAGAAACAGATTCGAGCTGGGACACCAAATCAAACCGGCTCCCTTCGATCGCAACAATTGCGTTCCACTGCTCCTCAAGCCGAGCCCGTGAATAATTACGGTGTTGCGATCCAAGCCTCCAGCTCTGTGGAGCGCAAAAATCTCCTGGCTGCATTCCTCATCGAGGCCTTCCGCCAAATGTATGAAAAACGGCTGGCCTTCCGGAGTTTCATTTTTCTTCACTGCTGCGGCGGGATCCAAAGGCAACGAGTGCGCCCATCCATAATCGCGAAGTACCCGCACAGCGAATTCATTTGTGAACACCTCTGGTTCGAACGGGTTGTGGTGGCACACGGTCGTTACACCGCACAGAAGACTACGAATACCGCCCCACCAGAGACGGACTTCTCGAGGCACCCGTCGATGATTGGCAATTGGAGATGCTGTTGGATGATGTATATCGTCTGCCCACTCCATGAAGTTGTTGTAGCCGCCTTTTCCCAGTCGAGGAAATAGTGCGAACTCCAAATGATCGTGCGCGTTAATTAGCCCGGGAAGAAGAAGAAACCCCTTAAGATCTATGCTGCTTTCAGAAGCATTAAAAGAGTGGACAGCACGGCCTTCGGCGGTGAGCCGGTCGATGCGGGAATTGAAGATCCGCATCTCACCTGAATCACTGTCAGAGGGACCAAGCGCGAATCGTCCGCCCTTTAAGCTCGTGATGGTGGGTGCTGCATTTTTTGCGACGCCACGGGCTGTAGATTTCTTAGCAACGCACGCTTGTAAAATGTAAGTAGCGGGAAGGTCTCTGATCTGTTCGAAATACTCTTGCTTGCCATTTTTTTCAAAGATGAGCCGCTCTCCATCGCCAAAACGTGGCTCCAAAACAAGAGCAACATTCAAGTTCACCTTTTCACACACGGAAATGATTTCCTTTATCGTTCTGCGGTGGGTGCGAATCTCTTGAAATCCTTTCTCCCTCGGAACTCCCCTTCGCCAATTGAGTGCCGCTACCGTCTCTGGATGGATATCCGTAATAAAAAGTGAACCGCCAGGGCGGAGCGCTCGACTTGCGGTCTCTACCAAACGCACAACATCTTCTACATAACTGAGAACGAAATTAGCCAGTATAATGTCGGCAGAATTGGCTTCCAGCGAAACACTTCCGCAATCCGCACAAACAAGATTTGCCACACCAGCCAACTTTGATTGAGCGAGAACCAACATCTCTGGCGAAGAGTCCAGTCCCAAAAGGCTGCGTGCTCCTGCTCCTTGCAACGCTTTAAGCCAACGTCCGGTGCCACAACCTAGATCGACAACGTCCATGCCAACGAGTGGAGGTAGCAGCGGCCCAAGGATGCGCTGCTCCAGGGACAGCATTGGATTGGGCTCGTCATCGTAGGTGTTCGCCCACAACCGGTAGCCTTCGACCGGGGTGACACACGATATGGTTACAGAGCTGGACATACTCTTTTTCGAACAACTCTAAAGGCTTTCGTGCTTTGGCTTACGCAAAGAAATGAATTGTTGCGCCCAGCGTAATTCTTTAGGAAAAGCATAAATCCGTGCGGCATATCGCCAGGCACTCAGCATTTTTAAGAGTATGCGGCTCCACCACGGCGCCCGAATGTCCTGCACGGTGGGCCACCGCGCGTTCACGACGACCTCAAAATTGTCGATAAGATTTTTGGTTTTTCGTTTTAGCCAGGGCGTATTGGGATCTATACGCAGCGTGAAGTCCAACCATTTCTTCGTGGCCCATTCATCTGGTGAGGTAGGAAAAGTCACTTGGCTGTCGATATTTCCATACATGGAGGTTCGCTGTGGAACAGGCGTGTAGTGATAAATGATTATTTCCGACTGTCGATTGAGTCGTTTAATTTTTCGAATGAACTCAAGTGTTTCGCGGGTATCCCGCTCGGGGTCACGCGGGTTGCCGATGACGAACGAAAATTCCGGAATAATTCCAAATTGACGGATCCGGTGCGCAACGGCAAGAGTCTGCTCGGTGGTTATGTCTTTTTGCATCTCCTTCAAGACCCAGTCCGACCCAGACTCTGCGCCAAAAAAAATCATTGTGCATCCAGCGCGCCGAACCGCTTCCAGAGTCGCGTCCGAGTAACGGTTGAAGGTGTCGATACGTGCTTCACACCACCAGTGGAAGCCGAGAGGCTTCAAGCGATCCGCAAGTTCTCGCGCATGACTTTCTTTCAGAAAAAAATTCATGTCATAGAACTGCACAGAATCAGCGCCGTATTGCGCTTTCAAGTGGTGCAATATTGCTTCCGTTCGCGCCGGGCTCTCCGCCAGCTCGCGATTTCCGTAAATTGCGTGCACCCCGCAGAAGCTGCAGCGGAAGGGACATCCTATGCTGGCGTGATGGGCTGCCGTTCGCTTGCCGAAGAAAGACGGGCGCAGATATTTTTCGACCGGAACACGATGAAAGGGAGACCAGGGAAAGGCATCCGGGTTCTGCATCAGGCGCTCAGGATTGTGACGGTGCAGACCAAACACATCCTTGAACGACAATCCGAGAATTCCTTCGAACTTCCGATTTCCTCGAATAGCGTCAAGCAACTCGAGAAGAGTCTGTTCACCCTGGCCGCGCACCACATAATCGACGTATGGCGCGTTCAACGTAGAGTCTGAGTAAATCGATGGGAAATAACCGCCCCAGACGATCGGAAGTTTTGGATGTAACTTGCGGATTTCGCGGCACGCATTGATCGCGGAAACCATCTGCGGTCCCGGCATAACCGAGACACCCAACAACTCGACATTTTTGTGGCGCACCACATTTAGAATGGTTTGCGTTGGACTGTCGTCGATATTTCCGTCAACGATTTCGTACTCTTCGCGGCCTTCCAGCACCGCCGCCAGTGCCATGACCGAAAGCGGGAAGCGTCGATTGCGCGGCTTTGTGGCTCGCGGATTAAAAAGAATGATCATGCTGTTTTCACCTGAGCCGTATAAATTCTGAACTGCGACGGCTCACGACGCCGTCCCGCCCAGGCAAGCACCGGGCGGCACGCCCATCGGACTCCATACCAGGGTGTATAAGTGACCCACTCAAGATTGTGTCGCGTCTCCAGGCAGAAGAGTCGATCTCTGGTCAGATATTCACGACTGTGTAAACTGTCCGAGGCAAAGCCATAAGACTTGTGAAAGCTTTTCCTGCGCTCTTCCACCATCTGTAGTCCAACTTCCTCTCGACTGTACGAAGGCGAATCTGCGATGACAATCGTTCCGCTGGGACGTAAGCAGCGAATCGTCTCTGCTAGAGTGCGGTCATAATTTTCTGAGTAGTGAAACGACGCGTTGAAAATGGCGCAGTCAAACTGGCCATTGGCGAACGGCAATCGATCCAGCTCCGCCTGAAATCTGGGAAACAACTTGGGCAGCGAGTGCTGGTAGTGAATTGCCGCGCCTAATCCGTCGAATGAGTTGGTCTGCAGGTCGACGGCAATCGGATGATGTCCTAACTGTGCCAACCGATAGGAAAGCCACCCATTGCCGGCGCCGAGATCAAGAACCGATAAAGGCCGCGATACGCGACCCTCAAGAGCCGGGAGAATCCTGGTCGCGAAATACCTGAAGGTACGCGACCTGATCGACCACTGCCAAGAATTACGCCCGGTGCGATCTTGAAAAGGCAAACTCAAATAGAACTCCGGATCACTGCTTCCCCGCCCTTCTGCTTCTCTGACCAATTCGTAATCGCGCATAAATCTGGCGAAGTATCGTTGGCGAGATTCTAGAAGCGCTAGCCAGATTCCCTGGTGCTGAGTCAGCTTGGCAAGGCAGTGCATGCACTCAACGGGCTTGTGCTCTTGCCCCAATGAGTGATAAGGCACAGTTGTGAGATCTGACTTACAGCCGGTACAGTGCAGGCGCACAGAGTCAGAACGGCCGACGCTCAGAGGCGTGAATGGGCGGACTGATAACATAGGGTCGCTGGCTTGTTGCGCTCCTACTAATTGCATCTAACCAACTCCAGGAGCACATGATCGCCTGCATCGCGCAAAATCGGCCACTCCTCCGTCACCTTATCTAGCCTCTCCAACCGTGCGAGGAACTTCGGATGCCTGCTCATCCATCGCTCAACGTAGGAGGGGGGTACGAACAATCCAACCGCGGAATGCGTTCGTAATTTGAACCACGGCGAAAAAGCTCGGCGAACACTACTAACCGTGGGATAGGTGACCGGAAATGTCACGGCTCCGATCTTAGCTGTAGCTTTTCCGGCAAACCTTCGACATGCTTTGCGAAATTGACCGTGCAGCAGGTACCAGAAAAACTCCACGACACATATCCGGCTCCAAAGACACAACAACACCGGGCCTCCTGGCTTTACTAGGGCGGCCAGGTTGGTGGCGAAAGGCCGCAGATCGGCAAGACAATTTAGACCAGAAAAGTTTGAGAAAGCTCCATCGAAAAGTTTGTGACTGGGTATAAATCCCAGATCTTCGTTAGCAACGTTTAGAAATTCAAGATTTGCGCTGGCCCCCGACGGGCTGAGGCGCTTCGCAACTTGAATCATCGAATGTGAAGCGTCACACGCGACCACCGATCGGCCTCGCTGTACCAGATACCTTGCATCTTCGCCCGTACCGCAATTCAATTCCAAAATGCGACTTCCCGGTGGAAACGCCGCAAGAAGTTTGTCCCACACCGTTCTGCGTTGCGCGCATCCGATCGTGGAGTACGTGAATACCTCGTCGTAAGAATCGGCCACACCATCAAATGCTGTAGCGGCAGCAAAGGTAGTCATGCTGGCTCCCCCATGCACGCCTTTCCCTCGGAGGCACCGGAGTAAAGGCGTTCACGTAAGATGCTTACCTGCTGGCGCAACTTCGTTTGCGCCGCCTCGTCTGCGCCGCTGCGCTGAATTCGGGCAAGTTCCACTTCGTTTTGAAGTAGTCGGTCCGCGAAACCGTAAAATTCAGAAGAGCGTCGTCCCTGGAACGAAAGTTCGCGATCGGACGATTGTCCCCACGGCTTAAGCTGAACTAATGAAGGTGCGACTCGCGAATAATATGGAGTTCCCTTAATCGGGTATGCCACCGTTGTTAAGAAAATGTCAGGGTCACTTCGCTTGACGTGCTCGATAGTCGCTTCGATATCTTCCAGCTCTTCACCTTCGTAGCCCCACATCAGGAACATTCCAGTCTGAATGCCGCGAGATTTACACAGATCGACCGCCGATTGTACTTGCTGCACGGTGACACCGCGTTCCATAGCGTCGAGAATCTTCTGCGAGCCGCTCTCTGATCCGATCCACACTCGAAAACATCCCAGCTCCGCCAGTAGGTCGGCAATCTCGGCATTGATTCGGTCTCCGCGAGAGATACATTCAAAGGGAATTCTGAGCCCGCGTCTGCGCATCTCCGCGGCATACGCGCGCAGCCATCCGTGATGGATGGTGAAAACGTCGTCGGCGATCCACACCATGTCCGGCTGATAGGTGCTGAGCAGCCATTCCACTTCATCGACCACGCCAACAGGTTTACGTCGCCGGTGAGTCTTTCCGAATACTTGGTGACTGCACCAGCGACAATGATACGGACAACCGCGCGCGGTAATGAACGCCAGAGACCCTTTTCCGTGCGCCTTGCGCCAGGTTTCCACGTATCGCTGAACGTCCACAGCATCACGCGCCGGCCATGGCTGCGCGTCGATATCGGCGATTTGCGTCCGCGGGGCCGTCTGATGGACACGCCCGGTCTCATCCAAAAACGCAATTCCAGAAACTGCTGCCAAACCGGAGTGATCTCTAGAGCGCAGGACCGGAAGGAGATTTTCCATCGTAATTTCGCCTTCGCCCAGAACCACCACATCTGCGCCAGCCTCAAGATATTCGCGGATATACGCGCCCGGTTCGGGCCCACCGACCACTGTCTTCCAGTTCGCTGCGCGAGCAATCTTGAGGATCTCCACCACGTTCTTGCGGGTCATCAAGTTCGCATAGATACCCAACACGGAAGGTTTTTCGGTCTGCAAATGCAAGCGAAGCGCATCAAAGCTGGAAAATGTGGTGTCGAACACCTCGACATCAAACCCTTTATTTCGCAGATGAGAACAAATATAAAGAATGCCGAGAGGAACGTAAGGTTTGAGAATCTTGAGCTCTTTGGGGTCCTCGTACAGGAAGTAACCGTGAGTGAGTAGCAGGTCACTCATTGATTTCTCCCGCGCGGGCTAACGTCGTTTGTAGCGAAACAAAACGTGAGCTAACGGAACACTCTGAGCTTCGCGATCCACCATTTACCTTAGGAAGCTGAGTAGCATCTTCATTTCGGCTGACTGCTTCCAGAGACTCGACGGTCCTCCAGCGTTCGCGAAGTACGTTCGTAACGGCGATTGTTGGTGTCTCACATCTCCAGCTCGTGACCTCCGCATGCAATGCGTCGCGAATGGCTCGATAAAAGCGGTCGGTGTACGTTCCCTTGAACATGACACACAGGTCTTCGCTATCCGCCCAGTTCTGTTTGGCTCCCAGTTGTTCTCGAACCCGTGCATAAAATCTTGTGTTCGGAAGCGGGTAAGCAAAGGACACCCCTATGTCATCCGGCCTGGTCTTCCGGACCAGCGCGATAGTTTTTCGGATGTCTTCCCAATGCTCGCCTGGATAACCCAGTTGAAGAAAGTAACAGGCCCGAATACCTTCGGATTTGAGATGTTCTCTCGCGCTGATAACTTCTTCAACGAACAATCCTTTGTCCATGGCATCCAGGATTTTTTGAGAGCCGGATTCGACGCCCATCCATACCTCCGCGCAACCAGCTCGCCTCAGGGCGCTGGCGGATTCGCGCGTAAGCAAATCTGCGCGTGCCTGGATTTTGAAAGGGACTGCGCATCCATAAGCTTCTACGGCCTGGGCAAACTCTTCGAGCCAATGACGATTCAACCCAAAGATGTCATCCGCAAACCACAAATGCTCAGCGCCGTATACTTCCTTTAACAACCGCATTTCGCTGGCAACGTCCCTGGCGGGGCGTATCTGGTAGCTATCACCGAAGATCGGTTTAGCACACCAGTTGCATCGAAACGGACAACCCCGGCTGGCCACTAAATTCAAAGAAAATTTTCCATGCGCACTCTTCCACGTTTTTCGGTACGCAGACAGGTCGATCAAATCGCGCGCCGGGACAGGCAACGTTGAAGCGCGTCGGGACATAACGCGCGGCGTGCCTGCCAAAACTTCGGAAGATCCGACCCGGCCCAGGCATTTCGCGCCCGGAATATTCGCTACAGACTCACCAGACATCAGCGCTTTTACAGCCTCCAGCAATGCGTATTCAGCTTCTCCCTGAAGCACACAGTCCGCGCCGTGTTCCAAAAACTCTCTGGCGTGATCGGTCGCGTCTGAGCCGTGGAGGATGACTTGCGCACCGTGCTGGCGCGCAATGCCAATCATGTGCCATGCCAGTTCGCGCATTCTGGTAAGGCACATCTTGGTCAGGAAATTGAAGTCGTCCTCGTAGATAGCGACGATCTTTGGCTTATGCAAGCGCAGGGCGCGCTGTAACCCTTCCTCGGGCGGTTCTAACATGCTGTCAAACAACGCTACTGAGATCCCATTGGTGCGCAACAAACTCGCTGCATAAAGGGTCCCCAGAGGCGGATAGGGCTCCATTTTCTGGGCCTGCTTTCGGTCGTAGGGCAGATGATACGAGTGAGTCAGGAGGACGTCAGTCACGTAAGCCCCCCGCACAAATACTTTGTGTGCTGAGTCCTCAACATGCTTCCGCTCCTTCCGGTTTTAACGGCTGACCGGTAACGAGCGATCTGCGTGTGACAATCTTTTCTAACCTGCGACCTACCCATAATTCCCATGGAAAGAAATATTTGTTGGTCTTAAGTCTCCATCGCAGAGGCGCGCCGAGCGCGCGGCGTAGCCCGGTCCGGAGCCGTGGATGATCCTTGGTTGCTTTTCGAAGTTGATTGTTGAGCAGAAAGAACTGCAGCATTTGCCACAACTTCTTTAGCTCTTCGCCTTGCAGCCACGGCAGAGTGTTGCGGCCAAGTGGAAGTTCGGCCCACTCCTCCAGCGACTGCGGTTCTTGCAGTCCCATCTCGCGTAATTGCGGCCAGATCGGAATGCCAGGATATGGAGTGAAAATATTTGGCGAAAAGCTGACGTTCCAGAATTGCCGGGCGATATCGCTCATCGTTCTGAGCGTCTCTATCCGGTCTGCGTGAGTCTCGCCGGGATAGCCAAAAATTAGATTGAAAGTCACATGGATCCCGCCGATAGCCGCTTTGCGTGCGGTTTCATACATTTCATCCACGCGCTGGTGACGCTTGTTCATCAACTTCAATACGCTGCTCGAGGTCGACTCGGTACCAAAGCCCATGTGCGAGACGCCGCTCGCGCCGAGAAGCCGCACGTCTTCGTCACTCATCCTGCACAGAAAGTCCGTTGAGGCCTGAAAGGTCCACGCAAATTTTATTTTAGAATCTAAAAATCCCTGCGCGATGTCCCGAGCCCTGCGCCAATCCACCGGAAGGTTGGAATCCAGCATGGCAACTTCAGTGATGCGATACTTCGCTACCAGTTCGGTCACTTCATCGATCACGCGTTTTGGTTCAAGCGCATTAAATCGCCGCTTGTAAAACACCATGTCCGTGCAGTAATTGCATGCGTATGGGCATCCCACGCTGGTCGCATAGGCAAGTTTGCGCTCACCAGAAACGCGCTCGTAAGCGTCGAAATTTGCCATTTCGAAAGCCGGCGTAGGTAAAGCGTCCAGCAGAGCGACCCGGCGTTCAGGAGCGTGTTGCGGAAGACCAAACTGCTTGGAGGAAACGCCGTGAACACCATGGAAAGATTTCTTAGCGGCGAGATTTTCAGCGATTTCCAACAGGGTAAGTTCGCCCTGTCCACGCACAATGGCGTCGATGTAATTTTCCTGCAGGGTCTGGCCGGGAAGCAGGCTAGGGTGCCAGCCGCCAAAAATCACTGGCAAAGCGGGCATTTCTTTTCGTACCGCTTTGGCCATCCGCACCGCTCCGACAATCATGGGGCCGGTTAGCACGGAAATTCCCAGGCACAGCGCGTCGCTTACTTCGCGAAGGACGGTCTTCATCCACTGTGGATCAATAGCTGCATCGACGATTACCACTTCAAAGCCCACGTTCCGCAGCGGTGCGGCCAGGCTCAACAAACAAAGTGGCGCCCCGAGCGGCGGGCCATCGTACGGAGGGTAAAAAAGTACGACCTTGCGCGTCATCAGCAGGCCGCCTCTCCGGCCGCTGGCTCAAGGCGTTTCGCGTCGACGGCGGGCTTGAATGTTAGTGATTTTCGCTTCAGTTTCTCGTTGACCCACAATTCAACGGGAAGCTTATAGACGTCGTGATCGAGCCTCCAACGCGCCGGAAAGGAAAGCATCTTCTGCGCGATACGTGTTGTGCGTTTGCGGGTATCCGCCGCGATCGGTATGCGATCAAAGGCAATTCGCAGATAGTCACGCATTACCTGCAACCGGCGATGTTCGCGGCCATTCAACCAGGGAAGCACGGTGTAGCGCGGGAAGAAATCCGCCCAACCCTCAAGCGAATTAGGAACTTGGATGCCAAGTTCCTGTACCTTTTCCATGATTGGAGAGCCGGGATAAGGAGTAAAAATGTTGGTCCAGAATTCGGCGCCGGGAAATCTTCGACAGACGTCCATCATGAAATCGACAGTTTCGCGGCGCTCTTTCCTGCCCTCTCCGGGATAGGCAAATATGATGTTGAACGAAGGACGGATACCCGCATCCAGGCAGCGAGACGCACTTTCGTAAATCGAATCGAAATCCTGAAAAGTCTTGTTCATCAGCTTGAGTATCTTTTCTGAACCTGAATCGACACCTTGACAAATCTGATGCAGCCCGCTGCGACGCAAGAGTTTTAGATCTTCACGAGTTAAACGGGCGGTGAGATTTGTCGTTGCCTGGATGCTCCATTTGAAGTCTGCTCCGGCACGCACCAGACCTTCGGCGATATGACGGGCGCGATCCAGATCCACCAGAAAATTGTCATCGACGACCCACAGCATCTCCAGACTGTAGCGCGTTGTAAGGTCTACGGTTTCCTCGACAAACTGTTCGGCGGAAAGCGCATTCCATTTTCGCCCGTACACTCCCGCATTGGTGCAGTAAGAGCAATTAAAAGGGCAGGCCAGGCTGGAGGTATACATGGCCCACCGGCGCCCGCAACTCCGTTCGTACGCATCAAAGTCCGCGAGGTGATAGGCCTTCGGAGGCATATCTGCGAGCGGTTTTAGCGGCCGCTCGGTGGTGAAATACAATTTGTCGTCGCGCTTAAATCCGATGCCCGGCACCAGATCAAGCGGCGTACGCGTTTCCAGATGTTGCACCAACTCAAGAAGGCTTTCCTCACCCTGCCCACGGACCACGTAATCGATGTAAGGAGCTTCCAGAGTCTGCTTCGGAAGAAGTGAAGGATGCCAACCTCCGAGGATGATCGGGAAATCGGGTTTCCACGCTTTCACCGCCCGAGCAATTTCGACGGTCTCGCGAATCATCGGACCAGTCACCAGAGAGATCCCAAGGCAAATCGCGTCCTTCACCTCTTCCAGAACTCGTTTTTTAAAATCTGGCGTAATCGTGGAGTCTATAAGCCGCACCGAAAAGCCGGCCCGCAGCAGCGGCGTTGCAACCGCGAGAATTCCCAGGGGCGCAGTGGCTTCGCTGCTGGCAAAGGAAGGAAAAAAGAAAACTACTTTTTTAGACATCGCTCATGTATCGCCCGAAATGCTAAGAAAACGTTACGTCAGGGTACGGCCCAATTTGTCAATACGATGTCAAACAACTGTCATTTCCTCTTTGCAAGCAATCTATTAGCTTGATTTCGCGTTAGAGTGATCAACATCGTGAGCTTGAGCTTCACATTTAATTCCCAGACATTTCCCTTGCGCACCGATTTTTATGTCGCGGGAGTCCGATGCCGCCTTTCGACGAACTCGGCTGAGATTCTTCAGTCAGTGTCACGATGGCAAACGCCAAATGTCGGCAATTCCAGTTCGTTTGAAATGGAGATTATTGTTGACCGCAGGCTAGAGGCGGCCGTGGAGCGCCCGGCATATTTTCGCGGCAACGGACATCTAGTGTTTGGGTTTTTACCGCCGGGGAGTTTTATTAGTTACGATTTGCGCCGAAAATATGTACGGGCGGTGCTTTCCACCAAGGCGGCACGCGACGATTCTTTCTGGAGATCCCTGCTCATCCCCATCACCATTGGGATTCTCGGAATCACCGTGGGGGTCGTTCCGCTGCACTGCGCGTGCTTGGAGCAAAATGGTAATGGCCTACTTATATCCGGCGATTCCGGCGTCGGCAAATCGACTCTCACGGCTGCGTTGACACAGCGAGGCTTTGCATTAATTTCTGACGACTGGACTTATTTTTCCAAAGAACAATCCACGCTAGTCGCGCATGGACTCTTGTCGCCAATAAAATTGTTGCCTGACGCGGTTCAGTTCTTTCGAGAATTGGGTGAGTTGACGCCCACAATATTCCTAAATGGCGAATTAGCTTACGAAGTTGATCCTGCACGTTTCGCCGGATCTACGGCCAAGAACACTTCCCGTCCGAGTAGGATTTTCTTTTTAGAACGCACTCCTCATCCGGGCTGCCATTTTGTTCCGTGCCCATCGGCGTCGATCCGAGACTTTTTTGAGAAGAGTGCCGAGCGTCTTCCCGACGAATTAATCGACTCCAAGACTCTTCGCACAGGTCTCATTGGCACACTCTCCGCTCTCCCATCGTGGGTCTTACGCTCCGGTGAGAGTCCCCAACGAACTTCGGAAGCCATCGATCACTTCATTTTGGAAAATGAATATGCAACCGCTTGAATTCTCACATTATTCAGACCCGCTCGATTTGTTGCGGCGATTCATCCCGACCCCGATGAAGGCCACTTATCGCCTCGACGGAGCGCGACTGGGAGTCGAAACAAACGACTGTGCGCTACTTCCCGAACTTCCTTTGGACGCGGATATCACAGCTACTTGCGCTCTCGAATGGAAATTAATTCGAGACGCCGATTCGCCGGGTCTCTTGGAACCTCCGATGTTTTTGACATCCGCAACACTGACGGTGGTCGCCATGGGAACCGCGTGTTTGCTTGCCCTAGACCACGAAACGCGCAAATTGTTCGCGTTCATTGGCACGGATATTGATGCGCTCGCATTTCGGGAGTATCTGGTTCCCTTTCTTTGTCGAATGACCAAAGACGCACTGTCCGGAGATCCCATCGGGTGTTTTGTCAGCTGGAACTACGATTCGGCCCATGTCTAATGCCTCGTACAAACGAGCGGTTCTTGCGGCGTTGAGTTTTCAACCTGACTTCTCGGCTCTCGCGACTTTTCCACCGCTGGAGAGCAAAAACGGCCAACAGTTATTACGTTGGTTAGACCGCAGCGGGTTATCGCTCGTTCTCCTGCGACGTTTACAAACATCTGAGGCGGCGCCATCAATTTCCGCCGAGTGGCTTGACGCCCTCGCTCAGCGCTTGGCGCGCAACGTCCTCCGCACCCGCGATATGCTCGCCGAGTTCAAACGCGTAAACGATGCCTTCCGAGCCCACGCTGTCACGGGAGTCGCGCTAAAGGGTTTCACCTTAGCCGCGGATTTTTGTGAAGATCTCACCCTACGTCATCAGACCGACTTCGACTTTTTGATCCACGAGGACAGCGTAGAGAGAGCTGCCGTCGCTCTTCAGCGTTGCGGATATTCAACCTCTCAGTTGAATAAGACGGCAGAAACGTGTTTTCTCACTCCATTGCGGCACATCCCCTCCGCTGATGACGACATATACGCGCTGCAACATCATCGCCAGGTAGATCTACACACCTCACTCTTCGAACAGAGCCCCTGGATCCAGATTGAAGTACCGCAGGACTGCCTTCAACAAGCCCACATTCAGAGTGTCTACGGCATTGAAGTTCTTGCTCTCTCTTTGGCGGATAAATTTATCCTGCAGGTGTTTCACGCGTTCAAACACGCGTTTCGTTCCTGGATTCGGCCTTCGTGGGTTCTGGAAATTGGCAGATGCATGGAACTGCACCAACACGATACTGCGCTTTGGACTCGAGTCATTGAACGAGCCGGAAACACCCGCTTAACGAAATATATTTTTGCCTTCGTCCTTGAGTTAGTTACACGCATGTACCGAACACCAATTCCCGTCCAACTTCGGTGCTGGACAAGAGGGATACCGAGTCCCGCGATTCATGCTTGGCTGGATGCCTTTGCAGTGGATTGGGCAATTTCCGATTGGCCAGGAAGTCTGACAAACCTATTTCTTGCCGCGGAGTTCATTCCCGACCGCAAGCTCCGAATTCATTTTTTGAAAAGCAGGTTGTTTCCGAAGAAGTCTCACGCTTCGGTGGGTGTGGTTTCCACGGCCGGAAGAACAATGTTTCTCAGATTGCAAGCGGTTCGTTTGAGTTATATCGCGCAGCGAACCGCCGCGCACCTCACAGATCTTGCCCGGTTACCTCTGCAACATTTGCGATGGAAGCGCGTGTTATACGCATCGCCGAGAGATCACTAGTACAAATCATTGAAATGTGCTCCAGGTCGAACATAAAGTTGACATCCTTTTGACATTCTGAAGATTGACCATGTCGTGCCCACACAGTAAGGTCCTAATCGTAGGCTGTGGACGCCTTCGACTCAGTGCTCGCAACAGCCCGCTTCAATTAATGAACAACGTCAACGGCAATTCCGAAAAGAAACTGACAAAGCTCTTCCTCGTTATCGAGAACCGCATGTTACGAGAAGCTATGAGCTCGCTTTTCCGGAGGCAGCCAGACTTCCTCGTCGTCGACGCGATATCCTATTCAGCGACAACTTACAAACAGGCGGCTTCTTGTGGATGCGATATTCTACTGGCCGACCAGGCATCAGCCTCCGCATTTCCCTCAAATTTCGTCACTGACCTACTATCGCTTTCGCCCGGAAGAAAAACCATTCTTTTTGGAATGGACGATGATCCAGAGACTTTTCTGCAGGCCATTAGATCGGGGGCCAGCGGCTACCTTCTGGGCGATGCTAGTGCCGAAGACACCATCGCGGCAGTCCGCAGAGTAATAATTGGAGAAGCAGTCTCTCCTCCCCATCTCTGCCACTATCTGTTTCAGTTTGTGGCTCGCACCACTCGGGAAGGCTCCATGATTCTCAATCAGCGACTTTGTCATCGGCTGGGTCTAACAGCCAGACAACAACAACTAATAGCGCTGTTGGCTCGCGGCTTCACAAACAAGGAAATCGCCGAGAGCATGCACCTTTCAGAATTCACAGTTAAGAATCACGTTCACCGGATC
This sequence comes from Verrucomicrobiia bacterium, assembly GCA_035568155.1. Lineage (GTDB taxonomy): Bacteria > Acidobacteriota > Terriglobia > Acidiferrales > UBA7541 > Acidiferrum. The sequence goes on along the minus strand of DATMOS010000138.1, from coordinate 5,585 downwards.
ATGCGTCGCTTGAATGCACAGAGCCGTTACGCGGCAGTCCAAACAGTCTGCATTAGTAGTCTTCCGGTTTCGGCGGGTACTCCTACAAAAGCTATCGATAACCCGATTTGAGGCGCACATTCGCCCCAGCTCAAATCAATGTGACACGTTTTTGACAATGTCGTGACACTTTTGCCGCGGTGGACAGATATCATGATTGGGATTACAGGTAAAGCGAGCCGTGGCACACCTTGCTACCCACCTCACCAGCGCAGACCGAAGTAGATGTCATCGTTCCCTGCTACAACGTTGAACATCGTGTTCGCCGCGCCCTCGACAGTGTGCTGTGCCAAACCCATCAGGATTTCTCCATTTACGCCGTTGATGATGGTTGCACTGACAACACGGTGCAGGTCCTCAAAACGTATGCGCCTCGCTGTATTTTGATATCCCAAGCCCACGCCGGACCAGCAGCTGCTCGGAATCGCGCAATTCGCGAGTCCGTCAGTCCCTTCGTCGCCTTCATCGACGCAGATGATGAGTGGCTACCTGACAAGTTGGAGCGCCAGCTCGCTTTGTTGCGGCAAAATGAATCTCTGGGCATGGTGTGTTCGCATTGCTTGATCAGCGAAGCAGGAAGCAAAGAGAATCGCCATATAGTGGTTGACAATGTGCCGCACAATGGAAGACTGTTCAAACACCTCGTACGCAATTGCTTTGTATTTACTCCAAGCGTTGTTGTGAGACGCCGCTGCCTGCAGGAGATTGGACTATTCCATGAAGAGCTTCCAGTAAGCGAAGATTTTAATTTGTGGTTACGCATCGCGGCACGCTGGGACATTGCCATAGTGCCCGAAGTTTGTGCCATAGTTAATAAACGACCCGGCAGCTTATCTCTCACCATTTCTTCAGAAGAAAGATTGCGTAGCGGAGTGGCCGCTCTCGAGCATGTCAGATCGAGTTGCTCAACTTTGTCACCGGTTGAACAACAGGCCCTGCGGCTCGCGCTGGCGGAGCGTATCTATTTTTACGGATCGTATCTCCTTTCCGCGGGAGAAAAGGGCGCCTCTCGCAAACACCTGGCGTCCGTGTTGGAACTTCAATCCACCCATTGGCGCGCCTTCGCGAAACTCGCACTCAGCTATCTGCCCGGGGAGATCTATGGCTCTCTCGTGAGATTCAAATCAGCAATTACGGTTTGAGCGATGGATGCACTTCAGTGAGCACCGCCAGACTTGATCAGTGGCTACTTGATGCATCCTTGGGTATTCCGGTTGATGGCTTGGGTAACCGCGCTAGATATCGCTTACTCCGAGGAATTCGCGGACTGCGACTCTTGATCTCCGATCCTCCAGTGACTTTTTCCCTGGGGGCATACAATTTGCGCCTCCCTCTATCCCATGAGCTTCCCTTCTATCGAAGGAAGTTTGCGCATTATGCAGTCAACCTGGGCAGAGTGAGTGTCTATGCGCGTCAAAAATATCCGGATTTGGCCATGATCGATGTTGGTGCGAATATCGGCGATTCCCTTGCAATCGTGCGGAGCTACGGTGACATTCCTGTTTTATGTCTGGAAGGTGAACCGCGACTTTTTCGACTATTGAAGGAGAACACCCGCAATCTCCCCACAGTAGAGATCGAACAGACTTTTATCGGCGCACCAGGAGACCAGATAAGTAGCATTGACGCGAATGGTGGAAACGCTCAAGTGCTCTTGGGTCGGACGCCTGGCCTAGCGAATATCTGCACGCTGAGTGAAGCGCTCGAGCGGCATCCACGCTTTTCGACGGCGAAACTTTTAAAGATAGACGCCGAAGGCTTCGACTGCAGAATCATCGCCGCCGATGCTAATCTGCTCAAAAAAACTAAACCCATCTTGTTCTTTGAATACTATCCAAAATGCGCTGAATTGATAGGCCAGAAAGCCTTTCCGGTTTTTACCACGCTTTCTTCGTTAGGCTATTCCACGATCCTTATTTACCAGAACCTGGGCAGCTATTTCATAAGCCTCACTCTCGACCAGCAAGACGCCCTTCAAGACCTTCATCACTTCATTTCCGACCTGGGTGGCTATTTCGACGTAGTGGCCTTTCACAAAGAGGACCTGGAAATCGCCATCAATATACGTGCCGCAGAATATGCAAATCGCCTATTAAAGGAAGAAAGCAATAATGGAAAGGCCCGGTGAACACTAATACCGAAAAGTTCGGCAGAGTGCTGGTGCTGGTCGCACACCCGGACGATGAAACCATCGGGTGCTGCGGCCTTCTGCAGCGAGCAGGTTCAGCGCTGGTCGTATTCGCAGTCGATGGCTCTCCTCCCCATTACGGATTTGAAAAACAATACGGGTCTCTCCAACAGTACTCCGACATCCGCTTCCTGGAAGCCGCCGTCGCGCTGAAAACTCTTCCTCATTGTTCGTTCCGCAGATTAGCCAGCCAGAGTGGAGCGCATTTCGTGGATCAACATCTTTTCGACCGGATGTCCGAGGCCTTAACGTCGCTCAACCAATTTGTGTGCCGCTTCTCACCGGATCTTATCGTCACGCACGCTTTCGAAGGCGGTCACATCGACCACGACGCCTGTCACGTTTTAGCCACGCATATCGCGCGTGCGCACAGCTTGATGGTCATGGAGTTTCCATCCTACTGGAAGGCCGAAGATGGCCGAGACATGTTCCAACAATTTCGCAGCCACCGTAATGACGAGGTCGTTTTGAAGCTTTCCGAACACGAAATCGAAGTTAAGCGCCAAATGCTTGCATCGTATCGGACACAACAGGCGCTAACATCGGTATTCCATCTTCATACCGAGCGTTTCCGCCCGGCGCTTCAAGAAAGGGAGAAGGAGTGCACCTGGGCAGACTATGCCTTCGAAAATCGGCGCAGACGATTGAAGGTAACGCTCTTCTTAGAAAAGGTTGAGGAACTCAACCGATCCACACTCGCGTGCGATCGATCGATTAGCAATGAAAGTGAAACTGAACCATCTAATTCTTAGCGATTGAATTTTCGCGAGCGAAATCCTGGAGGGATAGGATTGCGACCGACCATGTCAGGAGCTCTGAAGCTATAGCGGCGCCTTCGCAGCTACGACCCCAAGATTGGCGATGTTATCGCCCTTTTTCAGCGAGGGAACAGCGTTCAAGTGAAGGATCACGCCGGCTTCGGGGGCGCGGGGTTCGAGGATAAGTTTTCCGAAATAGTCGGTGACGTACCCGAGCTTCATGCCTTCCTGAACGTACGTGCCGCGCTTGACCAGCGGATACCAGATGCCGGGACCGTCCGAAATGATGTCATCGATCTTCTCGAGCCACACTGGATTTTCGATGTAGTGTGGCGCGCCAGGGAGCATTTTCAAGGCGCGCATGGTGCTCAGAGTCCCGTTGACCAACAGTGCCACATCATCGGTTTCGACCGTGCCGGCATACCCGGCTTCCACAACAATTGAAGGCTTCCCGCGGAGAGATGCGGTGTTGTCAAGGTACCGGCTAGCGGCAAGATCGGATGGGCGGTCGTGCCAAATAATGATGTGATCTAGACCGAAAGCGAGAACCATCTCTTTCGAAATACGGTCCTGTGAGTCTTTGCCGGTGGGTCCCCAGTAAGCGTAGGGCCGGAGGCTCTCGTCGAGGTCTCCGCCGTGATAGTCGATCAAGTAGTCTGAACGATCCACGACCTGTTTGGTGATGAGGAAGGAAGCGCGATCCGTTTGCGTTCCATCGGCTTTGCCCGGATAGAAGCGATTCATGCTTTTGTTATCTACTGGATTGACATGCGGGACTTTTTGTTCGAACGAAGCAATGTTGACCAGCGGAATCAGGATGACCGTGCCGGAAATCTTAGTTGGGTCTAGATCAACGATCAGTTTTTCGACAGCAATAACGGAAACGTATTCCGTCCCATGCGCACCCGTCACCAGTGCAAGCACGGGACCTGGGTTGACACCATTCACTACGACTACAGGAATGTTCGTTCCGGCATCGCCGGCGGCGGGGACTTCGAGGTAACCGGTCGCCTTCTCGCCAGGTGCTGCAGAAGCGGTGCCGACGGTGAAAGGTCTTCGCTGAGCCGAGGCAAAGAATGGCAGGCACATAAGGATGGTGAGGGAAACGGGAAAAAAACGAAATGAGTGAAGCATGAAACCTCCTCCGAGCGCGTTGGGGACCACAATGACTTGGTCATGAAAAGGATAATCGATATCCGGCAGTGACATCTATTCTTCATGCGGATGGGAAACTGGAACGTTCCGTCTGTCCGAGTTGCCGAACTTGAAGCAACGCAATGACGATCATGGGCTCGTAGATTCGGGATTCTGACCTGGCGACAGAGATTTGACATTGAATTGACTGCGTTCAGATAACTGCATGACTATTGGCCCCCTTTAGCCAGGATATCCTTAATTTAAATTTGAACTGATTCAGCTTTGCTGGGCCGGGGGGCCCTAGGACGTGTGCGATGTTTTGATCGTCGGAGGCGGCATAGCCGGCTCTTCGCTTGCAATTATGTTAGGTCGAAGCGGCTTCGCGGTACGCCTGTTCGAAAAGTCGTTATTTCCAAGGGAAAAACCATGTGGTGAGGGCCTGATGCCGGCGGGCGTAGCTGTCTTAAAACGCTGGGGTCTCGATGAACGGGTCGACGGTTGCCATTTCCACGGAGTTCGATTTTATTTCGGCGCGGGTTCAACCACACCGAGCCGTTACAAAACGTTTCGCTTCCAGTCGCCGGGTCTGGGGCAACGTAGAAAAGTGCTCGACCAAGCATTGATTTCTTGCGCTGCGGCAACTCCTGGCGTTCACGTGTACACAGGAGCTCGAGTAGATGGGCTGATCAGGGAACACGACGCGGTGAAAGGACTGCGAGTGGCCGGCCAGGAATATCGCGCTCCGCTGGTGGTCGCAGCAGACGGGGCACAATCAATCATTCGCAAAAAGCTCGGATTGAACGACAGCGTCAAACCTGGACGCTTTGGTGTGCGTGCTCATTTCCGTTTGGCGGATGCAAAACCTCAAATACCTTGGGTCGAGGTGTTCATCGGAAATAAAATTGAAATATATGCCACTCCGCTGCCGAACCGGGAAATTTCGGTAGCTTTACTGGCCGAGGTCGGGACCTTTCGAGGCAGCGCCAAGGCTGAATTTCTTAGCCTGTGCCGCTCATTTCCCGCTTTGGCTGATCGCCTCGAAGGTGCAGAGCAGATAACTCAGCTAATGGGCGCCGCGCCGATTTCGGGTAACACCCGGGACTCCAGCACGCCAGGTGCAGTATTACTTGGGGATGCGGCTGGACACGCTGACCCTGTTACAGGGACCGGCATGACTCAAGCGTTAATCACCGCAGAGCTGCTGACGAAACATCTCATGCGGAGAAAAAAAGGAGATGCGGCTTGGTCGCGGCCATTCGAACAACAACGTCGAGCCATTCTTGCCAAGTATAGAACCATGGCGCGGATTGCTCTGTGGCTCTCACAAAAACCGAATCTGGCCCGGCCAGTGTCGAGCGCAGCAGATTTCTGGTCTTCCCGGCGCGTGAAATTCAATAGTGATGGGCGTCCAGAGCAAACTTGTATGAGGTGAATGATGAGGTCAATCCTAGTTGTAGCGGCAA
>DATMOS010000137.1:0-6598 GCA_035568155.1 Verrucomicrobiia bacterium | reverse complement strand
TGAATAGTTCTTACGACAATTTCAAGCGTGCGAACGGCGCCATTGGCAGCAACTGGACGGTTACCGACGGAGGTTTTAACGTCAGCAGCAACGCCGTGATCGGGACTGGCGGGGTCAACGTGGCGTACTGGTCAGCCAATTTATTTGCGAATTCGCAATTCGCGCAGGTGGCGGTGGCGTCGCTGAATGGCACAACCGATTTCGTGGGCGTGCAGGTGCTGATGTCGGCGACAGGGAACGGCTACACATGTCTGGAAAACAGCACTACGCTGTTGTTGCAAAAAATGACGGCGTTCTCGGGCGCGAATTTAACCACCTCGAGTACCGCGGGTGCAGCGGGGGATATTCTGCGGTTGGAAGTGAACGGCGCAACGGCAGTGTTAACGTGCACGCGAACTGCCAATAACGGCACGATCACCAGCATTACCGCGACGGATAACACTTACACAAGCGGCTCGCCAGGGCTTGAGCATTTTGGCAGCGTGGCGACGATGGACAACTGGAGTGGCGGGAATTTACATCCCATCGCGCAATTTGATGCGGAGCAGGACTGGACTAAATTGCAGCACTTCGGACAAGGGGTGACGATTGCTTCGGAACCGTTGAGCGCCAGCCCTCGTGCGGAGCAGAATATTTTTCTGCCGGGGACGTTGACGTCCACGTGGACGGCGAGCACCTGGACGACAGACAAAGCGGTTACCGTGACACGCGTTCAAGTGCAAACAAAAACGCCGCCGGCGGGTTGCAGCACGAATGCGGTGGTGCGGCTCACCGATGGCACGACGCCGGTGAACGTGACGATCGCGGGCGCGGCTAATGACAGCGGCAGCATTTCGCAAAACTATGCCGCTGGAGCAGCGTTGCAGTTGGTGGTGCAGATGGCCGCAGCGGGATGCACGACGAGGCCGGCGGACGCCAACGTGGTAGTGCAGTACCGCATGCAGTAAAAGCCTTAAGTTTAGGCCAACGCTCTTTCTGACAATTAGGTTATGCAGAGTTCTTTTGGTCAAGAAATTGATCAGTGAAAGGTGTGTCTATGAGTCCGGCAATAGCGGCAGAAACTGAAACGGTGTGGCTGGTAAATATTTCGCCGGAAGAGTGGCCGCCGCGGAATCGTACTTATTTGGGGTCGTTGGAAGTGCGTTCGCCGCAAGCGGGAGAAGTTTACGCGGTCACGCCGATTCGCGGATGTAAGGGCTTTATTGATATGGGCGACCGGCGGACCGTGGATTACCGCCTGACGGCTAAAGAAGTGGCTGACGATATCGCGCGGGAAATCAATGGCGATTCGGGGGAGGGTAGTTTTCACGGAGTGTTTGTGTCGGCGGAGGCGAGGCCGAGCGACGGTGCACTCGCGGAGGCGCGGCGGAAGTTGCAGGAATTTCAGCGGCGGTTGGTGTCCGCGACGCCTGGAATGAGAACGAAGTAAGAATCCCATGTTCATTACTGATCTGGAACGGCGGGCAGCGAGGCAGTTGGGGCTAGAGAAGCCGTGGCTCTACGATGCAAAACCGCTGGCGGAGTGCCCGCTGTGCGGGGAAAAAATAAAGCATGGGGTGGCAGTTTGCCGTTCGTGCGGGGCCGTACTCGACCGGGAGAAAGCGGCGCGGTACGGATTTGTTGGCAAAGAGGATCCGGCTCGAGAGATGTTACGGCAGAAACGGTAATCAGCTGTCACGTAAGTTTTCGCGGAAATTGCATGGGATCATTTTCACACAGCGAATCTTTGCCGCGCACGCACATAAACATTCTGATTAGTGGCTCGTTGGTCGCGATAAATTCAAATACTTTATGACTACTGCCGGATCTTTCGATGCGCCGATTCGGCGACACGCTGGTGCCCCAATTCCAGAGCATATTGAGTAACCCCGGGTTGAGTCCGACGGACCAGGCGGCGGTTACCGGGCAATCGCAGGGCGCGCTGGCGAACTCGTTCGATTCTTTGCAGCAAGCGGCACAAAACCGCATGGCACGGACGCGGAATTCCGCGGGCTTCGGCGAATTGACGGGACGATTTGGCACGGCAGAAGGGAATTGCTCAAGCAGGACAAGCGGCACAGAACCAGCTGAATTTTTCGAACACCGCGTTTCAACGACAGATGTCCGCACTGCAAGGGCTTTCAGGTTTGTTTGGTGTGGATTCAAATTTATTGGGGCGCACGCTGGGAATTCCCGCGGAACTGTTGAATGTGCGATCCAATGCGTCGAAGAGCGGGAACGGATTTCTATCTACACTGGGTTCTGGTCTGGGTTCCACGCTGGGCGGCCTGCCGGGCGCGTTGTTCTAGATTTTCACCTGTAAATCACTTTAAGGACATGCTCATGTTTCGCGACGCCGATGTAACCCGACGCCGTTGTGCCTCCAGGATCGCAAGGACTCTCCATGCCCAGCCACCTACTCGGTTTACTCGGGGCCATCGTACCGGTTGCGGTGCAATTCGTTTTGTTTCTTCGCTGGTTGCACCGGCGCATGCGCAAGGACGAAGAGGCCCGCGCGTTCGTGCGGGACCTCGCGGTGGCCCATTTGCCACACATTTATTCGGCGTTGCGGGGGATCGCGCGGCGGCAGGGAATTCAGCTGCATGATGCTCCCCCGGTGCGTTTCAACGATTTCAATGCGTACCGGCGGAACTGGTGAGTGCCCCGCTGCAATTGGTGGTGCCGGCGCGCAAAGCGGCCTCGGCGCAATCGTTGGATGCGGCGTTGGTGTGCGCGGTGGTGGAGCTCGCGGCGGCAGTGTCTGGCAACGCATCGGCCGAGCGTCGAAGTGGATTTTGATCGGGGCGGCTGCTGGAGCCGCGGCGGGGCGCACTGAGATTCTCGTTGGCTTTTAAACCCAGCTGCACGAGTTAGAAGCGGTCGGCCAGGCTTGGCCAGGCTGGCGCACCCCCCGCGCCAGCCCACGAAGAACCTCTTACGCCTATAGCGCACAACTCAGAGAGACAGATAGGGCTGGCTCACAAAAGGTAGACAGAGGTAAAGATTGTTATTGACACTGCGTCCCATAAGTTATATTATGTTAACTAAGAAATGAGGGACTCTTCTGACTCGGCCGCGTCGGGTCCCCCGGCTGTTGAAGCCTCTGCTCTCTCCCTGGTTCGAATTTACCACGCACTACAAATTAGGATTTGGCGGTTGTCAATGCTTCGCGGTTTTCTGCTGATCCAATTCGTATTTTATGTTTTGTTCGACGACGTGGGGGTCGGCACCGACGATGCGCCGGCCGTTGATGAAGATCGTGGGGGTGCTGGAGACTTGGAGGGCCAGGCCGTTTGCGTGGCTGGCTTCGACGGCGGCGGCGGCTTCGGGGCCGGCGAGACAGGTCTTGAAGGTGTCGGGATTCAGGCTGATCTGCGAGGCGTAGTCGGTCAGCTTGGCGTAGGAATTTTCGGGCGAGATGATGTCTTGATTGTCGTAGATGAGGTCGTAAAGCTTCCAGAAGGCCTTGGGCTCCTGGTTATAGGCGCAGCGGCCAGCTATGGCGGCACTGCGGGCCCAGGGATGCTGCTCGAGAGGGAAATCCTTGAACACCAGGCGCACTTGGGGATAGTTGACCAAGAGGCCCTGAAGCACGTCGTGGAGGCTCCTGCAGACCGGGCATTCGAAGTCGGAGAACTCCACCATGGTAATAGTGGCCTTGGGGTCGCCCCAAACGGGCGCGTCCTTGATCTGGAGCTTGGCACGATTCTCTGCCATGGGGTCCTTGGTCAGGTCGGACAGTTCCCCACGCAATAAATATTTGCCGTCTTTGCTGACGTAAAATTGCACGGCTTGAATGTTGTCCTCAATTTTGACGCTGATGTCGGTCGCCATTAGCCCGGAAATGTTGGTTTCCTTGAGGGGCCCGACGGTTACTTGCACATCTGGGCCGAAGGCATAAAGGTTGCGTAGATAGGCTTCCACGGACTTTTGAATTGGCGAGGGTGGAGTGTTCGTTGCGGGAGGTGCCGTTGTGGAAGGTGCCGGCGCCGATGTGGGTGGTTTGGATTGTTGCGCGAAGAGAATCGGCGCCGTGAGAAAACAGATAACCGCGCCGAGATATCGTTTCGTTAAGGTGTTCACGCTTCTCCTATTTAAAGAGCTGACCTCGATCAGGGAATCCAACGCTGCGCGATTGGGAACGGACGACCAAAACCGAACGCACGCGAAGTAATTTTCAGGCCTGGAGCGGCTTGCTTGCGCTTGTACTCATTGCGGTCGACCAGCAGAGCAATGTCGCGCACAAGTTTGAGATCATAGCCGAGGCGATCGGCAATTTCCTGAGGACTTTGTAAATCCTCAATGTAGGCTTTTAGGATACGGTCGAGGACGTCGTAGGGAGGCAAGATGTCTTCGTCCTTTTGGTCGGGACGCAGCTCCGCCGAGGGCGCTTTGTTTATGGTCGATTCAGGGATCAGTTCCCTCTCGCGATTAATCCAATTGGCCAATTCGTAGACCATCAATTTGGGAACGTCGGAAAGAATGGCCAAGCCTCCGGCCATGTCCCCGTACAAAGTGCAATACCCTACCGCAAGTTCGGATTTATTTCCGGTGCTGAGCACCATGGAGCCAAATTTATTGGATAACGCCATCAGATAATTTCCGCGGATGCGCGCCTGAATATTTTCCTCGGTGACGTCTGGCTTCAACGTTTTGAAAACTGGCGCAGTGACTCTTAAGTAGGCGTCGAACACGTCGCCGATAGGCATGGTGATCATGTCGATGCCGAGATTTTTCGCTACGGTTTCCGCGTCGGTCTTGCTTCCCGACGAAGAATACGGGCCGGGCATGGAAACGCCGAGAACATTTTCTGCTCCGAGCGCATCCACAGCGATGGCGGCGACAACTGCGGAATCGATGCCGCCGCTGAGGCCGACCAACACCTTCTTGAAGCCACATTTTTGGACGTAATCAACGGTGCCGGTCACAATCGCCTGGTAGGCGTAAGCAATTTCTTCATGGGGCTGATCGTGGATTTCGCCTTTGCCGGTCACGGTATCGAAGAACACCAGGTCTTCCTCGAAGGCTCGAGCTTGCGCGGCAACTTTGCCGTCGGCCGTGAGCGCCATGCTGGCGCCGTCAAAGATCAAGCTGTCATCGCCGCCAACCTGATTCACGTAGACAATGGGCCGGTTATGGTGCACGGCGATAGAGCGCAACATCTCAAGGCGCAAGCCTCGTTTGTCGATGGTGTAAGGCGAAGCGGAAATATTGAGAAGGACGGTAGTTCCCTGCGCGATAATTTCGGTTATGGGATCCCGATCATAGCGGCGATTGGCCCAGAAGTTTTTATCGTTCCACGCATCTTCGCAAATGGTGATGCCCAACTGCTCTTGTCCAAGTCCAAAAACGGATTGCCTGTCGGCCGGCTGAAAATACCGCGATTCATCGAAGACGTCGTAGGTGGGCAAAAGCATTTTACTTTGCTCAAAAACGATACGACCTTCGCAAATCAACGCTGCTTTGTTGGCGATGGATTTTCCAATGGATTTTTCGCGGCCGTTTTTCACGCGTCCGGCATAGCCGACGATCGAGGGCAACGGCAGCTTGGCGGCGAGTTCCTTTAGTTCCTTGCGATTGCGGTCGATGAAGGCGGGGCGTTCGAGGAGGTCCTGGGGAAGATAGCCGCAAAGACAAAGCTCGGAAAAAACGGCAAGGTCCGCGCCTCGTCGATGGGCGGTGGTGGCCAGGCTCAAGATGCGAGCGGCATTGCCTGCAAAATCGCCGACGGTGGGATTAAACTGCGCGAGCGCTATTTTCATGCCGGGATTTTAGGATACGGTTCGTTGCGCTTGAAAGCAAATGGCGGGGGATGCGATGTGCAGAGCGGAAAAAGATGATGCGTGCGGTTATTCGGAAAGTCCCAGCGACGCTCCTTCCCTGCTGGTTTTTGTACCAATCTTGAAGGACGGATTTGCGGACGGCCCCACCAATTGCATAATGACCGGCAGCAACTCGGTATACAGGCTCATCTTATCGAGTAAAGCGGCGGCACCGTAACTTGCCGCGAGAGACTTAGCTTCTTCATCGTTAGCAAAGGAGATGGCCAAAGTATATTCAATGCAATTCAGCTGGGACCGAACGATGGGAGCTGGCAGTTCACGCTTTTGCGGCAGGTGCAAATCGAGCAGCAAAAGGTCGGGTTTCGAATCCGCGACTAATTGCATGGCAGTGCCAAAGCAGGAAGCTTCTCCGACAATGTGTATGCGCGGTTCGTCGACGAGAAGCTTTTTGATGGCTTCGCGCATAATTTCGCTGTCGTCGGCTAATAGTACCTTGATAGGTAATACTGGCTTACCGGTCATAATTGTCCTCCCGACGCGCGGAGACGAAAGCGTTATAACAGAAGTTGTGAAACGATGCCAGTTTAGACGCCAATGTAGGGCAGCCGACACTACCCTGATAGAACTGCACGAAATGATGTCTCCCATAAAAAAAAGGGCTCCCGAATGTGAGTCAGGAGCCCGAGACAATTTATAGGTCTCGTCAATTAAACGCTGAAGGAGCTGCCGCAACCGCAAGTGCTCTTCACGTTGGGATTATTGAATTTGAAGCCGGCACCTTCCACGGTTTCGATGTAATCGATTTCAATGCCGTCCAGGTACATGGAACTCATCTG
>DATMOS010000136.1:0-22602 GCA_035568155.1 Verrucomicrobiia bacterium | reverse complement strand
CAAGGAAAGTTGCAGCGCTCGAGCTTCGCTCGGGAACACCGCACTAAAGTTGTTGAAGATGCCGCGTTGCGGTTCAAGGGCGTTGCGCGCCGAACCGGTAACGCCCTGGGCAGTCACCGCGTTGGTCGCTCCACCGAGCGCGCCGGGGCCAGCGCCCGCGGCGCAGCATGGAATAAATTGTGGATGATTCAACAAGTTGAAAGCCTGCACTCCGAACTCAACTTTGTACCGCTCAGTTATGGTAAAGCGTTTAATCGCTGTGGCGTCAAAGTTGTTCGTCGGGGGAGTGAGAACGGTATTGCGGCCGGTATTCGCCAAGGCGCCATAGTAGGCCTGAATATATTTTGCACTTGGGTTGGTTGCGGCGTAACCCACAACATTGTCTGCAATGTTCAAGACGTTAGCCAAAGTGCAATCCGCTGGCGCCACGGCGCTAGTGCAAAGTGGCACTACGCCGCTTCCTGTAACTCCGACACCCGAAGGGTTGGTGATGGTGCGATCCCCAGCTGAGTCGCCGTTCAAGTTGGCGTCGACTCCGCTTTGCGCGGTTGCCCACTCGCCGGTCTGATAGGTGTAGATCGGGGCAATCTCCCAATTACCGAGAACGTTCCTGGTAAACGCATTGCCACTCTTGAAGAAAGGCTCGTCATATACCAACGCTAGAGTAAAGCGGTGGCGATGATCCAGAGCTGAGTTTGCGCGGTCAGCAGACAAGTTCTCAAAGTCTTGCTGGCGGCGCGGTGTCAGGTCGGTGGTGTGGAAGTCTGCAGTGCTGTTATCAATTAAGTGGCTGTAAGTGTAAGCCCCAACAAACTGCAGTCCATGGCTCATGCGGCGGGTAACCTGCATGGCCAAGCCGTGATAAGTCGAGGATCCGGCTGGAATGAACGCCGTAAGGGCATTTTGATTGAAACCAGCAGCATCATAAAGTGGCACTATGCCATCACTGCTATTTAGAATTGTGCCCAGGTTTACTGTCGAAGCGTCCAAGGCGGCCTGCGATGGCACATTTCCGATGTAAGTGGGCAGGTGTAAAGCAGGAGTCGTCTGAGCCGCAAGGTTGACAATCGATTGCACGTCGAGATGAATCCCTCGAGTGCCAATGTAGCGCACCTCGACGGTGTAATCATTCCAGAAGCTGTGCTGCACACCCAAGGTCCAATCCATGGACTTCGGATCCTTCACGTTTGGCGGATAGTACGTCGTCGTAGCTGCTCGTGCATCAGCCGGGGTAGCATATGTTGTAATCCCTCCTGTTCCTGGTGGCAAGCCGCCATTGGCGAGAAAATTCGGAATATTCGCCGTAAGGGACGGGGTGTTTTCTGTGACACTCAACTGAGGTGGCAAAGACAAAATGCCGATGTTGTCGTAGTGAACGTCATACGCGATTCCGAAGCCGCCGCGGATAGACGTCTTGCCGCTGGTGCCGGGTGAATACGCGAATCCCACACGCGGCCCCCAGTCATTCTTGGGAGCGCGAGGCTCATCAAATACCGCGACGCCAGGCACGGAGGCGAGGCTGTTCAGGCTTTGCGAGCGAATACCGAACGGCGTGGTGGTGTATTCGTAACGCATGCCGAAGTTCAATGTAAGATTTTGCCTGATTCTCCAGTTGTCGTTGACGAACCAATAGACAGCGGATTGATCGCCGTAATAGGTGGATTGGCCTACGCTTCTCTGAGCGAGGAAATCAGGGCTCAGGTCGTCCAGATATTGCTGCAAAGTGGTGTATTCGTAGTCGCCACGCGCTCTCTGCGTGAACGATTGAGGGGAAATGTATTTGCGACCCTCAATACCCAGTTTCACAGTATGTTTGTTGTGGGTCCAGCTGACGTTGTCGGATAACTGATAGGTGTTAATAATCGTGAACTGCGGTGCGTTTTGATCAGGTCCAATATTCAAGCCATTGAGGCTGTTGAGAACGATGTTGGGGAAGCTATCCAAGCCCGGGAACGAAAAGTTCCCAGCTGGCGTTTTATTATCAAAACGGTTATAGCCCAGCCGAAGCTCATTTTGCGTGTTGGGGTTAAAGGTGTGGTATTCGTTCACAGTCAAAAGGTGGAATTTAGTCGGCGCATTCAGATAAAACGCGGGCAAAAATGCAGTCGTGTCAATTCCCACGGAGCGGTTATACACATAGCGCCCGCGCAGTTGGTCTTTTTGGGATAGGTCGTAATCAATGCTGCCCAACGCCGCCCAGTTGTTAAGGTAGTTGGGACCGGAAAAGCTAAGAATCCCTTCTGGTACCGACGCAGTCGCGCCGGTGTTGCTGGTCACGGTTTCAACGCCTTTAGCGGCGGCAGAAGGACCGCACGTTCCGGTCGTGTCTACGGAGCCAGCCGGTGCTGCGTACTTCTGCAAAATGGCCAGGTTGGTCGCTGAAATCCCCGGCAAAGTCGCCAAGGCGCTATAACCGGCGGATGTCGGCGCGCAGACGGGGGACCCAAGCACCGCCGCTGCTCCGATGGGGTTATATTCCAAAGCGCCAAAGAAGAAGAGTTTGTTCTTAATGATAGGTCCGCCAAACACTCCACCCATGCGGTTGTTGTCATAGCGCGGATTTGACGTGAGGCCGTTGTTGATGACGGATTGGTCGATAGCGTTAAAATTTCTGTTCTCAGAGTAGATGTAGGCATCACCATGAAACGAATTCGTACCGCTCTTGATGATGGTGTTGAATTGGCCACCGGACGAATGTCCGAAGTCTGGAGTGAACTGGTTTTGCAGAACTGAGAATTCCGCCACTGCATCGTTCGGAATCGTGACCAACGGGCCGGTCACGGCTTTGTCATTGTTGTCGACACCCTCGATGGTGAAGTTGTTATTTCTGGGACGCTGGCCACCGATGCTGGGACCGGTGCCTGCGCCGATTCCACCGCCAGTTGCGACCCCTGCGCTCAAGAGCGAAAGATTCAGAACGCCGCCTGTAACTGACGACACCGGCAGGTCCGCCGCGAGTTTCTGGTCAAAAGTGCTGGTAATTTGCGCCGTCGTGGTGTCCAAGGCTGGTGCGGCACCCGAGACCTCAATAGACGTGGTAGCGCCCCTAATTTCCAGAGTGATTTGCAACGTGCTGGTCTTATTCAACTCCAGCTGGAAATTGTTAATCGTTGTAGCGGCGAAGTTGGCGGAGGAGCCAGTGACGCTGTAGGTTCCTACCGGTAAATTGTTAAAGCGATATTCACCGCTTTCATTTGCCTGAGTGTTGTACTTAACTCCGGTTTCGGAGTTGACCGCTTCTACGGTCGCACCAGGTACCCCCGCACCCGTCTTATCTAGGACGGTTCCGACGAGGTCCGCGCTGATTACTTGAGCACTCACGGCCACAACGACTGTCAGACTGAGAGCCAAGATCGCCATACACGAGAACACAAGAAATCTGCCACAATGTTGATTCACTGAAGCCTCCATTAACTTACTGACTAATTATCCGCGCACGAACTAAATACACGCCCCGGGTGATACTCAGCGCAGATATAGGAGCAAGTCGAGTTCCCAACATGAGAAGCTGTTGGGAAGCTTACTTTTCAATGATTTATGTAAACGGTTTTCTAGGGCTTTATGAGTTTGTGGAGGTCAGCTAATCAGCCTTCAACCCCGTATCCTGGAGGCTTGCATCACATTCTCGGAAATCCGTCACGCTAGTTTGTGAAGACACACCAAAAAACAGCCGCATGTCCACGAATCCCAGATTCTGTAGACTCCTGCGATGCACAAACGATCTAACCTTGCTGGTTTTTGTGTAAGAGAAAAGAGCCGACGAGTCTGGACGCTGCGTCCACGACCATCGGAGCCAGTGTCCTCTTTGTGTCTGGCTCTCGCTGTGAAACTGCCGCGGCGCTAGTCCGCGACGAAAGTGTCAGCGCCAATCCAGAACCGTGCCAGGGATTTCAGATTGCTCTTGTAAGTGCGTGAGACTGTGAATTCTCTGCCCCCTTTGATGCGAAGCACGTACTCTCCCGTGTTCCAAGGCTGAATTTCCTCAACGAAGGAACTGTTCACCAGCACGGAGCGGTGTATTCTTATAAATCCGTACGCTTTTAGCTTTTCTGCCATCGTGGAAATCGATTCTCGTAGTAGGTACGATCCTGAAGCCCGCTGTAACAATACGTAATTGCCTTGAGCTTCGATCGTCACCACGTCGGCCGGATCGACAAAAAGGATCCTTCCTTTCGTCTTGATGGCGATTTTCGCTGACTTCGATAACAGTTCTTCCAGTTGAGGCAGTATTTTCACAAACTGCGCGGCCCGCTCGCTTTCCGTTCTGCGAATCGCCGTATCTAGCGCTTCATGAATACGATGGTTTGAAAAGGGCTTCAGGACATAATCAACGGCATGCTTCTCAAATGCAGCAACCGCGTGTTGATGGTGCGCAGTAACAAACACAATCGATGGTATCGGTTGCCCCCGCTTGTTTAAGCGGTCGGCCAGCTCGATTCCCGATAATTCCGGCATTTGAATGTCGAGCAAAAGAACGTCATAGGGCTTCTTTTGTAGTAATTCCAGGGCGTCAACAGCATCGTTCGCGCAATCGAGGACTTGAATGTCGTTTCTCGCTCTCAAGGCATTCTCGAGGGAGCTTCGCGAAAGTGGTTCGTCGTCGACAATCAATACCCGCACAATCTTTTCCTCCGCTAAGCGTGTACATTCGAGG
The DNA here is from genome assembly GCA_035568155.1 of Verrucomicrobiia bacterium. Taxonomy (GTDB): domain Bacteria; phylum Acidobacteriota; class Terriglobia; order Acidiferrales; family UBA7541; genus Acidiferrum. The sequence goes on along the minus strand of DATMOS010000136.1, from coordinate 17,948 downwards.
CCAACACTTCTTTCGTCGCCTCCTTCTGTTGACCGATTGCTGGCAACACAAGACTCGCGATCGCAACGCCATCGCTGCCTTGGTCGAAGCAGAGAGTGGCCTCCTCCTCATAAAGATGCTTCAATCGTGCTCTGACATTCTGGAGCCCTAGCCCCATCCCTGCTTGCCGCTTTCCTCCAACGCTATTGCGTATTGCGATCTCCAGCATACCTCCCGCGCGCCGGGACGAAATTTCGATCCATCCTCCTCCGCGGCAGCAAGCGACGCCGTGGAAAATCGCATTTTCGACGAGAGGTTGCATGATCAGTTGCGGCACGAGCAATTGCCTCGTGGCAGGGTCAATTTGCCAACGCACTTCAAGTCGGTCTTCCAAGCGCATTTTCTCGATGCTGAGGTAATCGCCGACAAACTTCAATTCTTCATCGAGGCTAATGACATTGGAGCTCGCACACTGCAAAGCAGTCCGCAGCAAATGAGAAACCTTGAGAACCATCGCTTTGGCGCGCTCTTTCTCGGTATCAATCAGAGCTGAGATTCCCTGGAGAGTATTGAATAAGAAATGCGGATGAAGCTGACTCTTCAGCGCTTGGAGTTCGCTGGTGGCCAGCGCCTGCTGCAACTGAAGTTCCTGGTCCCTAGCCCGCTTAAAATACTCGTATGCATGCGCGGCTGCCAGAACAATGATGAAGTTCCAGATTATCTCGGCAAAAGCGTAAAAACCCGTAAACAACGTGTGCAACGAGCGTTGTTCAAACTTCTGAGCAGGAATATTCCAAGGCGCCACTATAACCCAACGGAGGCCCACGCAGGCGATGATGTAAAGGGCAATGCCAAGAACATACCCAGCTACGCGACCAATCCGAATCGGTTTGGTGATCGGATAGCGGTGAACTATCGCGAAAATGGGAGGCGTCAACAGCGCCGCGCACAGTAGAAATCCGCCTTCGATAAGGAGTGCGGTCCAGTAAGATGTGCGGAGCCCCCTCTCCAAGAAGCGGACCTTATCCTCCGCTGCGGCCAGAACGGCAAGACCCATCCAAAACAAGATGGACCACAGATAGGCAAAGGCGACCCGCGAGACCTTTTGCGAATTGGGTTCCATGCAATCGATTGTATCCGGAATTACAAGAAGCGGAGATAGAAGGTACGAATCGACACAGATATGCTCTGACCATACGCTTAACCGGGTTGAAGTTTAACAATCTCCTTTCCACTTGCAAGCGTCTTAGGCATAGACGTGGCCGTATGGAATTATTCAGGCCTCAGATGCCCGGCAAGCTTACTTGGACAAGACCCCGAGGACAGTTGGGACTACTTGATTAGTCTCGTTCTTCGCAAGAGGAAGCCTTAGGGATTGGCTACAGTGATTACTGGCGTTGCCTGGCCTTTAACCATCACGTAACATCGCGTTAATGGGTAATTCGACTCAGGATGGCGGACGACAACCTGGGGCGCAGGGCGCGGATCGCCGTGTGCATCAGAGGCGGGCGGTTTCACCGCGGCTGTATGTGCTATTGGGCGGCTCGGGCAGCGACGGAATATTGAACGACGTGAGCGAAGGCGGCGTCGCGCTGGATCTTGTCGGCTCGGAGCCTCCGGGCGAATACGTGGACGTCGACTTTGAAATGCCGGAACTGGGGCGCCACTTTGAAGCCAAAGGGCGGGTTACGTGGCGAGACGAGTCCGCGAAAAAAGTTGGAGTGACGTTCGTAGATCTTCCCGAGGTGTCGCGCGACCACATCAGACAATGGATCGCGATGAAAACTGCTTCCACGGAGGCCGCGCAACCTGCAATCGAATTAGAGGCGTTGGAGGCAGAACGAGAAGGAGCTAAAAGCATTGCGCCTGCGCGTGAGCGAGAGATACCCGTAGAAGCGCCGGTCAAATCTGCTGCGGCCAAGGCCACTGTCGAACAGCCAAGGGGAATGAAACCTGGCGCAGTGAGCCGAACCGAGATTGAGACGCCCGATAAACCGAAAGAAGACCTGGTCCAGAATTTAGTCGACTCTTTCAAGACTCCAGCGAAAAAGCCGGATAACAACTACGCGGACGTAATCGCCACCTGGAACGAGCACAGCTCCGGTTGGAATGTAAGCAGGGACTTTTTTCCCGCGTGGGGATATTGGCGCTGGGTAGTGGTGGGGGTGGTGGCTGGTGCGCTGGTACTGCTGGCTATTGGCGTGACCGCGCACCGTTTGCCGTGGCGCAAGGCCACGCCGATCAGCGTTTCAAAAGCGGGCCAGTCGCCAAGTGCGGCTGCGCAGAATTCGCAAAACGAGGCGACAGAAAATACCGGCAGCGCTGGCGATGCGGGAAGCGCCACCGGAAATGCGATTGGCAGCGACCAGGGCGACAATGCGAATAGTGCGAACAATTCGGGGGGGGCCGGTCCCGTGAGCAGCGCTCCGAGCCTTCCGCCCGGACTGTTTTCCGCGTTATCGAGCGCGGGCAAATCGCCTTGCATCAACCTAGGTCCCCGCAGCGGCAAGATCCGCATTTATTTTTGGACCGAAAAAAACACCCCTGAATCAATCGTGGCAACCTACGCGAAGAATCTAAAAGCGGTGCAAGACGTCCAGCTGGTGGACAGGGTGCCGTACGATCTGGTGCTGTACGTCAACGGCGCGCGGGTGAACGGCAGCGGCGCGGACGGGGGATTTATGTGGAGCTCGCGCGTTTTTCGCCCCTGGTATTGCGGGCAAGCCGCGGGCCTCTTGGAACAACCGGAGGTCAATGAAAGCTTGCATTACGCCCAAGGCGCAAACCTGGATCAACGTATTCAAGCCGAAGTGGCCTACTTGATTCTTCACACCTTTGAAAGCGTCCGCAACGAGCACCAGAAGCAACCCTGAGCCAAACGGTTCACCAACCTAAGAATGCGCGCGGACGACCCCGTCGGGCGGGCTCACCATCTGTGTTATGCCACGGTAAACATAATCGTCATATAATCGAAATAGTACCGGGCGGTCACAATGGGCTTCCATTAGGATTCCATTGGTAAGTGTGACCGAGCGACAAGCGATATTTGATTTTGATGGTTGTGTCCATGCGGAGCCGGCCTTGGCCTCTGGCTTAACGTTTGCTATTTTCTCTGCGGCGTTGTTAGTCGGTTCCTTATTTCTATCCCCGTTGTTGAGCGCTACCCCACAAAGTTCAAGCCAGCCCGCAGCGTCAAACCAGAACACTCAGCCGTCGCAGATAATTCGCACCGCGACGCGGCTTGTACAAGTGAATGTAGTGGTGCAAGACAAAGATGGCATACCGATTAAGGGCTTGAAGGAAGCGGATTTCTCACTGCTGGACAATGGCCGACCTCAAAAGATTGCTTTCTTTTCCGCAAATACTCCCGCTCCAGTGTCTGCTCTCCCCTTGCCGCCGCACGTCTTTACCAACCGCGCCGACCTGAAGGGGCAGGATCCGGGAGCGACCATTGTCATTCTTTTCGACACGCTCAACACTGATTTCGAAGATCAGTCTTTCGCACGCCGGCAGGTGCTTCGATTTCTGCGCTCGTTTAAGCCGCAGGATCACGTGGCCATCTTCGCGCTCACGACTGATCTGCTTTTGCTGCACGGGTTCACGGAGGACGCGACAGCTCTAAGCAGCGCCGTTGACCGATTCAGCCCGCAGTTGTTGGCGATCTTCGACGCATCTCATCCGATCGACTTACACGTTCCTGGGCTTGAGAACGATCCGTTTTTCAACAGTTTTGAAAGTCATGTCAACAATGCAAACGGCGAAATCGCGGATTTAGGAATCGCCGATCGTTTCCGGATAACGTACTCGGCGCTGGTGGCCATCGCCAATTACGTTGGCACAATACCGGGCCACAAGAGCCTGGTTTGGATTTCCGGCGGGCTTCCCATTCAAATTGGCTTGGAGCGAATTGGTGTTGCGGACCGCGAGAACTTTAGCCTGGCGAATCCGGGAGTGCCTGGCGCACTCGGGGACATGAGGGGCCTTGCGCGTGAACTGAACCGCGCGAATATGGCGATTTACCCGGTGGATGTTCATGGAATAGACGTTAAAGACTCGCCTACGGCGTTCTTCATGCGTCAGAATCTGCGCGATACTTTCCGTTTGTTGGCGGACAAAACCGGGGGCAAGGCATTTTACGGCACCAACGATGTAGCCGGTGCCATTGGTTCCGCGTTTGAAGATGGACGCTACACCTACACCTTGGGTTTTTACCCCGATCATGGGCAGTGGGACGGAAAATTTCGCGACATCAGCATTCACCTGGCGGTGCAAGGAGCGGATCTACGTTACCGGCGGGGCTATTTCGCCCTGCCTGAAAAAAGCGAACGCGAAACGGTGGTGAACGCGGATTTACACGACGCAGCTATCAGCGCGCTGGACGCCACCGATTTGGGCATAACGGTGTTCTGTAAAACTTTGCCGCCTGTGTCGGCACACGTGTTGCAGGTGCGAATGGGGGTAAATCCAAGACAGTTTCTTTTGCAAGAAAAAGACAACCATTTCGCGGGTGGTCTGGATCTGGTTTTTCTGCAAAAGGATGCCAACGGGAAGATCCTGGCGGCCGAGAAACAGCACGTCGACGTAAAATTCAGTCAACAGGAATACGAATCACTCTTCAAGACCGGGTTGGTATTGCAACGCCGGCTCACGATCGATCCCAGTTCGACGGAGATTCGCGTGCTGATGCGTGACGAAGGCTCGGGGTCGGTGGGCTCGGTGACCGTGCCATTGAGCCAAGCACTTTGATATGGAGGTTGCGAGACTGTTTCTAGAGTCTCGCGACAATTAGCTGGGATACTCGTCGGAATCTTGCACCTACAAGAGAGATTGAATCAGCTACCGGTGCTCCTCCTGGCCCAGTAGTTCCTGCCGGTGTTGGTGCGCCGTCTATTTATAGGCGCGTTCCCCGATATATTTCTGATCAGCGAAACCCTGTGGAAAATAGCATAGAAACTTGTGGCGGCACCGTTTCGGGGCATTCGCGACTGGCGCGCGAAGCGGACGGCTATCAAGACTTCCAACATATTGCGTTTGGATAAGACACCCTGTGGTTCTGAGTTCATGCGTTGCCCGTAGTCCGGGGACCAATATTCACTTTAAATCTGAAATAGCGGCAGCCCAATCCGGTGAATTCCTTATTTGTTTCGCCTCCTACAGGTAGGAACAGATTCGGATGGTCGCTTCCGTTGGCACAAAGTGCCAGTCTGAAGAGGTGTTCGCGTGTCAGGGGGGCGCCAACATTTTTTATCCAGAACACATATAATTTGAAGGTACGACTACAAGGAAACGAAGCAAGACCCACACAATTTGCAGCCTCCGGAGGCCTAGTAAACATGGCAATCGCGTCTATTAATCCCGCAACGGGAGAAGTCCTAAAAACATTTGAGCCACTCACGGCTTCGCAGTTGGAGGCGAAACTGGCATTGGCAGCGAAAACTTTTGAGACATTTCGCAAGACCAGCTTTGCCGAACGCGCGCGCATGATGACAAAGGCCGCGGACATTCTGGAGAACGAAAAAGAATCGCTCGGTAAGCTGATGACGCTGGAAATGGGCAAGACATATCGCTCCGCGGTGGACGAAGCGGTGAAATCGGCGTGGGGTTGCCGCTATTACGCGGAAAACGCGGAACGATTTATGGCTGACGAGGTGATCGAGACCACCGCCAGCCGCAGCTACGTGCATTACCAGCCGCTTGGACCGATTTTGGTGGTGATGCCCTGGAATTATCCTTTCTGGCAGGTGTTTCGTTTTATCGCCCCGGGTTTGATGGCCGGAAATGTTGGAGTGCTGAAGCATGCTTCGAATGTTCCGCAATGCGCTCTGAAAATCGAAGAGATCATGTTGCGCGCTGGATTTCCGGAGGGCGCTTTTCAGACCTTGCTGATCGGCGTAAAAGAAGTGGACGGAATTTTAAACGATCCGCGCATTCAGGCCGCCACACTTACGGGCAGCGAAGAAGCGGGCAAGCAAGTAGGGGTGTCCGCCGCCAAGCGCATCAAGAAAGTTGTGCTGGAGCTGGGTGGCAGCGATCCTTTTATCGTAATGCCCAGCGCGAATCTGGATGACGCGGTGGCTACCGCGGTGAAAGCCCGAGTGGGAAATAACGGGCAATCCTGTATAGCGGCGAAACGCTTCATCATCGCGGAGGAAATTGCCGAAAAGTTTGAGCGGGCGTTCGTCAGCAAAATGGAATCGTTGAAAGTTGGTGATCCGATGGATGCCAAGACCGATGTCGGCCCGCTGGCGACTGCCGGCGCCGTAGAATCGCTGCAAGCAGATGTGCAGAAATCCGTCGATGCGGGCGCGAAAGTTTTAACCGGGGGAAAACCAAACGGGGGGCCGGGATATTTCTATCCGCCGACGGTGCTCACTAATGTGCCCAAGGATTCGCCGGCGGCCAGCGAAGAATTGTTTGGGCCGGTCGCTTCTTTATTTCGGGTGAAAAACGCTCAAGACGCCGTGCGCGTGGCCAACGACCACCGCTACGGACTGGGAGCCAGCGCCTGGACCAATGATGACCGCGAGCGCGATTTGTTCATCAAAGAGTTGGAAGCTGGAATGGTTTTTATCAACCAGATGGTGGCATCCGATCCACGGGTGCCGTTTGGCGGAGTGAAGCGTTCGGGCCATGGCCGTGAATTGAGCGTCAACGGCATTCGCGAATTTACAAATATAAAGACGGTGTGGATCAAGTAGCTAAGTCGCTTCAGTAGAAGGTTCGCCCTCTCGGCCAGCGCGCGCAATTTACTCTACGAAACGCGTGTACTTGTAAATCTTTGTAAAATCGCGACGCGGGAACACTAGCCAGCGCGCCTTACGGCTTACGATTTTGCCCCCTGCGCGTCTATGCCAATCAAGTGGACAGCGGCATTTCCGCGCGTCCTTCCGAGCCTTTAATTGAAGATCACTAACAGGGTGTGTAGGAATTTTCGACCGAAAAGGAGCTTGTATGCGGAACTTCTGCGGGCTGATCGTTGCTGTTTTGTTTACTGTTGTGGCGGGAACGGAACCGGCGTATGCGCAATTTAAAAATGGCAGCCAGGCTACGGAACTGAATCTGCCCAGGCTCAGCCAACGAGCGCAGATCACCCAACGGGTCGGCCTCACGGATATCACCATCATTTATCACGCGCCATTGGCTGGCGGGCGCGAACTTTTCGGAAAAACTGTGCCTTACGGACAGGTGTGGCGCGCCGGCGCGAACGAAAATTCGACAATTTCTTTTAACGATGATGTCAGCGTCGAAGGCCATCCACTTGCCGCAGGCACTTACGGGCTGCACATGATCCCTAACGCCGATCAGTGGACCATTATATTTTCGAAGAACTCCACTTCATGGGGCAGCTTCAGTTATGACGTAAAAGAAGATGCTTTGCGCGTCGATGTAAAACCTGCTGCCGAAGAGAACCGTGATTCGCTGGCCTACACTTTTGATGACCTGAAACTCGACTCGGCGACGGTGACGCTGCGCTGGGGCAAAGTGGCCGTCCCGTTCCACGTTAAAGTGGACACCAACGCCATCGTCGAGCGCAGCATCGCGAACCAGTTGCGCAATACCGGCGGGTTTACCTGGGCGGGTTACGACGAAGCCGCGAACTGGAATCTGGACAACAACTACAAACTGGATGAAGCACTGAAGTGGGAAGACACTTCCATCCAGAATGAAGAGCGATTCGAAAATCTGGAAACGAAGTCGCGCATCCTTGACGCTATGGGTAAAAAGCAGGAAGCTGCAGCGACCCTCACGTTAGCGCTCGACAAAGCAAACGCCGTCCAGTTGTACGTTTACGCGCGTGGACTACAGAGGCAGAAACAGCAAGACAAGGCGTTTGAACTTTATCGTCGCGACGTCAAGCAGTTTCCCGATCATTGGATCGCACACCTCGCGGCAGCCCGCATCGCATCCAATTCCGGCAACTTCGATGAAGCCGTGAAGCAGATGAAGTTGTCGATTGCGGCCGCCCCCGATCAGAACAAGACATTCTTGCAGCCGCTGCTAAAGCGCCTGGAAGCCAAAGACGACATCAACAAATAGTCGTCAGTCGCAGCAGACTTAGTTCACGAGATAGTTTTTTGTGCGGCGACACTCGACACATCGTGGCCCGTGATTGCGGCTAGGCGTGTGACAGCGCAGGGGCGCGATCCGAAACGGCGGCCAATGCCGCTTCCATCACCCACAGACCTTCATTTAGCTGCTCGTCGGTAATGGCCAGCGGCACCAGGATGCGCAGGACGTTGTTGTAGGTGCCTGCCGTGATGGTAATGAGGCCGTGTTCGTAGCAATAATGCGCGATGTCTTTGGTTTCGGTATCCGCGGGCTCGCGCGTTTCGCGGTTGCGCACCAGTTCGATAGCACACATTCCACCAATACCGCGAATTTCGCCGACGAGCGGCCATTTTTTTTGCCACTCACGTGCGCGGGCTTCGAATGTTTTGCCGATCGCGGCAGAACGCTGCAAGAATTCGCTGCTGTTCATCATTTCGATAGCTGCCAACGCGGCGGCGCATGACGCCGGATTGCCTGCAAAGGTGCTGCCCAGGCCTCCGACACCGGGGGCATCCATAATTTCCGCGCGGCCGGTAACCGCCGCGATAGGCAAACCTCCGCCCAGCGATTTCGCGGTGACAATCAGGTCGGGCTCGACGCCGTAATGTTCGATGGCGAAAAACTTTCCGGTGCGCCCGATGCCCGACTGCACTTCATCGGCGATGAAGACGATGCCGTGCTTGCGGCAGATCTCCTGAATGATGCCGAAAAATTCTTTGGGCGGAGTGACGAAGCCGCCTTCGCCAAGAATCGGCTCGACGATTACCGCTGCCACCGAATCCGCGGGCACCAGCCGTTTGAAAGCGTCTTCAAGCGCGTGTGCGCAGGTCATTTTGCATGACGGATAAGTCAGATTGTACGAACAGCGGTAGCAGTAGGCGTATGGAATGCGGTAGATATCGTTGACGAACGGAGCGAACCCTGCTTTGTAGGGATTCGTTTTGCTGGTCAGCGACATGGCCAGCAAGGTGCGGCCGTGAAAGGCATCGTTGAAACAAATTACCGCGGGCCGCTTGGTGTAGGCACGGGCAATCTTGATGGAATTTTCCACCGCTTCCGCGCCAGTGTTGACGATGAAGGTTTTCTTCGCGAATTTGCCGGGCGCCAGCGCGTTTAGTTTTTCGGCCACCGCGACGTAAGGCTCATAAGGTGTCACGCTGAAACACAAATGCAAATATTTTTCGATCTGCTCGCGAATCGCGGCCATCACCGGAGCGCTGCGATGTCCCATATTTGCGCAGCCAATGCCGCCGGCGAAGTCGATGAAGCGATTGCCGTCCACATCTTCCAGAATGGCGCCTTCCGCTTTGGCTGCAAAAATAGGCGTGGAATGATAAGGCCCGCGCGGTATCGCCGCTTCGCGCCGCGCCATTAAAGCGCGGGAACGTGGGCCGGGAATTTCGGTTCTAACTTGAATGGAACTCATGTTCTTTTTCCTTTAAAGCTAATACCAGGCGATGGGCGTTTCGTCGAGATTCACGAACACCTGCTTGGTTTCGAGATATTCTTCCAGACCCCAGGGTCCCAACTCGCGGCCGAATCCGGACTGTTTGTAGCCTCCCCAGGGGGCTTCCACGTAGGTGGGCTGCATATGATTGACCCAGACAATTCCTGCGCGCACCGCTTTCACGATACGGAAGGCTTTGTAAATGTCGCGAGTCCAAACCGCGGCAGCCAATCCATACGGCGTATCGTTGGCGATGCGGATCGCTCCGGCTTCGTCGTCGAAAGGAATTACCGAAGCCACGGGACCAAAAATTTCTTCGCGGGAAATTCGCGCATTGTTGTCGACATCGTAAAAAATGGTGGGCTCGAGGTAGTAGCCTTTACCAAATTGCTTTGGGCGGCCGCCGCCGATGGCCACCTTGGCTTCTTTTTTGCCGATTTCCAGATAAGAACTGACGCGATCGTATTGTTCCTTGCTGACCAGCGGACCCATTTTTGTGCCGCGTTCGAGTGGTGCGCCCAGCTGGATGCGTTTGGCTTTTTCGGTCATGGCTTCGACAAACTTTGAATAGATTTTCTTTTCTACCAGGATGCGGCTGCCCGCCGAACACACTTCACCTTGATTGATGAACACGCCGAAGAGCGCACCGTCGACGGCGGCTTCCCAATCGGCGCCCTCGAAGAAAATATTTGGCGATTTGCCGCCCAGCTCCAGGGTTACCCGCTTCAAGGTGTCCGCAGCGCTCTTGACGATTAGTTTGCCGACGGCCGCGCTGCCGGTGAAAGCGATTTTGTCTACGTCGGGATGTGCAACGAGCGCAGCGCCGCAGGTCTCGCCAAAGCCATTCACGATATTGACGGCACCCGGTGGCAAGCCAACCTCTTCGAACCAGTTGGCAAATTCGAGGGCAGTCAGCGGAGTTTGCTCGGCGGGCTTGAGCACGCAGGTACAGCCTGCGGCGAGCGCGGGCGCTAGCTTCCATGCGGCCATCAACAACGGAAAATTCCAGGGAATGATCTGGCCTGCGACACCGACGGGTTCGCGCAGTGTGAAGCTGAGCGCATTGGCAGGCACGGGATTTACATGGCCCATAACTTTGTTCGCCAGACCGCCGTAATATTCGAAGCAGGTGGCTACATCCGCGATGTCGAATTCGGCTTCGACAATGGGCTTGCCGGAGTTGCGGGATTCCAGTTCCGCAAGCATGGCGGTGTTCTGGCGGATTTTTTCGGCGAGCTTGAATAAAATGCGGCCACGCTCGGCGGCGTTGGTCTGACCCCATGGGCCGGAATCAAACGCGGCGCGAGCAGCTTTTACCGCGCGGTCGACGTCGGCAGCGTTCGATGAAGGCACCTGGGCGATGACTTCTTCCGTGGAGGGGTCGTAAACGGGGAAAGTTTCGCCGGAACTGCTGGCGACCCATTCACCATTTACGAAATTCTTGTATGTCCGGACTTCCGCCTTCACCGTGCCTGGCATAACTGCCTCCAAATGCGTTTTCTGGCTACAAATATCAAATATAAATTACCGATGTTTCGCGACGTTAAATACCTGGAGCCAAGGCGGCAAGTTTTCGCGCCGTTTTGCGCCGGCCGTATATGAAAAAGAAAAACGCCGCAAGGCCGATAAAAAAGAGCGTGCCGCCGAACATCCACAATTCATAGGAACGCAGCGAGGTAATCTGCTGCGCCGGAAAAAACGCCAGAGCAATACCAAGAATCGTAGTCAGGAATCCGCTGGCTCCAGCGAGCAGCAGCGTCGTCTGACTGTAGCGTCCGCGCACGAATGGAGTTTGCAACGCCATTTTGAGCAGTGCCCCAAACATATAAAGAAAAGGGACAAGTTGCAGCACTACCGCTAACGACAAAAGCTTTTGAAAGGTTTCTTGTACGCCCGCGCCAGTGAAACTGAAATTTATAATCACCAGAATCATGGATACCGAAGCATGCACGATCAGCGCGGCGTACGGAGTCGCATACTTGGGATGAATCTTCCCCAGCCAGGCGGGCATGTAGGAATCGAGCCCGGCCACAAAAGGGATTCTTGCGGAGCCGCCCAGCCACGCCGACCCGATACCGGCAATCGAAATGCTCAACATAAACGCGAAGGGCGCGACGATCCAGGGCACGCCAACACGCCCGGCCATGTGTCGCACGGCCTGCACAATTCCCTGCAGCACACTGATGTTGTCCTTGCTCACGGCGATCAGCAGCGTGAGTGTCGCGCCGATATACAGAAGGCCGGACAGAATTCCGCCCCAAGCGACGGCGCCGGGTAAAGTTTTCTGCGGGTCTTCGATTTCGTCGCCCATGACGGAAGCCAGCTCAAGTCCCACGAGGCCGAAACAAATTACCCCAAAGGAATTCAGCACGAATCGCGGATTTGCGGGAATGGCAAAATCGGCGGAGGTCACCGCGGTGCCAAAACGCAGACAAACAACGACGCCCAATCCAATCAATACTGCCGCGGCGATTCCTGTGCCAATCGCGCCGAGATTATTAATCCATTTGCCCACGCCCAGCCCCATGATGTTCATCACCACCAGAATAATGAGCAACAGCAACGAAGCGGTCAGCGCGAATATTTTATTGTCCGCCAGCGATTCGTGGCCGGCACCCAGCGCGTACACCGAAACGCCCACGAAATACAGCATCACCGTGGGCACGTACATCATGTTGTTGGTCCAGTAGCACCAGCCGGACAAAAATCCGTGGAAGTCGCCGAAAACTTCCTTGGCCCATAAATAAACGCCGCCTTCGCCGGGAAAGCGGTGCGCCAGCTCGATCACCGCGATGCCCTGGGGCCAGAAAAAAAGCAGCAGCGAAATCAGCCATAACCAAACGGTGACTCCGCCGTTGGCGGCGATGGAAGGGACGACGTTCAGGTTGAAGACCGCGACGACGAAAAGAAGAACCAGGTCCCAGCGGCCTAAAACGCGCCGCAAATGTGGCGCACTGGTTTCTCGCGCATTGACAAGCGGCACGCTGACTTCCGTCGACATAATTTCCCCGGCGTTGATTATGGTGCGCTAAGCCGTCAGCGGGCCCCGCGGTTTGCTCGCTCGCCAGAATCATTCGCGACTTAGTAAGTTAATGCACGTTAGTTAATGCCCTGCTGCGCCCACAAATGCGACACCGCGCTCCTGCTGTGCCTGAGCGAGCGCCGGGGCAATTTCCTCAAACACCGCAAGATGCTTGTCGATATCCGTTTCGGTGTGTTGCACCGAGATGGTCCACTGCTCGTCCCACCAGTAGGGCTGTGCGAGCACGCCGCGATTCACCATCGCAAACCAGTAGTGGCGCCACAGATCGACATCGATGGCGGTCCAGTCACGGTAATTGCGAATTTCCTGCGGGTAGAGCATCAAGGCGCCATTTACGCCGGCGCTGACTACGTAGGCCTGCAAACCTACTTTTGCCACCGTTTTGCGATAGCCCTCGGTAAGTTTCTCGCTGAGCTTGCCAACGTGTGCGTAGTTTTCACGAGTCAAAACTTCGCGAAAGGTAGCCAGGCCCGCAGCCATGGAGATGCGGTTGGTGTTGTAAGTGCCGCCATGAAAAACTTTGTGCTGCGAGATGAGATCCATCACCGCGCGGCTGGCGCCGAACGCGCCGAGTGGAGCGCCGCCACCAATTGATTTTGCCAGGCAGATCATATCGGGCTTCACGCCGAAAAACTCCGAGGCACCGCCCCAAGCTAGTTTCGCACCCGTTTTCACTTCATCAAAAATCAGGAGTGCGCCATTTTTCGTGGCGATATCGCGCAGGCCCTGCAAAAACCCGGGTTGCGGCATGCACAAGCCTACGTTCATCAAAATGGGCTCGAGAATAATCGCCGCGATCTGGTCGGGAAATTGTTTAAAACGGTTTTCCGCGCTGGCCAGATTATTGAAAGCCGCGATGGTTACGTTGTCGATGGAGGCTTTGGGAACGCCCATGCCGCCGGGCACGGAGGTCGGAGCGTTGGGATCGCCGTACTCTCCCGCTTTGGGTTTTACACTGACCAGCGCAGTGTCATGCAAACCGTGATACGCGCCTTCAAATTTTAAAATTTTGTCGCGCTTGGTGGCCGCGCGGGCCATGCGGCAAGCGTGCATGGTAACTTCCGTGCCGCTGGAGCCGAAGCGCACCATCTCCACCGGGTAGCGCGCACAAATTTCTTCGGCCAACTCCCATTCCATATCGTGCGGCATGCCAAAGGTGGTGCCGATGTGCAGGGCGCCCTCGATGGCCTTGACCACCGCGGGATGGCAGTGCCCGGCCATCAAGGCGCCAAAGCACAAATTGTGATCGATATATTCGTTGCCATCGATATCCCACAACTTGCTGCCTGCACCTCTCTTCACAAAGATCGGATAGGGATCGTAGGCGCGGTAATTGCTGGCTACTCCTAGCGGGATTCTTTGCAGAGCGCGCTTGTGAGCTTCCGCGGATTTAGGCGTGCGCTTTTCATACGCGGCGATTTCTTTTTTCAGTCCTTCGTGCATTTTTTCCGACATACATTCTCCGCACCTGGCGGCATCACTGCCGCCAACAGGTCTCTTCCCTGCAGTCAGTTTTCCGTCGTGTAAAAGTTAAGAATCGGCTGTCCGCCGTAACCGCAATACAGTCTACCAAGCGCGGTCATGCGCTGGCCGCGAATTGATTCTTAACTGGCCTCTGCAAGCGGTCAGAACAAAAACTTCAGTGCAAACTGGAACAGCCGCGGCGGACGCACTTTCTGCGCGAAACCGAAGTTGGTTCCGTCGGAAATGTTTCCGTCCACATCATAGAATTGCGCGTGGTTCGCGATGTTATAAACTTCGGCGCGAAATTCCATGCGGACTCGTTCGCCCAGCGGCGTGTCTTTCACCAGTCCCATGTCGATGTTGTTGATACCCGGTGTGCAGCAAATCGACCGTGGTGCGTTGCCGATGGTTCCGGGCGCCACGGTGGAATTGGTGAACAACGTCGGATCAAACGCGTAACCGTTGTTTTGCCTCACACTCTGGGTATGGAAGGGCGCCGTTATGTTCGGCTCGCCGGGGGCTTCGAAGAAAATACTGCTGAACTCTTCGACGTCGTCGGAAGAAGTGATGCGAATCGGAAAGCCAGTCTGGAAAGTGAGAATACCGGACCACTCCCATCCATCCACGAGCTTGCCCTTAAACCCTTCATATTTCGGCACCGGCAAGGCCCACACATAGCTGAACACAAAACGGTGGCGCGCGTCGTACAGCGAAGGTCCGTAAGTAGCATTAAAATTTACTGGATTCAGTGAACTCTCAAAGCTGGAGGCGTTATCCAGAGATTTGCTGTAGGTATACGCTCCCTGAAATTGCAAGCCGTGCGAGAAGCGCTTTTCGAGCAACACCTGCAACGAATTGTAATTGGAATGCGCAATGGTATCTTCGCTGAAGATATTCGAAAACACCGGAATGCCATCCACCGGGCATCCCGCTCCGGTCAGAGGGTTACAATTGGGCGATGAATATTGGCGCAGCCCTACCAGCGTTATGGGATTCGGATTTGGTCCGGTGACGGTGGAAACCGGACCGTAAGGAAGATGAAGCGTAAAGCCGGGAGGAATTTCGTTAGCAGCGACGGTGTAGGAATTGTCCGCCGAGAACGAGCCGCACGTCAGGCTGGAATCCCCGGAGGCTACGGAGATCGCTTGCAGGTCATTGCAGGTTTGCGGATTTCCATGGTTGATGTCGTAGGAACCGAGCAGTCGATGACCCTGAGTGCCCACATATCCGATTTGGAAGAGAATGTTGCCTGGCAATTCCCGTTTGATGGTCAGGTTGTATTGATCGGAATATTGCGGCCGCAGCACTTTGGGAAATTCGCCGAACAGCAAAATGGAACGGAAGCTGGCCCAATCAATGGGCGTGCCGCGCGGCGGATTCAAAATTCCGTTGAAGGGGTTGGGATTGGCGCTGCCGGTCTGATCCAGGAAGGGCGCCTGAAACACAGGATCGACGATGAAATTACTTCCGCCAAAGGGAGGTTCGGCGCTGAACTGTTCCAGAACCAATTGTTCGATGGGGTTGTAGAAAAGGCCGTAGCCCATGCTGATGCTGGTTTTGCCTGGACCGCCAATCAGTTTCCCGAGCCAACCATCGTGTTCACCAGGACTCCAATTCAAGCCAAGGCGCGGAGCGAAACCTTTCCAGTAGGTTTGCGTCAACGACAAGGGGACACCTTTGTCGCCGGGAAAGACCAGACCGGTGGGCGTGACTCCGGCAGCGTCGCAAGCACTGGCGCCGCCACCAAATGTAGCGAACAGCGGGTCGTTCGGAGAGATGGTGCAGGGATAAATGGTGGAGTTCTGGCCGGGACGGAAGGTCTGCACCTTGTGGCCGATGTCGTCTAGCGGTGTATTTACTTCCCAGCGCAAGCCATAATTCAGCGTCACGTTAGACCTGATTTTCCAACTGTCCTGCGCGAAAAGATATACCGAGGTGCTGCGCACTAATTCCTGCTGCGCGGAGCCTTGGCTGTAACTACTGGGCAGACCCAAGAGGTAGTTCGGATAGTTATCGCTGCCGGCCACATCGTTCGCGCCGCCCGGCCCGAAAGAAATGGAGCCGTTCACGTTGTAATAGAGAGTCTGGTCGAACTTCTGATAGCGAATGTCTCCGCCGAACTTCAAGCTGTGAGTTCCAATGATCTTGCTGAAATTATCGGACCACTGAAAGGTATTTCCAACCTGCGGCAACTGACCTTCGAAGTTGTTGCCCAACGAAAATCCGCCACTGACAGAAATAAATGGCAGCCCTTCTTTGGTGGGTCCCAAGCCAGGGTGGATACCAAAGTTGGAGTTGGGAGTAATGGGCGTGCCGGTGCTGTCGACCAGCGGAGTATCTGTAGTGCCGGTAAAACAGATTGGCGCGGCCGCGCTTCCGCAGGAATTCTGCACTAGAGTAGTCACTGTTGGCGTGTTGAACTTCCCTTGCCCTTCGCGGAAGTAGGAGAAGCGCGCTTCGTTGACCGCTGTGGAACCCAGCGTCCAGGTGTGCGAAACGTTTACTTGTTGCGTGCGAGTAGCAAAATCTCCCGGAAAATTGCCGAGATTGCCGCCGGCCGCTTGAAATTTGGCGAAGGGGTCAAGAGTGTTGTCATCGTCAAAGTAGTAGTAGCCGGAGAGTTTTTGATTCTTGCTTAAATCGTGATCGACCTTGATGGTGAATTGGTTGCCATTGTCGGTTTCGTTCGGCGCTTTTTGAAACAATCCATCCGAGGTAGGGTGTACATAACTTAGGAGCGCCGTCGAAAGCGGATCAAAACATTGCGTGGGAATCTGGTTACCGGGAAATAGAATGTTGTAATTGTTCGGGGTAGGTGTTGCGCCCGCCTGAATATTTGCCAGTTCGGTGTTCGCCGCCGGGCTGAGAGCTGTTCCGCAGCGCGTTTGCAAAACATTGGCCACCGTGGGAGTCGTCAATGTGCCCGCAAAAGGAGTTTCGTTGGAAAAATCGCCGGCCAGATTAGCGGAGGTCGGGAGCGGGACGGGATTCGACGAAATACCCTGCTTGATGCGCCGACCTTCATAGGAACCAAAAATAAACGTCTTATTCTTTTTAATCGGACCACCTAAGGTGCCGCCAAACTGGTTCTGCTGGAAGTCCGGCTTGACTGGATCGTAAAAGCCCTTGGCGTTCAAAACTTTGTTCCTGAAAAACTCGAAGGCGCTGCCATGCAGCTCATTTGTTCCGGATTTGGTGACCACGTTCACCACCGCGCCGGAATTGCGGCCATATTCCGCATCGAACGAATTGGTGATAACGCGAAACTCCGAGATGCTGTCCGGCGATGGCTGAATGGCCGGCAAATTCGCGAACAAGTCGTTGCCATCGCCGCCGTTCACCGAATAGTTGTTGGAGCGGCCGCGGCCGCCATTCACGGTAACCACCCCTGCTTTATCGGAACCGTAAAATAAATCGTTGCCCAACTGCGATTGCACGCCGGGTTGAAGCTGGAGCAGTTGATAGACGTCGCGCTGGTTCAACGGCAATTGCGTGGCGTCTCTTTCGTTCACAACCGCGCCGAGCTGCGTCGAGGTGGTGTCCACGATGGGGCCGGAGCCAGTTACTTCCACGGTTTCCGTCGAGCCGCCGATGGTCAGCGCGATGTCCAGGTTTGCTACCTGGTTCAAATCGATGGCTACGCCTTTGCGTTCGTATCTCTTGAATCCCTGTTGCGTGACGCTGAGGTCATAGGTGCCAACGGGGATTTCCAGAAAAATGTATTCGCCGTTGGAGCCGCTCACGGTACTACGCGTGACGTTAGTCGCTTCGTCGGTCAGCGCCAAGGTCGCGCCCGATATAGCGGCTCCGCTAATGTCCGTCACGGTGCCGCGAATTCGCCCGCCAGTGCTTTGCGCTGACGCGCGCGGAGCAATGCAAAGTATTGTCAATAAAAGCGAGAGAGCTCCTAAACAGACGGATGAACGCGAACGTAAACGTAAATTTGAGTCTCGGGACATAATTAAC
>DATMOS010000135.1:0-51182 GCA_035568155.1 Verrucomicrobiia bacterium | reverse complement strand
GCCGTGCTGATCGATGATTCGCTGGACCAGAGTATCGCCTCGCAATGGAGAGACCTCCGAGCCTTCATGATGGCGCAGCCGCCGACTACCTATATCGGCGTGTTTTACGGGCGCAACGGGGCGGCTATCGTGGGTCAGGATTTCACCAAGGACCACGCACTCGCAGCGAAAGCCTTGCGGATTCCTTATGGTGGATTTGGCGCCTTTTCCAGCCCGTATCTGGAACTGCAGGACTTGATTAAACGGCTGCCGGGAGAAGGCGAACGGCGCTCTATTCTGTTGATTTCCTCGGGCATCGATTACTTCCGCGGAAATTTCGGTCCGATTAGTCCGGATGTGGATCCGACCATCGAACACGCCCAGAAAGCCAATATTAATATTTGGACGGTATATGCTCCGGATGCGGGACATGCTGGACGTGGATTTTTCCGCCGGAACAACGCGCAATCGGAATTGAGCGAGATTTCGGATGAGACCGGCGCGGAATCCTACTTCCTGGGTTTCGGGCCTCCGGTCAACCTGAAACCCTATTTCGATGAGATTTCCATCCACCTCAACAACCAGTACCTGCTTACCTTTGAAGGCAGCGGCGGGAAACGCGGACGATTTGAGCGCATTCGTGTGACCAGTGAAATTCCGAAAGTGGAGTTTATGACTCCGTCCGGAGTTTTTCTGCCGAAGGAATAATCCGGTAATCCACGAACTGAAAAGGCGCGAGTTTTGCTCGCGCCTTTTTTTAATTGGCTTGCGTACTCAGGCCGCATCCTCTTGCTCGCGTGAACACGAATACTACGAAATGATTTGATTTGACCGTCTTACCTGAAGAATCGCGTACGTTAAGGAAGTTCGAAACCTGGAAGTCGCAGTGCTTGCCGGTCGAATGTTAGCGTGGAGGAGCAGCCCACTTTGGCACCTAGCGCTGCGATTACGGCGTCGGCGAACGAGCCCTGTCCTTCCTTTAGCGCGATCATGGCGGCGAAAACCTCTTGCTCGTTCTCTACAACGAGTACATCTGTTTGCAACATGCGTTCGACGGCACCGACAATTTCGTGGGGTCTTAGCCCATAGGCACGCTCAAGGACCCACACGGTCTCGACCATCGCGACAATGCTGACGAAGCCGGGCTCTTCCTCAGTTAGCCGCCGCTCGACTATCTCCCCTGCCTTCGCCGACTGTATCGGGTCGTCTTGGGTGAGGTGGCGAACGAGAATGTTCGTGTCGAGCCCGATCACCGACGTCCCGCTCGTGGCGCCACACCACCAGCACCTTCAGCAGCAGCTTCGGTCATCTCCTCGATAGTTACAGGCCACCGACGTCTGGATTTAAAGATGCCTCGTAGAGCCGCCGCAGAGAGTTTCGGTAAGAGAACCACGCTGCCATCGGGATGCACAAAGAACTTGACCCGATCTCCGGGTTTCAACCCTAGATGTTGGCGAATAGCCTTGGGGATTGTAGCCTGACCCTTGACGGTAATCGCTGACTCCATGGCCCGCCCTCCATTACATTTGTATAAATGTAATACCATAAAATGGGCCTGGTGCCCAAATGGAGTTGCGTTAACTCTGTGTATACGGCCCAAGAACTGAAGCGAAAGATCACCGGTCGAGGCTGCTTAATCGTCACCGGAAAGCGCGGCCGCGCGCGTCGATTCGCGAATGACCAGCTCAGGGTTTGTTCTGTGCCGGGCGATGTTTACTTCGCGCTTTTCCAGGTTGGCGTTAACGCCTTCCATAATCACGTTCACCGCCAGGCCGCCCATCGCTTCCAGCGGCTGGCGTACGGTGGTCAAGGGCGGAGCGGCGAGCAACGACAAGGGCACATCATCGAAGCCGATCACCGAACATTGTTCCGGGACTTTCAGACCAGCCTTGGTTAATGCGCGGATAGCGCCAAGAGCGGTGAGATCGTCGAACGCTAACAAAGCTGTGAAGCGCTTTTTTTTCTGCAGTAGTTCGTCGGTGAAACGCTGTCCGTTTTCGAATCCTGAATTGGGGTCAAAAGAATCGGGGAGTTGCACTACCAGCGCGTGGTCGATCTCCAAACCCACACCTTGCGCAAATTTCTGGATGCCTCGCCAGCGCGGGGCGCTATCCACCAGCATCTTTGGCCCGCGGATGAACGCGATTTTGCGGTGGCCAAGTTGATAGAGATGCTCAAGAGCCAGGCGTCCGCCCGCTTCGTTATCCACGATGATGGAGCTGACGGCGTCACCTGGCAATTCGCAACCGATGGTGGCCGCGGGAATATTGCGTTTGCCGATGTCCGCGAGCAAATGAATGTCCACGAAAAGCCAATTCGCGACCACGATCAGCGCTTCGATGTGGCGATCGAGCAACATTTCCAGATAACGTTCGAAGCGATTCCGCTGGTTGTGCGCGTCCGCAAAAATAGGAACGTAAGAACATTGATAGAGGGCATTTTCGATGCCGCGCAGCACCGGCGTGCAAAATGGATCGGTAATATCGAAAATCATCACCCCTACGCTATGGCTACGCTTGCTGCGCAGGAATCGGGCCATCGCGTTGGGGCGGTAGCCTAATTTTTTGGCGGTCTCCTCGATGCGTTTTTTCGTAGCCGGCGCGATGTAGCGAGCCAGGGGCGCGTTATTTAGCACGATCGAAACGGTAGCGGGCGAAAATCCGCTGGTTTCGGCCACATCCCGCATCGTCACCGTGGCGTCTTTATTGCCTTGCCGCTTCACTGGACCTCCGGCCCGTCAGAAAAGCATTTCCTTAGCAGAAACTATCCGGAGTTTTTGCTCCAGCCATTCGTTACTCGGTCTGTTGTTCAGGTGCAGCATCGAATGACATTTCGTTGCGGAACCATGAAGTCTTCCAGGCTCCGTAAGCAATTCCCAGCGCCAGCCAAATCGTGCCAAGAATCTTTGCCGGGGGACTTAGATTCCACCAGATAAATCCGCAAATCAAAAAACCCAGCGCAGGCACCAGCAAGTTACCAATTTTCTTTTCCTTGGCGCGAACGAAATAATGCATGAACGACGCGGCATTCACTCCCATGAACGCGATGAACGCCCCAAAATTCAACAATTCTGCGCCGCGTTCGTAGGTAATGAGGAAGGCGCCCAGCAGCGCGAGCGCGCCAATCAAAATTACGTTGTTCTGCGGAATGCGCAGCCTTGCGCTGATCTTTCCAAAGAATCCCTTGGGGAGCGCATCGTTACGTCCCATTCCATAGAGCAGCCGCGCCGCCGCCAATTGCGACCCGATGCCCGAGCCGACGTTGGCAATTAGAATCGTAAAATTGAGCAGCTGAAAAAGAAAAAATCCTCCTACCTGTTGCGCCACGATGGGGAACGCGGATTCCACCTTGTCGGCGGGAAACGGCTTGGAGCCCCACACCAGCTGTGCGGCGTAAACCTCCAGCGACGATAGTACGCCGGTGATCACGCAAACCAGCACAGTCGCCAACAAAATATTGCGCCGCGGATTTTCCACCTCTTCCGAGAATGTGGAGATGGCGTCAAACCCGATGTAGGTCAGCACTGCGATGGAGGTGCCTTGGAAAACGCCTGAAAAGCTAAAGGTCGCGGGGTTATAGAAAGGCTGGGTAAAAAATCTCGCTCCATACACATGCAAACCCCATAAAAAGCGAATTATAAACACGAAAAACACGACTACCACTATGGACATGCCCGCGGCTAGAACGTCATTAATGCGCGCCGAAGTCTTAACCCCCCGTAAATTCAGAACGGTAAAAAATGCTGCGTAAAAAATCGCCAGCACCCAGTAAGGCATGCCCGGAAGAATATTTTGTGTCAATTTACTGCAGATGATGGTGCAGATCAGCGGATTCAAAATGTAATCCATCACCATGGCCCAGCCGGTTAAATAACCGAACCCGTGATGAATTTCCCTGCCCACGTAAGTGTACGCGGAGCCCGCGCTCGGATAAGCACGCGCCATTTTTCCGTAGCTGATGGCCGTAAATAACATGGCCACCATGGCGATCAAGATGGTGGTGACCACATGGCCGCCGGCTTTATTGCTGATCACTCCGTAGATACCCATCGGCGCAATGGGCTGCACGATCACCATGCCGATGATTACCAGATTCCAGAGGGTGAGGGCACGCCGCAATCGCGGTGCGCCGGTGACGGCGGCTTCGCTGCTCAAAAAATTCCTCCTCTGTGCGGCGCGGAACGGCAATCGCTTTGGCGCATGGTGCTCTTAACGCCAGTAGAAAATGCTGTGGCTATTTGACGCTATTGAATCGTTTCAATGCCAGTAACTCTGCAAGAAGTTCGGAGGTGGCGCAAGCTCAAAGTTTTTCGCTTTACGCAAAAAATCCTGACTGTCAGGAGTGTTAATTTGGTGCAGGTACGCGCGAACAGGGTCACTGTACCTCGACAGGGTCCACGGTACGGTATCGTTTAATTTACTCTGCTTGACATCCGCTAAACTACGTTGTGCCGCTGCATAGTCTAATGAACTGACGGCAAGATGAGAGCCGCCTAACAATTCATGCCCCTGACATTCTTGTGGAAGAGTCGCAAACCAGCGGCTACCGTGTTGCTTCACGCCGTGGCATTTACCGGCGTATTACTCGCTGCTTATTGGTTGCGGGGCAAGTCACTGCAGGCTGATCCCGTGCTGCAAGGATACCTGCAGGTCATCACTGGTTTGTTGGCGTTTGTTTTTGCGGCCGTAACGCTGGTGCGATTTCAGGGTACGCAGGACCGCATCTCGCTGATTCTTGGCGTGGGTTTCATGGTTTCGGGTGCGGTGCTCACGGCCACCAGCGTTCTTTTTTTTCAGCTTCGCGATGCTCGGCTGGAATTACTGTGGGCCCCGGTAGCGTGGTGGGAAAGCCGCATGGTGTTCGCGCTGCTTCTGATTGTGGCGCTTCTGGTGGAGCGGTTTTTGCCGCGCTCCCATCATCCACGCCGGGAGCTGGTGGCGGCGCTTGTCGCTATAATTTCTGCTTCCTATTTAATTACCGCGACGCTTCGGCGGTTGCCGCCGGAAGTTTCACCGCACCCCTTCGCGCTGTTCCCCAGTCCCCAACAACTTCTTCCAGGCGCGATTTTTCTGGCCAGCGTCATCTGGTATCGGCGCCGTTTGACGAACGACGCGAGTGCTTTCGACAAAGCCATCTACGCGACTGCCGCGCTGAATCTCGCAGCGCAATGCGCGGCGTCGCAATCCGAACACTTGCTGGACGCGCCTTTCGCTTTAGCGCAAGGCTTGACGGTGATGAGTTACGTCGTGGCCCTGGGCGGCGCCTTGCTGGATAATGCGCACCTTTTCGAGAAAGTGCGCCACCTGGCGGTAAGCGATCCCCTAACAGGCCTGGCGAATTATCGCCGGCTGCTCGACGTACTCGAGAAAGAAATGGAACGCAGCAATCGCACCGGCAGACCTTTTTCGATTTTGTTGCTGGACGTCGACGGCTTGAAAAAAATTAATGATACCTACGGCCACCTGGTAGGCAGCCGCGCAATTTGCCGCTTGGCGGATACTTTGAGAACGAACATCCGTGCTGTGGACACTGCCGCGCGTTACGGCGGAGACGAATTTGTCTTGGTACTCCCCGAAGCGCCAGAAAATGATGCCCATAAGGTAGCCTTGCGGATTCATGAGGTCATGCGCAATGATCTCGAAGAGCCCGCGGTGTCCGCCAGCATCGGAGTTTCCACCTATCGCGGTGACGGTGAGAGAATCGAAAAGTTGTTGTCCGATGCGGATAAGAATTTATACCGGCACAAATCAACCCGCCACAAGCGCGCCGCTGCCAAATCCTCCGGCTAGCTCACGTTGGTTATTTGGCTGTTTCCGGCAGTGCGGCGTAGGGCGCCAACTGTTCGGTGATTTTTGATCTATCGCCGACCACCACGATGGTCATCTGTTCCGGTTTGATATATTTCACGGTCATACGTTGCACATCATCAGGTGTCACGGCATTTACTCGCTGCACGTAATTTTTCAGGTAGTCTTCGCCAAGCCCTTGCAGGTCCACATTGCGCAGCTGCCCGATAAGAGCTTGCCTCGTGGAGTTCTGAATCACGAAGAGCCCGGACATATAGCTCTGGATTCCTTTCAACTCCGCTGCTCCCGGAGGTTCTTTTTGCAAGCGATCGATCTCTCCAAAAATTTCCTTGAGCGAAGGTCCAGTGGCCGTGGTGGTTACGTCGGCAATTTCCGCCCAGTACGCGTCGTGATAACGCCGCGAAAGCTGGCTGCTCGGTGAGTAGGTGTAACCCTTTTGCTCGCGAATATTGGAAGTGATGCGCGAACTAAACGAACCACCCAGCAACGCGTTGGTCACCGTCAGCGGAATATTGTCAGGATTAGTGGGATCGATGACCGGCAAGCCGACATAAATTGTGGATTGCGGCGCGCCCGGGCGGTCAGTCACATCCAACAGTCGTTGAGTTTTGGGATGGGGCACGTTCAAAACAGGAGGCGTGCCTTTGGCCCAGTCCGAGAAACCGGCGGCGACGGCTCTCTTCACGTCGGCGACATCGAATTTTCCCGCTACATAAAGATGTGCGCGCTGCGCTCCATAATTAGCGGCGTAAAACTTACGCGCATCCTCGATGGTTATTTTGTTCAGGGTCGCTTCCGTCGGCAAAATTTCTCCGTAAGGATGATCGCCGTAGAGCAATTTGCGGAAACGCGCCAAAGCAATTTGGCCAGGACGAGATTTTGCGACCAATACTTGCCGTAACAAATTTGCTTTCAAACGCGCCAATTCCGATTCCGGCAGTGCGGGGTGCATGGCCACATCAGCAACCAAACCTACGGCTTGGGCGCCGTATTCCGACAACACATCCACATCGATCGCGGTCTCGTCCGCTCCTACCGCAACGCTTAAGCTACTGCCCATTCGCGCCGCGGCTTCGGCGAGCTCCTGTGCACTCAGGGTCTTGGTGCCTTCTTTCAGTAATTCGCCGGTGATGTCCGCAACGCCCAGGAGATCCTGCGGCTCGTTCAAATTCCCACTGCGGACGGCCAGGCTGATCGCCACTTTGGGAATATTTCCGTACGGTACCAATGTGACGCGCATGCCGTTTGGCAACGTGAAGGATTCGTGTGCGGGAACATTGAAAGGTTTCGGAGGGCCGCCCGCAGGAGGCGTTTGTTTTTGCGCCGCGGCCGGCGCTTGGGCCGGCGTGTGAGTAGCAGCAAAAAGGAATATTGCATTCACTAGCAAAAATTTCATGGTGCGCGTTACTGTCATCGTTCGCTCCATCACTGTTTCTTCTCGCTATCGCCGGCGGGCTTAACCGTTCCGGCCGGGGCAGGTTGAATCAGAAGCACGGTGCGATTTCCAGGCCGCAAATATTCCTGCGCTGTTTTTTGTATGAGCTCAGGTGTGACCTTCTCATATTCGGCGACCAGCGAATTTACGCGCGCGGGATTGTCATCGAACAACGCAAAACTAGCCAGCAGGTCTACCAATCCAAATCCGCCTTGGCCGCCGATGGTGTCGTACAGGTCAGAACGCAGCTTCACCAGCGCGCGATCAAGCATTTTTTGATCCACAGGTTTCGTGCGCAGCGGTTCGATGGAGCTGTCGATGGTTTGCACGATGGTTTCCGGGGTGGTCGCTGGATCATGAATCATGTTGGTGATGAATAGCATCGGCCCGTTGTAATTCCAGGGAGTGCCGAGCAGGTTGATGCCGCCGCTTACTGCCCCGGTGTAGCCTTTTTTCTGCACCAGCTCCTGATGCAGCACGCTGTCATCGCCCTCGATCAGCATTTCGTCAATCAGGCCCATGGCGTAATACTCGGGAGTATTGCGGTCCGGCATGTGATAGCCGAGTGCGAGAGCGGGTTTCGTTGCCAGGGGATCTTTCTTGATGGCCTGTTTTTCTTTTTCCTGACGCGGCTCGGTAAGATCCGGCTGTGGCGGCAACTGCGAAGATTTCAAACCGCCGAAATATTTCTCCACGAATTGCTTGGCTTGGGCCGGATCGAAATCGCCCACAATCGCGAGCGCGGCATTGTTCGGCGCGTAGTACGTTTTGAAAAACGATTGCACCTCGGGCAGCGTCGCGCCTTCAATATCTTTCAAGTCGCCATAAAAATTGTGCGCGTTGTACCAATTGGTGTTGGCATATTGCGGCATGTCCAGCCATGGAAAGCCGCCGTACGGGCTATTCAACACATTCACTTTTACTTCGTTTCCGACCACCCCTTGCTGATTCTTTAAATTATCTTCGTTCACCGCCAGGCCGCCCATGCGGTCGGCCTCAGCCCATAACGCGGTTTCAAGCTTATTAGCCGGCAGCGTCTCAAAATAATTGGTGAAGTCAAAACGCGTCGAGCCGTTCAGGATCCCGCCGTTTTGCTGCACCAGCTTGATGAATTCCATCTTCCCCAGATTTTGCGAGCCTTGAAACATCATGTGCTCGAACAGATGCGCGAAGCCGGTGCGGTCGCGCGGCTCGATACGAAATCCAATGTGGTAGTAAACGCCGACGCAAATAATCGGCGATGTGTGATCCGGCGAAAGCACCACGCGCAGCCCGTTGGAGAGTTTGTAATATTCGACTGGAACCTTAAATTCTGGCGGGTTGTCCGGCACCGCGTTTGCTGCCGTCAGGCTCGCGAGAATCGCAGCCACAACTATCGCGAGCACTCGTGCCGCCCGTTTAATCGTCAAAAGCATCTTTCCTCCGTGCGCTACTTGCTGCCTTGCCTGCATCGTTGCGGGAATTTTCGTGAATACGAATGGCACTAGACACAATTTCGTATCCGAACCATGGACCGTCGCTGGGCCGTCATCACTACAGACGGATGCAAAATGCAAACGTTTCATTTGGTTTAGATGTTGGCGGTTAGTCAGCGCGTCAGTATACCGCACGGTTTTGTTTCGTCGCCTTGCTGGCAAGCGAAAATCGCGGTTCTGCCGGGGCGCCATCCAATATCTGCTGCGCCGCGTATTCTCCAAACGCGGGGCCATGTTTGAACCCGTGCCCGGAACCTCCGCCCGCAAACCACACATTATTTATTTCAGGGTGCCGGTCGATCAAAAAATCCCCGTTAGAAGTGTTTTCGTACTGGCATACGCGGGTCTCGACGATTGGCGCGTTTGCCAGGGCAGGGAAGCGCTTTGCTACGTAGGCGCGCACGCGCTCGATCGACTCCGCCGATACGACACGTGTCTGCGTGTCAGGATCAACGCGTTCGCCGTGACGGTCGAAAGCGATCTTGAAGCCGCGCGATTCAAGGTCTGGCATGCCGTACACTTCATCCGCTTGAATCAGCCAGGTTGGGAGCGCTGGCGCGGAAAATTGGCTGTCGCCCGGCGGCACGCCAAAAAAGAAAACCTCCTGGCGGCTAGGAAATATCCGCGGACCGAGAATTTCAGGGAATATTTTTCCAAGCCACGCGCCACATGCAAAAACAAATTGCCCTGCAGAAATCCATTCACCATCACTCGTTGAAATAGTGTCGAGTGTGGAGTTTTGTGCGTTCGCCGCATTCGGCGTAACCTGAGCCTGGCGATACTCCATTCCCAGGCTTTGCGCGCTTTCCACTACTTCCGAAACCGCGCGGCGTGCCATCAACACCCCGCTCTCAGTTTCAAGAATCCCCACGCCGAGGCCGTGCAAACCGAATTGCGGATAGCGTTGCGCAATTGCGCTTTCGCTCAGCGATTCGAAGGGCACGTTGCAGCGCGTCAACACCGCGGTCATCTCGCTCAGTCGCGCGTACTCTTTGTTTCCGAGCCACAGAACGCCAGTTTGGTGAAATAACGCCGGCAATCCGATCGTTTCCGCGAAGAGCTCTTTCCATTGCACCAGCGAACGCGTGGCCCATCGCGTGTACAACTCATCAGCGCCGTAGCCCATCCTGATGATCCGCGATTCGCCGCCGGAGCTCGCCCGGGAATTGCCAGGGCCATAAGCGTCGATGAGCAACACACGCTGACCGCGACGAGCCAGATGAAAAGCCGTCCACGCACCGAATACCCCGGCGCCGACTACGACCACATCGTATGTTTTGGACTTTGACAAGTTTTTCAGTCGCATCCTTTACCGTACCGGCCCACAACGCTGACCGTCGCGCGTCAAACCATACACCGGGTCCAGCATCGTAACGCATCGGCTCTTAATGCGGAAAACACTTCCGTCCAAGCGCGAGCCGCTGTACGATGCCCAACTTGCTATTTCCCAGGAGGTTTGCGTGCACGCAGTTCGGAAACCGGTAATTGTTTCAGCATTCGCGATCGCGTTACTCGGCACATTTGCTTTCGGCGCCTACCCGCAGCAGAAACAGAAACAAAAAGATAAAAATCACGAAGAAAAAGACCACGCCGCTGCGAGCAATAACACCATCGACCCGAAGCTCTACGGCGCGATGAAATGGCGCCTGATCGGCCCATTTCGTGGGGGCCGAGTGCTCGCGGTGACTGGCGTCACCAGCCAGCCTAATACTTATTACATGGGCGCGGTGTCCGGCGGAGTTTGGAAGACCATGGACGGAGGCGTCTCCTGGGATCCGCTGTTTGACAAGGAAGCCGTATCTTCCATCGGCGCCATCGCCGCTTCCGAATCCGATCCCAATGTGATTTACGCCGGCACCGGCGAAGCCTGCATCCGCGGAAATATTTCTTTTGGCGATGGCGTTTACCGTTCGAATGACGGGGGCAAGACTTGGACAAACATCGGGCTGAAAGACTCGCGCCACATCGGCAAAGTGATCGTGCATCCCACAAATCCGGACACCGTTTTCGTGGCCGCTCTGGGACATGCTTATGGCGCGAATACTGAACGCGGAATTTTTCGCACTCGCGACGGTGGCAAAAATTGGGAAAAAGTTCTTTATCTCGATGATCGCACCGGCGGCATCGACATCGTTTTCGATCCACACAACCCACACGTGCTTTTCGCCGCGATGTGGGAAGGCTATCGCACCCCCTGGATGCTCAACAGCGGCGGAGACAAAGATGGTCTGTACCGTTCAAATGACGATGGCAGCACCTGGAAGCGCATTGAAGGCCACGGCATGCCCGAGGGCCCGTTGGGCCGCATCGGTGTGGGCGTATCCGGGGAAGATTCAAATGTGGTTTACGCGTTGATCGAAGCGAAAAAGGGCGGTTTGTACCGCAGTGGCGACGGCGGGGAAAACTGGACGCTTATCAATGAAGATCATCGCTTCCGGCAACGCGCCTGGTATTTCACGCACTTGTGGGCTGACCCGAAAGATTCCAACAAAGTTTATATCGCCAACACTGGGCTGTACCGTTCCATCGATGGAGGCAAATCGTTCGAACGCATTCCTGCGCCGCACGGCGACCATCACGGTTTGTGGATCGATCCCAACAATACGAATCGCATGATCAACGGCAACGATGGCGGCGCCACTATTACCGTGGATGGCGGCAAGAATTGGTCCACGCAAATGAATCAGCCGACCGCGCAGTTTTATCACGTCACCGTGGATAACGATTTTCCATATCGCATTTACGGCACGCAACAGGACAACAGTTCTGTAGGCATCGCCACCGCCAGCGATCACGGGTTCATCAGCCGCTCCGATTGGGAATCCGTGGGGGGCGGAGAGAGCGGCTACGTCGCTGTTGATCCGCGTGATTCCAATATCGTGTACGCCGGCTCTTATTTTGGAGACATTTCGCGCTTCGACCGGCGTACGCACCAGGTGCAAAACATCCAGCAGTGGCCGCTCGATCCCGACGGCTACAACGCCGCGGTACAAAAATACCGCTACACCTGGACCATGCCGATTGTTTTTTCTCCGCACGATCCCAATGAGCTGTACCACTCTTCGCAATATTTGTTCCGCTCCACCGATGGTGGGCACTCCTGGCAAACCATCAGCCCGGACCTGAGCCGCAACGACAAAACCAAGCAGCAAGATTCCGGCGGCCCCATCACCAAGGATCAGGCCAGCATCGAGTTTTACGATTTGATTTTTACCGTCGCGGAATCGCCCAAACAAAAAGGTGTGATCTGGGCCGGCACCGACGACGGGCTGATTCAACTTACCCGCGATGATGGCAAGTCGTGGAGCAACGTAACGCCGAAGGGCCTGCCGGAGTGGGCTATGGTGAGCTTGATTGAAGCTTCGCCGTTCGATGCGGGGACCGCTTATGCCGCTGTGGATGCGCACAAACTGGATAATCTCAAACCATATATTTATAAGACCGCCGACTTTGGCAAATCCTGGACGCTGCTCACCACTGGATTACCGGAAACTTCATACGTGCATGCGGTGCGCGAGGATCCCAAGCGTCAAGGCATGCTCTACGCTGGAACGGAGACCGGCATTTTTGTTTCCTTCGACGATGGCGCGCATTGGCAAACCTTGCAGATGAATCTGCCCACTACGCCAGTCCACGACATGATCATTCATAACGACGATCTGCTGGTCGCGACGCATGGCCGCGCGTTCTGGTCGCTCGATAATATCGACCCACTGCGCCAGATGAACGCTGGCGTCACCAACGAAGATGCACGCCTGTTCGCGCCTTCCACGGTGATGCGTTCGCGCGTCGGTCACAATAATCGCCGCAGGGATTCCATCGGAGAAAATCCCGCTTTCGGTGCGTCGCTATATTACTACCTGAAAGAAGAACCTAAGGCTCCGGCGAAACTCGAAATTCTGGACAGCCAAGGGAAAGTAATTCGCACATTTACCAGCGAAGAAAAAAAGACCGAAGAAGCGCCCGACGAAGGCGATCGAGACGCGGAGGCGGAACACATTCCCGCTAAGGCGGGACCAAACCTATTCGCCTGGGATTTGCGTTACGAACCTCCGGTGAAAATTCCCGCGGCCATTTATGACGAAGGCGACCCCGTTGGCCCGCTGGTCATGCCAGGAAAATATGAGGCGAGGCTTACGGTCGCAGGAAAAACTTCCACCGCCAGTATGGAAGTAAAGATGGATCCTCGCTTGAAAACATCCCCGGATGACCTGCAGAAACAATTCGATCTGATGCTGAAAATGCGCGACCGCCAGGAAGAGATGAACCGCTCGATCCTGGCGATTCGCGATTTGCGCGTGCAACTTAACCTGGTCGAAAAGCGCTGGAATTCCAAAGACAACGCGAAAGCCGTCATTGAACAGTCCAAGGAATTGCGCAAGAAAATTGGCGCGGTCGAAGACGAGTTGATCCAGGTGAACTCCAAGGCCAGCGAAGACGAACTTAACTACCCAACCAAAATGAATAGTTGGCTCGGCTATTTGCAAAGCGCTGTTGATAGCGCCGACACCGCGCCAACTGAAGGAGAACTAGCGGTCTTCGCTGATCTAAATCAAAAGCTGGACGCGCAGCTTGCGAAATGGCACGAACTGCTTTCCACCGATGTCCCAGCCATCAATGCGGCCATGCAAAAAAACGGCATCGTTCCAATCTACGCACCGGCGGAAGCCACCAAATAACAACGCCCAGTGCGCTGAAAAACTTAGTGGTGAAGGAAAATCACTGATTTGTGGGTCGCGCCTCTTCAGAAAGCTCGGCCCAAGCCTTGAGGCGCTGGTTTGTGGGTTGGGGCTTTAGCCTGCCCGCCGCGGGCAGGCCGCGACATAGGAAGTTCGCTCACCCGGGCTTTAACCCATGAAGGCCAAAACCCAGCGCATCGGTTAACGTCCGCGTTTAAACGCCGCGCCAATGGGCTCAGCCCAATGCGACAAATGATTCAACGACTCGGTATGCGTGGGATCCAGGTGCAGCGGCGTGATCGACACGCTACCTGAAAAAATAGCGGCGTAATCCGTCTCGGGTTCCACATCTTTATCGATTTTCTGCTCGAATAACCAATAATAGGAACGCCCGCGCGGATCTTTGCCTTCGCTCAGCTGATTCCGCGTAATCTTTTTCGATTGCCGCGTGAAGCACACACCGCCGGCCCACGGCTCCGGCACATTTACGTTTAACAGCACCTGGTCCGGCAAGCCTTCTTTCAAAACAATCTCCGCGGCCGTTCTGGCCACGCGCGCGGCATTCTCGAAACTCACTTTAGGAATTTTGGAGCACAGCGACATCGCAATGGCGGGAAGGTGGTGCAGCGCGGCTTCCCGCGCCGCCCCCACGGTTCCGGAGTAATACACGTTCTCGCCCAGGTTCGCGCCGAAATTTATTCCGGAAATAACCATATCCGGCCGCTCCGGCAAAAGCTTATGCAACGCCACAATGACGCAGTCGGCTGGCGTGCCGTCGATGGCCCACTCGCGCTCCGCAATGGCATGGCACACGATCGGTTGTCGCAACGTCAGCGATTGCGCCGCACCGCTTTGCTCCCGGCTGGGTGCGACGATGCTCACGGTGGCGAAGCCCTGCAACTCCGCAGCCAGCGCGCGCAATCCCGGCGCTTCGTACCCGTCATCGTTAGTCAAAAGTATGTGCGTCATGGGCGGGAAAACTTCGTACTTCGTATGAAGTCGGCGTCCACAACTAGGATACGCGATTTTTGAAGTTCAAGTTGGTTGCGGCAAGCCCCGCGTTTCCAAATCCATTTCTAAAACACCGTTGCCGGCGAATCTTCGAAAACCAGTTCTTTGTCCATATCGAGCATCTGCTTGCGGTGCGCTCGCAGCCCTAAGACGACCGCCAGAAATAATGGAACAAACCAGATGGCTCTCCAGGCACTCAGCAACGCCCAATACTCCATTTGTGAAATGTATGCGGTGAAAACGAAAAAACCAAAAAGGTAACCTAGCGCGATGACGCCAGAGTGGCTCTTGAAAGGTGGATACACACAGGTAAAAGGAATCTTACGAAATTTGAATAGCGACAATTCTACCAGCGCGATGGCGCACAAAATGAAGACGGCAGTGTGAAGTACCGCAGCGACCCAACCCCAAAATAATAGTGTCAATAAAAAACAGGCGGGCGCGAGCCAGGAAAGAGAAAACACCAGCAGCACACGTCGCGAGACTCTTCTGGCTTCCGTCCAGCGATGTTC
Organism: Verrucomicrobiia bacterium; assembly: GCA_035568155.1. Taxonomy (GTDB): domain Bacteria; phylum Acidobacteriota; class Terriglobia; order Acidiferrales; family UBA7541; genus Acidiferrum. The sequence goes on along the minus strand of DATMOS010000135.1, from coordinate 36,284 downwards.
CAGCGAAATTCTGAAAATCCAATTGGCTCGCAAATCCACGGGCATTTCAAAGGCAAATCGAATTCCAATCACCAGGCAGTAGCTCAAGATCAACGGCACCGACAAAAACTCAACCGACGGCGTGTCCCCTGAGAGGATCGAAGTGAAACCACGCGGCGACGCCAGAACATCTGCAGCCGCGACGACTCCCACGGCCATAAATCCCATTAACACTTGCAGATGTTCCTCGCTCCGTAAGAGCGTCTTGGCGACAAATTTGTAGCACGCTCGTTGCGGCGAAGTTAAGAAAGCTGTACATAGCGACGCCGGCAGTGAAAATCGACTTTTCATGCGAGGCAGCGGGCCAGCGTCCGGAGTTTCAGGAATACGAATAAATGCTTTGCGAAAGCTCAAACCGTAAGCCACTGAGGAAACGAGAATCCCGCCACCCAAACTTGCGAGCGCCGCTTTGGTCATGTCCGCGACTAACGGTTCTCCGCCCCTGCCCCAAACCATTTGTGCCAAGCCCAAAAAGGAAAATGGGGGCAACAACGCCGCTCGATAATGCCATGGATCCAAAACAAACCGCGAAATGGTAAAGACGCTGCCGACCTGAGCAAGGAGAACGATCGCTAGCGCAAATCTGGCGACCAGCGAAATACGCCGAAACATTGCCGCAGGAAGAACAGCTAACAATATTCCTGCTATCGCAAATACAAACCAGAAGCTGAACGCGCTAGCCATAAATACCGTGACGGCGTGGCCGGCCGCGAAACGCAACAGCAGCAAAATAGAATCCTGAGACCCCACCACGGCCGCGGGGAACAAAATCACGGAGACAGCGTTAACGACAATTGTGAAGCATGCCGCCAACGCCACGATTGCACAAAAATTCGCCCAAAAAATATTGCCCAAGGAAACCGGCAGCGGCACCAGATTCATGTAATCGCGTCGGTCCAAAAATAGGCTGTCCCATCGCCACAAAGTTGCCACGCCGGTAACAAACATAGAAAGCACGATGAAAAAATATTCATCGGGCAGGGTGGCCACAAATGGGTCGAAAACTCCGTCGCCACGCATATATCGAATCAGCGATCCATATTCTTCAAGCATCAGCAGTGATGCCAATAATCCAGGCATGGCCAGCAAGATAACGAGCACTCCTACTCCCATGCCTAGCGAGTCTGAGCCGGTTTCCGCGCCTCCATGAAACATGCGGCCAATGAACAGACGCAACAGCCCACCTAGAGGCGTTCGCTTGAAGGTTCTCCAGCGCCTGCGCAGGAATTTTGTCGCGCGCGCCATCAAGCGGACACCACCACATCGACAATTTCGTTGGCAACCTGCGACACGTCTCGTTCTTCAACGAGTTGCAGAAATACGCCCTCCAAAGAAGAATTGCCAATCTGTTCGCAAACTTCAGTGGTCGGCCCCTGAGCAATCACTTGGCCTTTCCTGAGAATAATCAAATGCGAGCAGACTTTTTCCACCACCTCGAGAATGTGCGAACAATAAAAAATCGTTTTACCTCGGGCGCTCAACGCCTGGATCAGATTTTTAATGATTAGTGCGGAAGTTACGTCGAGGCCGGACAGTGGTTCATCCAAAATCAGAACATCGGGGTTGTCCATCAGCGCGGCGATCAGGATGATGCGCTGCCGCATGCCCTTGGAATAGGAGCCCAAGGTGACGCGTCGATGCGGCCACAGAGAGAACAGTTGCAGCAGAGCGCGTATCGTTCTTCTTTTGCGCACTTCGGGTATGGCGCGCAACATCGCCACCATGTCCAGATATTCTTCGCCGGTCAAATACGGATAAAGGTTGGCTTCCTCGGGAACGTAGCCCAAACATTTTCGGTAAGCTGCAAGATCGGTGTGGATGTCTTCCCCGCCGTACAGAACATGGCCTTGCGAGGGTTCCAGCAGGCCGATGAGCATCTTTACCGTGGTACTTTTTCCTGAGCCGTTTGGGCCCAGGTATCCCAGCACCTGCCCAGGCATCAGACAAAAACTAATGTTACGAACCGCTGGCACAGAACCGTACGACTTGGAGAGTCCCCGCGCTTCGAGCATGGGACCTCCCTTCACACCCCTGCCGGGGTTCCTATTTCTTTGACACCGGGGCGATAGGCAAAGTTCCACGCCGTGGCGGCCGAATCTTATTGCCAAATAGTAAGATTACAGCCGAATTAGACGTGACAATCCGTCGCAAGATTTTTGGGGTTGGGTTTAGGCTTCCATTCCTCATGACGCTCTATCGGTTTCCGGTCGACAGGAAAGATTTCATGGAAACCGCTATGAACGTTATAAGCCATCTTGTGAACGATACCCGGGATTCGATGTGCGGATTCTATCGACTCCCGCAATGCCTGCCCGACGCGAACTTCATTCTCCCCGCTATCATTAATGTACTTCTGGTCAGCCTCGCCACCGAGATGTTCGTAGACATGCCGTCGATGGAACATGAGTTTCGCAAAAAGTCTGTCATCCTCCGTTAAGCTCTTCGCCAGGGGGATATCAAAAATTTCGCGCATGTCCCGTTCGACTCCCTGGAAGTCATAGAACCGCATTCTTTGCAGACGCGTAGTTCTTCCCGAGGTCATCGGCACACGTCTAACGAGTTGGTCGACGTATTGCCCAATGAAAGAATCAAATGGCGAAGGTGGTTGCGCGCCTGTACCTGGATTAACCGAATGATTTACAAGAAGATGTGATTGGTCGGGACGACTGGATTCGAACCAGCGACCTCACCCACCCCAAGGGTGCGCGATACCAGGCTTCGCTACGTCCCGACCGGTTGGAAATGATTTGTCGTAGCCTGGGAACTCAAGGCTATCATCGGCCTTCGAGAAGCGTCAAGAAAGCGCGCAACGTATCGCGCAGATCGAGCAGCATTTTTCGGCTGAGAATTTGCGGCGTGTCTTCGGCAGGCGCAAACCCGCCGCCCGCTCCGTTATCCATCCCGGCTTGTTCGCGCAGGTGCCGTCGCGCGCCTTCGGTGGTGAAGCCTTCGTCGTAGAGCAGGCGCTTGATCTTGAAGACCATGTCCAGATCTTCCTGGCGGTACAGCCGGTGCCCGCTGGGACTCTTCACCGGATCGAGCATGGGAAATTCGCTCTCCCAATATCGCAGCACGAAAGGCTTTACGTCCGTAAGACGGCTGACTTCGCCGATGCGGTAATAGCCCTCTTCGGAGTTTTCTGAAGCACTTTGCGTGGCTGTGCCGTTGGTGGACATCGTTAGTTCATCCAGATAAGTCTTCGAATCAAGGGCGGTAACTCCTCATCCTAAGCCAATTTACGCGGTTGTCAACGAGGCGGTTTAGAGGTTTGCTGTTCGTCATAGCTTCCGAATAATCGACCATTAGGATTTAGCCAAATGAACGATTGGAAACGGCTGACGGGGTCACGGCCAATTCCTCGTAATGGCTTTCCTCGCCTTCGATCGCAGATATTTCGTAACAATTTGACGCTTCATTCGTAGTAGATTGCGAGGTATTTGGAGGGGGTTCCTTATGACTACGAACAAAAGACGCTGTTTTGTGTTTGCTGCATTGATGGCGGTTCCCGTTGCTCTGATCGGGCAGGACAAGTCACCGGCGCAGTCCACTCCGCCAGCCAACCCGATTACTGCGAGCGAAAAAGGTCTTTACTCATTTGTGAGCAATGCAGTGGTCGGAGCGGCGCAGAAAATGCCGGAAGAAAACTACTCCTTCAAGCCGACACCGGAGGTTCGCAGTTTTGGCCAGCTCGTTGGCCATGTGGCTGACGCTTCGTACGCATTGTGCTCGTTAGCCACAGGTGAAGCAAACCCAGCGAAGGACATCGAAAAAACGAAGACCTCAAAGGCCGATCTGGTGGCCGCGCTCAAGGACGGAGTTGCGTACTGCAACAAGGCGTTTGACAGCATGACCGATGCAAAAGGCAGCCAGACGGTGAAATTCATGAGCTTCGACCTCGCGAAGCTCACCATGTTCTCGGTCAATACGGCGCACACTGATGAGCACTATGGAAACATGGTGACCTATTTGCGACTGAAGGGGATTGTGCCGCCGACAAGCGAAAACCCCCCGGCACAGCCGCCGAAGTAAAAGGCACCCAGCGTTGCCCCCATGATCGAGACTACCCTTCACGACCTGCGATTCGGCTTGCGGATGCTTCGGCGCGATCCGGGCTTTTCTATCCTGGCGCTGCTTTGCTTGACCCTGGGCATCGGCGCAAACGCAGCGGTGTTCAGTTGGGTGGAAGGAATTTTATTTCGTCCGTACCCGCTGGTCACCCACCAGGAGCGGCTGCTCGCGCTTACCGGCTCGGCACGCGGCGAAGCTGGCCATACTGGTCTTTCTTGGCCGGACTTTGTCGATTTGCGGAGGAGCTGCACGCTTTTTGATTCATTTTTTGTGAGCAAAATCACCGGAACTACTCTCAGTATCGGTGACCGCGCCGAGCGCACTACAGGGAGCATCGTATCCGCCAACTATTTTGACGCCATCGGGGTCCATCCAATTCTGGGCCGGGGATTCGAACCCGGCGAAGATGTAGGGCGGAATGCCCATCCGGTGACGGTGATCAGCTACCATCTATGGAAGACACGCTTCAATGGCGACCCGCAAATTATCGGGAAAACGCAGCGACTCGATGGTGTGCTGCACACCATTGTCGGTGTGGCGCCGCAAGGCTTCTATGGGACTTTTGTCGGCTGGGCCATGCAGTTTTGGGTCCCTGCGTCGATGGAGGAAGTGTTTGAAGACGGCGGCTACAAATTGGAGGATCGCGACGCCCGCTGGATTGAAGCCTTCGCACGGCTCAAACCTGGTGTCACTCTCCAGCAGGCTCAGAACGAAGTCTCAGCCGTAGCGCAGCATTTGGAAGCCGATTATCCGGCAACCAACCGGGGCCGCAACGTGAAGCTGTGGGCCTTATGGCAAACTCCGTTCAACAACGCGGGAACGTTACTTCCCACGCTGGAAATCATGCTCGCGGTTGTCGTTTTTGTCCTGCTGATCGCCTGCGCCAACGTTGGCAATCTGCTCTTGGTCCGGTCGTTTGCGCGGCGCCATGAAATGACCGTGCGACTTGCCATCGGCGCGAGTCGCGTCCGCATCGTGAAGCAGCTCTTCACAGAAGGCCTGATCCTGGCAGCTTTTGGCGCAGTCGGAGGACTCCTCGTGGCCCACTGGTGCCGCCACGCGCTGGTCTTGCTGTTCCCAGCGCGGGGCGGGGTGGCCATGTATTTGCCAGGTGAAATTGATTGGCGCGTTTTGTTATTGAGTGCCGGGGTTTGCCTGCTTGCGACGCTTCTGCTCGGGCTGGTTCCGGCAATGCAGACCAGCAAGATCGATCTTGCCGGCGCGTTGAAAGCCGATTCGGCAGGCGTGGTCGGGAGCCGTGGAAGAGCCTGGGTGCGCTCAGGCCTGGTGGTGGTGCAAGTGTCACTAAGTTTCGTTTTGTTGGTGGGCGCGGGACTGTTGATACAGAGCCTGCAGAAAATTCGAACTTCCAGTCCCGGTTTTTCAACCCACGGAGTAATGTTCACCGGCATCGGCTTGGTATCCGCGGCATATGATGCGCAGCGCGCGCAGAATTTTCAAGACCAGCTGATTGATCGCGTCAAGGCAATGCCAGGCGTTGAGTCGGTAGTTTTTGCGCGCATGACGCCGCTCAGCTATGGAAGTTTTTCGTCGGCGCCGATTGCCGTGGATGGCTATGATGTTCCACCGGAGGAACGCCCGACTGTGGAGTACAACGAAGTGGGGCCGGACTATTTCGCGACCATGGGTATCCCTTTCGTTTCTGGCCGCGAATTTACTCGTGCGGACGATGAAAGAGGTGCTCTGGTAGTTATCGTGAATGAAACGATGGCTGCGAAGTTTTGGCGCGGCAGAAGTGCGGTTGGCGAACGTATTCAAGTCAAGGACCGATGGATGCAGATAGTCGGCGTAGCCAAAGATTCTAAGTATCGGAGCGTTCGGGAGGCAGCAGAGCCCTTTTTCTATGTGCCACTGCGACAGAATTTCTCCGTTAGTGCGGCATTGTTTATTCGAAGTGCGCTGAGCCCGGAGATGGTAGCGGTGACTTTAGCCCAAGAGGTACACGCACTGGACGCGAGCCTTGCCCCGTACGAACTCATCACCCTGCAAGAGCAACTGGATCGCTCGACATCGCCGCAGATGGTGGCCGTAACCTTGGTAAGCATCTTAGGCGCATTGGCGCTGCTCCTCGCTGTCATCGGATTGTACGGTGTGATGTCCTACGCAGTGTCACAGAGCACGCGTGAGCTGGGGTTGCGCATGGCCCTGGGTGCGGGCGCTTCCAATGTGTTGCGGCTAGTGATATCGCGCGGCTTGGCGCTAATGCTCGGAGGCGTGGTGCTCGGCGCGGCGGTGGCGCTCGGCTTAACGCGATTGCTCGGAAACCTTCTGTACCATGTGAGCCCACGTGACCCGCTGGCGTTCGGCGCGGCCTTCGCAGTCATGACCATCGCGGCGTTGGCAGCGTGCTTCTTGCCCGCTTGGCGCGCGACCCGCACGGATCCCGCAGAAGCCTTGCGCGATTGATTTCGCGGCTGAATTTTTACGGGCTTGCCGCAGTAAGCGACATGAACCGCGATTATTTAGGCAGCGAGTCTGTCCTATACTTCCCACTCGGCTCTTGAAGAGCGTTTTATGAAAGCGGTCGCACGCACAAAATACGGACCACCAGATGCGTTGCAGTTCATGGAGGTGGAAAAGCCAACCGCCAACGACAATGAGGTCTTGATAAAGATTCGCGCGGCATCGATAAATCCGCTGGACCTCTTCACCATGAGAGGTGCGCCGTTGCTGCGCCTTATCCCTGGGGTGCGCACACCGAAGGACCAGCGAATAGGCGTTGATGTGGCCGGCCAGGTGGAAGCGGTGGGCAAGAACGTAACCCAGTTCAGACCAGGCGACGAAGTTTTTGGCGTGGCTCGCGGAGCCTTTGCCGAATATGCGTGTGCTACTGAGGATAAGCTGACTCTGAAGCCTGCCAACATAACGTTCGAGGAAGCGGCAGCCGTTCCGGTCGCGGGAGTCACTGTACTTCAGGGACTTCGTGATAAGGGACAAATCCAGCGAGGCCAGAAGGTTCTGGTGGATGGCGCGTCTGGTGGTGTGGGCACCTTCGCGGTGCAGATTGCGAAGTCATTCGAGGCCGAAGTAACTGCCGTGTGCAGCACCAGGAATGTGGACGCGGCACGGTCGATTGGCGCAGATCACGTCATTGATTACACGCGGGAAGATTTCACGCAGAGCGGACAGCGTTACGATCTGATTTTGGGCGCGAATGCCCATCATTCGATTTTCGATTACAGGCGTGCGTTGAATCCGAACGGAATTTATGTCGTCGTCGGTGGTGATTTGGCTCGAATTTTCCAAGCTATGTTACTAGCGCCGTTACTGTCACGGATGGGGAGCAAGAAGACGCGTTTTTTTATCGCGAAAATAAACCAGAAGGATTTGCTTCTTCTGAAAGGACTTCTTGAAGCCGGTAAAGTTGTGCCCGTCATCGACAGACGCTACCCGTTAAGCGATGCGGCTGAAGCTCTCCGTTTTCTTGAACAACGACATGCGCGGGGTAAAATCGTATTAACCGTTGAACATAGTCGATGATATTTGATCTCTGCAGTAGCTTGGGATGCGCAGCCAGAGCCTCGCGATGAATCTTCAGATTATTCTCGTCGACTTCCGAATTCGTCCGCTAGATTTGGGCCTCAATTGCGACCCCGGCTCAGGGCTTGTATCGTTGTATGAGCAGGGAGGGATCAATGCAGAAACGCAAACTTGGAAAGAGTAATTTGGAGGTCTCGGCCCTCGGACTTGGCTGCATGGGAATGAGTTTCGGTTTCGGGCCCGCCGTGGACAAGAAGGACGGAATTTCGCTAATTCGGGCGGCGGTCGAACGCGGCGTGACGTTCTTCGATACGGCAGAAATATATGGCCCGTACACGAACGAAGAACTGGTGGGCGAAGCTCTCGCCCCTCTCCGTGAACAAGTGGTGATCGCCACCAAGTTCGGGTTCAAAATTGATCCGCATACCGGCAAGCAGGCCGGGCTAGATAGCCGTCCCCAGCACATCAAGGAGGTTGCCGAGGCGTCGCTCAAGCGCCTCAAGACCGACACCATCGATCTCTTCTACCAACACCGCGTTGACCCCGACGTGCCCATCGAAGACGTGGCGGGGGCTGTGAAGGACTTGATCCGCCAAGGCAAAGTGAAACACTTCGGTCTGTCTGAAGCAGGGGTGCAAACCATACGTCGCGCGCACGCGGTTCAGCCTGTAACTGCGCTGCAAAGCGAATACTCGCTGTGGTTCAGAGAACCTGAAGCTGAAGTGCTACCTACGCTGGAGGAGCTCGGGATCGGATTTGTTCCATTCAGCCCACTTGGCAAGGGTTTCCTGACCGGCAAGATCAACGAGAATACGAAGTTCGATAGCACCGATTTCCGTAACATCGTTCCGCGTTTCACCGCCGAGGCTCGCAAGGCAAATCAATCCGTGGTGGATCTGCTCGGCAAGCTCGCAGAACAAAAGAAGACCACACCAGCGCAGATCGCACTGGCCTGGCTGCTGGCCAAGAAGCCATGGATCGTTCCGATCCCTGGCACCACCAAGTTGGCGCGCCTCGAAGAAAACCTTGGAGCAGTTTCGGTCAAGCTCACGCCCGACGATCTTCGCGAAATTGAGAACGCCGTGTCGAAGATCACCGTGCAAGGGGCTCGCTACCCGGAAAATCTGCAAAAAATGGTCGGTCGTTAAGCCCGAACAAAGAAGTTTTTTCTGGTTGGTGAACATCGAAATGTTGGCGGCGTGCTCTTGGCTTGCGTGATGAAATAAATGCGACTCGTCGTCGTGTTCGTTGACTTGCTCGGTAAGCCCACCTAACATCTCTGCCCATGGCAGAATACCAGCCCTTAATCGGCCAAACCATTTCTCACTATCGCATTTTAGAGAAACTCGGTGGCGGCGGGATGGGTGTCGTGTATAAGGCGGAGGACACCAATCTCGGCCGCTTCGTCGCTCTCAAATTCCTCCCTGATCACGTTGCGCGGGATCCGCAAGCGTTGGAGCGTTTTCGCCGGGAAGCGCGAGCAGCTTCGTCTTTGAATCATTCCAACATCTGTACCATCTATGAAATTGGAAATCATGGTGACGAAGCGTTTATTGCCATGGAGTATCTTGACGGCGCTACGCTAAAGCACTGTATCGCCGGAAAACCCTTGGATGTTGACTCTGTTTTATCCCTGGGAATCGACATTGCCGACGGGTTGAGCGCGGCCCATGCGAAGGGTGTAATTCATCGCGATATCAAGCCGGCAAATATTTTCGTCATTGGGCGGGGCCACGCCAAAATCCTCGATTTCGGCTTGGCCAAGATCATCACGCCGAAAAACATGTCCGGCGCAGATACCCTTGCCACACGCGAAGTGGACCCGGATCACTTAACTAGCCCAGGCAGCACTTTGGGAACGGTCGCGTATATGTCTCCCGAGCAGATTCGCGGTAAGGAATTGGATGCGCGCACCGACTTATTCTCTTTCGGCGCAGTGCTGTACGAGATGATGACCGGCACGTTGCCTTTCCGGGGCGCAACTTCCGGCCTCATCTCTGACGCCATCCTCAATCGGCCGTTCACGACCCCGCTGCGGCTGAACCCCGATCTTCCCGCTAAAGTGGAAGACATCATCAACAAAGCCCTGGAAAAAGATCGTGACCTGCGCTACCAGTCGGCTTCAGATATTCACACCGACTTGAAGCGGTTAAAGCGCGATATGGATTCCGGGTTGGGGTCTTCGGGACTGCGGGCACCTGCAATCGCTGAAACCGCCACAAACTCGACAGCCTCGACAGGTGCCCATCCAACGGTAACAGCAGCTTCGACAGGCTTGCCGACGGACAGTGCTGTCGTGAAACCAGTCTCCGCGAAACGATGGCCCCTAATGTTGGTCGGCGCAGGCCTGATCGTGGCTGTGGCGCTCGTTTTTTGGTGGATGCGCCCGTCCACTCCGCCCAAAGTCTTCGCATTGGCTCAGATCACCAACGATGGACGCCAGAAACCTTCCAGTTACTCTGCTGACCGCATCCCACCTACCATCGTCACCGACGGCTCCAGGCTTTACTTCTGGGAATTGGGCCCGGGCGTTTCGCAAGTTTCCACATCAGGTGGGCAAACGGTTCCCCTCAATAGCGGACTTCAGAACGTGTTCATCAATGACATTTCGCCAAAGGGATCGGAATTGCTGATCGGAGCTCCGCCCCCGGAGAATTCCTACCAGAACGCTCTATGGATACTCCCGCTGCCTGGCGGGTCGCCGCGTCGTCTGGGCGCCATTTCCGCTCAGGACGCGACGTGGTCGCCCGACGGCTCGAAAATCATTTATGCCAACGAATCGGACCTGTACTCGGCGAAGGTGGACGGGAGTGATCAGCGTAAGCTCACGACTGTGGCAGGGCGCGCATGGTGGCCTCGCGTTTCACAGGATGGACACCGCGTGCGGTTCTCGGTATACGATCCGCATACCACCTTGAGTACTTTGTGGGAAGTGTCGATAGATGGAACGCCTGCCCGTCGTCTGCTGCCCGGTTTGAACGCGATCACCTCCTGTTGTGGCAACTGGACTCCAGACGGAAATTACTTTGTGTTTCAGGCAAACAGCGAGGGCAGAACGGACATTTGGGCAATCCGCGAGAGGGGATTTTTAAAAAAATCGGAGTCAGACCCTGTGCGGCTGACAACTGGTCCACTCAACTACTGGGGTCCGCTACCGAGCAGGGACGGCAAAAAGATCTTCGTGGTTGGCGAGCAGCCCCACGGCGAAATCCTTCGGTACGACACAAAGCTCCGCCAATATATCCCCTATATGAATGGTCTCTCGGCTGAACACCTAAGATTTTCGCCGGACGGTCAGTGGGTTGCGTATGTGCTCTACCCGGAAGGTACCTTGTGGAGAAGCAAAGTTGACGGCAGCGAAAAGCTGCAGCTGACTTTCTCTCCTCAGCGAGCTGGGCTTCCGCGATGGTCGCCGGATGGGAAGCAAATTGTCTTCGTCGCCGCCACGGCAGGACAGCCGTTCAAGATATACGTCGTTTCCGCCGACGGGGGCGCCAGTGAGGCGATAGTTCCTCAGGAACAGGTTCAGAACGACCCAGCCTGGTCCGCCGATGGAAATTCAATCATTTTTGGAGAATCACCGCTCGGCCAGTTGGGAGCTATGCGCACCAACGGTGTTCACATGGTGGATTTGAAAACGCATGTGGCCTCCATTATTCCTGGGACCCAAGGGCTCTGGTCGCCCCGTCTCTCGCCCGATGGCCGGTACCTGGCCGGACTGTATGCGAATATGCAGCGGCTCATGCTTTTCGATCTGAAGACCCAGAAGACGACCGAGCTGGCCAATGGAACTAATGTTGGCTGGCCGGAATGGTCCCGGGATTCCCAATACGTTTATTTCGCGTTCTACTCCAGCGCGTCTGACGTTGAGAAACTGACCAGGGTACGAATATCCGATCGGAAGCTCGAGGAGATCCAAAGCCTGAAAGACATCCCACCGGCCGGATTCTTCGGCAATTGGTGTGGCCTGGCTACCGATGACTCGCCTCTGGTCCTGCGCAATGCCGCCACCCAGGAAATTTACGCACTTGACGTGGACTTGCCATAAGCCAGCGGAAGCGCATCAGGTCCGCCGAGTCACAAACGGATAAGGCCGATGGCAAATTTTGCGTGTACTTGATTTTCCAGGAAGCGTTCATGGCTAAAGTGCAGAGGATTTTTCTGGTTGGTGAATATCGGGAATACCGTTCTCGTCTTTCTTTTTCTATTTTCTAATCGGCAGCTGCCACCGAGTGACCTTCGCGTCCAGGCGGCATCGGCTGCCCGTTGTAGGCATTTTTGAAGCGCACGCGGACTACCCAGAAAATCAGCAAAATCAGTGGAAGTATGGTGAGAATTAAATACAGGCCGGTGCTGAATAAAGCCGGGGATAGATACTGGCCGATCCCCACTTTCGAAAGCAGCCTCAGCGGGCGGTTCGAGGGCCCCATGAAAAAAGAGCCTGCTGCGATGAACAGCCCAAAGCACATGCGCCAGAGATGCCGCGCGATGCGCTTTGTTCCAAAAACGCCGCCGCGCACCAGCATGCGCACGTCCCCGGCCGCGGCGAGCAGCATCACCGAACCCATGAAAAAGATCATTCCGACAGGAACTCCGTCTTGTGAGTCCGCTCCGCTCCGCACGACTTTAAGACCATTGATCCAGGTGAGGATGCCGAGCGTCAGAGGAATCAGGAGCACCAGCCAATCAAAGCGGCTTGTTTCCCCGTCTCTGCGCCTGGCCGTCAGCCATGCGGTTCCGATCAGGTAGAAGGTTAAAATCCCGCCGCCGATATTGTTTGGCTGATGTCTTGTGATCGCAAGGTACACTGCGCCGACAGCCATGGTGAGCATCGAGGCGACAAAAATCTTGCCCGCCAGCACATGGCGGGGGGAGCCTTTGCGAAACGACATTGCAGCAGTCCCGGACAGCAGCCCCAGGCTCCCAGCGCAAATATGAACGAGCAGTATGGGCGAATAGGACATCGGTACGTGCTGGGAGTATATACGTGGAACGGAGCCGATTGTTTCACTAGACCAATAACCCCGACCACTAGAGTCAGCCGCTCCAGTCAACAAAATAAAAATGCATCAAAATCAGAAGCAGAGGCCCCAAAATGTTGCACGAAGCGAAGCTCGCCAGCCTCACTGACCTGGATTCAATTTTCAAATTGATGCTGGGCATGCAACTCGATGAGCCCTGGACCGAGTCGTTCGACGAAACCCGCGTTCGCTCCAGTCTCGCCGAACTTCTTCAGAACCCTGTGTACGGGCTCATTTATTTGATCTCGGATGACAATCGTGCCATCGCTTACCTGGTCATCTGTTTTGACTATAGTCTCGAATATCGAGGCAAAGGAGCGTGGGTCGACGAACTCTTCGTCGAACCCGAGCATCGGCGACAGGGGATTGGCGCGTACCTCCTCGATCTAGCGGGATCGGCTTCCCGCGAACACGGTGCGCAATTTCTTCACCTTGAAGTGGGCCACGGAAATCGCGCCGTCGAACTGTATCGCCGCCGAGGCTTCGTGGACCACAACCGCTACCTCATGACGAAACCGCTGCAGCCGCATAAGTAGTTTGCGGAGGTCAACGGGAGGAGCTGTTATCCCGATAGCCCCAGGCGCAGGAATTACTGATTTAATTTTGCACCGCCTGTTCGTTCCCGCTCATTTGCTTTTATAGAGGAGCACTGGCCGCGTCTCCGGATTTCTTACTTGCTGCGAAAGACGAGGTAGGTGATGTCGTCGGATTGCCGCGTCGCTCCGACGAATTCATCCACAGGTTTCATCAGGAATTGCAGACTTTCTTCAGCATTCGTCATCGGCAATGCCCGAATGACGCTGCTCCAGCGATCGTTACCGAATTCTTCATATTGTTCGTTGAAAGCTTCGATCACCCCATCGGTATAAAAAATCAAAGCGTCGCCAGGCCGCAATTCGACAGAACCCGTTTCGTAGCTGATCGGACAATAAATTCCGAGCGGCATTCCTCCTACTTCAAGTTTTTCAAGCGTGCCGTCCGAGCGCCGGAGAATCGGCGCATTGTGACCGGCGTTGACGTAGCTGAGACGCCGGGTTTGCGGATCGTATTCGGAAAGAACTGCGGTCGTAAAGCGCTGGCCACCCTGACTGTGTGCGCAGGCATAGCGATTGAGCCGCGCCACGAGGTCCACCAGCGGCGCACCTTCGCCCGCGATAGTTCGCAGGCTGGCTTGCAGCGTGGCCATCAAGAGTGCGGCCGGAATACTCTTGCCCACCACGTCCGCGATGACCACCATCAGCTTGCTTCCTGGCTCATCGGGATTCTGAAAAAACGCGTCGTAATAATCGCCCGCAACAGAGTTTTGCGGCCGGGTGGTAAAGGCAATCTCGGCTCCAGGTACTTCCGGAGGATGCGCGGGAACCAGCCAGGATTGAATCTCTCGCGCGATTTCCAAGTCGCGCTTCATCGTTACCTTGTCGGCCAGTTCGAATAACAGCAGAACAACAAGAAGCACGCCGCCGAACAGTTCGTAGCGGGTCAGAAGCAGCACCAGGGCAGTCAGCAAAAGAACCCGCCGCACGGGCGCCAACTTGAGCAGCAGAACCCAGAAGAATTGTTTGCCGACGTGTAGCGGGCGCCGCCAACGCGGGAGCTCGTGGATCTTTTCCCAGTCGACGTCACGGCGATAGAAACCATAACCGGCGCGAGCGTCGGCGGCAAATTGCTTCCAGAGTTCGTCGATCTCGCGGCCTTCGCTGACGCGCTGCCAGAAGTCTTTTACGCGGCCCTTAAAGCCGACGCGGACATTTGTTGCGGATGGCTGGGAGACGGAACTCATCGTAAGAGAAACACCCGAGGACCATATGAAGCTGTGAAGCCTTTGTCGAGGACACAGATCCCAGAAGCAATCATTCGCATTCAGTTCTCGGCGTCGCCGTGCTTATCCTGCCTCTTGCGGAGGCGCTGGATGAAGCGGATGGGCGTGCCCACGAAATCAAATTTCGCGCGAATTTGATTTTCCAGGAAGCGTTCATAGCTGAAGTGAAGGGGATTTTTCTGGTTGGTGAACATCAGGAATGTCGGCGGAGCGATTTTCGCTTGCGTCATGTAGTAGATGCGTACCGGGCGTGCTTTCGGGGTAGTGCCGCGCTGCAAGTCGACTTCCTCTTTAAGCCAACGATTCAGCTCCGGCGTGGAAATCTTCCGGCGGCGCGCGTTCCAGCATTGATTGATGAGCGGCCACAATTTTTCCACCCGCTCGCCCGTGCTGGCCGACAGAAAAACTATCGGCGCGTAGCTCAGAAATTTTAATTTGCCGCGAATCATTTTTTCGTACTCGAAGAGCAACCGGCCAATCTCGAAGTCTTCAGGCTTGTGCCGTTCGCCGGGGTTTCTGCGGGATTTGCCCTTAGCGCTTTCGGCGTCGCGAGCTTCCGCGTTGCGCGCCGCTTTTACCGCCAAGTCCCATTTATTTATTACGATCACCACCGAACGGTTGGATTGTTCCGCGTAATTGGCAATCTGCGCGTCGCCCTGAGTTACTCCCTGTTCACCGTCGACGATTAGCAACGCGACGTCGCAGCGCTCCAGTCCACGCCGGGCCATTACCACGCTAAGTTTTTCCGCCACCAGCGTGGTTTTTCCTTTTCGCCGGATGCCCGCAGTATCCACGAAGCGGTAAGTGCGATCTTCGCGGACCACTTCAGTGTCCACGTTGTCCATCGTCGTGCCCGGAAGGGGCGACACGATGGAGCGTTCTTCGCCCGCCAGGCAATTCAGCAGCGTGGATTTGCCCACGTTCGGCCGCCCGATAATCGCTACCTCAATGACGTCCGGCCGCTTTTCTTCCTCGACCGACTCCACCACTTCGACTTGTGCCAGCGCCGCGTCGAGCAAGTCGTCAATTCCGGTGCCGTGCTCCGCAGCAATGGGAAACACGGGCACGCCCATGGAATGAAAGCTCCCAACATTTGCTTCCTGCGAACGCGCATCCACTTTGTTGGCGGCAATCACAAATGCTTTGCCGGTAGTGCGCAGCAGCCGGGCCAACTCCTGGTCCAGCGGCGTAATTCCCGCATGAGTGTCGACCACCAGCACCAGCAAAGCCGCGTTATCAATCGCCACACGCGCCTGTCGCAAAATTTCCTGCGGGATCAACGCTTTGTCATCGGGAACGAGGCCGCCGGTATCCACAATCTCCAGCGCGCGTCCGCGCCAGTCCGCTTTGCCATAGATACGATCACGCGTGATGCCCGGTTCGTCAGTGACAATCGCGCGTCGCGTGCCGGTCAAGCGATTAAACAGCGTGGATTTGCCCACATTGGGGCGCCCCACAATTACAAGCGATGGTAAGTTTTGGGCCATGAATAATTTTGTGCCACGAAAAAAAACGCGGGCCATTCGTGTGAATTTGTCACACGCGCTCGGTGGCGCACCGATCGCGCAATACCGCAGCAGGACGTGCCACAACTGTACCGCATCGCCGCCTCAGCCCAAAGTCACGCACCAAGTGAAGTGCGGATTTAACTGAAAAAATCTGCGAATGGGCGAAATCTCAAGTAATATCTCCCGCCAACGGAGAACAATATGGCACCCCCGCTCTACACTTTAACCTTCATCGGCATACTGCTAGCCTCAAACAGCGCAGCTCAAACAAAGCCGTCCGCATGGACAACGCCATCGGCGGAACAAGTCAACGCGATCTACCCCGAAATCGAATCGTTGTATATTAATTTGCATCGCTCCCCTGAACTTGCCTTGCACGAGCAGCAAACCGCCGCCAAGCTGGCCGAGCGTATGAAAACGCTTGGCTATGAAGTCACCACTGGTGTTGGCGGCACCGGCGTAGTGGCCATACTGCGAAACGGAACGGGTCACACCGTTTTACTGCGCACCGATATGGACGCGCTGCCGATTGAAGAAAAGACCGGCCTGCCCTTTGCCAGCACGGTGGTGACAAAAAGCGATTCCGGAACTTCAACTCCGGTCATGCATGCCTGCGGTCATGACATCCACATGTCCAGCTGGTACGGAACAGCCAAACTAATGGCCACGAATCGCGACCGTTGGCACGGCACTTTGATTTTTGTCGGTCAACCCGCCGAAGAAACGGGCCAGGGCGCGCCCGCCATGATTAAGGATGGATTATTCACGCGTTTCCCGAAGCCTGATTTTGCTTTGGCCGTTCACGATAGCGCTATCCAAGCCGTTGGCCAAGTAGGTTTCACTCCCGGATATGCCTTAGCAGCCGCTGACTCCGTCGACATCACTATTATCGGCCGCGGCGGTCACGGCGGCCGTCCGCAAAATACGATCGATCCCGTTATCATCGCCGCGCGAACGGTTCTGACGCTGCAAACGATCGTTTCGCGCGAAAATAATCCGCTCGATCCAGTGGTGATTACCGTCGGCACGATTCACGGCGGCGTTAAAAACAGTATCATTCCTGATGAAGTGAAACTGCAACTGACCGTGCGCACTTACAAGCCTGAAGTTCGCAAGCGCGTTCTGGCGTCTATCGAGCGTGTAGCCAAAGGTGAAGCGATGGCCGGCGGGGCTCCGCAAGAACCGATCGTAGTGGTCACACCTGCTGCAAACGCCACCTACAACGACCCGGCACTGACGGACCGTCTCGTGACTAGTTTGCGCGCCGTGCTGGGATCCACCAATGTTCTGCAGATTGAGCCGACCATGGTGTTTGAAGATTTCGCGGAGTTTAATCTTGCGGGCATACCATCCGCGGACTTCTGGATAGGCGCTGTGGAACCCGCGAAATTTGCCGCCGCGCAGAAATCCGGAGAGTTGCTACCGCAGTTACACTCGGCCACCTGGGCACCGGACTATGCGTCAACGCTAAAAACTACCATCTCCGTTGAAACTACCGAGCTGCTCGAACTGCTGAGTCATTAAAAGAGCTCGCGACTAGCGAACAGATTGATGTGTGGCGGCCGCTAACAAGATAAATGGCACCGCGACCATGAGCAGCACAAAAGCCAGTACTGCCCAGCTCCATGGATTGCCGAAATTTAAGGTGTAGCCAATACCGAAGCGCTTCGGCACCAGCAGCGCCGGGTCACTGGGGTTGGAGTAAAACGAACCTTTCCACGCGGCGTCAGGCGGCCGCTGCCCCGTCCGGCCCAATCCCAATAACAGCAAACTAAATGTTCCGACCGCCGCGATCGGGGCAAAAATAATCCAATAGAAAGAGGGAGCAGGCTGGGGCATGGGTTCCTCCGCCGCGGCTATTGTAGTCGCAAACATTAAATTTGCCAGCCCATCGCACACTTCCAACCAGGGACACGGGTTTGACGGCTAACCATATCGAGGATAAAGTTTTGTTAATTGTAACGTGCGAATCTTGAAGCGCGGCACATTGGAGAAGGTTAACTATGCCCAAGTTTGTTATCGAGCGAGAAATGCCCAATGTGGGCAATCTGTCGGACAGCGAGTTTTGTGCCGCCGCACAGAAATCGATCCAGGCTCTCCGGGACATTGGCCCACAGATACAATGGCTGCACAGCTACGTCACCGGCAACAAGATTTACTGCGTGTATCTGGCCCCCGACGAAGCCACCATCCAGAACCACGCGAACAAAGCTGGTATTCCTGCCAACCGCGTCTCCGCCGTGCGCAGAATGATTGATCCCACCACCGCGGAGTAAGTTAGTCCGGCCGCGAATTTTCCGATCCGTCCGTCGGGACGGCCGAGCAGCTACCAAAGAAACTGCAATTTCCCGAACCAGTCAGCTAAACGATAAAGCTTCTTGTATCGCTTTGTCGGTCGCCATCGTCCAGCCATCCATCCATGCGGCTGCCGCTTTAGCCGGAGAGATAGATTGCCGGGCCGGGTCCAGAGTTTTTTCCAGGCGCGTTTGCTCCGCCGTTGACAGCGGCACGCCCAGAACTCGGCGCATCGCCGCAGCCGATCCCGCCAATCGCAACGCGCGCTCGGGTTGAGACTGCAGCGCGGCGAAACAAGCCAGGCAGTCGAGAAGGCGGGCCATCCCGCGTTTCTGCCCCAACTCCTGAAAAAGCTTCATGCTCTCCGCGTAGTGTAAACGCGACTTTTTTTCATCGCCTTCGTCACGCGCCAGGTTTCCCAGGTCCATCAGGCATCCCGCGACACCCCATTTGTCGCCCAGCTTTCTGAATATCTTTAGACTCTGCTCATACAATTCGCGCGCAACTGAAATTTCTCCCTGTTCCTGGGCCACGTCGCCCTGGTAATTGAGAGACCATGCTATGCAGGTGCTATCGCCCAGTTCCTCAAAAATCACCCGTGACTCTTCATGCAGGGAGCGTGCCAGCGCATAGTTTCTCTGAGATTTCACCACGCTGGCGACGTTGCTAAGCGCGCGCGCCACCATCGCACGATCATTTAAACCCCGCCAGACCGCCAGACTCTCCTCAAACAAGGACCTTGCCGTCGATATGTCGCCGTCATCGCGAGCGTTTACGGCCAGCGCGTTCAAGGCGATACCTACACCACGCGTATCATTCAACTCGCGAGCAATTTGAAGGCTCTCGTCGAACAGCGCGTAGGCTGGACGGTTATCGCCCTGCGCACCAACCAGTACACCGGCCGCGAAGAGCACGCGCGCGCGAGAATTAGAACGTACTGCGGCTCCTTGCAGTTTGAGAAGTTTTTCCAGGCGGTCGCGGCCTTCCGTCAAATGCTCATGCGTCTCCCAGAACTGGAACAGCGCCGCTCCCAAGCGTAGTCCCCACTCCGCGTTTCCAGTGCGCGTCAACCAATCGAGCGCTGCGCGACAATTGTTGTGCTCCACTTCCAGCAAACTCAACCACTCCGTGTTTCCTGGATCGGCGGCTTGCGCCGCGCATTCCTCGGCCAGCACCAGGCAGTAGGCCGCATGCCCCTTTCTTATCGCGGATTCCTCACCACTGGCAGCCAGTCGCTCCAGCCCATACTCGCGAACGGTGTCCAGTAACGCGAAACGCGGCTCGCCCGCGGATTGCTCAACCTGTCGAACCAGGCTGTTGTTGACCAGCGATCCCACGCCGTCTAGCACATCGACCTGAAGATCTTGCCTGGTATTGCAGACGGCCTCAACGCCCTCCAGAGTGCATCCGCCGACAAAAACGGAAAGTCTCCGGAATAGGGTCTGCTCGGCCGGACTGAGCAGGTCATAGCTCCAGTCCATTGTTGCTCGCAGGGTCTGCTGTCGCATGGGCAGATCTTTTGCCCCACCGGTAAGAAGCTGCAGCGAACTTTCCAGCCGCGACTGCATCGCAGATGGCGAGAGTAACTTGATACGTGCGGCGGCTAACTCGATCGCCAGAGGCAAGCCATCCAACCGGGTGCAAATAGTCGCCACGGCTCGCGCATTTTCATCGGTGAGTTCAAAATTTGGCTTAATGGCAACTGCGCGCGCCATGAATAATGCGATGGCGGGATTCTGCGAAAGAATACTACGCGATGTGCCGTGTTGCAGCTCCGGCAACGCCAGCGTAGGCACCGGGAATTCAAATTCGCCGTAGATATGCAAGGGAGCTCGGCTGGTCACCAGAACACGTAACTTTTGAGCGGCGGTAATTAATTCCGACACCAGCGGCGCTGCCGTCAGCAGGTGCTCGAAATTGTCAAAGATCAGCAATAGGTTTGAGCGGGAGTCCTGCAAATATTCCTTCAGGCTTTGAATACTCACCGGGCGGCCCGTTTCCCTTATCCCACATCCTTGCGCGATGATCGAAGGAATGAGCGATGCATCGCTGACCGCCGCCAGTGGAATAAAACATATTCCACCGTCGAAACGTTCGCGTAGTTCACTGGCGACCTGCAGCGCCAACCGGGTTTTTCCTATTCCGCCGGGTCCAGTGAGCGTGACCACCCGGACATCCTCGCGCAACAGTAATTCCTTCACTGCGGCCACTTCTCGCTCGCGGCCGATAAACGCCGTGGCCTGACTAGGCAATGTGTTGATCCGAGCCGCCAAATGGCGCGACGGCGCTTCGGGAAGCCGGTCGCGAATCGCCGTCAGATCTCTGGCCAGGTCGTGGGTGGAGTCGTAGCGATCTTTGGGGTTTTTTGCCAGGCATCGCTCTATAACCCAGCAAAGTGGCGCGGGTGCCTGTGGATTTAACGATGCTGCTGCTTCAGGTTGATCCCGTAGGACCGCTGCGAGAATCTCAGCGGCGCCCTGATGGGGGAACGCGCGTTTTCCCGTCACCATTTCATAGAGCAACGAACCAAGCGAAAACTGGTCGGAACGGAAATCCAAGGGCAGACCGTTGGCTTGCTCCGGCGACATGTACGGCAGTGTGCCCAGAAGCGCGCCCGGGTTGGTTTCCGAGGTGCTAACGGTCTCGAGCTCCAGCGGCAGGCTAGTGTCCGTGTCCGTGCTGACTAGCTTGGCGAGACCAAAATCCAGGATTTTTACCAGGCCATCACGGGAAATCATAACGTTCTCTGGTTTCAGGTCTCGATGCATCACGCCCGCCGCATGTGCTTTTGCAAGTCCATCGACGATTTGCGCCGCGATGCGCAGGACCGTTTGCAAGGGAATCGGCCCGGCTCGCAGCATGTCGCGCAGTAACTGGCCCTCGACCAGTTCCATCGCGATGTAATACGTACTCTCAACTTGTCCTAACTCGAAGATGGTCACGATATTGGGGTGATTAAGTGCGGAGGCCGATTCAGCTTCTCGCTCAAAACGCTTAACGTCCAATTTGTTGTCCGAGAGTTTGCGGGCAAGGACTTTTATGGCCAGTTCACGTCCCAGCCGGGGGTCGCGCGCGCGGTAAACCTCGCCCATGCCGCCGGCGCCTAGCGGGCCAAGGATCTCATAGCGGCCGAAACGTGAACCGGCGGGAAGCCTCAGCGATTCATTCCGGGGGTTCACGACCCGTTCCGCCGACTCGTCCATCGAATTACTGATTTCCATTTGTGAATTCCGGGGCCGCGCATCTAATATCGGTGCAGCATAACAAATTTTTGGAGGCCGCCATTGGATATTAGATCCCTGCAAAAGCCGCTGAAGGAAAAGTATCGTAGCGATCCCAATTCCTCGCGGATTACCATGACCGCTACCGGCTCGCAGACCGGTACACCCATGAGTTGTTCCGTGGATATTGGCCGCGCCATCTATCAAGCGGAAGCTCACAAGGGTGTCGGCGGGGCTGGCACGTCGGCGTGTTCTGGAGATCTATTGCTCGGCGCGCTAGCAGCGTGCGCACAGATCACTTGTCAGCTCGTCGCGACCGCGATGGGAATCCCCACCGAGCACGTAAAGGTTAGCGTAAGCGGCGACATGGACCTGCGCGGCACGCTGGGTCTTTCCAGAGATGTGCCAGTGGGTTTTGAGGAAATTCGCGTCCGGTTCGACATCGATGCCCCGCAGGCAACTGCCGAACAAAGGAAAGCGCTGCAGGAAAAAACGGAACAATATTGCGTCGTTATGCAGACTTTGTTGCATCCGCCAAAAATAAATACCGAGTGGACCGGTTCCTAGCGGAGTTTTGCCGCAATTGCTAGCGATAATCTTTAACAATATTTAGAAACCTTATCTTGAACCTGCTTGACGCCCTTGCGGACCCGCGGGTAGTGTATTCGTACTTGCAAGACCCAATCACGGTACTTCGTCGAGGGAAGCCCGCAATTTTCGGGGAGTGCGCTCGTGAATCATAAGCAAACTGAGGAGACTTTGATGATGGCATGGATCCGCAGCCTCGCGCTGGTACGCAACTTTGTGCTGGCCGCTGTCTTTTTTCTGAGTGCGCTAGCCATCAACGCCAATGCACAAACTTTTCGCGGAACAATTCTCGGTACCGTCACCGATACCTCCGGCGCTGCAATCTCCGGCGCCACCGTCAGCGTGAAGAATACTGGTACGGGACTCCTGCGCACGGTCACCACCGATGATGACGGAAACTTCAGCGCGCCCGAGCTGCCCATCGGCACGTACAGCGTCACCGTAGAAAAATCCGGCTTCAAGGCCGGCTTGGTAAGTGGCATCAGCGTGGAAGTCTCCACCGAGCGCCGCGCCGATGTGATACTGCAGCCCGGCGAAGTCTCCGAGATTGTGGAGGTGTCGGGAGACACTTTGACACAGGTGGAATCCACTTCCGACACGCTGGGCGGGATCATCGAGTCCACTGTAGTCACCAATCTTCCCGTGAATGGACGCGATTATCAGAAGCTCATCTTTCTCGTGCCCGGTGTCGCCGGCTCGCCCGACCAGATCACCGATTCGCCCGGTTCCTTTGGGGTGTTCTCCGTCAACGGAGCGCGTGGCCGCGCCAACAATTTCCTGCTCGACGGCACGGACATGAATGACGGTTACCGCAACGACCCGGCCATCAACGAAGCCGGAGTCTTCGGCACGCCCGCGACCATTCTGCCCATCGAAGCCATCGCCGAGTTGCGCGTGCTTTCCAATTTTGAACCCGAATATGGCCGCAGCGCCGGCGGCGTGGTCAACATCGTTACCAAGAGCGGCACCAATGATTTTCACGGAACGGGCTTCGAGTTTTTCCGCAACAACGCTCTGGACGCCCGCAATTTTTTCAATCAGGTCGGTTCGCCGCAAAATCCTTTTCACAATAATCAGTTTGGGGGAGCGCTGGGCGGTCCGATCAAGCGCGACAAGACTTTCTTCTTCGTCGATTACGAAGGCATGCGTGAAAAGGGCGCCGAAGCCAGCACCGCTTGCGTCCCGACCGCTCAGGATATTGCCACCGCTACCGCCGCGAATGGCACAGCCGTTAATCCCGTTATCTCTGCTCTGCTCGCCAGAAATCCCTGGCCCGCGCCAAACCTCGGAGGTTCCTGCCTCACCGATGGATCTGACGGGCAGACCCCGGTGACCGCCAACGTCTCGCTGGCCACGCCATTCTCAAACCGCGTCGATAGCGCTATCGTAAAAATCGATCACAACATCAACGCCAATAATCTTTTGACCGGCCGCTATTACATCGGTGACAGCACACAGAGTTTCCCGCTGGCGCTGGTCGGCGGTGGACTCGTTCCGGGCTACAACACTTCCACGCCAACACGCGTGCAGCTTATTTCTATTTCCTACGTTTCCACCATTACACCGTCGATCGTCAACGAGGCGCGGCTAGGATGGAACCGCTTCGCCGAGGGATTCTTCCCCGAGGATCGCAACTTCGATCCCACCAGCATCGGCCTGGATACCATAGGCCCGGGCACCGCCAATGCCGCGCCCTATAATTTTGGGCTCCCGAAAATAAGCATCTCCGGACTTGCTCCTCTCGGGGCCGATAATGGTGATCCGCGCCAGCGCGTCGATACCAACTGGCACTACATCGACAATATTTCCTGGACACTCGGTAAGCACGCCATTAAGTTCGGCTACGAATTCAGGCGCACTTCCATATCCCAAATGTTCAATCGCGGCTTCCGGGGAACCCTTTCCTTCAGCACGCAGACCGATGCGACCACTGGCCTTGTGACGGAGACCGGTCTCCAGGAATTCCTTGCCGGTACACCCACGGGTGGCTCGCAGCGTCAGGGCGATACTAATCGCAACACTTTTGAAAATTCTCATGCTGGTTACATCCAGGACAGTTACCGCTGGAAGAAAAACGTCACCCTTAACCTGGGAGTGCGTTACGACTACTACGGCCTAATTCAGGAAAAGCACGGCAACTTTACGAATGTCGACACCGCCACCGGTTTAGGCGTGCTTGTGGGTCAAGGCCGCCTGTACCAACCGGATTACAACAACTGGGGACCGCGCGTGAGCGTGGCCTGGGATGTGACCGGCCAGGGCAAGACCGTGGTGCGCGCGGGATACGGAATTTTTTATGATGCCTTTTCCCAGGACCTCTTCATGGGGCATCTGCCGTTCAACAGCGGCTTTGATCCCGGCCCAGCCTATTCGGGATTCGGCCCTAACCCCATCTCTTCGGCTAGCGCAAATTCGGGCCCTTTTGCCTCTGGTTCTCCGGTATACGGTTTCGCCAGCCCCATGGGCGATGCCTTCGGAGTCGATCCAAACATCCGTACGCCGTACATGCAGAATTTCAATCTGAATTTTCAGCAAGAGCTAACGCGCAAAACCGTTTTCCAGATCGGCTATGTAGGATCTAATGGACATAAGCTGCTTCGCTTCCGCGATATTAACCAGCCTACCCAAGCGCAAATTACCGCCGCGGATCTGGCGTGCAACTGCATCAACGACTTCAGTGTTCCCCGCCGTTACCAGACCCTCACAGGATTTTCACCGTTCTTCTACATCAATTATCAGGAGTCTTCCGCCAATTCCAATTACAACGCGTTGCAAACCAGCTTGCGGGTAACCGATTGGCATGGATTTACTACCACGCTGAACTACACCTGGTCCCATTCCATCGACGACGCCAGCGACGGTGAAGACTACGTTCCCAATGCTTCGCAACCTAACGACAGCGCCGCGCCCATCGGTTTCAACCGCGGCAATTCCAATTTTGACGTCCGCAACCGCCTCACCTGGAATTTCATTTATCAATTTCCAAACCATAAAGGCAGTTGGCAGCGCCTCACTGACGGCTGGGGTGTCAACGGCATCGTCACCGCGCAGTCCGGGCAGCCTTTCCAGTTGAACTACAACTTTGAGGACGACTACGACGGCAGCGGAGAAGGTTTTGGCCGCCCCGACGTTGTGGGACCAATTCATTACTCCAGCGATCCCGCGCAATTCCTGGACCTCACTTCGTTCGCGATTCCGTGCACTTATCCAGCAGCTGGTGGAACTGGTTTCGCGAATAGCTGCATACCGGGCACGCGCCATTTCGGCAATGAAGGGCGCAACTCCCTCATTGGACCTCATTTCCGCCAGTTTGATTTTTCCATCTTTAAAGACACCGCGATTACCGAGCGCATAAAGTTAGAGTTGCGTTTTGAAGCCTATAATTTATTCAACCACCCAAATTTCGCGAATCCCTATCTACCTTTATTTATCGCGGATGCCGCGGCGAACGGCGTTGGGACCAATGGCAGGTCCATTGGAGCTTTACGGCTGACGGCCACCGGAGACGTTGGCATCGGCTATCCCTTCCTGGGAAGCGGGGGTCCTCGCGGACTGCAAATCGCCGCGAAGATCAGCTTTTAGCCCTTCGCGCTCGGACTGAGTTGCAACTGCGGGCCTTCCCATCCTCCGACTTATCCTCGAATGGCCTGGCAAACCGCCAGGCCGTTCTGTTTTCTGATAGATTGCTGGCAGTTTAAGGGCAGTCTCATCGCGCGGGTCGCCAAAAAGACTCCGCAACCCTTAGCCACTACATCGTGTAAGTTTTTCGCCCCGGCTGCGTACTACCTTATGGAAGCTCTGAGACCAGGACCGATGAGTTCGCCGGGAATAGCGGAACCGACGGAGGCCATCGCCCGTGCCAAGGCAGGGGACGCCCAGGCTTGGGGCCAGCTTTACCACGACTACGCCCCGGCGATTTTCCGTTTTTGCCGCCGTGCGCTGCCGACCCGAGAAGACGCCGAAGACGCCACCATGGAAGTTTTTATGAAGCTGAAAGGGAAGATCAATCAATACGACTCCTCCCGGCCGTTCTCAGGCTGGTTATATAAGGTAGCGGCTAATCATTGCTGGGATACGCTGCGCCGCCGCAAGATCCGCCAGGACAAGGAAACCGAGGATAGCGATGAGCTGCCTCTCGAACATCCCGATCCCAGCCAGCTCGATCGCTTGATCGAACAGCGCAGCAGCGCGGAAGTTCGCAAAGCGCTGGCCTGCCTTAGCAAAAGGGCGCGCATGGCGCTGGTGATGCGCTATTACTCGGATATGAGTTACGACGAAATTGCCGATGAGCTGGGCGTGCGGCGCGCTTTTGTGGGCGTCGTATTGTTGCGCGCGCGTCACGAATTGCGGAACGCGCTGGAAGGCAACGCGGCTCTGGCGGCGGGAGGGAACGCATGAACGAATCGTCGAATAGTCCAGACGAGCGTCTGGACGAACATCTCGATGACCATCTTGATGAAATGACCGGCATGCTCTATGTGGAAGGTCAACTGGATCGCCAGCGTGCCCAGCAAGTCTCCACACATGCTCAGGATTGCTCTTCTTGCCGCATCTTGTTGCGCGCTCTTGAGCGCGAATCACGCCTTCTCACTCGCTCGATGCTTGAAGAAGACGAACCGCTGCCCTCGCGATTAGCCGCCTTTCAGCAGACCGCGCGAAAATCCATGCAATGGATTTGGGGCGCGGTTGTCGGACTAGCCGCCACCGGGGCGTACGCGTTATACACCGGATATGTCGAGCCCATGCAGCAGCGTTTCGAGCAAGCTGGCTTTGGCGGCAGCAGCGTTCTCAATCTAATGATTTTTCAAGGCGCCTTCTGGAAAGGATGGCAATCGATGGTCACTCTACTTGAGGTTTTGGCTTTGTTGACGATCGCCGGATCGGCCGTGGTTTTCCTGCGGCGGCGCCTGCGGGGCCGCGGATCGGTCTTTGCCATGATGGTCGCCGGAATCGCTGCGGCCGCTTCCATACCTTCGCCAGCCATGGCCACCGAATTTCGCAACCAAGGCGACACCATTGAAGTTGGCAAGGACGAAACCATCAAGGGCGATCTTTTTGCTCATGGCCATCACGTCAAAATCGAAGGCACTGTCGACGGCGATCTTTATGTGTTCTGCCAAGGCGCTGATGTTGAGGGCCATGTCACCGGAGACGTTATAGCCTTCGCCCAAATGCTGCGCGTCAACGGGAAGGTTGACGGTAATATACGCTCCTTTACGAATACAACTTGGGTGAGCGGAGTGGTAGCTAAGAATTTGCTTACCTTTGCTGAGACCGTCAACATCGACACCAACGGTAAAGTCGGCGGCAGCGTTACCACCTTCGTGAATACTCTCACCATCGACGGGAGTGTTGGCCGCGATGTTTTGGGTTTCGTTGCTGAAACTGCCGTTGCGGGAAACATTGGTGGAGGGCTACAAGCCCAAGGCAATACTTTAAAATTTAACTCCGGCGCCCAAGTCAATGGCCCCGTCAAATTCAAAGGAGAACACCCTCCCGAGGTTTCTTCCGGCGCAAAACTGGCGGTTACGCCCGTGTTCACCCCGGAAGAACATCACAAACGATATGAAGAGAGCGGCTTTTACGTCTGGCGTTTAATTTGGACCGCGGCAGTCATTTTATTTGGCCTGGTGCTTTTCAATCTTTTGCCGAACTTCGCTCGAGCTTCGGTGGCCTCCGCGGAGCGCTACGGGGCCTCGTTTGGCCTCGGTGTGCTGGTTTTCTTCGGCGTGCCCATCGCCGCTTTCATCGCCTGTATCACCGTGGTGGGGCTGATGATTGGAATTTCCACTTTTATTCTGTGGATGACCGCGTTGTTCTGCGCGCAAATCGTCGTCGGCGCTATTGTCGGCCAGTGGTTGATGGGCCATACCAGAGAGACTTGGCAGTTAATCGGGCGCATGGTCGTGGGCGTCATCGTCTTGCGCGTCCTGGGAATGATTCCGTTCCTGGGTGGGTGGATCAGGTTCGCCGTGGTGTTGTGGGGCATGGGCGCCATTTCCCTGGCGATTTACCGCCATTTCACTCCTCCGGCACATACCGCAACTGTGCCCGTATCACCGGCTATGCCCCCGTCTTCGCTGCCGCCCAACACCACCATCGGAAGCCCGCAGCCGGCCTGAACTCTCAATAGAATGGGCAGCACTTTGCATGTCCGGCGATTGCCGTCCTTTTCTGCTGCTTTCATTCGGCGGCAGGGCCAAGAAACTTCCGCGCTCGTAGTTCGCCCCACTCGATCATCGACCGCCGGTCGACTTCCTGCAGATACGCCGGTTCGAGACTACCCCTTGGAGGGGGTGCAAGAGTTAACTTCTCAGGTGGCCCAAGGTAGAGAAGCGCGTCCGCCTTCTTTATAAGTGGCAATCCATCTTTACCAGTAGCTTTTTCCAGGGGTGCTCTGGCGATTTCGTAGAGCGCTGGTGCGTTTTGACCTGAGATGCGCAACAGCTCTTGCGATGCGGAATTGAGTGTGGTGACAGAGTCCAGCAGTACCACATATGTGACGCCCGGGTAGCGTGATTCGATTCGAGTGGTAACGTTGTCAGCCCCATCGCGGTCGCCAGACTTTGTCACGTGATTGCTTCCCAGGACGACCAAGGATCGATGCTTCCTTTTCAGGACCTGGTCTAGGATGACATCTGCGATCGATATGTTGTTGTCGCCGAGCGCTGCCCAATCAGAGTGAGTAAGGATGCGATGCCAATCAATTGGCGTGTCGCCGGCGAGCACACGCAAACGACGGGCCGGCGGCAATTTCATGTTGACTTCGCGTATCGCGACAAGCCATTCCGCATAAATTGGCGATTCCCAGGAGGCTACTTTGGTGGTGTCACGCCAGATATGCCGCACCTCGTCTACAGGAACGTCTTCACCGGCGATATATCTATCAAGCAATGGCTGATTATT
Source organism: Verrucomicrobiia bacterium (assembly GCA_035568155.1). Classification (GTDB taxonomy): domain Bacteria; phylum Acidobacteriota; class Terriglobia; order Acidiferrales; family UBA7541; genus Acidiferrum. Next base: position 7,318 of record DATMOS010000135.1, on the reverse strand, counting down.
GCGGCTCGCGAATTCGACGACGATGTCTTGAACGGTCTCCTGAAACGCCGGGTCGCGGACCAGATCGATATAGGAGTCCCCAGCCTGCCGTAACCAGTGCGCCTCTCCAATGAGCACAACGCGGTGTTGTCGGAACGCCGCGACGATGCCTTGAACGGCATCGACTGGCTTAATGTCTCTCGAAGCCGACTGTGCTGCCAAGCTAATCACTGAGATGGCCAGCAGGCTCGAAGCCCAGCTAATGTGCAAGAACAGTCGAGATGTAGAAGCCTTCAAGGCCACACTCACTTCGAGCTCCTGAAGGGGTCCCATCCGCGAGGTTTCAAAACTCGTGAGCGGCTACCGCCGTCGGCGACCAGTACATCGCGCGCCGGGGTAATCTCCCCTATCCGCGTGATCGTCACTCCGCCCACCGAATGCGGTAACCGTGTAGCTTTACTCTTCGACACAGTAAACAACAATTCGTAATCATCCCCGCCATGAAGCGCCAACCGTATCGGATCAACTCCACGTTTACGACCTACTTTTGTCATGCCAACCGATGGAACATCATCAGATCTGATTACAGCCCCAACTTTGCTTGCCTCGCACAATCTCCGTAAGTCGCTCGACAATCCATCCGACAGATCCATCATCGCGCTAGCCACGCGTTTTTCGCTCAGCCACCGCCCTAACTCCAGTCGCGGCTCTGGATACAAATGCTTTCGCAGGCGCGGTTCTCGCATGGTCAAGCCCCGCTTCCGTTCGCGAAGCAATTGTAAACCCGACTCCGCTTCGCCCAGCCGCCCGCTCACATAGATAAGGTCGCCCGGTCGCGCCCCGGAACGCCGCACCTCCTGCCCGCGACGCACCTCACCAACGACCGTAACATTAATTAACACCTCCGGCCGCTCGGTCGTATCTCCCCCCGCCAGCGAGCAGCCAAACCGGGTTGCCGCCCGCCGCAGTCCTCCAAGAAAATCATGCAGCCACGAGCTCGTCAATTCTCGCGGCAGCGCCAGGCTCAACAGAAAGCAGCGAGGAGCTGCTCCCATAGCAGCTATATCGCTTACCGCCCGGGCAAGACATTTCCATCCAATGGCATCCGCAGGATGCTGGTCCCGCAAAAAGTGTGTGCCCTCCAGAAACCAGTCGCACGTCAGAACTGTTTCATGGCCCGGAGTGCCAGAAATCAGCGCCGCATCATCTCCTATTCCCAGCGACAGAAATCTTGAGCCTGCCGCACTCCGCAAACCGCCGCTTCGGTTGTGCAACGGCCCGGCAAAGACACGCCTGATCCGTTCGAGAACGTCATCCTCACTCCCGGTCCCGCGTTCTCGCAAGTAAGCCTCTCGCCGGTTCTAAACTGCTCAATTTGATACAGTGGCCCTTCTTTTGACAAAAACCTGTCCTACAGGACAGGGGACGGCTTTCCACACCCTGGCCCACGAACAGGCAAATACAGGATTGACTCTAACACCCCCCGATTCTAGTATGCCCCAGCGAGTAAACCCAGCCGTCGCTCGGATTTGCTAAGATTAGAGTTGCTTGCGGCGGGAGTTAGCAGCGCCTCGCGGTGTAGCAAAACTGAGGATTAGTATGTCCGGTAAGAACTACACTTTTTATATCGCCTCCACGCCCGGGAAGATGCGTAAGGTGATTATTCCTGCCTACCAATTGCACGCCTTGGCGGTTCTCGCCCTTATTGGCACTCTCACAGTTGTAGCTGCGGTAGGTTCTTACTCGCGCATGCTGTGGAAGGTCGGCAACTACAACGCTCTTCGTCACGACCAGGAAACTCTCAAGAAGCAGTACAAGCAGTTGCAAGGCACGGTGGTCGATACCAACCAGCGTCTTGACTCCTTGCAGTCTCTAGCCACCGAAGTGGCCATGACCTATGGTGTGCTCCGCTACCACCCTGCGGCCTTTGACGAGCCCGACGGTCCAGCCAATGCCCAAGACAGCTTCGACCGCTCGATTGAGCAATACACCTTTCTGAAACGCAACGCCGCCGTGATCGCCGTCTCCTCCGCCAGTTTGCGCCTGATGCCCGCCATGAGCTTTGCCGATTCGTCCTATACGCCCTCCATCTGGCCCGTCATGGGGCACATTACCGACAGCTTCGGCGAACGCATGGACCCCTTTAGCGGGGAAGGCGCGTTTCACCGCGGCGTTGATGTGGCCTCAGACTACGGCGCGCCCGTGCACGCGACGGCTGACGGAGTCGTAATCAATGCCGAGACCCACACCGGCTACGGCCGCTTGGTAGTGATCGACCACGGATTCGGCATTACCACTTGGTACGCGCATCTCTCCGCCTTCTCCGCCATCCCAGGCGCGCGCGTCAAGCGCGGCGAGGTAGTCGGCTACACCGGCATCAGCGGCCGCTCCACAGGCCCGCACGTCCATTACGAAGTCCGCATGAACAACGCCCCGGTCAATCCCTGGCGCTACATGCGCTCCAACCCCACCGGCGACTAAGCGGTCCGGTTTCTCCTTGCTGGAACTTTTTTATTTTGCGTGTTCCACGTATACCTACCATTAGTAAAACTACCAATATGCGGTGCGAGAGCAGGGTTCCGATTCAGCTCTGCAAAACCGGTGTTCTTGTGCAGCGCGCAAACTGAGCGGAGTGCTCCCCGCTCATTCGAACGCCTTGTCTGTTCGAATGAGCTACACATCATCCAGCACCCTTGGCGTCCAACCTTAGCCTGTTTCCCAAACATCCACTCCACAAATAATTCGAGCCACGGTAACCTTCCTTGTGCGTGCGATGGAATCGTCTGGCGACTGTTCGGCCGTGCGTGACTGCAGCGGGGGTCCCTAAGCTCCACTTCGGTTGTGCACCGGAGAAATCACGGGCGCCGCCCGCCGCGCGAGGGGCGCGATCTAGATCGCACCCCTCACAGCGACATTCTCAACCCAACCTGCCGCCTCCACCTAGATACAAGAAATCTCTCTTCGGTCCTTCGCGCCAGCCAGCACCCCTCATTCGCCCGTCTTTGCAAACTTTTCCGCGCCATTCCTTCACCACGTTGCGTTAAACATTCCAGCAGCTATTCAGAGTGCGCACCTCATTCGAATGCCACGACCGTTCGAACGGGCCGCGCCTTCGAATGACTCTCACGTTCGAGCGAAATCCGTTTCACGTGAAACGAGTTTTTCACTGGACGAATAAGAATTTTCTTGTTTCACGGAACACTGCATGGAGCTAGCAAGTGTAGTTGTCTGCTCGCCGACATCTTGTTCAATTGTCGACACGCCGACATTGAGCATTCGAACGCCCGGCGCACGAGCCAACTCGAGCAAATCATTCGAACGCTGCTGCACGCTGGAGCGCGACAGATGCACACCTGCTTCACGGTGGCTGTTGAAGAACTACTTGAGGAGAACTTTTTCAAAAAAGCTCAGCGCTCGCGGATCCTGCGATTGCCCCAGCCAGAACATCGCTTGCTTGCGAACTTCCGGGTTGCGATTATTCTCCGCGACTTGAATTAGCTTCGGCACACCTTCATCTTTCGGCAATTGGCTCAGCGCAAAAACCGCCTGTTTTTTTACATCCGTATCCGGATCATTCGCAATCGCGCCATCGATCGCGCTTACCGCGCGTTTACCGGCTTTCTGCGCCAGCCAGAAAATCGCCTGCCCGCGCACATACCCGCTCTCGTCATCGTGCGCCATGCGAATCATTTCTTCCAGCGCCGCTGGTTCCTTGCTGACGGAGAGCGCAAATGCGACGCGCCCGCGGACCTCACTGGACGGATCATTCTTCGCCATGCGCTGCAACGCCGTTAATCCTTCTTTCCCGCGCGCCACTCCAAGCCAGAACGCCGCCTGCTTTCTCAACTCTTCAGGTTGTGCCGGTGCGGTGAAAGACTCGAGCGCCGCTTGCGCTTCCGGCCCGTCGTGCAACGCTATCGCCATCAGGGCTTCATTGCCGATGGAATGTCTCCCATGTCCGCCCAAATTTTCGTCGCGTACGTACTCACCAAGAAACGCCACGCTCTCCGCGGGTTTTACATCCGTGAGCCAAACGAAGCCCAACCCGCCCGCATCCAGAACGCAATCTTCCGTAGCCACTTTTACGCGCATGACTTGTTTGTCTCGCAACCGGAACAGCACGGTCAGTCGCCGCCCGCTTTCCAGCAGCACCGGGCTCTTGCTTGCTTCGTTTTTTGCATTTACCGCATTCCGCGCATCTCCGGTTTCCAGCGCACATTTTCTACAGTTTTCTCCATCGTTGTAATTCCCGCAACAAATCGAGTGCTGTCCGGCTACCGCATTTACTGCATAGCCGACCCATATCGGACTTGCCGCATTCTTCTCGACGTCGGCCATCGTGGCAGCCAAAGTTCCGCCGACCCTTCGCGTCTGAACCTGGGAATTCTCGACCTGTGGCGTATCACTCTGCTGCGCTCGACTCCCACTGGCGCCGCAGGACAACAAAACGAACGAAGCTGCAAGCAAACCATTGCGCAATGTATTCGCGGTTTTCATTTCGCTCACCTATTTCTGCAACAGTTCCATCATGTAATCCGACGCTTCCTTGGAGCGCATCAGCGACAGCTTTTCCACCGCTTTTTTCTTGAGCCCTAGATCTTTTTCGGCCTTGGCAATGGCCACAATCGCGCTGGCGTTTCCTTGCAGGAAGTACGCGTTCAACACTTCTTCGCGAATGCCGCGATCCGTCTCGTTCGCATAAATGGTTGCCAACGCTTTGCCGGAATCATCGGAACGAACTAATCCAAGGTTGCGCACCGCCGCGCGCCGCAGCTCCGGATCTTTTTCGTTTTTCGCGGCTTCCAGCATCTTGGTTACGTCGCCGGCCAAGAAAAATGCCTGCAAGATCTCGCGCCGGATCTCCGGGGTGTTCTCCGTCCGATACAGTTGTTCCAATTCCTGCTCTCCATGGACTAGCCCTAGTTGGCGAATCGCTTCGCGTCGCAGTGCCGGGTCTTTTTCGCTCTTGGCCGCTGCAAACAACCGCTCCTTGTCGCCGCCAATCATGTAGCTACGCAAAATGGAGCGCTTCAGCGCAGGATCCGCGGTTGAGGCATAAATCTCCGCCATGGTTTTCCGCGCTTCCGGTCCGCCAAATATTGCGAGATATTCCACTGCCTTTTTTTGTAGCTCGGGATTACTTTGCCCGCGCGCAATTCGCCCGATGATTTCGCGTCCTTGTGGAGAGCCGCTCTGGGCCAGCAAGAACATGGCCCTTGATTTTTCCTTGGGTGATGCCGGACCTTGCAAAACTTTTTCAATCATTGGCATGGCCCGTTCCGGATCGCTGTTCATCAAGCCTTGAATGGCCAGCATTTTCAATTCTTCGTCGCCCTGCAATTCCGGGCGTGACGGCTGTCCGGTTCCTTGCCGGACCTCAATTTCCAGTGCGCCTGCATCGCGCTGCCAACGGCTTTGCGGAAAACGAGCTTTCAAATCGGCGAGCGCAGCCAGCGCTGCCTCGCGCTGTCCCAGACGCTGGGCGGCATAAGCCTGCCAGTAGAGCGCCGCATCCGTTTGCGGGCCATTGGCCTTCGCCAGTGCCGCGAATTTATCGCGCGCCTGCTCATATTTCTCGTCATCCAGAGCTTCGCGTCCGTTGTCGTACAGCTCTTCCAGCCGGTCCAGGCGTTCCTGGTCGCGATCCTTTTTTTCTTGCTCCCGGTCACGTTGTTCCTGCTCCCGCTCGCGCTTTTCTTGTTCGCGGTCGCGCTGTTCCTGATCGCGGTCGCTTTGCATCTCACTATTCTCAGGCTCAGCTGATTCCGCTATAGCGTTTTCGGACGTTTGCGCAAAATCTTGCCAACCGCTCCACGCATGTGCGCCCGCCGGCCGCGATAGCAGCGCGAACGCCCCTGCGAATATAAATGTTGCGACTCGAAGTGATTTATTAAAGCTCATGCCTGATTATTCCTTTCGACTCTCGCAGCGCCGCTTTCCGCCGGCCCTTGCTTTCCTGTCTTTTCCCGCCGTTCAATTTCTTGCGTGAGCACCCGAACCTTAAACAGCAGTCCGTCATCATCGATACGCTGCCGGATGGATTTGAACTGCGCAGGCGTCACATTCCCCGGACTGTGAGCCACGTCCAGCAGTACCCGCTCCAATTCGTCCAGCACATTTGCGATGCCCATATCGCCTTCCTGCAACGCGGTCTGCCGGTACAGCCGGTTTTCGTCCAGCAATTCTTCCGCGCGTCGCCGCTGCGATGAGAGGTTCACTTTCTTCACGCTCGCTCCTTCCGGTTGCGCATTCGCAATTTCCATCAACACCATCTCGGATCGCCCCAGATGTTCGCCCACGGCCAGCAGCAACACCCGCTCACGCACCCGCGCCTCATCAGCGATCGCCGTAGTTGTCACTTCTCCACCCGCCGGAGTCACCCGCTTGCTCACGCGCCCAACAAGAAAAGCAATCAGCAAAAGCGCGGCAACCAGTCCGGCCGCCGTCAATCTTCGCGGCTCAAGAAACACCTGCCACCAGTGGCTGCGCTTTTCCTCGAGTCGTGGCGCAATCTGTTGCCAAACACGCCGTCCATAGTCTTCGCCAGGATCTGGAACCGGCAGCGCCTGGTAAGCCGCGAGCATTTCGGCGAGGCGATTCAACTCCGCCTGGCATTCCGCGCAAGAGTTGAGGTGCGCCGCGGCAGCATCGCGCCCGGCAGTCTCGCCGTCCTGATAAGCAATCAACTGTTCTTCGCTTAAATGCTTCATGATTCCGTTCCCATGGCTCTGGCCGTCGCGCGCGGCGCAGGTTGCGGCTCCAACATCTGCCGCAACTTGTGCACCGCGCGGAAAACGGTGTTCTTCGCCGCGCCCGAATTGGATTTCAGCGCCGCGGCGATTTCTTCAATTCCGCAACCGTCGCAATGCCTCATCACAAAAGCGATGCGCTCCGCCGGAGTCAAACTGTCCAACGCAATTTCCATCTGTCTGCGCAGCTCCACGCTTTGCGTCAACCGCTCGGGTGTTGGTGCAGCGTCCGGAACTTGCCGCAGCGGATCCTGCTCCACGTCATCGCTCATCTCCGCACTCGGAGCTTGTCGCCGGGCATCTTCCTGCTTGCGCTGGCGCATGCGGTCGATGGTGTAATTCGCCGCGATGCGATACACCCAGGTGGCGAAATTGGCCTGCGAGGCAAACTGCTCGAGTTTTTGATAAGCACGCAAAAACGCCTCCTGCACAATTTCCTCGGCGTCGTGATGATTGCCGGTCAGCCGGTACGCCAGCCGAAAAATGGTGGCGCTATGGCGCTCCACGAGAATGCGAAAAGCGTCGCGATCGCCGGCAAGCGTGCGCTCGATAGCAATAGCGTCGGCTGCCCGGACGCTCTCAACGCTTTC
>DATMOS010000134.1:0-49595 GCA_035568155.1 Verrucomicrobiia bacterium | reverse complement strand
GTTTGGTAACTCTACTTATGCGGTCCTACAACCCCCAAATGCAAGCACTTGGGTTTGGGCTGTTCCGATTTCGCTCGCCGCTACTTTCGGAATCTCTGTGATTTATTTTCCTCCAGGTACTGAGATGGTTCACTTCCCTGGGTTGGCTCATACCCGTCTATGTATTCAACGGGCTGTAACGAGAGTTCATCTCGCCGGGTTTCCCCATTCGGAGATCCTCGGATCAAAGCCTGCTTGCGGCTCCCCGAGGCTTATCGCAGCTTGCCACGTCCTTCTTCGCCTTCTGGCGCCAAGGCATCCACCGTACGCTCTTAGTAGCTTAATCATAAAACTTACTCAATCCGTCTTACGATCCATCTTTCGATAAATCCTTCAACGTTTCGATTCACGCAGCTCCATACATCCTCGTACCGCTTAATTCCTTAATCCTCTCGGATTTAGTCTTTCAGCAGCACAGGCTTTCGTCTCTACGCTTCTCGAACAATTGATAAGTCCGCCTTTTCTTCCACAGTTATGCTCAACTCGAGCAAAACTTGTAATCGTCCACAATAATTCTCCGCGATCCTCGCCGTGTCACTGCTCACGCAGATACACTTCGATAAGATCACAGAGGCCCTTACTGTGAACTTGCCAGCCTTTCTGTTGTCAAAGAGCTATACCCCTGATCCCGTCAGGGCGTTCCGAATTCCTCGGAACTCTTTCCCGGCTGTCGAATCTCAAACTTCGAGACTCAAATCTCCAGAAAATAAAAAACCCGGCGTCGAGCGCCGGGCACAGTCGCCTTCCTCAGGCGTCTTTGCGCGAAGCTCGACATATTTCTATCCTGTGCTCGTAAAGAACCTCACTTAGGATCTACTTCAGGAATTCGACCCGACTGTGACGCCCTGCTAGTTCGGTTCCACCAGTTACGGTGACCCCTGGCGCTACGCAAGCGCCCCGAACCATTTGTAACTTTATACCAGCTTTCCCTTATCCGTCAACCCCCTGCAACATTTATTTCTAAAGCCCGCCTGTGGGCAACTGTGCAAAAAATATTCTTCATTGAAATAGGGTCGACTGCCGAATCGAATTTCTATTGCGCTTGCGGACAGCCAATGGAAAAAACGCAATCCAGCCGCGCCGCAAGCATGTAATTCCCCATCTCACAAAAAGAGAACTAGCATTCGAAAGAAAGGTGAGTCGGTAATCAAGCCGACTCGCCCTTTTCTATTTTCAAATCGCCTTGGTTAATCAGCGGATTCCGTACACTTCCACCTTCGGTAGCCGGTGCCAGCTTTCTTTGCCGTACCACATTTCCACGCTCTTGATTATGCGGCGATCCCCGGGGAGATCGATCGGACGAGTCCGGCTGCCGTCAGGAATGCGTTCGCGGAACGCGATTTCTTCGGATGTGCCATTGCCGAAATGCACTATCACGCGATGGAAGTCGACCGCACCGCCGCTCACACGCAATTGCACCGCCCGAAATTTGCCGTCCCGCACGCCCACCTGCACCACATCGTGATCGCGATGACCGTCGACATGCCTGTTCCCCAGGTAAACCCATTCGCCGCGATAGTCGTCACGATCACGATCTTGACCATAAACCGAGGCGCCTAAAACAAGCGCGGCGATCAGGCCCAACATCCACACATGATTGCGCCACAAATTGCGATTGATCATTGACCCTCTCCATTTTTGTCCGGGCCGCGACACCAAACATAGGCCGCAGTCCAGACTGATCCGGGGATATAGCCACTCGATTACCCCCAGTTATGGCGACTGTATACGTGCAGGTTTCAGATGGCATTACCTCAAACACTGTAGATTGCGCAAAAATACAGCCTGCCTGAGTTGGACTGACCATTCCCCTTTTCGCTAAACTAAACCATCGCCACTTAACCGCGAACATCAACTATGAGTGAATCCATCAACGGTGCCGCCAACGTGCGCGTGCGATTTGCGCCTTCCCCTACCGGCTATTTGCACGTAGGAGGAGCGCGCACCGCTTTATTTAACTGGCTCTTCGCGCGCCAGCAGAACGGCACTATGATTCTGCGCGTCGAAGATACCGACGCCGAACGCAACAAGCCCGAGCTCGTCGAAGGCATTCTAAGCGGACTGAACTGGCTGGGCCTCAATTGGGATGAAGGCCCGTTTTATCAATCCCAGCGCAACGAACTCTATCGCGCCGCCGCCAAACAATGCCTAGCCAACGGCAGCGCTTTTCTCTGTTACTGCCCCGCCGAAAAATATGTCGGCGGCGATCACGCGGAAGACGGCACCGAAGGCGGCCAGGTTCGCCGCGTCGTCCGCTGCACCTGCCGCGATGGAATCCCTTCCACCCCTGGAACCAAGCCCGCGATTCGCTTCAAAGTTCCCATCGGCGGAAAAACCACTTTCTACGACGTGGTCTTCGGCGACACCGAATTTTCCAACGACGATATCGAAGATTTCATGTTGCTGCGCTCAGGCCAGGGCGACGAGGAATTCGGCCAGCCCATGTACCAGCTCAGCGTGGTGGTCGATGACATCGACATGCACATCACCCATGTGATTCGCGGCGCCGATCATCTTTCCAACACTCCCAAACAGGTTCTGCTGTACCGTGCGCTCGCAGCCAAACCGCCGATCTTCGCGCACCTGCCCCTCATTCTTGGACCGGACCGCAAGCGCCTCTCCAAGCGCCACGGTGCCACCAGCGTCAGCATGTATCGCGATGAAGGTTTTTTACCCGAAGCCTTTCAAAATTTCCTGGCGCTCCTTGGATGGGCTCCGGGAGGCGACGCGGAATTTCTCCGTACCTCTGACTTGATTCAAAAATTTAAATTGGAAGGCGTAAGCCGCACCAACGGCGTCTTCGACAAAGCCAAACTCGAATGGTTCAACACTCAATATCTCCAACATTTGCCGATCGAAGACTTAGTCCCACAAGTAGAACTGGAATTGAAGCGCAGCGGCTTGTGGAAAGATACGTGGGCTTCCGGATCTGGACGTGAATGGTTTAGTCGTACCGTCGACTTGTTGCGTCCCCGCGTTCGCTTGCTGCCGGATTTCTCCACCTGGGCTCGCGCGTTTTTCAGTGACGAATTCACTATCGATCCCGCGGCCGAAGCAAAATTCTGGAAAGATCCAAAAATACCCGATTTGCTCGCGAAATTAGCCGAGAAGTTGGCCGCACTACCGGAATGGAATCACGATGCGTGTGATCACGCCCTACGCGCGCTCTGTGAAGCAGAAGGTGTCAAGGCCGGCTTGCTGATTAATGCCACACGCGTCGCTATCGTGGGGCAAGCTGTTGCACCCCCGCTCTTCGACACCATGGTGGTGCTGGGCCGCGACCGTGTAGTGAACCGTCTGCGCGCCGCCGCGCCGGCCGACCTCTCCAAAAACTTAAGTAGCGCTAACTAATTACTGCCGGCATTCTTATCGCTGCCAAAGCTTTTTTTCATCTTGCGATGCAAGATGCTGAACTCCAGCGTCGGATTGTCGCGCGTACCCGTAATGGTGATCGGAATCAATGTCCCGGCTCCGCCCTTGCTGAATAATGGATCGATCGCTTTCAGGAAAAAAGACTTCTTGCCGCTCACCATTTGCGAAAGCTTCGCCTCCATGCGCAGCTCGCCGGTGAAATCCAGGTCCTCGCCACGCAACTTGTAAGTCCCATTCAGCTTGATCTGCGCACCCGGAACGCTAAAAGTCAATTGATCGAACTTGATCACTCCATTCTTCAGACCAAATTTTCCCCGCAAATCCGAAATCGCGCTTCCCGCGTCAGGATTATCCGGTTCCCCCAGCGCATGGCGGCTGAATGACGCTAGCTTGTCGCGCACATCCGAACTCGCAAACCGCGCATCACTAACATCGAATTCCCCATCCAGGGTCAGTTTGTCCAGCACTTTCACTTTGCCAGGAGGCAAAGCCATTTTCGCCCTTATATTAACCAGCCCGCTCATCATCGGTTGCGTCGATTTAGTGGCCAACTGCAGCAAATCTTCCAGCCGCGCTTTGGGCGCGACCACATCAAGAATAATCAGATGCCCCTGCTTTTCAGGCACACGCACCACGCTGCCCTTCGCAGTAATTTGTGAGTGAATCAACGTCGCGCGAACCGGATGCAAATACGTATCCCCATTGGTGCCATCTACCGTCGCGGAAAATTCCGTCTTCAAAGGCACTGCTCGCCCTACCGGATCTATCGAAAAATTCGGCGTGTCGGTGACGCCTTCCACTTCGATACTCTGCAGCACCCCCGAATACTTGCCGCTCGAAGAGAGTACCCCGCCAACCCCCGGAAGCGGCCCCAGGTCTGCATCTGTAAATGTGTACGCGCCAGAAACCGCCGTGCTCCCAGGATCGTCCACTTGCCAGGGTCCAAAGTCTCCACTCGTTCGGATTTCCCCAACCGGCTTCGCGTTCGTCAGGTTGCCGCGAAATGAAAACGGTTTTCCCGCGCCCACGGAACCCAAAACCAAATCGTGAATATCAAAATCAAGTGGCTGTTTACCGCTTTGCTTCGGAAGAATGAGCAGCGTGGTGTTATCGCAAACGACCTGGTCAATCGTAATCCTGGGAAGCGGCTTTCTTATTTTTGTTGCCGGCGGAGGTGCCGGCTCCCCTAACGGCTGACCACGAGGCGGAACGTTGATCACCATATTATCCAGATGCACTCCTCGGATATGTCGCGGAACCCGCAAAATGCCCATAAATCCCAGGTGAAACGTGAATTGCTGGATCTGAATCATCGGCGGAACATCACTGCGGTTGTGATAATAAATGGACAACTTTTCCCCCGTGGCGCTCATTTCCGGAAAAGCCGTCACGTGTATCGATTCCAGTTCAACCCGGCTCGCGAATCGTTCCGAAAGCGCCCGCACCACCCAGTCCCGCGTTACGTCATCTACGTCCCGCATCCGCTGGTACAACACCGCCGCAGGAATGATGAACACCAGCAGAACAATGCACAGCACCACAATCCACACCCGTGAGCGCGGTTTTCGGATCTCTTCGGACGCCATGACGGAAGAATAACGCAGCGCCGCTCACGGTGTTGGGAATAATTCAGCGTGTGCCGGCTTGGCCGCAGCCGCGCTGGCCGCAATATTTATCGAAGCCTGCAGATCCAGGGTCACCGGAGGTAAACAAATCGCCGTGCTACACGCTTGATATCGCAGTTTCAACGGAATCTGACGCGGACCCACTGGTGCGCTAGCCAGTGCGGTCACCGGCATGAGCAAAATGACTGTGCCCTCATAAACATTCAGCGGATTCTTGGAAAAAGTGAACGTGTGCAGCTGTCCTTTCGGATAAACGACACTACCCGCTTTAAAATCGGCCGGCATCTCCGCGCGCAAATCCGTGGCGATCAGATAATCCGCCGATTTTTCCCGCGCATTCACGTGAAACCCCGGACGAATCTTGAACACCACCGCTAATTGAAAAGGAACGCCGCGAGCCGCGGGCTCCGCAGATACATAAACTGCCGGAGAAACAACATCGCGAGGGGAAGGAGTTTGCGCTTGCGCGCCGGCGCCAAGAAAGAACAACCCAGAAATTACGAGGGCGGCGTTCAGGGCGAGGCTAAAACTTCGTGCAACGAGATCCCCACTACCAATTTTCAATCTGCGAAAAGTCACAAAGCAACCTGGGCACCGAGCTGTTGTGAAATTACCCGCGCCATCACCGCGTTCAGATTCTCCCCGGTCTTTTCCAGCACAAAAGCATTTTGCGTATCAGACCATCTCAACTTAAAGCTGGTGGCTAGCGCCGAGATCCAAACCTCCCGCACCGGAGTGTTCGGCGAGACAACAAATTTCGTCTCATCATCATCCTCAAACAAGACCTCTAGCTTCCCGCTTTCCCCTTCGACATCAAAACCATGAGCGTCGCCCGCGGTCAACAATCGCTTCTTGAGATCCTCAAAAGCGGCGTCTGCTTTTCGTTGAAAGTCTTTTTCTTCCAGCATGTTTTGAGCGTAACACGAAGAAACTATCTTGAGGGAAGCAGTTCGCCTTTTTCGGCCATCGTGGGCCGCTACAGCAGCGATTCGATCGCGTGCGACATCTCCGCCTCGCTGATAATCCCGGTGATCCGTTTTACCTGCTTGCCGTCTCGCGAGATCAGCACACTCGTCGGATACCCCAGCAGCCCGCCAAATTTCTCGGCGATGTCGTCATTTCCGATCACAATCGGATAATTCATCGTCAGCTTCTGACTGTTGACATCAAAATGCTCGTTGGAAACATAGGGGGCCACCACCTTCTTCCCTTCCTCGTCCATCGCTATGCCCAGCACCGTAAATCCCTTGGCACCATATTTTTGCTGCATGTCGATTAACCACGGAATTTCTTCCCGGCACGGGTCGCACCAGGTAGCCCAGAAATTTACTAGCACCACCTTGCCGTCGTAATCGCCAAGCGAACTGTCTTTTCCATCGAGATCTTTGAAGTGCACTTCAGGCGCGGGCGTGCCAATGGACTTATCCGGCGAATAATCCTTACGCGCCGCTATCGCCACATTGCTGGAAACACGCGTTTTCTTATCCGCATAGTAGGTAAGCCCAATGAGAGCCAGCACCGTTAAGACAATCACGCCAACATTTTTCATTTTCATTTCCCAACCTTAAACCAGCCGCCCTAAAGTGAGAACCGGTTCAGAAAAGTTAGTTTCCCTGAGAGCCAGGTCAGTTTATTTACGAACACCAGCCCCCCGACAAAAATTAGCAGTGCGCCGCTGAAAACTTCCACGGCATGCAAATACTTACGAAAATTCTGATAGAAACGCAGAAACTGCCCGATGCCCAGCGCCGTCAGCAGAAACGGCACCGCCAACCCCGCGGAGTAAACCGCCAACAGCAAAATTCCACGAGCAATCGTGTCGCTGGCCGCCGCGAGCGCCAGAACCGTTGCAAGAATTGGCCCGATGCACGGGGTCCAGCCGAATGCGAAAGCGAATCCCAACAAAAACGCGCTCCACACGCCAGGCTGTCCGATTTTGCTTTGTATCCGCACATCGCGATTTAGCCAGCGCGCCATCGACGGACCAAAAAAACCTATCAGCGACAACGAAAAAAAGTGGATCGCGCCAAACCCCGCAAAAAGCGGCCCATGTCGTAACAGCGAGATAACCCCGAGAACAACCAGCACCGCTCCGATAATCAGTCCCGTTCTTAACGTCAGCTTGATCAGCAATCCCAACAGATGAAGCCCAAAAAGCAAAATCAATGCGCCCGCAATAGGCGCCAGAAAGTTTCTGTTTTGCCGCAGAAATGATCCCACTGCGCTAGCCGACGCGCCGAAAGAAATAAACACCACCGAAAATCCCGCCACAAAAGCCAGCGAAGACCCAAAAAGTCCGGAGCGCGGCAATTCACCTTTGCGCAGTTGCTCCATGCCAATTCCGGACAACATGGAGATGTACCCCGGCACCAGCGGCAAAACGCAAGGCGACAAAAACGAAACCAGCCCCGCTAGAAATGCGCCGGCAAGTGAAACGTCGCCCATCCGTTAGCCTTCCTGTGAAAATACGTTCATCGCGAACTCCTGCCCGAACACACTAGTAACAAACTCCATTCTCCCACAAATGCATTAGACGCACTTATGTCGCAAAGGGTTCGAGCTAGGTCCCGAAATTGGGCGGCACCCTGGAAGGATTCGAACGCTGGTAAATATCGGCGATCTCCAGCAACACCCGCTCATTGTGCTCCGCGCCGATGAATTGCACGCCAATCGGTAATCCCGCCGCGGTAAAACCGCATGGCACGGAAATCGCCGGCACCCCAGCCAGATTTGCCGGCCGGTTCAGCCGTAACAGAAGCGCCCGCGTGGCATGATCGTCGTTTCCAACGTGGGTAGTTTCTTCACCGATCAGCGGCGCCGCAATCGGAACGGTCGGAACCATCAGCGCATCGATCGCCTCTTTCTCCATCACCCCACGCAATTGTGAAATGAAGCTCCTTCTCTGATCCATCGCTTCCAGATATTCCACCGCCGAAACTTTCAGCCCAGTTTCCAGCCGCGAGCGAACGTCCTCGCTATATTCCGTTCCCCGGCCGGGAAACCACCCTGATTGCTGGTGATAATGACTGGCCTCTGCCCACGCTATGCGATTGCCAGCCTTTTCCGTTTGCGCCAAAAGTGGTATGGAAATCTCTTTTATTCTTGCTCCCAGTCCGCGAATCGACCGGACCGCAACATCAAAACTTTTCTGCACTTCACCAGGCATTACCTCAAAGAAAAATTCCCGAGGCATCCCCAGTCGAACTTTAGACAGTTTTCTTGCGTCGCTCCCTCGCTGACGTACACCCTCTGCTTTGCCGTTCCGGCCATCAGCAATCGCTCGAAATAGAATCCCTGTATCTGCTGCTGTGCGTGCCAGAGGCCCAACACAATCGTGCGTCACCGACAAAGGAATCACGCCCGCGACGTCCACGCGACCAAGTCCCGGTTTCAGTCCCACAATCCCGCACAGCGCCGCAGGGATTCGAATCGATCCCCCGGTGTCCGTGCCAACACTGCCAAAACAGAGCCCCGCAGCCACCGCAGCAGCCGAACCTCCACTCGAACCTCCCGGAATTCTCGCCGTATCCCAGGGATTTCGCGCCGGCCCATAATGCGGATTGTTCGTCGTAACGCCGTAAGCAAACTCGTGCATGTTGGCCTTGCCCAGCAAAACCGCTCCAGCAAGTTTCAGCCGCGAAACAACCGGCGCATCTCTTTCGGGAAAATAGTCGCGAAGAATTTTCGATCCCGCCGTGGTTCGAATGCCCCCAGTACAAATATTGTCTTTCAGCGAAATGGGAATGCCGTGCAGAAGCCCGCGATCGGTCCGCGTTTTGCGCTTTCCTTGTACACCAAGTTCCGCTTCAGTGCTCTTCGCCTGCTTGCGCGCGGCTTCATCCGTCACCGTGATGTACGCGTTTAATTTTGTGTTGAATCGTTCAATCCGCGCGAGCATCAATTCCGTCAGCTCAACCGGAGACAGTTTGCCGGTGCGGAAAAGACGTGCGATCTCAGCGATCGTGGCAAACGCTAGCTCAGCCTCGTTCATTAAATTGGTTGCCAAGAGTACTCGCGTTTATCCAACATGCAATCATCCGTTAGCACACACTCAATAAATTCTTTCTTGCCGCCGCAAATTTCCAAACGTGCCGATATTCGCGATGATAAACGCCACCCGGAACTGATTCTCCGTGCGCACTTGTCCCAGCGCGATGCGCCGGTATTCCAGCGACAATCCGCAGCACCGCCCGTTATAGCTGACCTGCACCAGTTGGCTCTGCAACGCGTTATTCGTAAAATCGTAGCTGATTCCCGAAGCCGCGCTGAATCCCCCGCTGTTCTGGCTCCCGTAGCCAAATAATGTGCGTACTTGATTCGAAATCGGCTGCAGAATCGGATTAGCGTCCAGCCGAAAATGCGCTACCGTCGCATACCACTTTCCATACGGTTTCACCTTGAGCAGCGTGCCGATAGTCGTCAACTTGGCAATATTAGGGTCGTACTCCAGAATCTGCTCGAAGTCGTATTTACTGCCCGGCTCAACGGTCACATCGCTGACCAGGGGAGACCAGTGCACCGGCCCGAGCGCGAACGCGAACGGCGTGATGGAATCTAGTGCCTGAAATACGTTACGCTCCCCGGCTACCGCGGCCCCGCCAAAGGTCGGATCAAAAAAATGTTTCTGTACCAATCGCCACGAAATCAGCTCCCGTGCCTCGTCGTCGCCTTCATGTTTCACAAAAAAACGCTGTGTGACTCCGTACTCAATTTCGTTTGTATCGGTGAGCGTCGAATCTGAATCGAAGCGGATGAAGTCCGCGAAATTATTTACCCCCGTAACATAACGATAGGTAATCACCGGTTCAATCGAATGCTTGTATCTTTTCTTTGATTTTGGCCGCTCAAAGAAACGCTCGAACGTTGGTGGCCGCAGATCTACTGTGAATTCGCCGGTGTTGCGAACAATTGCTAGATTGCTGACCTCGCCAGCAGGCGTCAACGAAGCGCCGTAACGCGTGGTTCGAAACGCCGCAGTCGTTGTGATGCCCAGCCAATCTCCCACATGCATCGGCACCGTCACTCGCGGAGCAAATTCCGTGCGGCCCACAAAACTTGGTGTATTGATCTCACTGTCAGTGCGGTGCAGCGCATCCACGAAACTGTCGAATCCAAAATAAACCGGCAAATTTCTCCATGGTGCTTGCTCCACGGAGTCAAATCGCGCTTCCGGAAAATTTCGAATGCTCACGCTGATATCCGGATTTATCTGCAAAAAGCTTTTGTCTGTCAAACCTCCAAAATTCAGGCTGAACCCGTGGAAATTGTTGCTCAGAAAAACCGCGCTTCGTACCTCGGAGTTAATCGCGTCGCCGTAAGTGTCCGCAAACGCCAGTCGAAACGTCAGCGAAGAAAGCTGGTTGTAGTCCGTAACGAATCGCCACCCCGCCGGCAATTGCGATTGGATTTCCAGCCGCTGCTCCTCGCCGCCCTGCGGCTGGCGAACTCCGCCGACTAGCAGGCCGCGGTCATCCACGCCGTAATATGTGTAGTTGATCGAAGTCCCTTCAAATGGCTTGGCGCGCAGTATCCCTCGTTCCCCTGCTCCGCGTGAGCTCATGTATTGCGCTCCCAGGGTGGCGTCAAACCACGGCTTTGGAGCCCAATAGAAAGCGTCGCCGAACGTGAAGCCTTTCGTCGAACTGTCCCCAATAGTCGGGATCAGAAATCCGGACTCCCGTAGTTTCTGACCCGCCGGCACCGTCGCATATGGCAGCCAAACCAGTGGAACGCGAAGCAGCCGGAAATTCGCGTTCAGCAGCGCAACCGTTTTTTCGAGTTGCACCCGCGCGTGCGGCGCATAGAACTGCCACGTGGGATGCGTCGGATCGCAGATGGTGATCCACGCCTGGTCAATTACATAAACATCTTTTGCAAAGCGCTCTACATCCCGGGCTTCGAAATAAAGCGGATTGTTGGACAGCAAAACGTTGGGATTCGGACGCCGCTCGATTTTGACCGTGCCCCGCACATTATGGAAAACGCCGTGCCCGGTTTTAACGTTGTAGTGCGCCTCGTCGGCCTCCACATGCTGATTCTCAAAATCGAATTGCACGTGCCCACGCGCAAACGCTTCGGAGGTCTTCTCGTTGTATTCCACGTGATCCGCCCGCAATCGCGAATCCCCGTAGCGAATATCCACATCATCGTCGGCAATATACAAATCGCCCCGACGGCTTTGCGGACCACGAGACGAAAGATCAGCCACGCCGCCGGTTTTAAATGGAAGATGCGCCTGCTGCGCGCTGGCCGTTCTTGGCGCCAGCACCGCAAAAACATAAATAAATAAAAAAGTCGGAACGAGCCAGCGGTAAGCCACGGCAGCGGCATTCCCCGCGGTGACACGGCGGTTTACAGCAGACATGTAAGCCATGAAAGCAGTTGGATAGCCTAGCATGGGCTCGGCACCCTTAGTAGGCGACGAGTTTCAAGATGCCACTGGAACGCCAGCAGATGCCCCAGCTCGGACTTATGGCGAAATTAATTCCAATTAACCTTGCGGGCTGTTTCTAGCCACCACGAAACCGTGCTCAGCAGTCAGTTTCACAGTGTAAATTTCATCGAACCCCTCGTCCTCCGTCGGCGGAACTAACTTTTTAAACGCCGCCGCCACAGCCGGAGCCGGAACCTTTTGCTTCCCGGTCCGCAAATTATTTCGCTGCATCGCTTCCCGCAAGCTCGCTTCGAAAAAGTAAGCCACCGCACGAAATCCAGTCGTGCGAGCAGGGACTAAATAACGCAGCCGGTCGGACGGCAGCGGGTTGGTGTTGTCAACGACAAACGACTGTCCGCCTTCCAGGCACGCCGCCACCAGCAACTCTTCTCGCCGCCGCGTGCGCAACATATCCAGATTGATGCGCACGTGAGTATCAAAAAACCGCTCCCGGAAAAAACTGCTTTTACCGGATCCCTGAATTCCAATAAAAATTACTGCTTCCATAACGCGTATCCAGCCAAATCAAAAAAACACAGCGTACCCCACCCTCGATTCTAGGGTTTACCCCCGTGGCGGGTGGGTCTTGCACTTTCCCCGGATTATTCCGCACCTCTATTAATCAAGTCGCCCTTCCACATCATCTCCTGCTGCGCAATTCAATTTCCGCTATGTGTAGCGTATTTTTGATAATTTCGGAGGCCTGGGCCCGTGCCGAATCGCCGAGCCCACTGGCTCGTAACCAAGCTCAGCCCCTTCCTGCACCGACCGCAGCATCAACCCGCCCCGGCTCATATCTCCGCGCCCCACAAACGCCGAAGGAAAAAGCAGCCGCTCCTCGAAAATTCCCAGTAATGGTTCCACATATTTCGCTGTCGCGATGCTTCCCAGTAGCACAATCTCGCATCGCTTTCCAGCCTTGCGCAACAACTCCTGCGCATCGCGTTGCAATGGCATCCGGTACCGCGGTTCACCCGCATCCACCGGAACGTCTGCAATCTCCATCATCTCGCCGTGGGTCATCAGCGCGTCCGGCGAAACCAATCCGCGTCCAGCCGTGATCACCAATATTCCCGGCATTCCCACGGGCGGTGACGCAAACGCGCGTGCATACGCGAGTTTTCCCCGAAAATACAATCCGCTGATGAAGCTGAATAATTCTCCCAGTGGCAGTCCGTCATTGCGCAGCCGTCGTGCCAGAACGAATCGCGCGTTCTCGCTCATGATCATCTTGGCGCGAACCCCGCCAGCGTTTGCGGGCGAAAGCAGAAAAATTCGCTGTGGCGCTCGCGCCTTTGATTCGCGCGACGGGTTTTGGCGTTTTGAATTTACGTGTACTGCCGGGTGCGTGGTTGGCATATTCGCCGGTGACGAGGCCTTTTGCTAAAAAAACTAAAGCAAATTCATAGCGGACTTATTTTCGCGTTTCACTTGTTTCATGGTGCAATCCCGTGGAGCTTTCTCCGGACGCCACCGCAGGAATTTAGTCCCATGACGGAATCTGCCACCCGTGAAGTGGTCGAACTGCACTTCTGCAACCAGCTTTGGATAGAGTGGCTGCCACTCCATCGAATGTTTTGTGCTCCACCGGCTCAACCCGCCTGGCGCTTTTCCCGTAAATCCCGGCGGCTTGATCATTTTCTCCAACTTTTTCGTTAACGCCAAACGCTCGTCCGCCTGAATCGACGAACTGAATCCCACGTGGTCCAGCAATCCTTCGTCGTTGTAGAGCCCTAGCAGCAACGACCCAACCAGCGGCTTTTTCTCCAGGTATCTGAATCCCCCTACCACGCAATCGGCGGTGCGTTGCTTCTTGATTTTCTGCATGCCGGTGCGCTCGCCGGTTTGATACGGCAAGTCCTTGCGCTTGGCAACAATTCCATCCAGCCCCACCCCCATGTGAAACCAACTCCGCGCCACCGCTAAATCATCCGTAATCGGCGACAGGCTGATGGAACCATTTTTGTCGAAAAAGGTTTTCGCGAAGCGTTCCAGTTCGCGGCGCCGTTTTTCAAGTGGTACCTTAACCAGCGATTTTCCCTTTTCATCCACCAACAAATCAAAAACAATGAACACACTGGGATGTTCCTGGCTCAACTTCAAAACACGGCTCGCCGCCGGATGGATGCGCATCAACAACTCATCGAACGACAGATTGCCGTCCACCGGGATCACGATTTCGCCATCCAGAACAAATTTCTTAGCTTTCAGAGCCGCCATCGTCCACGCCAACTCCGGAAAATATCGCGTCAACGGTTTACCGGATTTGGATTGCAGATCGATCTGCTCCCCATCACGAAACGCCAGGCACCGAAACCCATCCCACTTAGGCTCGTATTGCCACTCAGATCCCTCCGGTAACTCGGCCGCCGGCAATGCCTCCATCGGCGCGTATTTTTTGTTGAGCGGCAGCGTCATAGAAACGATTTCAGGTCCACACGATTTTTTTCTTCCAACAACGGCTTCCACAAATCACCAATTGTCCTGAGCCGCGCCGGAACATTGTTCACCGTGAAGTCTTCAATCCGCAGGCCGCGCTCCACTTCTTCCCAGGTAACCGGCGTGGAAACTGTCGCCGCAGGTTTCGGCCGTACCGAATAGACCGAAGCCAGCGTCCGGTTCCACGCATTCTGATTGTAATCAACCAGCACACGCCCGCGTGGCCGCTTCGCCACGCGATATTCCGCCGTAATTATTTTGGGATGACGCGCTTCCAATTCTTTCGCGAACGCTTTCGCAAAGCTCCACACTTCCTTCTGCGTCGGCCCTCGCTTGATGGCCACGTAAACGTGAATTCCTCGCGAGCCAGTGGTCTTCGCGTAATTTTTTATCTTGATGGAATCCAACGCTTCCCGAACGATCAGCGCCGTCTCCAGCACGCCCTTGAAAGACGCTCCAACGACCGGGTCCAGATCAAAGTGAAGATAATCCGGCCGGTCCACATCGTCGCATCGCGCGTACCACGGATTCAGATCGATACATCCCAGATTCACCACCCACAACAACGACGACAAATGTTGAATCACCGGAAAATCAATCACATTGCCCGAACCGTGCTCGATGGAACATGTGGGAATCGAGTCTGGCCGCGGCGACGGCGCACGCTTCATGAAAAAGAATTCGCCATTTATCCCGTTGGGATAACGCTTCATGACCATCGCGCGATTCTGCAGATGCAGCAGCAGCCACGGAGCAACATCCAGATAATATTGCAGCAGGTCTCGCTTGGTCAGGCCCAGTTCAGGAAAATATATTTTGTTTAAATTGGTGAGACTTACTGGACCGCCCTCCACTGTTAGTGTGGTGTTGTCCACATCGCGGGGAATTTCCACGCCGGCTGGTTGTGTGATTGCAACACTTTTTGCCGAACGTGAACTTAGCGAACGTGAGGCAGGCGCAGCTTTACGCGGTGTGGCCACTACTTTGCGCTTGGATGCAGTTTTTGCCTTGGCTTTGGATTTCACGCTGGTTAGATGAAGTTCCGCTGGATTGCGGTCTTTTTATTATTGCCAGCCGCGATTACTAATGAAAATCGTGCGAAGTCGTCGGAGCGCTCGTAATTATTAACGGCCGGATCCGTTGCGATTTCACCGAAACCACATTGTCCAGGTTCTGCAACTGTCCTTCAATCATCAAAAATTGTTGATGCACGACCACCACGTGGCATTCTTCAAATAGCTGCGGCGAAATAATCGCGTTGGCTATTCCCGTTTCATCTTCCATGCTCAAAAATACGAATCCCTTGGCAGTCCCGGGACGCTGACGCGCAATCACTCCCCCCGCAATGCACACCAACATGCCGTCTGGCAATCCAGCCAATTCTGCCGCGCTACGTATCCCCATTTTTCGCAATTCCGCGCGATGATAAGCCATGGGATGCGGCCCCACCGTCATTCCCGTCCCGCGAAAATCAGCCACCAATCTTTCTTCTGCGTTCATCTGCGCAAGCGGCGACTGCGCAGAATCGTAATTTTCTTCCGCACTTCTACCCAATTCTTTCTCCTCATCATCTTTCCCCACCTCTTCACAAAGTTCATATAAAGGACCCGCCGATCGCGCCGTCCTTTCCACCTGCCACAAAGCGCTGCGTCGATGAAATCCCCGCTGGTTCCCCAGCCGGTTCAAAGCCCCCACTTCCGCGAGCACCGCCAACTCCCCTTTCTGAATCCGCGGCACACGCCGTTTCAAATCATCCACAGAGGTAAATGGCCGCATAAGTCGTTCCCGAACAATCTCGGCCCCAATCTCCGCGCGCAATCCTTTCACATACCGCAGCCCCAGTCGCACCGCAAACTTCTGATCGATCTTTTCCAGCGTGCAAAGCCAATCCGAGCACGTAATGTCAATCGGCCGCACACGCAAACCGTGCCTTTGCGCATCCGTAACCAGCGAAGGCGGCTGATAAAATCCCATCGGCTGATTGTTCAGCATCGCCGCCGTAAATGCCGCCAGGTAATGACACTTCAAATACGCGCTGGCGTACGCAATCAATGCAAAACTAGCCGCATGCGATTCCGGAAATCCGTACAGCGCAAACGAAGTAATCGAACGAATAATAGTCTCTTGCGTTTCCCCGCTGATCCCATTTTTGTCCATCCCCCGTCGCAACTTGAGCTCCACATCTTTCATGCGCCTTTCCGAGCGCTTGAAACCAAACGCCCGCCGCAACTCTTCCGCCTCGCCACCGCTAAATCCCGCGGCAATCATGGCTATGCGCAGCAGTTGCTCCTGAAAAAGCGGCACTCCCAACGTGCGCGCCAGCACCGGCTCCAGCGAAGGATGCAAACACGTCACCGCCTCGCGCCCCGCCCGCCGTTTTAAATAAGGATTCACCATTTGCCCCACAATCGGCCCCGGCCGAATAATCGCCACTTGCACCACAATGTCGTAGAAACACTTCGGATTCAGCCGCGGCAAACATGCCATCTGCGCGCGGCTTTCAATCTGAAACATCCCCACGGTGTCCGCTTTTTGCAAAGTTTTATAGACCAACGGATCATTCGCGGGCAGTCGGCTCAAATCCACTTCTTCGCCATAATCATCGCGAATAATTTTCAGCGAATCCTCCAGCACTGCCATCATCCCCAGCCCCAACAGATCCACTTTCACGATCCCCATGTCCGCGCAATCGTCTTTATCCCATTGCACCACCACCCGCCCAGGCATCGTCGCCGGCTCTAGCGGCACCACCGAATCCAGTTGCCCCTGGCACACCACCATTCCTCCTGAATGTTGCCCAAGGTGCCGCGGCAAATCCTGAAATCTCAAACACAATTCGCAAAATTTGCGAATCTGCGGATGCTGCAAGTCCAGCCCGGCATCCTTAAACTGCCGCTCCAGTGTGTCGTTGGCGTCCTTGTATTCCCACGCTCCTACCAGCGAAGTCAGGCGATTCAGCACCTCCGGATCAAACGCAAAAGCTTTCCCAATCTCGCGCGCCGCCGAGCGCCCCCGATACGTAATGACATTCGCTGTCATGGCCGCGCCAAGTTTTCCGTACCGTTCATAAACATATTGAATGGCGCGTTCCCGTTGATCGCCGCTTGGAAGATCGAGGTCAATGTCCGGCCACTCGCCCCGCTCCTCAGACAAAAACCGTTCGAACAGCAGCTCCATGCCCACGGGATCCACCGCCGTAATCCCCAGCGCATAGCAAACCGCGCTGTTCGCCGCCGACCCTCGCCCCTGCACCAGAATATTTTGCTGCCCGCAAAAACGAATAATGTCCCAAACAATCAGGAAATAGCCCGCCAGATCGAGCTTTTCAATCACCGCAAGCTCGTGCGCGATTTGTTTCTGCGCACGCTCGTTGTCCGCTCCGTAGCGCGTCAGCATGCCGTCGTAAGTGCGGTCACGCAAAAATTGCATCTGCGAGCGCCCATCGGGCACCGGATATATCGGAAACTGGTAACCCAGATCGTTCAACGTAAATTGCAGCCGTGAAGCCAGCACCTGGGTGTTGGCAATCGCTTCTGGAATATCCGCAAAAAGTTTCACCATCGCCGCGCCAGACTTCAAATGGCGTTCGGCGTTGCGCGCCAGCAGCCGTCCCGCAGTAGCCAGCGTGCGGTGATGCCGCACACAAGAAAAAACATCCAGCAATTCACGCTGCTCCTCCAAAGCATGACAAACCCCGTTGGTAGCCAGCACCGGCAGATCCACTTTTCGCGCGATTTCCCGCGCGCACTGATTGCGCACCTCCTCGTCGCGGCAATAATGCCGCTGTAATTCCACGTATACATTCCGCCTTCCAAATAATTCGCAAAGCTGCTGCACGCTGTTAATCGCCGCTTTCATTCCACCAAATGCCAGCGCATGCGCGAGCGGCCCTTCGTCTCCCCCAGTAAGGCAAATTAATCCACCGCCGTCATTTTCCAGTTGCGCGGCTATTTCACCGCGCGAGATTTGCCCTTCCCCTTTTTTCGCGCGCAATTTCATGCTGGTGATCAGGCGACAAATATTCTGATAACCCTTACGCGACTCCACCAGCAACGGATACCGCCATCCTTCCTCGGAGGTAACCTCCGCGCCGATCAGCGCCCGCACGTTGGATTTTTTCGCCGCCATATAAAAACGCGGCGCCCCATACATGCCGTCGCGATCGAGCACCGCCATTGCCTCCATCTCGCGTTCCGCACACACGCTGGCCAATTCTTCCGGCAAAGAAGCCCCCGCAAGAAAGCTGAATGCGGAACGCGCATGCAATTCGATATACATCAGTCGTACATCCCTCTCAGAAACCACCCCTGCTGCCGCAAATCGTAATAAATCAGATAAAGCCCACGCTCACCCGCAGGATTTGAAGACGAATTTGAAGAACGCTTATTTTTTTGAACACTAGCTGAAAAACGAACTTCCACATCCCATTCCGCTTGATCCCAGGGGTCCTGCCACCACTCTCCGGAAGTTCGCCACGGCCCGGAAGCAGCCACAATTTCGCCGTGCGCTCCTTGAAAAAATACCCGCGCAGGCAGACCTTCGCGCAATTCCACCCGCGCCGGAACGCTAGGGCGCAAAAGACGAAAACCGTTTGCAGGCTTTGTCATTCGCGACGCAGAAGAATTCTTTTCCACCGATTTATCCGTCGCTGCAATCGGCTTTTTTCTGCGACCGCCTGCCGCTTCCTGCGCCAACCGGAAGCGCTCCATTCGAATCGCATCCGGCCGGTGCGTATCCATCAGTTGCGGCGAGCCCACATTCGCGTCGCCCACCAGGTTCGCGAGCCGCGCCATAGTCAGCTCCAGTTTTTCCGGCTCCGGCGAAGCAGGCAGAAATAATCCGCGTTGCGTGGTACGCATCCGGTCCGCTTCGGCACATATCATTATTTTTATAACCGCTGCAGGCGGCGGATCGGACTGCAAGCGCAACCGCACCAATTTCAGCAGCAGTTTGGAATCCCGCGTCGGCACCGGCAGCGCCAAAATCTTTTCAAATTTGCGTGGAAGCAGTTTGTGTTGATCTGCATGCGCGGAAAGTTGCAAACCTTTTTCGAACGAACGTTCCAGCTCGAATTCCATTCGAATGCTGCGCGCCGACAATGATCGCGCCGCCAGTCGTTCGCACAATTGATCCAGCAATCGCCCCAGAACAAAGCTCAGCGATTCCAGCTCCTCGACGGAATCATCCAGCTCCATTTCTTCCTGAAAATTATCCGAAGGCTCGGCCAGCACCAACGAACGCACCAATGCCCCGCGCGCCAACGTATGCAAACGCACCCCGTCTTGCCCCAGCCGTTCAGAAAGCTGTATCACCGGCAAAGCAGCCAGCCTGCCGCAGGTTTTCACGCCCCAGCGCGTCAATGTTTCCAGAATTTCAGGAGCAGGAAGAAGCGTGTGCACCGGCAGACCACTCAGCCGCTTTGCTTCTTCCCCCGGAGGAATTAATGTGATGCCCGGCATCCCACGCGACGACAGAATCGCCACTTCGATATTTTCAGCTACCGCGATGCGTGCACTTAAACCCAGTCCGGAACCGCGTTTCGCAAGTTCGTGAGCGATTTTTTCTTCCGGCCCAAATAGACCGCTCAATCCCGTAAGATCGAGAACTATCGTGTCCGGCGCGCTATCTTCCACCCGCGGCGAAATCGACCAACCCAGATCCAGCAGCGCCTCATGCGTGATTTTCTCTTGCGCCGGGGAGCGATGCCGAATTTCCACACCCGTAAATTGCGCCGCTTGTGATTTCGCCATCCCCAATTCGATTCCCACCTGCGCCGCTCGCCGATTGGCCGCCACCACGCTCCACAATGGCGGCGTGCCTTCCACAATCGCCACCGCCCGCTCGCGAAGCGCACCTTCGCCGCGCACCACCGCTTGCACAATAAAATCGGGAATATGAATGGCGGCAAAAGACATGACGGTTCAATCGCGAATTGGAAATAAAATTCAGCAAAATTATTTGCGTCCCGCGCTCCTCATTTAAGTTTCGCTTCCACAGGCAAGGCATGCAGATAGCTCCACACGGATTGCGCCGAAAAACTTTGCGTGTTACTACGCTCGAAGCCGTCACTGGAATTCGCGAAATCGCGCCCCGCAAAAGGCCTCTCAATAGAAACCGGCCCGTTTTGCGCCTGCTGAAACCCATTTTGCGCTTGCTGAAAATTGATCGACTGCATGCGCGTATGCAGCATCTCCGCTCGAACATCCGAGCCATCCAGCAATCGTGCATGCGCCAAACCGGCTTGCGTCAAACATCCCTTTGCTAAAACTTCCTGAGCCAACGATCCACGTGAATGCCGCGAAATTTCTGTCGTGTTAATTCCTGCGGCCTTGTCTTCAACATTACTTTCCCCCATGCCCGACCATTTCGCCGCCTTCATGCTCATTCGCAAAACCAGCGAAGCACACGTTTTCGCGTTGGACTCCTGCTCCAGCACCAGCAACACCGTCGACGTATCTTCCACCGCGCGACGAAATCGGAACCAAGCATTCAGCGGCACATGCCGCACCGTTTCCGGCGCCACATCGCTTAGATCCAACGCAATAAACCCAAACCCGCCGCCCTGAATCACCAGATCCGCAGCGCGCAATGACTGGTCCAGACTCCGGCAGCGCACCCACAGCAATTGCTGCAGCTGCACCCCGGCAGCCTCCGCGCTTCGTGGATCAAATGAATCACGCGCGTCAATCAACGCGCACACTTCCGCCTCCGCTGTCCTCGACGCCAAAGCCGAAAGCAGCACCGAAGTCCGCCCGGAACAGGGCGGCCCGCAAATTTCCGTCAACGCCCCGCGAGGAAATCCCCCGGCCAGAGCATCAATCTCCGGAATCCCGGTGAGCACCGTCTCCACACTCTTGCGGTCACGATACCCAAACGGGGAAACCACCCGCCCAGCCAGCGAAAGCTCAACATCCGAACGGAGAGTAGCGAGATTGAAGCGCATGGAGAGTACTCAGGACCCAAAAACTATATTCGCTTTTTGTTCGCCCTGCGGTATTCTGTAAAATTCCCGCGCCCCTGTCAAGCCCTTTGCTTTTTTAGTGTGGATTAGTTTGCTACTGACTTGTTAACGAGGAAACTGATTTGATGCTGCGTTCCGTCCGCTGATGTCTCGAATCATGGCCACGCCCCGACAACTCTTCCCCCGTTCACCAGGGCCTGAGCCGTTTCAAAGCCTTGAGAATCATTGCAAGTTCTTTTCCGCCGACAGAGTTGAACTGCACGCCCATACCGCTGCCCGGTCTGGAATTACGGACCACTGCCTCAAGTTTTAGTTCCCCTTCCACCATGGCAAAAATCAGCTTAAGTGGAGTGCCCACGGCGACCACATCATTCGTAACAATGAAGGCCCCGGAAGCGCTGAAATCCAATACCCGGGAAGTGTATCTTTGTTTCCCAAATCTCCACGACACCCACATTCCCGTGGGAGTTGGTACGCGACGATCTTTCCTTCTTTCCGGCCCCGCCCCCGGTTTCGATCCCCGCTCAGTTTTGTCAGCTCGTACTTTCAATAACTCCCCTGATGACGTAGGGCCCGATTTTACTCGATAATTTCCGTTACCGGCAGCCGATTAAATCCAAATGTTCACAGCTCAATTGCCCGCTACAGTCCCTCCCTTTTCCAATACGACTTGCTGCTCTCTGTTTGTCTAGTGTCTTCTAAGCGGGGTGGCAACTGCCTGCGGCGTGTTTCAAAGGTATCTACACTCGTGGTCGGTCTCGAGACAAACAACCGTCGCTCCTCATAAGACGCCGACCGCAACCGAACTTGGCTGAAACCTCAGATCTCCAATACCCGCTGCGATACAGCTTTCCTACAAACCATCTACATGGATGTCGTTATTCCCCCGCGCCAATCAAAATGGTCTATTGCCATACCGCACAGTTGCCGCTGCGCCCCATATTCTGCCCGGAAGTGGCGTAAAAGGTCCTAGCGTCCGGTATTTTGATTTGCCGGCGTCACCATCGAGCTGCAAGCTCCAATGTTAAGAAAAATCAGTTCAACATGACGCTTCTTTTTGGCACCATACGCTTGGTACAGAAAAATCGTGTACTCGACGAGCCCATTTTCTTCGATCGCCCTAATGACACCGCACCCATGGAGTTACTCGTGGATCATTTGGCTAAGCATCGCGTCTCTGGCCGTCTCATCGTTCCGAAATCAAGTATGCAGGCCGCCAGTGTTTCCGCCAGCACTGCGTCGTCCCATCCGTCTCCATAACCGTGCGCTTCGAGGGTAAATGTCGCAGCATCAACAAGGTATCGGAGCAGACCGCCGCGTCCACTATAGGTTTGAGGACCCGCGTGCTAGCCTCGTGGAGTTGGGCGGAAATAATAACGGCATCGTCCTCAATATCAGCGAAGGCGGAATGGCCATCCTGTCAACCGAAGAGCTGGATCTGAATACTCTTCACAATTTGCGATTTCAGGCTCCGGAATTCGAGCATTGGATGGACATCGCCGCGGAAATCGCCTGGATCAGTGACTCCAGGACACAGGCGGGTATACGTTTTAAGAGCTTATCCGAGACTGCGCGAACTCAGCTGCGAGCGGGAATTTCCATCGCCACGGCGCGAACCAGGCGCGCCAACCAAGCCAAACAACCAGTCGCCACCGCACAACTCCCGCCAGAAGTAACTGACTCCAATTCTATCCCGGTGTCAGTCGTGGCGACCGACTCCGCAACGCTCGTCGCTTCCGAATCCGAGCAGCTTTCCAACGAAGCGAATACCAATTCGCTTGCAGAAGAATTTGGTGAAGATGAAGGCTTGTTGCCCCCTGAGGTACGTCTAGCAGCGCCGGATTCTCCGTCGCCGGAAGCACACCGGGAGACTAACACCAGCGAGGAAGTAGTTTCGCCTGGAGAATCAAAGCCATATCCGTGGATGCAGTCACTCAACTCACCCAATACAGACTCACCCGATACAAAGCCGCAAAAAACATTACCCTTGGTACCCGATAACGCGTGGCCGTCCGCACTTACACCTCCAAAAAGTGCTCTTTCAGAGATGCGATTTCGCCACCTGCTCGCAAAAAGCGGAGCAAAGCTCCACAGCTACGCAGGCGACGGATCAATTCGGGTTTCCTCCGGCAAATGGACCGCCATAGCCGCCATCGCAATCGTAGCCTCGCTCCTCGCATTCCTGGTGGGCTGGGTCCTGGGCGATCCCAGCCGCGTAAAATTGCCACACTAGCTACTAATCGGACGGCGGAAACGCGGACTCCTTGAGCCTCTGAAGTTCTTTCCCCGGCCCGTATCGCCAATTGATTCTGAGACCACACCTTGCACTTCTACCCCTTCTTGTGTTAATGCATAGAAGCGCGAGGTATCAAGGCATGTCTCCCTCCAAATCCGATCTTCCCCAAGGCACTCTCGATCTCCTGATCCTGAAAGTCATCGCCCTCGGCCCCGTTCACGGCTACGCCATCGCGCAACGCCTTGAACAAGTGTCCCGCGGCGTCGTGCAAGTCCCGGAAGGCTCGCTCTACCCCGCATTGCACCGCCTCGAAAACCGCGGCCTCCTCGCCGCCGATTGGAAAGAAACCGAAACCGGCCGCGAGGCCAAGTTCTATCGCCTCACGCGAAAAGGATCGCAGCAGCTTAAGACCGAAGCCGCTGACTGGCAGCGGCTGATCGACGCCATCGCACTAATCCTTGGTATGGCCGATAGCGGTGCGCAATGAAAATGAACTGGTGGAAGCGCTTCTCGCGACGAACGCAAATGGAAGCCCAGCTCGAAAAGGAACTCAGCTTTCATCTCGAGCAGCACACCGCGCAACTCATCGACCGCGGCATAGCTCCCGAGGAAGCGCGACGACAAGCCCGCCTCGCACTCGGCGGCCCGGAGCAGGTCAAGGAGAACTGCCGCGACGCACGCGGCACTCGCTGGGCAGAGGATTTGCTACAGGACACCCGCTACGCACTGCGCACTTTCCGCCGAAACCCCGGCTTCACGCTCATTGCGCTCCTGATACTTTCGCTCGGCATCGGCGCCACCACCGTCATGTTCGCGGTCATCAACAGTGTTCTGCTAAGGCCGCTCTCATACCCCCAATCTGACAGACTGCTTACGCTGCGCGTATCCACCGAGCAGATTGGCGAGCTCTGGGGCTTCTCCAATTTCGATTTCGGCGACGTCAAGCGCGAGAGCAAAACGGTAGCTCTAGCGGCATGGACTTATGCCGGTGGCACCATCAGTGGGCGCGGAGAGCCTGAGTACGTTAACGGGCGAAATATCTCCGCGGACTTATTCTCCACGCTAGGGATCTCTCCCGTACATGGCCGCGCATTTTCGCCGGATGAAGACCGGCCCGGCGCAGCGCCTGTCGCGATGATCAGCCATGGATTGTGGCAGCGCGACTTTGGCGGCCAGCAAAGCGCTATCGGCGAGCCGCTCATTTATGAGGGCAAACCATATACCATCGTCGGCATTGCCCCCGCAGGCTTCCAGTTGGATGGAGATGCGGACGTCTTCACTCCGCTGCAGCAACGCAAAAACACCGACCCGCGAATGCAGAATCGCAGGTCACGTTTTCTCCACGCGCTCGCACGCTTGCAGCCAGGCTTTGATTTGTCCGAGGCCCGCGTCGAACTCGCACTCATTGCTCAGCACTTGGCTACGGAATATCCTGAATCGAATTCAGGCCTCGGCATGACCGCC
Source organism: Verrucomicrobiia bacterium (assembly GCA_035568155.1). Taxonomy (GTDB): domain Bacteria; phylum Acidobacteriota; class Terriglobia; order Acidiferrales; family UBA7541; genus Acidiferrum. The sequence goes on along the minus strand of DATMOS010000134.1, from coordinate 25,026 downwards.
TATCCGCTGCAAAAAGAACTGGTCGGAGATATCGGCTCAACCCTCTGGCTGCTTCTCTGCGCGGTTGCCCTGGTGCTGCTGATCGCCTGCGTAAATATAGCCAGCCTTTTGCTGGCTCGCGCAGTTTCACGCGAGCGCGAGCTTGCCATGCGCGTAGCACTGGGCGCTGCGCGAAGTCGCCTGGCGCGTCAATGCCTTACCGAAAGCGCAATCTTAGGTCTTGGTGGAGGCTTGCTTGGCGTAGTACTCGCATTGCTCAGCGTTAATCCCTTTGTCGCGTTTTGGCCAGGCAACTTGCCGCGTGCAGAAGAGGTCCATCTGGACTGGCGCGTGCTTATTTTCGCCGTGATCGCCTCTCTCGTCAGTGGCCTTCTTTTCGGGTTGGCGCCTGCTCTGCGGGTGCCCGTGCACAACGTTGAACAGACCCTCCGCGCCGGGGCCCGCAGCATTGCGGGAAACTCTCGCCACTTGCACAGCACATTCGTGATCTCTGAGATCGCCCTCGCGGTAGTCCTGCTGGTTTCCGCCGGAATGCTTGGGCACACGTTGCTCGCGCTCTCGTCTCTCGATCCCGGTTTCAACGTGCACAACGTGATCACCTCGCACTTCGCGCTTTCTCCCACTATGCTCGAGAATCCTGTACAGATTCGCCAAGCCTGGCAAGACGTGCTCGATCGTGCTCGCCGCGTCCCAGGCGTCGAGTCGGCGACGTTGGCCGACATAATTCCCATGCGCATAGGAGAAAACTCCCTCCCGTACTGGACCTCCGCCACTCCGCCGCCGCCGAATCAGGAGCCCATCGCGCTGGCGTCCTGCGTATCGCCAGACTACTTGAAAGTCATGGGCCTTCCGCTGCGAAAAGGTCGCTTTTTCACTGAACATGATCGTATCGGCAGCGAACCCGTCATCGTGATCGACGACAATCTCGCCGAGCATGCCTTTGGCACACAGGGCGCAGTTGGCAAGCGCATCTGGATTCCCGCCATGAGCGGCCCGGTGCTGGTGGTGGGCATAGTCGGCCATGTTCGCCATTGGGGCCTTGCTAGTGATGATCAATCGCGTGTGCGCGATCAAATGTATTATCCCTTCGCTCAAGTGCCCGCGCCGTTGTTGCATCTGTTTTCGTCAGTCATGTCGATTGCCGCACGCACAAGCGTCCCGCCCTTGAATGTCGTCGACCCGTTGCGCCGCGAATTGCGCGGCGCAGCCAACGATCAAGCGCTGTATGAAGCCCACACCATGGAAGAGCTCGTCAGCGCGTCGCTCGCCCGGCAACGTTTCCTCTTACTCTTGTTCGGCATATTCGCCGGACTAGCCTTGCTACTCGCGTGCATCGGCATTTACGGCGTGCTGGCTTACTTGACCGGCCAGCGTGTGCCCGAAATCGGCGTACGCATGACTCTCGGCGCGAAACCACTCGACGTAATCCGCATGGTGCTCGGAGAAAGCCTCGCAATGATCTTCGTCGGTGTTGGAGTCGGCACACTTGCCGCTTTAGCCGCCGGCCGTATCTTGAATCGCCTGGTAGAAGGAATGCGCCCCGCTGACATATCCACTTTCGCCATCACTATCCCCATCCTCGTCTTCGCCGCGCTCTTCGCCAGCTTCATCCCCGCCCGCCGCGCCAGCCGCATAGACCCCGCAACCGCCCTCCGTCAGCAGTAGCACCACTTTAGGGTCCCTTACTGTTTCGTTCGATAGAAGATCGGCTGCGGGCCGTCCACAATTTTGAAATCCGCCGGCACAGTAAACAACAACGCGCTCGGTTCCGTGCGCACGATGTTCGTGAGACGAAACGTCTGCTCCCCCATCCGTGGATCACTCCGTTTGCTGTACACCACCGTCTTGAGATCGGGCGAAGTCCAGACCTCTGTAACAATTGTGATCGGAAGATCGTTTCCGATTTGTCCTGCCGGGATCGTGTGCGTCATTCGTATGCCGTTCACGAGGACGCCTTCCATGGACTGAGAACCGAGGTCTTCTGTATTCCCCTGATCCTGATCACTCATAGTCAAGTGCTTTGCGAGGAATACTCCTGGCGCAGGAGCAGCAGCTATGGTCGTCGGCATCGCATCGGCTGGAGGTAACGGCACTTGGCTGCTTTCGACGGCTCTCATGGTGACCATTGCGCCCCCCACGCCCGCAGCACCTCCCGGAAGGGGAGGAAGCGTAGGCATTTTTTGCGCTGTCTTGTCCGTCAGGTTCAAGGTATACGAAGTCTGCGCGACTGGGTCGTGGATGAAAATCAGATGTGGCGCATTGGCCGCCGACAGATTCCCGATCGTTGGCAACACCGTTTCTTGACGTGTGCGACCTTGTGAATCGCGCGCCGTGGTTCCCGTGCTCGTCTGCACCAGGCGATTCCCGTCCGCGAGAGTCTGGATCGATTCGTTGCTGGTGGTGGCCGAATACGGCGCACCGACTACAGGACCAGACCCGCCGTCGAATCCGCCCGAGGCAACAATCCCCGCGGTACCAGTGGTCTGATAGATCACGTTCCCCTTTTCTTGCGCGAAGGCGCAGGATGCGGCGGCGAGAACAAGTAGCAATGCGCGTTTCATAATGGTGACTCTCCTTTTTAGCTGAACGAACTTACTGTCGCAGACGAACCTGTTGGACAGATCCATCCGGCGCAATACTGAGTTCTGCAATGAAATTCATCCCTTCGGGCATCGCCCCCGGTGGAAACATTGCTTCCGCTGGAATGGCGATCTGCACGGCTGTTTCCGTTGGCTGCCATTTCACGCCTCGCTCCCGGACGGGCGGAACCGCGTGCCGTCTGCGGATCATCTTGCGTGGTGCAGGCTCCGCCGCGTCAGATTTAAGAACGGGGACAGAAATAGCGGGGACAGAAGTAACCGCTACTGTTGGAGTGAGAACCGGCGGCGACCCAACGCGTCTCAGTTGCAAAACCAGAATCATTGCAATCGCAGCGACGACAGCGCTCGCAAGCACAGGGACCCAGTGCGAAACGAGGCGTCGAGCTTTCGTCGCCACTGTCATATCGCAGTACGCATCGAAGGTCTCACTCACCTGTTTGTAGCTCGTCAGTCGGCCGCGACATTCCTGGCATCCTCTAAGATGTCGATCTACTTCCGCTGCTTCTTCCGGCGAAAGCTCGCGGTCGAGCCAGGCAATTAATTTCACTTGCGCGTCACACATTGCATTTCTCCGCTAACTTTTTGATCGCGCGCTCCACAGTGTCTCCTACCGTGGATACCGCCATTCCCAGGACTTCTCCGATTTCACGGTAACGCAGTCCTCCAGCCCTCAGCAGAAGGCACTCCCGTTCGGATTCCGTTAGCAATCGGACTGCAGCTGCGAGACGCCGGAACTTTTCCTTTTCAAGAACCCGTTGCTCTGGCGTAGCGTCGTCCGCCACAAAATCCATCTCGCCGTCGAGCGGTTCACTGAATCGCCGATGGTAGCTCGTCTGGCGGTTCCTTGCCTGATTGTGCGCAACCCGAAACAGCCATGCCCGAATGTTTTCTCTTTCCCCCTCTGAAGCCAGGTGCCGTTGCAGACTGAGAAACGCGTCTTGCACCACATCCTGCGCTTCGTCGCTCGAAAGTCCGAGGCAGACCAGGTAACGCAGCAAGGGCTTCCGTAGTTCGCGATACAGAGTCGTGACCTCCGAGGAGCCAGCGGCCAACCGCAGCAGCGGGAGCGCCAGGGGTACGGAATCGTCACTCACATGAGCCTCCGCAACGCGCCTCTAGCTATAGAACAAGCGAGAGTCCCAGTTTTCCGGGGCGGTGGTCCACTTTCACATAAGGTTCTCGCATCGGACGACACTTGGGTTCTTAGACGCGCTTATGTAGGGCGTGGCCGTCGCTCACGGCGGCTAAGCGAAAAAAAGATGGCCTTTAACAGTTTTTCATAAAAGGTGCTTCGCGGCGAAATTCTCGCCTTTGCTTGTATATTTGGGGGAGCCATACCTTTGGCCCTCGGCTGGGGACTATGAATGAAAAAGGCCTGCCTCTCCTCAAACGTTCTGTCGCATCTTAATTTTGATCTACAGAAGGGCAAGCATGGCCAAGCGGATTTTAACCAAGCAACTGGACCTGATCCCCACCAAAGCCTCGCTCGACGAATTGCGCGAGGCCGCCAAATCCTGCAAAAACTGCGATCTCTGGAAATTAGGCACGCAAACCGTTTTCGGCGAAGGTGCTACGCACAGCAAGCTGATGCTCGTAGGCGAACAACCCGGCGACCAAGAAGATCTTGCCGGCAAACCATTCGTCGGTCCCGCAGGCAAGCTGCTCGATAACGCTCTCGTCGAAGCCGGGATCGACCGCAAAAAAGTTTACGTCACCAACGCCGTCAAACATTTCAAGTGGGAGCCCCGCGGCAAACGCCGTATCCATAAAAAACCCAACGCCGGCGAAATCGCCGCCTGTCGCCCCTGGCTCGATGCAGAAATCGCCGCCATCCGCCCCAAAGTAATTGTTTGTCTTGGTGCCACCGCGGCTCAAGCCCTGTTCGGCAAAGATTTTCGTGTTACCCAGCATCGCGGCGAATTCATCGAGTCCACGCTCGCACCCTACGTCGCCGCCACCGTGCACCCCTCTTCGATCTTGCGCGCCCCCGATGAAAATGCCCGCCACGAAGAAATGGCCCGCTTTATCGCCGATCTCAAGAAGATTGCCCGCGTTTTGCAATGAGCGATTAAACTATCTCCTCCATGCCTGACCCAGGAACAGTGCGCATCGGCATCTCCGGGTGGACCTACAAACCTTGGCGCGGTGTTTTCTATCCCGAAGATTTAAAACAAAAACTCGAACTCGAATACGCCTCCAAAACTTTCAACTCCATCGAAATCAACGGCACCTTTTATTCCTTGCAGCGTCCTCCAAGTTTTGAACGCTGGGCTGCCGAGACCCCCGACGATTTTGTTTTTTCCGTGAAGGCTCCGCGCTTTATCACCCACATCAGACGTTTGAAAGATGCCAAAGCTCCAGTCGCAAATTTTCTAGCCTCGGGAATTTTCAATCTAGGCGCGAAACTGGGACCGATCTTGTGGCAATTGCCGCCGAACTTCATCTTCAGGCCTGAAGTGCTCGAAGATTTTCTCCTATTGCTCCCTCACGACACCGAGAAAGCATCCGCCGTAGCCCGCAAACACGATAAATGGATGGCCGGCCGCACTGCGCTGAAGCCCGACGCCAAGCGCCCCCTGCGCCACGCTATGGAAATCCGCCACGCCAGCTTTGCCACTCCAGAATTTATAAATCTTCTCCGCCAATACGATGTCGCGCTAGTTTGCGCCGACACAGTGGAGTGGCCGCGTCTGATGGACGTCACGTCCGATTTCATGTACTGCCGTCTGCATGGCCCGGAAGGTTTGTATGCCAGCGGCTACGACGAGCCATCCTTGGATCAGTGGGCAACGCGCGTCCAGCACTGGGCATGCGGACGCGAACCGGAAGACGCCGAACGCGTCATCAAAGAAAAAGGCCCGCAAAAACCTCAACGCGACGTCTTCGTTTATTTCGACAACGACACAAAAGTCCGCGCACCCTTTGACGCCAAGACCCTCACCGCAAAAATAAGCAAACTTCTCACGAAGTAAATGACGCGTCCTTGTCCCTACAACTTTGACGACTCCAAGCTCTTCGAAATACCTTCCAACGGAATGGCCACCCATCCCGGACGATTATTCAATTCATACCCTAACTCGTACACCGCTTTCTCCAGCACATGCAGTTGCAACAATGCCATGATCTCTTCGCGACTCGGCGGAAGAAATTCCGCGCCGCGAGCGGTTTTCAAATACTCATCCAAAAAGCGGTCGCTCACCCATTTCGCCCATACTTCCGCCCAGCCGTTCAACTTTTCCCTGTTGCTATCGTCAACATTCACACTGCCGGTCGACGCCAGCAGCGGTGCATGCGCTGCATAATGAAACGACCGCAGCATTCCCGCCACATCCTGCAACGGCGACCGCTTCAAACGCCGTTGCGACAATGGCCGCGCAGGCTCCCCTTCAAAATCAATAATCACGAAGTCTGCCCCGGTGTACAAAACCTGCCCCAAATGATAATCGCCGTGTATTCTCGTCCGCACTGCGCGTACCGGAACACTCAGCGCAGCATGAAAACGCTCAATGATCCGCGGTTCGCCGGCTAGCACTTTGTCCACTTTCGCCTTGGCATTTTCTGGCAACTGATCCTGCGCGTGCCGCAACTGCCGATAAATCCGGTTCGTCAACTCCAGCAGCGCATCCTCAAAGCCTCGCTGAAACTTGTCATCAAAAGGCTCGGGTGCAAAATCAGGTTCCGCCGCAGCGGCCGGAGACGCCAGAGCCAAATGCAATTCAGCCGTTCGCCGCGCAAGCAATCCCACTGATTCCAAAAATGGAGCAATCAACACGCGCGCCGTATCATTCCGCGAATCCGCAACGCCGTCCTCTGCCGAATTTTTGCCCACCTCGTCATAAAAAGCCGAAATCGATTTCATCGTGTATTGCCACGCATCGCCCTGGTTCGGCACAAACCCCTGCAGAATCCCCTGCGTCATCCCCACTCCGCGTGCTTCGCGATATTCCAGTGCTCCAAGCAACTGCGGCGTGTGCTGATAGTGGGCCTTCTCCGTGAGAAAACCACCCACCTCAAGATCCGGATTTACGCCTTCCTCCAGCCGCCGAAAAAATTTCAATATCAAGCGGTCCCCGTAAGCAACCGAACTGTTGCTCTGCTCCGCGGTAATCGCGCGAGGACGCAGGCTCCCAGCTGCTCCAGTTTCCTGCATCGACAACGCATGAGTGCGCGACGTCACCAGTTCCCCGGCCTCTCCGGTAAACAGCAATCCCCTCTCAATCGCGTCCAGCAAAAAAGAAAGAAATGTTTCATTCTTCAGCGCGTCGGCAAGCGTTATCGCCTCTCCTCCGCCCCGCCCCGAAACCGTCAGGACCGCACCGGGTGCCCCGGGTTCGCCGTTGAGGTTTGAACCCGGGTCTTTCTTTCGATCTGAGTCCTTCGCCACCACCAGCGGCAAAGAATACAAATCCGTCCCGCCGCCTTCATACTCCACCTTCACCATAACAATCAGCGCATGCAGTCCGTCCCGTTCCAACGTAACGAAATCCACCACCTCCGTAGCACGGACCTCTCGAGCCTTAGCCCCAAACCACCGCTGCCCCTTCAAATAAGCAGGCAGCTGCGCCGGCAATTCCGTCTTTAAATTAGAAAACATATCTTTGCCAAAACCCGGCGCGGCCATAAATGTCTCCCTCCGCCAAATGCATTACAACGGCTGTGGCTCTTTGTATTTTTCCTTCGTCGTATTTCCCAGATATCTCTCCAGCGCGCGCCGCGCCAGGTCCTGTCCTCCAAGTCCAAACGCGATGGCCAGCCCCAGCATCGAGGCTCCAAACACGATCGAAAACGCCGCCAGCACCGTCTGCCGCGCCAACCCCAGCTCCTCCAACGCCATGGAAATCGCCAGAATCCAGATTACAAATCGAATCGACCAGCTCCAGATTTTCGGCGAGCGAATCCCCGCGTTCACGGAAGCCAGCAGCGCCGCCCGCGACAAAAAATTCGCCAGCACCAATCCCAGAAATAAAATCACCATGGCGATAAATACTTCCGGAAGGAATCGGAACAATCGCGAGATCTGCTCCTGCAACCCCGCTACTCCCAATACACTGATGCCGATCAAAATAAATCCCAGCCATGTAATCCAGAATATCGACCGGCTCAGCAGTTCTGTCATCGACGGCAGGTCCGCCATCCGCAACACTCGCGAAGCCCCGGCATCTTCCGAAACGCGATCCAATTTCGTTAGCCGCAGCACTGCCCGCACTACGTGGCCAAGTAGGTATGCCGCCAACAATCCCACCAGGATAATGACCAGCATGACCACGAGTCGCGGCAGAAATTCCGCGATCATATGCACCAGATTGTAGTAAGCCTGCTCCAACCCTTGCACGATGGTGACTCTCATGATTTCACCTCGACTCCTGCTTTCCACTTCTCCGTCAGATACGGCTTCTGCCGTTCGAACTCCATACAAAGATTTTCACTCACCGCTTCCATTTCCGTCGCCGACGCATCGGCATATTCCCCCAGGAACGAATAAATTTTCCCGCGATAAAGTGGCACCAACGCCTGCACCAGGTGATCGCGATTGATTACCGAATGATGGTATGAGGCCGCAAATTCATACAGCATCGTCACCCACAACTCCTCCGGAAACCGGAATGAATGTTGGTCCACCGTCGCGATGCCTTGAATACTTTCCAGCGTTTGTGGACTTAAGATCGACTCCAGGATCGGTTCAAGTTCTTTGACGCCGGTTTGAAACATTTCAAACATTCTGGCGCGATTAAGCTCCTGCGGTTCCGCGGTAACGGCATGGTCCGGACCAAACGTCGGCAGTGATTCTGAACCCTTGCGCTCCAGCCACGATTGCTGGTGTGTTTCCAGCAACCAGAACAAACTTCCCACCGTTTGGCGCAACACTTCCACAAGATCGGGGCCCGCTCCATCCGGCGGTGGAGGCTTCTCGCCAAGATAAACCTGGCAACAGCGAAAATCAGACGTGAGCGCCGAAATTCCCAGCCAAGCTTCCGGCCGCGAACGCACCGGCTCTTCATGCCAAACATCCTCATTCAGGCAAAAGTTCCCAAGCCGGTTCGAAAACGCCCACTCGTCGGAATACAGTTCGCGAATCCTGCGGCCGAATAGCGCACGCGTCATGGGATAAAGAAGGTTCCGTGCCAGCAAACCCTGAAATTTATGGCGCGAATATAAAGGCGCCACAAAATCGAAGCTGTCCCGGAATGCTGGACGTAAAAGATTCGCCACCCACTCCGGGGACATGCTGGAAGTAGCCGGCGATACCACCGCGCACGCCCGGGCCCGTAACAAATCCGACGCCGAAAGAATCGTGCGCAGCGCCAGGCCCGGAGAAGGCGCCCCATTGAATGCCGCGGTAACCCGGTGAATCGTTCGCAGCGAGGTTATCCCCTTGGAGTTCGAATTATTCCCTGGCTCTCCATCGCCCGAGCGCTCGTCGGATCCAGAATCTTCCGCCACCCCGCCATCAACGCTGATGATCGCCACTCGCTGCCGCACAAAGTTCTGCTGCAAACTTTTTTCAACATAATGCGCAGCCCGCCGCACCGTGTTGGCGCTTCGGTGCGCGAGGATCCCAACAAGCAGGTCCACCTCGCCGACACTCATCAATTGACGAAGCAGGTCGTCAGAAAGGAAGGTTTCGTCAGCCAAAGTACTTCAACTCTCGCTTTCAACTGGGCGGAAACATAATACCGGGCCAACGTCGATAATGCTCAGCTTAAACTGCCGGCGTCAAATGCGGCGTAGTCGGAACCAGTAAAATTGATATGGACCAAGCGTCAGCAGGTACGGCAAATCGCCAAACCTGGGAAACAGGTTTCTTCCAAACATTTCTATCGGTATATAACCCTTATACCGCTGCACATCCAGCTCCACAGCCTGGGCTGAGCTCGACAAGTTATTCACCACCAGGATTTTCTCGTTGCCCAGTTCGCGAATATACGCCAGCACTCGGTGATTCGATGGCCGCAAAAATTCCATCGTCCCCCGGCTGAACACTCGGTACGAATTTCGCGTCTTGATCAGCGCCTTCATCCAGGACAGCAGCGAGTGGCTGAATCTCCGCTGCGAATCCACATTCACCACCTGGTAGCCATACAGGGAATTGGAAATTAGCGGCGAATATAATCGTTCCGGATCAGCAAACGAAAATCCCGCATTCGTCCCGCCATTCCATTGCATCGGCGTTCGAACTCCGTTGCGATCGCCCAGGTAAATATTGTCGCCCATCCCGATTTCGTCGCCGTAATAAACGATCGGCGTCCCCGGCATCGACATCAACAATCCATTGAGCAGCTCGATTCGCCGCCGGTCATTTTCCATCATCGGTGCCAGCCGCCGCCGGATCCCCAAATTAATCCGCATCGTCTTATCCGTGGCGTACTCGTCGTACATATAATCGCGCTCGACGTCCGTCACCATCTCCAGCGTAAGTTCGTCGTGGTTCCTCAAAAATATGCACCACTGGCAATTTGCCGGAATTGGCGGAGTCTGATCGAGAATCTCAATGATCGGTTTGCGGTCCTCTAATTTCACCGCCATGAACATTCGTGGCATCAGCGGAAAATGAAACGCAGTGTGAAACTCGTCGCCATCCCCAAAATACGCGCGCACATCCGCCGGCCACTGATTTGCTTCTGCCAGCAACATTCTCCCCGGATAAAATTGGTCCAGCCGCTTGCGTACTTCCTTGATTACCGCGTGCGTCTCCGGAAGATTTTCACAAGAAGTTCCTTCGCGCTCCACCAGGTATGGCACCGCATCCAGTCGGAAACCGTCCACGCCCATGTCCAACCAAAACCTCATGATTTCCCACATCGCTTCAAACACGTCGGGATTATCAAAATTCAAATCCGGCTGGTGACTGAAAAACCTGTGCCAGTAATACGATTTCGATACCGGGTCCCATGTCCAGTTCGACAGCTCCGTATCGACAAAAATAATCCGCACGCCCTTATACTTCGTGTCCGTATCGCTCCACACGTACCAATCACGTTTTGGGTTATCGCGCGAGCTGCGTGCTTCCTGAAACCACGGATGCTGGTCGGAGGTGTGATTCATCACCATTTCAATGATTACCCGCAAGCCCCGGTTGTGTGCCGCGTTGAGAAACGCCTTGAAGTCGTCCAGCGTTCCGTAACTCGGATGAACGGTGGTGTAATCCGCGATGTCGTAACCGTCATCGCGTAACGGCGAAGGATAAAACGGCAACAGCCAGATAGTGTTGGTGCCCAGTTCCTGAAGATAGTCGAGACGCTGTGTCATCCCGACAAAATCTCCAATGCCGTCGCCATTGCTGTCGCAAAAAGTGCGTACGTGCAGCTGGTAAATTACCGCGTCTTTGTACCACAGGTTGTCTTCTTGCAACGCCAACGGGGTAACTCTCCTTTTCAGCGCCTCATCAGCGTGAATGCAAGTTCAAAATAAATATTATGGTAACGGCTCAACACGAAATATATGCGCAGGCAAAGCCGCGGGATTCAGTTCCACATAATTTCTGCTTCCCTGCCAGATATATCTTTTATCCGTCAGCAGGTCATTCATCTCGTAAGACTCCCCGGTCGCCAATCGAAATTCCTTCAACGCCACATCCACCCATCCCATCTGCCTATTCACCGAGTCCAGATTCACGACCACCAGGAGTTTGTCGCCCCGGTCTTCCGACGTCTTGCTATACGCGATCAACATCGGGTTATCTGTGATGTGAAATTTCAGACCATAGTTGTGCTGCAAAGCAACATGATCCCGCCGGATGCTGTTCACCCGCCGTATCAGACCCTTCAAACTTTTCGGGTCGTTTCTGTTCCAAACCCGCACTTGATATTTTTCCGAGTCCAGATATTCCTCGCTGCCCTCGCGCACCGGCACATTTTCCATTAATTCGAACGCCGGTCCGTAAACTCCATAATTCGCGCCCAGCGTTGCGGCTAACACCAGTCGGGCAATAAACCCGGGACGCCCGCCTTTCTGCAGATACTCATTTAAAATGTCCGGAGTGTTCGGCCACAAGTTAGGTCGAAAAAACTCGCTCACCGGCGGCTCGGTAATCTCCGTGAAGTACTCTATCAACTCTGCTTTGGTATTTTTCCACGCGAAGTACGTATACGACTGCGTGAATCCCAATTTCGCCAACCGGTACATCACTTTGGGCCGCGTGAACGCTTCTGCCAGAAAAATCGTGTCAGGATATTCTCGTTGCGTCTCGCGAATGAGCCATTCCCAGAATGCAAATGGCTTGGTGTGCGGATTGTCCACCCGAAAAATTTTGATGCCCTGCGAAATCCAGAAAAAAATCACGCTCTTTAGTTCTTCCGCCAGCGCCGCATAATTCGCCGTCTCAAAATCCAGCGGATATATGTCCTGATATTTCTTCGGCGGATTCTCCGCGTACTGCACGCTCCCATCCGCTCGCGAGCGAAACCATTCGCGGTGCTCCTTCACATAAGGATGATCCGGCGAACATTGAAACGCCATGTCCAGCGCCAGTTCAATTCCGTGCAGCTCGGCTTTCTCTCTTAATGCCCGCAAGTCCGCCAAAGTTCCAAGCGCCGGATTTATAGCTTTGTGCCCGCCGTCTTTTGAACCAATGGCCCACGGGCTCCCCGGATCAGCCGCCGTCGGCGTCGTGGAATTATTTTTGCCTTTGCGTTCCGTCTTTCCGATCGGATGAATCGGCGGCAAATACAAAACATCAAATCCCATATCCGCCACGTATTCCACGTACTCGGCGCAATCCCGCAAAGTCCCAGGCCGCTCCGCCAAAGTCGTGCACGAACGAGGAAACATTTCGTACCACGTGCTGAAACGCGCCCGCGCGCGATCAACCCGCACCGCCAACTCTTTCTCGTAAACCGCATCGCCGGCGCGATCCCGGTACCGCGACATCAGCAAAATTAAATCCTCATCTTCCGAGAACGCCACCGCCGCCGCCACATCTGTCCCCCCGATCCTTTCCAACCGAGCGCTCAGCGCATTCAACATCTCCAGGTCCGCAGAACTCGCGCGCCCTGCAGCAGCTGCTAACAATTTCACCCCGGTCTTCAGCTCCATCGACACGTCTTGCCCCGCACCCGCTTTTTTTCCCAAATCGCGAGCCCAGGTTTTGAAACCATCCACCCACCCTCGCAGGGTATAAAAATAAACTCCCACACTCCCGGGCCGGAACCGTGCCTCCCACCGGTCATTGGTAACCAACTGCATTGGCTCATACTGCCAATCCGCTTCGCCCTCTCTGTGATATTGCAGTGCCGCATCCACGACATCGTGCCCGTCAGCAAAAATATCAGCGCTAACCGTTACAAGTTCTCCCGGTGTGCGCGTGATTGGAAATCGCCCGCCGTCAATTTCTGGCCGCACACTTTCAATCACCACTCTCTGAACAGACTTCGGCGTATTTCTATCTGCAGTTTTTTTTGGAAGGAATCGTTCGTCGGTGACCGTCACGGCGTGCAGTAAATTCGCTCCCCATCTCCCAATTTATTATCTTCGACTCATTATATACGCCTGTAGTGCAACGATTCTTCATGCAGCGAAATACTTATTCATATAATTAAAATTCCAGTTCTGGTTTAACGAATCAGTTAATTCCCTCTACTGGATTCACTGGATACTCTCGCGCGCCTTAAAAGCCTACACTAGCAGTGCTGATGGGCGTGGTTTGCCCAGCACGAGGCCCAAGTGAAGATAGCCCAAGTGTCCCCCTTATATGAAAGCGTTCCACCCAAAATGTATGGAGGTACTGAACGTGTCGTTTCGTTCCTTACCGAAGAGCTAGTCGCGCAAGGCCAGGATGTAACTCTTTTCGCCAGCGGAGATTCGCAAACTTCCGCGAAGCTCGTTCCGGGCTCAAAAACGTCTCTCCGGCTCAGTAAAAATTCCGTCGACCATCTGGCGCACCACATCGCCATGTTGGATGACGTGATGCGCATGGCGCCCGAATTCGACGTCATTCATTTCCACATCGATTACATGCATTTCCCATTGTCCCGCTATTGCGCGCTGCCAAGCATCACTACTCTTCATGGCCGCCTCGATCTTCCCGATTTAATTCCAGTTTATAAACGCTACGCGGACGCGCCCGTGATTTCCATTTCTATGGCGCAGCGCAAACCACTTCCTCGCGCCAACTGGGTTGCCAATGTTCATCACGGACTGCCTGCCGATCTCTTAACCTTTAATCCCAAACCAGGCGAGTATCTCGCATTTCTTGGCCGAATCTCCCCGGAGAAACGCCTCGATCGCGCCATTGAAATCGCCAAGCGCGCAGGCATTCCCCTGAAAGTAGCCGCGAAAATCGACAACGCCGACCGCGCCTACTATGAATCCACCATCAAGCCGTTAATGGGCGATCGCAACGTCGACTTCATCGGTGAAATTGGTGAAAACGAGAAAAGCGAATTTCTCGGCAATGCTTACGCCTATCTCTTCCCCATCGACTGGCCTGAGCCTTTCGGTTTGACCATGATCGAAGCCATGGCCTGCGGCACCCCCACCATCGCTTTTAATTGTGGCTCTGTTCCGGAAGTGATGCAGGAAGGTCTCACCGGCTTCATCGTCAACAGTATCGATCAAGCCGTTGCAGCAGTAGGAAAAATAGATTCAATCGAACGCACTGCTTGCCGTAACGTTTTTGAAAAGCGCTTCACCTCCGCGCATATGGCCGAACGATACATCCAGGTCTATCAGTCCATGGCCTCGGACATCCACCTCGCCGCCCGCGCCGAGGATGTCTCTGATAACCCTCGTTCACAGGCAATCGCATAATAAAAAATCTCCGATTCGTGGCAGGATAGGTCTGTGGCAGATATTGTCCGCGTCAAAGACCAGTATTACGTTAAGGCGACCTCGGCGCTCGCCGATGACCGCACGCGCGTTCTCAAATACGGCGACACCTTCGCCGTGCTAAATCGCTACGGCGACATCGAGCCGCTAGGCTTTGGCCAGTTCGGTTTGTTCCACTCCGAGACTCGCCACCTCTCGCGCATGACTCTGCAGTTAAATTCGCAGACCCCCATGCTGCTCAGCTCCACCATCCGCGACGACAACGCCTTCCTCGCCGTGGATATGACCAATTTCGACACCACCACCAACGGCCCCGCCAGCCTCAAAACGGAACAAGGCCTGCCGCGCGAAACGATTCATCTTTTCCGCTCTAAATTTCTCGATAAGGCCACCTGTTACGAACAAATCCGCTTGATTAATTACGGTCTGCAACCTCTCCAAATCTCTCTCAGCTTCCAATTCGAAGCTGACTTCGCCGACATCTTCGAAGTACGCGGCACCAAGCGCGCAAAAAAGGGTGATCGCCTCTCTGACTCTCTCGATGGCGACACCGCCGTCCTTTCCTATCGCGGCCTCGATAACGTCAGCAGAAAAACTCGCATTGAATTCACTCCCAAGCCTCGCGTGCTCACCACCCGCCAGGCCCGTTACGAATTCACTCTCGAGCCCAAACAGGAACAATCCGTTTTCGTCACCGTCTCCTGCGAACGAAATTTAATTCCCGTCCCCACCAATCCTTATCAAAGCGCTTTTGACGTGCTGCACAATCGCTCCACCAACGAACGCCTGCACGAGTGCCAGATCACTACTTCCAATAAGCGCATCAACTCCTGGCTCAAGCGCTCGGAAGCCGACTTGCGCATGCTCACCGATGGCAATCCTGAAGGCGAATATCCTTACGCCGGCGTCCCTTGGTTCGCCACCGTTTTTGGCCGCGACGGGCTTGTCACCGCACTAGAAACTTTGTGGATCGCTCCGCACATCGCCAAAAGCGTTCTGCAATATCTTGCCGACGAGCAGGCTACCGAGGAAATTCCTGATCAGGACGCCGAACCGGGAAAAATTCTTCACGAAATGCGCCGCGGCGAAATGGCCGCGCTCAAGGAAGTTCCCTTCGGTCGCTATTACGGCAGCGTGGATTCCACCCCGTTATTCGTCGTTCTCGCCGCGGGCTATTTTCTGCGCACCGGCGACGCCGAATTTTTATCCTCGATTTGGTCCAATATTCAAGCCGCTCTGCGCTGGATCGATATTTACGGTGATCGCGATCACGATGGCTTCGTGGAATACGCGCGCCGCTCCAACTCCGGCTTGATTCAGCAGGGCTGGAAGGATTCACACGATTCCGTCTTCCACGCTAATGGCGTCTTAGCCGAACCGCCCATCGCGCTTTGCGAAGTGCAGGCCTACACCTACGCCGCCAAACGTTGCGCCGCCATGCTCGCCGGCGAATTTGGCGACAATGATGCCGCCCTGAAACTGAATCTGGAAGCCGATCGCCTGCAGCAGCGCTTTGAACAAGAATTCTGGTGTGAAGAAATCGGTATGTATGCGCTTGCCCTCGACGGCAAAAAACAACAATGCAAAGTCCGCTCCTCCAACGCCGCGCAAACGCTTTTCTCCAAGATCGCCTCGCCTGAGCGCGCCGCAATCATGTGCCACCAGCTCATGTCCAACCAGCTTTTCTCCGGTTGGGGCGTGCGCACCATCGGCTCCGGCGAGCTACGCTACAACCCCATGTCCTACCACAACGGTTCCGTCTGGCCCCACGACAACGCCTTGATCGGCTGGGGCCTCTCCCTCTACGGTTTCCAGGATGCCGTCGGCTCCATCCTCAACGGTCTCTACGAAGCCAGCCTGTATGTCGATCTGCATCGCTTGCCCGAACTTTTCTGCGGCTTCCACAAGCGCACCGAATCCATCGGCCCTACTCTCTACCCCGTCGCCTGCGCGCCGCAAGCGTGGGCCGCCGCCGCCCCCTATCTTTTGCTTCAATCCATGCTGGGCCTACGGATCAAAGCCGCCGAGCGCCAGGTCTGCTTCGCCAATCCCATCTTGCCCGCCAACATCGAAGAAGTGCGCATCGACAATTTAGGCATCCCCGGAGCCGACTGCGACGTAATCATCCACCGCTACTCCGCAGGAGTCTCCGTAGACATCCTCCGCAAAAAAGGCGAAATCGAAGTCCTCAAATCCCTCTAGTAATTGTCATTCTTTGTCATTGTTCAAAGGCGGAGGGTGCCCCACCCTCAGATTTTTGGAGGGTGGGTCTTGTAACTTGGAAACACCCAGACCGTAACGCAGCAACACAGACCCAAGTCTTGGATGAAAACAGTTCGAAGGGACACCGGTAGAAAAGAAGAACAAAAAAAGAAGAGGCGGGCCAGGTCTTCCCGCCTCCTCGCATTCCCCCCTCTCGTCACTTTGGCATGACGCATGACATCACCGTGGTATTCGCGTTAAGCGCCTCTCCAGAGTGTTGCGCCGCGAGAATCTGTTTTTGCTGCTGATCGTATGACGTTACACACGAAGCCGCGCGCAAATTGTCATCCAGCAAATCCTTGTCATAATTCTTCTGTGTCCACGACACTCCTTTTTCCAGGTCGAACTGCGTACCATAAATCTGCTTTTTCCTTACAGACAATAAATACCTATCCAAGGATGCTACCGCCAGCCATAGCCCGTTCCGGTTGCCTTTCGCAACCGCCGTAGACGCGAGCACATGAGCAAGCAAATAGTCCTCCGGATTCTGTCCATGTTGAAACACCATGGCAGCAAACCAGAAATCTTGCCCCGTCTGAATCTTGTCAGCGTGCAGCAGTTCATGTACACGGGCGCGCCGTTCGTCATCGTGACGGGATATAGCCTCGTCCGCCAGGACAGGCCAAATCTTTTTCGGAAGTTCTTTACCTTGCGCGTCAAATTCTGGAAGCGGGTCATTTCCTCGATCTCGCTGATCGTCGAGAAAGATTTTTCTAAGTTCGGGAATATCTTGGCTCTGAGGACTCGATGAAGAAGACCCAGAAACCCCGAAAAATGGACCACAGAACAGGGGACAACACGCAGAACATCGTCGCAAGTAGCAATCTCATCTCATTAAGACTCCCAAAACAAATCGATTTCGTATCCTTCGATCGATTCTAGTCGGTCTTAAATTATGTAGGTTGAATAATTGCACCCAGAAGTAATGTCTAACAAAAATTGAAGAGACGCGGAGGGCGCCTCACCCTCAGATTTTTGCAGGGTGGGTCTTGTAACGTGGGAACACCTAGGCTGATCAGCGTTTAAAGCAGTAGCAGGAAGCAGTAGAAGGAACACGAAAACGAACAAAAAAAAGAGGAGGCGGGCCAGGTCTTCCCGCCTCCTCGCATTCCCCTCTCGGGGAGAACCAGCTAGTCTGACGGAGGGTGACTAGCCAGTCGTGTGTTGGCCTGGCTATGAAACCCCTCCCGCCACCAAAAAGTTTCGCGCTTCTCAAAAAAATTTAAGTAGAATCTTTCCGGTAGCTTATAGCACCCTACCTACATCCAATCGCCTAATGCCCCGCACCTCCAACCTCAGCCCCGAAAATCTATTGCGTTTTCTACAGGTTAAAACCGAGCCTGCCTCCGCCAACGACATCGCCCGCGGCCTGCACCTAGGAAAATCCGACCGCCGCCACCTCTTCAAAATCCTCACCAAACTAAAAAAACGCAACGCCATCGAAGAACTCCCCGGAGGCCGCTACCGCCTCGCAAAACGAAACCCCGCAAAAGAATCGGCCCCCGCAACATCGCAAACCAAGCGCCGCACCGGTAGCTCGCAAGTAGAAGACACGCAAACCAAGCCCGCAACAATTCCCTTGGCTCGCGATGAAATAAAAGGCCGCCTGGTCCTCCACCACGACGGCTACGGCTTCGTCGTCCCCTCAACTCCGATCCCGCAACTCGATGGCGATCTCTTCATTCCGCCCAGCGCAATAAACGGCGCCATGCACGGCGACCAGGTCATCGCCAAAATGAAGCCCGCCTACGGCGTCACCGGAGCGCGCCGCGCCGAAGGCACCATCGTCCGCATCCTCGGCCGCGCCCACGCCACCGTCGTCGGTCTTTTCCGCTACAACTCCCAGGGCAATGTGGTTCTTCCGTACGACATTCGCATCCAGAACGAAATCGAAATTCCGCCCGGTGATGAATTAACTCCCGCCTTGCGTGAAAAATTAGGTTTACCGCCAGCCGATCACCAAGCGGCCCGCCCCAAGCGCCTCCCCGTTCTCCCCGAACTCGACGGTGCAGTAGTCAACGTCGAGCTAACCCGCTACGCCCGTGCCGGCGCTCCGCCCACCGGACGCGTCGTCGAAATTCTCGGCCGTCCCGGCGATCTCGGCGTCGACATCGAAATCATCATTCGCAAGCATCACCTCCCGCACACCTTCTCCGCCGACGTCCTACAGGAAGCCGCCCGCCGCGCCGTTCCCATCGCCGAAACGGAACACCAGGGCCGCCAGGATTTTCGCGAACTTCCCATCGTCACCATCGACGGCGAAACCGCCCGCGATTTCGACGACGCCGTTTACGTCGAACGTAGGCCCGACGGCGGCTGGCACCTCCAGGTGCACATCGCCGACGTCTCTCACTACGTGAGAACTGAAACCCCGCTCGATCACGAAGCCCGCCTGCGCGGCACCTCCGTTTATTTTCCCGACCGCGCTGTCCCCATGCTTCCCGAATCTCTCTCCAACGGCATGTGCTCGCTGAAGCCCCACGAAGACCGCTTGGTCATGAGCGCTCTCATGGAGTTCGACCCCGCCGGCAACATGCGCTCCGCACGCATGACGCCCGGCGTCATTCGTTCCTTCGAACGCATGACCTACACCAACGTAAACAAAATCATCGAGAAAGATCCCGAGATGACCGCGCGTTACGCCTCCTTCGTTAAACATTTCGACAACATGAAAGAGCTGGCGCTGCTTTTGAATAAGCGCCGCAACGAACACGGATCCATCGACTTCGATCTCCCCGAACAAGTCATCGAGTTCGACGATCAGCAGCGCACGGTCAGCATCGGCCGCAGCGTCCGCAATATCGCTCATCGCCTCATCGAAGAATTCATGCTCGCCGCCAATCGGGCGGTCGATAGTTATCTTCAGCAGCGCGGCATCAACTCCCTCCACCGCGTCCACGAAAAACCCGACGCTCGCAAAGTTCTAGAGTTCGAAGAACTGGCCCGCGCTTTCGGCTATTCCCTCGGCGTAGAAAATTTGCAACAACGCGAAATCGCCGTGCGTCACGGACGCACCCCGGCCCCCGCGCGCGCCGGCCGCCCCGACTCCTACGGCCACGGTCGCGAACGCCCCATGAAAGTCCCGCTTCCCGGCGGCGTCGACCTCAACATCACCCCCCAGCATTACCAGCGCCTCATTCACAAAGTCACCGGCAAGCCCGAAGAGCGCATCATCTCCTACTTAATGCTTCGCTCACTGAAGCAGGCCCGTTATGCCGCCGATCCCCTCGGCCACTTCGCCCTCGGCTTCGACGAATACACTCATTTCACTTCGCCAATTCGCCGCTATCCGGATTTAATCGTGCATCGCATTTTGAAGTGGGCGCTCGAACATCCCGAAAGCAAGCCGCAATCCTCAGATTCACCACGCTCCCCGCAGTGGAGCAAATCCGCCGCTGCCGCCCTCACCGCACAAAATGAGGAAGCCAAACTTTACTCCCAGCATCAACTCGAGGAAATCGCGGCGGAATCCTCCGAAGCGGAACGCCGCGCCAACGGCGCCGAACGCGAATTAATGGATTGGAAAACCGCGCAGTTCATGGAGCAGCATCTCGGCGAGGAATACGACGCCCTGATAATTTCCGTGCAAAAGTACGGCTGCTTCGTGGAGCTCTTCGAAGTTTTTGTGGAAGGCCTACTGCCGATCAACGCCCTGGAAGAAGCCGCTGGCACCCGTGTCGTTTTTCGCGAAGCCGATCACGCCATCGTCTCAACACCCGGTGGAGGAGCCGACAGCGCCCGTGGCGGCCGCCGCAGAAATCCTCTCGGCCGTGGCCGCGGCGCAAAACCGAAACAGCTCACCTGGAGCCTCGGCGACAAAGTCCGCGTCCGCGCCGAACGCATCGACCCCATGCGCAAACGCGTCGAATTTGCCCTGGCCACTCCTTCCTGAAAATTTAGCTGGGAAATAACCTCGAATTGCATTTTCAGTTTACGAAACGTCCAGTCGGAATTACAAAACGGGCTTTCTGGGGCGCACTCCTTAAAAATCAGCGAACATTTCGGGAATAAATCTTCGCAGAAGAGGTTAACGACTATGTCGGCATCGGGCTCGCGCCTCAGGGAGAACTTCCGTGCGTCAGGGAACGTTGATTGGAGGCCGGGAGATGCCCGCCCTCTTGCGCTCATTCGTGTGTTTCGTCAGAGTGGTCCTATTCGTCCAGTGTGTTGGACTGCTGCCTGCCTGGGCAGCGCCTGCCACCACCACGACAACCCTGTCCGTTACCTCCGCTGGAAACGCAGTGGCAACCGTAACGTCTGGAACTGTGGTGACGCTGACCGCCACCGTCATGACCGGCAACACCCCAGTCGCGCCAGGGCAGATCAACTTCTGCGATGCGACGGCAAAATCCTGCACTGACATCCATCTGCTGGGCTCGGCACAGTTGACCAGCGCAGGCACGGCGACGCTGCACTTTCGCCCCGGCATTGGAAGCCATACTTATCGGGCAGTCTTTGTTGGGACTAATGCCAATGCGGCAAGCTCTTCAGCCACATCCACTCTTACGGTGACCGGAACCTATCCGACGATAACCAGCATTGCATCCAGCGGCACGCCGGGCGATTACTCGCTCACCGCGACAGTGCTGGGCAATGGGCACGTTTCGCCAACGGGTACGGTTTCGTTCCTGGACACCAGCAACTCGAACCAGGTACTTGCGGCGGCGACGCTGACACCTGGAACAGCCGGACTCAACCTGATTCCGTCCACGCTTCCCGAGTTTTCACCCACCAGCCTGGCGGTGGGCGACTTCAATGGCGATGGCATTCCAGATTTGGCGATTTCGGAGTTTGGCATCGATATTGATCTCGGCAACGGAGACGGAACTTTCCAGGCCCGTGTGTTAGCGCCGGGCCTTCTCCCTTACATCGAGTTTATTGCCGTGGGAGACTTCAATGGCGATGGCAAGCTTGACCTGGCCGTTGCCTACTGCAACGACACCTTCCCTACGACCCAGCCAGGCGCGGTGGAAATCCTGCTGGGCAACGGAGATGGGACCTTTAACCTCGCCGCTGTCAGTCCCGCCACCGGCAACACCCCTACTGCGATCGCAACCGGTGACCTCAATGGCGATGGCAATCTCGACCTCGCAATCTCCAATGGAAGCAGCAACACAGTGACCATCCTGCTGGGCAACGGGAATGGAACCTTTACTGCTGTGGCCAGTCCCGCAACCGGAAATAGTCCCTCATCGTTAGTGGTGGGAGATTTCAACGGCGACGGTAAACCCGATTTGGCGGTCACCAACGCAACCGACAACACCGTGACGATCCTCTTGGGCAACGGAGATGGGACCTTCAAGGCAATGGCAAGTCCGGTCACTGGTAACAGACCCTCCGCAATTGCGGCAGGCGACTTCACTGGCAACGGGAAAGTGGATCTGGCGGTTGCGAATGCAGCGGGAAACACGATTACGATTTTGCTGGGAAATGGGGACGGTACCTTTACAGCAGCGACAGGCCCGGCGATCGCCGGTCCCCTCGTCACCCCTATCGCCGTTGCAGACTTCAATGGGGATGGCGTTGCGGATCTAGCCGTGGGAGGCAATGCACCTGCCCTCTTTCTCGGCAACGGGGATGGCACCTTCACCCCATCGGCGCCGCTGTCACCTTTCGTCTATCCGATCCAGTCCGTGGTCGCGGCAGATCTGGATGGCGACGGTATTGCCGATGTAGTCGACTCAACGGAGGGTCCAGATTCGGATGGCGGCTCCGTAACAGTCTTCCTTACAAAGACCCGGTCCACAACGGCCACGGCCAATGGCATCGCGGTCTCGCCTGTGAACGGAAATGTGGCGATGCACGCCGTTGTTGCCAGTTATCCCGGCGACGCTGTGTACAGCGGCAGTATTTCCAGCCCCGCCCAATTGGCGTCGGGCGCGGCGAATTTTTCCCTGAGTGGTGCGCCGCTGTCCATTGCCGATGGAGCAAGCGCGAATACGACCATCACGATCACTCCAAATGGCGCCTTCGCTGGCACTGTGGCGCTTCAATGCTCCGTCAACTCCGGCCCCTCGGGCGGGACCGGCACGCCCACCTGCTCCATTAGCCCGCAAGCTACCATCACAGGAGCCCTTGCAGTGACAGCAATACTCACCGTCAACACGCAAGCCGCCACCACCGCCGGCTCCTATACGATCACGGTGACAGGTGCCTCCGGGGGCAGCACCGTGACAACCCACGTCTCTCTAACGGTGACTGCCCCACCCGTCCCGCCAAACTTCACCCTGACCAATACGACAGTGACCATTGCCTCGCCTGGTGCGACCGGAACTTCAACAATCACAGTTACGCCGAGCGGCGGTTTCACCGGGAGTGTGGCCCTTTCGTGTACGGTTACGGGTCCGGTCGGCTCAGTTGATCCCCCGGTCTGCTCGGTGACCCAGCCTGCTGCAATAACGGGGACAGCGCCGGTGATGGCAACGCTGACCGTCAACACCACCGCTGCGTCGGCCTCGCTCGCCCGAGCTGGCAACGACATGACGGCTTACATCACCCGCAATCGGGCAGTCTCCGTTGGTGGTGGAATTATGCTTTCAGCCTTGCTCCTCTTCGGTGTGCCCGTTCGCAGGAGCAGATGGAAAAACTTTTTCATGTTGCTGCTGATCGCGGTCGCTTCGGGAATGACGGTCGGATGCGGCGGCGGGGCGAATGCAATCAAAGCAAATGCCAACCCCGGCACAACTCCGGGGAACTATACCGTCACAGTCATGGGTGTCGCCGGCACTACGATGGCGGCAACCCACGTCACCGTGACATTGAACTGAGGAACTGAGCGGCCGCCGAGGCCCGTCTTAGCAAACTCGCGCACAGCAAAGTGGGCTGAACGCCAGGCGACGCAGATCAAAAATTCGCCAGGGTTACCGCTTGATTTCTTCCGTTTCCAGATCTGTTCCTTCCGCCTCGCCAACATTCTCGTGAGACTTCTTTTTAGCCCAGCGTGCCGGTCGCAGCACCACGGAATCAACCGCCTCCGTTGTTTTTTTCTTGGTCCCCAACTCTATTTTGTCCTTCTCGCGCCGCACACGCACAATCTTCCCCAACACTTCCGGTCGCTCTCTCAGTTCCTGGCCGCGTCCCGAAACATCCTGGCTCTCAGCGCCAGCGCCTACCAAATTTTCCCCCGAAATCCCAGCCTCAGCATCCGGATCCTCGCCAATGCGCTTCGCAACCAAATGATCCCCGCGCTGCATCAGCACCACATCCCCAGACCGCATGTTCTCCAGCTTGTCCCTGCGAATCAACGCCACATCCCCCGGCCGCACCAGCGGCAACAAGCTAGCGCCGCGCACATGCACCGAGGTACGTCCACGTTTCTTCAACTCATCGGCAATCCGCTCAGCGTCAGCTTTCCGCCGCTCCCCGGACCCCGCACGATTTTTTCTGCGTTCTTCCATAGCCCATCCAGAATCCAGTGTTGCTTAGCAGCCGTCAATAAACCCCAAGTCCCAGTTGCCCAAACCCGCATTACCTACGAATTCCCCACCGTACTTTTCGCAGCCAAGGTGTGCAATTTAGGACAGCCGACTGGCTCCCCTCAGAGCGAACATATACGCGGGATGAAAGGGACCTAGGGGGAGCTATGCACCAGAAGCCGATGTTGAATTCGCCCGTGGAACTTCAGAGTGCTGCCGCCGAAGAGTTCGCCAAGAACGTAATTGCCCGTCTGGAGGCATCGCACGAAGCGCGTCGGGCCTTGGATTACCTGTTCCAAGCTGTACAGCCGGACGCAGAGCCTATTGAACCTGATGAGCACTGTTTCACCGCACTGAATAGCACTCTAAATCGCAAGACCTTTGGCGCCGCTGGATAACTAAGTCTGGCCCCAAACTGCCACCGCACACCCCACCGACCGCCAATTCCAACCCTCCAAATACTTCTGTTATTCTAGAACCCTACTGAATCCATCAGAAGGCGCGCTGTTCCGCTGAGAACGCCCCGCCCATACGAACCAAGAGAGGATTTTCGCCATCGTGACCACGTCCATGCATCTGCCCCAAACCCAAGCCGCCAAAAGAGCATTCAACTTCAACGCCGGCCCCGGCGCCCTCCCACTCCCGGTCCTCGAGCGCATCCGTGAAGAACTCCTGGACTGGCGTGGCAGCGGCATGTCCGTCATGGAAATGAGCCACCGCTCGCCCGAGTTCGAAAGCATCATTGCCGACGCCGAAGCCCGCCTTCGCAAGCTTATGAGCATCCCCGACGAGTACGCCGTGCTCTTCCTCCAAGGCGGCGGCAGCATGCAGTTCACCATGGTCCCGATGAATCTCTGCCTCCCCGGCAAGCCTGTCGACGTTCTGCACACCGGAATGTGGACCGCCAAAGCCATCGGTGAACTGAAAAAAGGCATCCTCCACAACATCGCCGCCTCCAGCGAGCCCGAAAAATTCGCGCGCCTCCC
>DATMOS010000133.1:0-3394 GCA_035568155.1 Verrucomicrobiia bacterium | reverse complement strand
ACAATTTTTGAGCGGGTTGATTGGCTGTGGATGCTGCAGGGCCACAAAACTCTTGCCATGGGTTGGACTCCCGAGCACGGTTTCATCAAAACCCGCTGGGACAGCTACAGCGAAGAGATGATGCTTTATCTTTTGGGTTTGGGCTCCGCAACCCACACTTTGCCCCCCGCCACTTGGTCTGCGTGGTCGCGGCCCATTTTTGAATTCAATGGCATCCGCTACATCAGCGGCAAAGCGCCCCTGTTCATCCATCAGTATTCTCATGCCTGGTTTGATTTTCGCGGACGCCGCGACCACTATGCCGATTATTTCACTAATTCCGTAATCGCCACGAAAGTTCACAAATTGTGGTGTCTCGAATTGGCGCAGCAATTCCCTGATTATAGTGAAGACCTCTGGGGTATCACCGCGTCCGACTCCGTCCGCGGCTACACCGCCTGGGGCGGACCTCCAGAAATGGGTCGCATCGATGGCTCGGTAGTTTCTTGCGCCACCGCAGGCTCCTTGCCATTCTTGCCGCAGGAGTGCCTGCGCGTTTTACGCTATATGCGCGAAAATTACGCCCAAAAAGCTTGGCGCACTTATGGCTTCGTGGACGCTTTCAATCCCCTCACCAACTGGTACAGCGCCGATGTGCTGGGCATCGACTTGGGCATCACAATTCTGATGGCCGAAAATGCCCGTACCGGCTTCGTCTGGGAACAGTTCATGAAAAATGACGAAGCTATCCGCGGAATGACCCGCGCCGGCTTCCGCGAATTAGTCACTCCTCAACCGCTTAATTCCTGAGGGCAGATTTTGTCGGTAGCTCACGCGATTTTAGTAGTTAGTTCGCAACTTCAATCAGAGCCAGCGAATGTGGCTGCAGCGGCAATTTCATTTCCCCATTTTTGAGCACCTGTTCCTCAGCTCCAGGCATCGCTGCAGCCTTCCGCAATGTCTCGATTTGTTGTCGGGAAGGGAATCGCGGGCTTCCCATTTTTTGGTATGCCGGCAGCGGCGACCCGTGCTCTTTATCGACGATTGTGACGCGCACCTTGCCTGCTTTCACTCCCGTAAAATGCAACGCAAATGTCTTCGGCGATCCTGCCTCCTCCGGCAAGAACAAATTCCATACCGCCACCGCCAGCGCTCCATTCTTCCGTTTCGTCACCAGCACGCTATCGGATTTCACTTCCAGGCGCGTATCGCCCAACCGGTGCAGCAGCGCAAAATCATTGAACGCCGGCTTGGGAATGCTCTCCTCCGCCAGCAATCCAAATCCTCCGTAAAAAGGAGTCTTGACCACCCCTTGCTCCTCAAATACGTCCGAGAAGGTCCAATAACTCATCATCGTGGTCAAACCGTCGCACTCCCGGATCGTGTTCGCAAGATATGGCCCCATGTACGCAGAATCCGTCACCGCTGGGGTGTTATCATATGCCGCGTTGTATTCCGACCAGATCAACGGCATGTTTGGATATGCCGAAGCAGCGATCTGCTCATGAACCTTCTTCACCGCGCGGCAAACCATTTCGTTGCGGGGAATTTTCTCTTCCGTCCCAAAAACATCCTTCGCGGAGTCATTTCCATAAACGTGCGTCGACACGAAATCCACCGGCACATCCTTCTCTTTGCAGTGCGCCAGGAACCGGTCTGCCCACGCCGCTTGCGCCGTAGCAGGACCTCCCACCCGCAGCTTTGAACTAACCCGCTTCACCGCTCGCGCTGCATGATCGTATAAATCGAAATACGTCGTATCTTTTGGATTCCCCACCCAAAAATCAAGATTAGGTTCATTCCATACTTCGAAATACCATTGCGCTACCTCATCCTCGCCATACCGTTCCACCAGATGCCGCGTAAAAGTCTCAACCAGCTGCTCCCATTTGCCCCAATCTTTCGGTGGCGCCACATTCTGTTTGTACCAGAACGCGTGCTTGGCATTCGGATCCGACGTCAGCTTCTCCGGCATGAAGCTCAGCTCAATAAACGGCCGCACTTTATTTTCCAGCATTCCGTCGTAAATCTGGTCTACATACGAAAAGTTGTACACCGGCTTTCCATCTTTATCTTCGTCATACAGCCCGATCTCATCGTGAAAAATGGCGTGGAAACGAATGTATTCGAAGTCCGTGATTCGCTTAACCTCTCGCAAATCGTGCCGGTAACTTTCGCGCAGCGACAGCGCCGCGCGCCCCGAACCAAACATTTCTTCCCAGAAGTGCGGGAACGGATGCGATGGCGCCGCAGCATCGATTTCCACCGTTACTGGCGTGGCCTGCGCGCGAGCGCTCGGTCCCGACCATAACGTCAATATCGTCAGGCAAATACCTGGCGCAAGCTGTCGCAGACACAACCCAAACCTAACTCGATAAGAATTCATCTTTGCTCCTGATAGTTTCGCAAATGGTGCCGTGAGGGCCGTGAGCGATTTCAACATTTATAACATCATGATCTGGGATGCTTAGAATATCGATTTTATAGCATACTTCGTCGTTATTTGCCCGCAAGGTTCAGCCGTGGTGGAACTCTCGTCAAACCCTGCGAACAATCTTCAAGATTCTGGTCAACAGGTGATGCGTCTGGAACACTTGCTCGCAGTCCCAATTGCTTGCTGCCTCACGCGGACTTATGATATTTACGAGCTCGTAAATCGAATCCACAATCGCGTCGTGCCGCGTCCCAGCCGATTGGATAGCGCTGGCTAAAGCCAACCACATGTCTAAGCCCAGATTCTTGGTCTCACTCACGACCAGCGATAACGATTATCAGATTGAGCAGGCCCAGTCTGCCGAACAAGCCGCCAACAAACTCGGCGTAGAAGTTCAGATTGTTTTTGCTGATAACGACGCCATCACTCAAAGCACCCAAGTCCTGAAAGCCATCCAGTCCCCGGAGGCCGCGCGCCCCAACGGCATCATCTTTGAACCAGTTGGTGGAACTGCTTTGCCACAGGTCGCCCAGGCCGCTGTGAGCGCCGGAATTGGCTGGGCCGTCTTGAATCGAGACGCTTCCTACATCGCCGATCTTCGCAAGTCAGCCACCGCACCCATTTTCGGGCTCACCTCCGATCACGTCGAAATCGGCAGAATCCAGGGTCGTCAATTCAAAGCTCTACTTCCACACGGCGGCTCCATCCTTTATATACAGGGCCCCTCAGAGAACTCTGCGGCCAAAGAGCGCACCCTCGGCATGCGCGAGACCAAGCCCGCCAATATTCAGATCACCCTCTTAAAAGCCCAATGGACCGAAGAAAGCTCCACCCGCTCCGTGCGCTCCTGGCTCAAGCTGGGAACTTCTCAGCGCGCTCCCATCGACCTCGTCGCCGCTCAAGATGATTCCATGGCCATGGGCGCTCGCAAAGCCTTTGAAGAATTAACCAACGAGCTGGACAAGGAGCGTTGGCTCAATT
>DATMOS010000132.1:0-7423 GCA_035568155.1 Verrucomicrobiia bacterium | reverse complement strand
CAGAGGCCAGAGCATCGCATCTTCGTCCATGTTGACGTTCGCCACCACCGAGCTCTTATTCACCGTCGGGTAATGCGCGAAATAGTCAGAGCCCAGCAATCCAGCTTCTTCGCCGGTCACCGACAAAAACAGAATGGAGCGACGCGGTCGCGTTTTCATCCCACTGAAGGCCCGAGCCACTTCCAGTAAAATTGCCGACCCCGAAGCATTGTCTAGTGCGCCGTTGTAAATGTTGTCGCCCTTGACTGGCTCGCCGATGCCAAGGTGATCCAGGTGGGCGCTATAGACCACATACTCATTTTTCAACGTTGGGTCGCTGCCTTCCAGTTTTGCTACCACATTTCGGCTCGCAACATCCTGCAATCCGGTGACGTTATGAATCTTCGCGGTAATTGGCATCACGAATGACATGGGTTTCCCGGCTTTTATGGCTGCGAAGACTTCTTCCGCCGAGTGCGGACTCCCCGCGAAGAATTTTTTAGTCGCCTCCAGGCTCAGGAATGCGCCGCCTTTCAACTCCGGAAAATAATCATTGGGCCGCTGCTGTTTGTCGAGCCAGCGCAATTCCGGAAATGACAAATCGCGAACCTGTTCCTTGAACGAGTACAGTTGCTCAAAAACGGGATCGTCCAGAAAAATAACACCCACGGCTCCATGAGCTACGGCGTTCTGTAATTTCAGTTCCCAGGACGAATAGTGCGCTTTCAAAGAAGACTCGAAATTGGGCGCGTCCGCCATTAACGCCACAATGTTTCCTTGCGCATCTATTCCTCGGTAATCGTCATAGTTCTTATCGGGCGCGGTGACTCCATCACCTACGAATACAACCGGAGCCTCCACCGATGTCTTCGGCAGAACAGGATTACCGCGAGAAATATAATCTTTTCGGAAAATAAGAGTTTCGTCTTTTCCGGAGCGAGACAAAACGAGCGATGTCTTCGTTTCGTCAGGCTTCTGCAACCGCAACGGCACCCTTTGAAAGTAGGAACCGTTGTCTCCGGCTGGTTGTAGCCCCAGCGATTCGAATTGAGTAGCCATGAACTTCGCCGCGATATCGTAGCCTCGCGTGCCCGTGCCGCGACCTTCCAGAGCATCGTCCGATAAAAAACGCATGTCCGCGCGAATGGCTTCGGGACGAATGGTGCTCATAGCCTCTTCGGCCGCGTCAGGATTCGGATTCGCGTGAACTGAATACGTGCGCGCGAACAGAGCCAAGGACACTACCGGGCACAAGCATAGAAGCGCGGCCAGTTTTGATTTCAGAATCCTCATGAATTTAAAGACTCCTTGAAATTCGTTTAGGTGACTGATGAAGTCTTAATAGGCCGGTTTGCCGCCAGGGAGTAACGGGATTTGCAGTTCCAGGATATGCCCGTCCTTGCCTAGCCGGAAGCGAAGGCGTTCCACGGGCCCGACGTTGCGATCCTTCCACTCCGTGATTTCTAGTGGTTCCTTAGGCGTGTCCGAAGTGGACCATTGCACAGCGTCGCCTTGTGGTTTGACGGTACGTGGATCGATATCGAAGACCAGGTGCTCCGGGACATTGACCAGCAAATAGCGCTTCCACAGTTTCACCAGCAGCACACCGCGCTTGGAGGTGTGATAAATATTCCACGAAGCCGGAGCTTCGTCATTGAAGCGCACGATCGCGAACGAGACAGATTTCCATTCGACCGGTTTGCTGGCTTCGCTGGTTTGAGGCCGCACAGGATAAGGGAAAAGCGCGATCGACAGCGCAAATACCAAATGCATGACACGAGATCGAGGTTCATTAAATCGCGATGCGCGCCGTGCCGCGCGATTTATCCCGTGGCTAGCGCCATTCTTCACATGATTCGCGAAGGTCGATGACCACACTAGCTCGCCTTTACTTCGCTGAATGATTTGTCGAGCAGTTGGATTGCGTCATCCACGTCGCCCTTGGTGGTATTCAGCATGGGCGCGAGCCGCAGTGTGTTGCCGTACAGCCCGCCTTTCCCGATGAGCAAACCATTGTGACGCGCGCGCTCCATCACCTGATTGGTAGCCTCCGGCGCGGGCTCTTTGGTTTTGCGGTCTTTCACCAGCTCCAGCGCCTGCATCAACCCCATGCCGCGCACGTCGCCGATCAGAGCGTATTTGGATTGCAATTCTTCCAGCCTACCGCGGAAATATTTGCCAACGACATCCGCGTTTTCGCGCAAACCCTCTTCCTCGATGAGTTCGATAGTCGCGCGAGCCGCAACGCTGGTGACTGGATTGCCGCCGAACGTGGCGATGTTGCTGCCCTGATAGCCGCCCGCGATCTCCGGCGTAGTCACCGTAAGCCCGATAGGAACACCGTTCGCCATCCCCTTGGCGCTGGTAATAATGTCCGGAGTCACTTCCCAATGTTCAATGCCGAACCACTTTTTCCCGGTGCGGCCCCATCCGGTTTGCACTTCGTCGGAAATGTAAAGTGCGCCATATTTTTTAACAATATTGAAAACGATTTTGAAATACTCCGGCGGCGCGGTGATAAATCCGCCGACTCCCTGAATGGGCTCGGCGATGAACGCCGCGATGTGGCCGCTAGTGCCGGTCTGAATCAGATTTTCCACGTCGCCCGCGCACGCGACGCCGCAATCTGGATACGTCAAATGCAGCGGGCAACGATAGCAGTAAGGGTTGACGGCGTGCGAGATCCCCACACTGATCACACCGGCCCGGCGATACGGCGCGTGCGCGGTCATGGCCTTCGTAAGGCTCGACCCGCCTGAGTAAGCGTGACGCAGCGCCACTACGTCGTAGCTCCCGGTCGACATGCGCGCCAGCAAAATGGCGGCTTCGTTGGCTTCACTGCCGGAGCTGGTAAAGAAACTTTGCTGGAGGTTACCTGGCGTGATTTGCGCGATTTTTTCCGCTAGCGCCACGATGTGCTCGTTGGGATAAAGCGTGGAAGTGTGTTGCAGGCGATTGACCTGCGCGTTCACTTTCGACGTGATCTTCGGATTGCAATGCCCCACCGAAACCGTGAGGATGCCCCCAAAAAAGTCCAGATACTTATTCCCGTCGAGATCCCAGATATGTTGCATCTCGCCGCGGTCGGCCACCAGCGGCTGTTCAAAGTAGTTGGTGACCGAGGGCCAAAGGAATTTTTTGTGTTTGGCGACAATTTCTTGACTGCGTGATTTTGCGGAGCCCGACGCCGCTGGTGCTGGAGTTACCGGAGTGGTCACAATTCTGTCCTCGCAAGCTCGGTAGGATGCCGAAGAGTGTATGACGCGGCGCTATTCGCGGCAAGCCTGAGGAAGACAAGCGTCGGGGATGAAGAGCGAATTGATTGCTCCGGCGAAGTGCAGGGCTAGGATTTTCACAGAGCCACTCGGATGTAACTATAGACAGGTGCTCCGGTCCAGTTCCGCCAGCCTTTGTTTGCCTTCCAGGCTGCCTTTCCTGGCCGCAGCGGCAAAAAGGCGGCGTGCCTGGTAACAATTCTTCGTGACACCGTGGCCGGTGAAATACATATTGCCCAGAGTAAGCATGGCGGTCACATTGCCCTTGGCAACTTGATCCCACAAAGATTTTACGTTTTGCAACCGCGGCGCCGGTTCTTTGGACGCAGGTCCTTTTGGAGCCACTTCTTGAGGATCCGCTGCGGCATCGGTTGGGGCGGCTTTCGGTTCTTCGGCTGGCGTAGTTTCCGGCACCGGCGGCTTCGCATCCTGGACAGACGGCTTTGTTTCCTGAACCGGAGGTTTCGTCACCGGCGCAGGGTTAGTCTTGGCCGGTTCCGAAGATGGTGCTGGCTCAACCATCTGTTGGCCCAACCAGATGAACCCACCCGCAGCTTCACGCCGAAAGACAAAAAGTCCAATCAGCAGCATCACCAGCACCGTTGTAACAATAATTCCGGAAGAAGTTTTTATCCTCCCAGGCAGCAATCCCGCACTGTTGGCCTGCGCATTGAATTGCTCGAATACCGTTTCGGAACGCCGCCGCAACTCCATCACGTGTGCGTGCAGAATTTCTTGAACCTGCGTCTGGAACCGATC
This sequence comes from Verrucomicrobiia bacterium, assembly GCA_035568155.1. Lineage (GTDB taxonomy): Bacteria > Acidobacteriota > Terriglobia > Acidiferrales > UBA7541 > Acidiferrum. The sequence continues at coordinate 3,410 of DATMOS010000132.1, read as the reverse complement.
GAGCGCCTGCTGTTGGGCCCGCTCCAGCAGCGACGGATATCGATCCAGCACCTTCACGGACGCGCCCGCAGAGGCCACCGCGGATTCCAGGCTTTTCATCTGTGCCTGGACGGATTCGCGAATGGGAAACAACTGCCGTTCAGAATCGCGTAACACCCGCGCCGTGGCCTCGCGAAACGCCGCCAGTGTCCGCTGTTCTTCATGCTGAAAGTGTTGCAGCAGCGCCTGCGCATGCTCATTGAGTGCCCGCGCCGTGCGATCTTCCAGCGCGACGAGTGAATTTTCGCGATCCTGCCCGGATAGCTCCTCGGTCTGGGTGGCCAACTCAGAGGAGGCATTCGATTCCTCGGCCAGCTCAAAGTCCCCGGAGAGATCGACTTCTTCCACGTCCTGGTGCTCTTCCTGGTGCTCCAGTGGATCAAACTTATACGCGGTGGCAGTAGAAAAATTCGGTGCGGGCTGAGCCGCTAGTCGTGGGCCCGGTGGAGTCGGTTTTCTTTCTGCACCGGCGGCGGGGGGCAGAGAAGCCCACGTTTCACCACCGCTCCTCTTTGAAGTTTCTGATGGCACAGGTTCCGCTGGGACATCAGGCACTAGCGGAAAAGCAACGGTGGAATGAGCTGAGGCTATCGATCGCACCGATTTTGCCGCGTGCGGCGGGGCGGCCCGGTCGCGGCCGTCAGTTGATGGCGATGCCTCGCCGACTCCAGATGATTTGGAGGCGGAGTAACTTTGGCCGTTCGTTGCGGACACCGTTACAGGTACAAAACTGCTAGCCGGGCTAATACTGCTAGAACCTTCGTTTTGCATTGGATATTCGACGCCATTCGCCATCCAGTTACGCATCTCACCCAGAAACTCATCGGACACGTCGGTAAACTGCACTCCCGCAACGCGGCCCTCTTTGTCGGACCATTCAATACGGCCCTGTCCCCCGACACGTCGCTTTTCGTCCAGATTGAAGGCGAACTTCACTTCTGTTTTTGGCCGCACACGTTTCACCGCACGGAAACCAAAACCGCGTTCCGACAAATTGAGAACCATGCCGCCATTGCCCGGCTCTACTTCAACGTAGAGGAGGTTCTCAAATCGTTTGCGTGGAGATTCCCGGCGTTCTAGATTAGTCATGCGCGATCCAGCCCCAAGAGCAGCGTCTCAATACGCCGTGAAACAGCTTGGCGATGAGATGCGGTCCCACAGCGCCCACTGTGAGTCGGCAATGCTGCAGCCATTACACGCCCTACCGGTAATGGATGGGTTATTCTGTACCACCACTGTCTCAATGACAACCCTTAGTTCGCTTCCTTTAAGGTTTGTCCTTTTAATGAGATACGTGGAAATTTGGCGGGAAGTCACGCGCCATTGCGCCGACAATTGACGGTTTGCTCTTCATGATGAGCGCTCTTCCCGTTCCGGGAACGGGTTCTCTGACGGGAGTTGTATTATGTTTTGAACGCTATACGCTGGAATTGCTTTAGGACCTTTGGTTTTCTTTATGGAATACGCCACGCTTGTCATCGTTGGTGACTGATAATAGAAAAATCTCGGAATTCAGCATGGATCTTTGGCAGTAACTCAGTTTGAGTTTTGAGGAAGCCGAAAGCGTTTGTGCGCCCGCGGCGAAGCACTTAAAATCTTCAACTATGCGTTGCGTGGGATGCCAGGCGGAGTTTGGCGAGATTGACGGCCCGACGCATGAATACATGCTGTCGTCGCCAGGTTGTTGGGCGGCCTACGGCGAAGTCCTGGCGCGAGAGTACAGCGACTATCGACTTACGCGGCTTCACCGGCTCACAGTAGATACTTATGCGGTACAGCATCCAGGGGTGAACGTGCCGGCCGCCAGAAGATCGGTCGGGTTGCATCTCTCGCGTTTGTACCTTCTGCTGGAAGCCGGGTGGTGGACAGAGAGGGCCAACAACGCCATGCCTGCAATTACCGAGTTTAAGGACCGCTGCGATTGGCTCGAACCGGCCCTTAATGACCGGCACCTTGAACGTCCTGGGAGTCTTGCAAGCCGGGCGAAGAGCACGAGATGCGTGTAAGAGCCTTGGCTGAATCGGTCTGGAAAGCGTGGGCTGTCCACCATGCCACCGTGCGGAAATGGTGTGCGGAAGATTGGATTTTCCTGGGTCTGGGCCTCGTGCCACTAGCGCAAACAAAACAAATCAGTGAACGTAGTAGCCGTTCTTCGCCAGGACCAAGTAATCATGTCCCTTCTTCCCAAACGATGATTTCAGTCGCACCTCGAGCTTGTGAGGTTTGCCCGTTGCTCCGTTAGCCTGCGTGTAGTAGCCCAAGGTGTAGCGCGTCTTGATCCGCTCGATCAGCGCGTGAAACTCCGCATCCAGGTTGGCCACATCTTTGACGTCAAAAATTTCTCCACCCGTTTGGTCCATAACTTTGCGTATGTTCACCAACCCGGGAACCATGGCGGCGTAGTAAAGCGTTGAGACCGGGTTGTAGCCAGGTATTTTCAGATTGTATAAAACCGCATCCGAGGCAATTGCTTCCGTTACGATGTCGTGGGTACCTTGTCCGCCCGCGTCCGTGCCCACGTCATCGCTAATCAAAATAATCACCCGGCGGCCCTTCGGAGGCGCGCCAAGCAGATATTTTGCCGCCACAAAAATGCCATCATTGATATTGGTCGCTCCCCCAATTTTGAAGCCGCCGAATTGCTCGGAAATCTTGGTTTTGTCGTTGGTGAAGGGCACGCGAAGTTCCGCCTCGGAGGCAAACGTAAACAGCGCTACCTGATCTTCCGGTTTCAGCGCGCCCAAAGCAGTCGTCGCCGCCTCCCGCAAAGGCCCCATGAAGGGACCAATCGAATCACTCAAATCCAGAACCAGCGCAACCTCCAGAGGCAGCTCGTCGCGTCCAAAAATCTCCAGCTTCTGCGGGACACCGTCCTCGCGAACTTCAAAGTCGTCCTTTTTCAAATCGCCCATGATGCGTCCGGTTTTGGTCTTCACCGTGGCGTCCAACAACACCAGATTCACATTTACGCGAAGCGTACTGCCTTGGTCTTGACCATCTTGACCCTGATCCTGAGCCAGCAGCGGCCTTTGGCACAGCAATGCTGCAAAAATAGCCATCGCTAACCATCGCAGTATTTTTGGCTTCACTACTGGCGTCACCATCCCGCAAAATCCTGAAAACCCGTTTCTATAGTGAATGAAATCATTGATGTCATCGCGCTGTTATTTTCCAATCGAAATATTCCCCGCCGTCTTATCTTTACACAACAATAGCGGCCCCGCTGACGTGGCTATGAACGTGGCGATACCGTCGTAAGATTCGCATTTGTGGAAACAGGTCGCCTGGCGACCAATCCGATGCGTTAGTATGTTCGAAGCATTCATGATTGCGGTTCCGGCTCGCTTTCTCCCTCTAACCGGAACATCTAT
>DATMOS010000131.1:0-7638 GCA_035568155.1 Verrucomicrobiia bacterium | reverse complement strand
GGGAAGTGTGCTGAAATGCCCCCGCCGCAACGCCTGCGTGGGAGCCGTTCATTGAAAAATTATGTTGGCGCGATTGATCAGGGCACCAGCAGCACGCGCTTCATGGTGTTCGACAAAAGCGCCCGGGTGGTCGCGCTGGCTCAGGCAGAACACGAGCAGATTTTCCCGCGGCCCGGCTGGGTGGAGCACGACGCGCTGGAGATCCTGCGACGCACGCGCGAAGTCATCGCGGAAGGACTGGCGCAGCGCGGCCTGCAGGCTGCCGACCTGGCGGCCATCGGCATAACCAATCAGCGCGAGACTACGGTGGTGTGGGACCGCAAAACCGGCGAGCCCATCACCAATGCGATTGTCTGGCAGGACACCCGGGTGTCCGAAGACGTGGCGCGATTCGCTGCAAAGGGTGGGCAGGATCGCTTTCGCGCCCAGACGGGCTTGCCGCTAAGCACCTATTTCAGCGCGTTAAAACTCCGGTGGCTGCTGGCGAATGTACCGGTCGCCCGCCAGAAAGCTGCTGCCGGCGACTTGCTCTTCGGCAACGTAGATACTTTTTTGGTCTGGAATCTAACCGGCGGCCCAGCAGGCGGAATCCACGTCACGGATGTAACCAACGCCAGCCGCACGCAACTTCTTAATTTGCAATCACTAGATTGGGATCCGGAGTTGCTCGCCGCGTTTGATATTCCACGCACGATGCTGCCGCGGAATTGTTCCAGCAGCGAAATCTACGGCGAGGCCGCGATCAGCGAAATCAAAGGCGTGCCGATAGCGGGCATTCTCGGCGATCAGCAAGCGGCGCTGGTCGGCCAAGCTTGTTTCCAGCCAGGCGAAGCGAAAAATACTTACGGCACCGGCTGTTTCCTTCTAATGAACACTGGCGAACGCATGGTGCCCAGCAAATGCGGCTTGCTCACCACGGTAGCCTATAAATTTGGCAGCCAGCCTGCCCATTACGCGTTGGAAGGCAGCGTGGCCATCGCGGGCGCGCTGGTGCAATGGCTGCGCGACAATCTCGGCTTAATCCAGCGCAGCGAAGATGTTGAAACGCTGGCGCGCACCGTGGCCGATAATGGCGGCGTTTATTTTGTGCCCGCTTTTTCCGGATTGTACGCGCCGCACTGGAAAGAGAACGCGCGCGGCGTGATCGCCGGTCTAACGCGTTACGCGAACAAAGGGCACCTGGCGCGCGCCGTGCTGGAAGCCACGGCTTATCAAACGCGCGAAGTTGTGGAAGCCATGGAAGCGGATTCCGGAATTTCGCTGGCCAATCTGCGGGTGGATGGCGGCATGGTCGTCGATGAATTGCTGATGCAGTTCCAAGCCGACATTTTGCGTCGCGAAGTTTTGCGTCCGGTGATTCAAGAGACTACCGCGCTGGGCGCCGCTTACGCCGCTGGATTAGCCGTTAGGTTTTTCTCCGGGCTTGAGGAACTGCGCGCCAACTGGGCCGTGGCACGCACGTGGAAACCGAGCCTCGACGAAGCGAGTCGCGAACAACTTTACCGGCAATGGAAAAAAGCCGTGGTTCGCTCATTGGATTGGGCCGATTCGTAGATTTAAAACGCACAAGGAGATTCAATAACCATGCCATCGCCACTGCTCGGCGAATTTCTGGGCACCCTGATTATGATTTTGCTGGGCGATGGCGTGGTTGCCGCCGTGCTTCTGAAGCGTTCGAAAGCCGAGGGCAGCGGTTGGATAGTCATTACCGCGGGCTGGGCCTTTGCGGTAATGGCCGGAGTATTCGTGGCACTTGCTTGCGGAGGCGAGGCAAACTTGAATCCTGCAGTCACGCTCGGGCTCGCGGTGCGCACCGGAATCTATAGCAAGTTGCTGCCTTTTTTTGTGGTGCAATTACTCGGTGGAATCGCCGGCGGGGCGCTGGTCTGGCTGCAATATCTTCCACACTGGCGTGAGACGTCGGATGCTTCCGCGAAACTCGCGTGTTTTTGCACCTCTCCGGCGATCCGCAGTTTTTTGCCAAACCTGCTGAGTGAAATCATTGCCACTTTTGTTTTGATATTTGTTATCGGTGCGATTTATTCGCGGTTGGTGTTTGCCAATGGCCCAGCACCAGGATTTTTGGCGGTATATCTGGTTTCCAGTTTGGTGTGGGGAGTCGGGCTTTCGCTCGGCGGCTCCACGGGTTATGCCATCAATCCCGCGCGCGATTTGGGTCCGCGCATCGCGCATGCGATTTTGCCGATCAGCGGCAAAGGTGCGTCGGATTGGAGCTACGCTCCGGTACCCATCCTCGGGCCGCTACTCGGTGGCGTGCTCGCAGGACTGTCGCTGCGGCTTCTCAATATTTGAAATATCATCTGAATTCGCGAAAATGAATCCTACCCGCTCCATCTTGCTGGCTGCTTCGCAGAATGCCTGGCTGCGCAATCACGCGGCGAGGCACAAATTTGTGCGCCGCGCCGTTTCACGATTCATGCCTGGCGAAGAACTGAGTGACGCGCTGGCCGCCGCGCAGCGTTTGCAAACTAAGAGCATCGGATCGATCTTCACACGACTGGGCGAGAACATAACGGACCAAGCTGAAGCTCGCAGCGTAACCGAGCATTACCTGGAAGTTTTGCACAGCGTCCGGGAACAGCAACTGGGCGCGGAAGTATCGGTGAAACTCACACAGTTGGGACTCGACCTGTCTCCCGAACTTTGTTACGGCAATTTGAAAACGATCATCCAGCAGGAAGATCCGCGGCGCGTGGTGTGGATCGACATGGAAGCCAGCAATTATGTGGATGCCACGTTGCAGCTTTACCGCCGTGTGCTAGGCGAGTTTCCCAACGTCGGTGTGTGCCTGCAAGCGTACTTACATCGCACACGAGAGGATCTGGCGAGCTTACTACCTTTGCGGCCATCGATTCGCCTGGTAAAAGGCGCTTACAGCGAGCCGCTCGAGATTGCCTTCCCAGAAAAATCTCGCGTGGATGAAAACTATTTTCTAGTCGCGAAAGAAATGCTTGTCGCAAAAAAGGCTGAGCCAAAAATCCGCGCGGCGTTTGGAACCCACGACGTGGTACTGTTGCGGCGCATTTCAGAATTTGCCGCAGCCAGCGGCGTTCCGAAGACCGACGTCGAGGTGCAGATGCTTTACGGCATCCAGAGCGGTGAGCAGGAACGTCTCGCCCGCGAAGGGTATCGTTCAAAAGTTTTGGTGTCCTACGGCATCCATTGGTACACCTGGTTTATGCGGCGCTTGGCGGAACGGCCGGCAAATTTGTGGTTTGTGGCGCGGAACCTTTTTAATTTTCGCTAAAGGCTTACGAAACGTCAGTTACTAAGTTTTGCAAAAGCACTTCGCAAAATATGGCTACCAGCAAGTCAAAAACGCCACGTGATCTCATGCCGTCAGTTCCGGCCGCAGCGGTGATGAGTTTTCTCAAAGACACGCGAGGTCTGCTGACTTGGACGACCCGCGACCTGGCTGAGACGCTCGGCATCCCAGCAAGCGAGGCCGCCAAAGTAATCACCATCATGGAAATGCAAGGCTACGTAAAAGGTGCCGAAGGCGTTCGAGAATGGTTCACTACGCCTGCCGGGCAAACCGTTTCAGGATCGAAGCTGCCGCACTACACGCCCGAACGCGTCGCAGCCGCGTTGGCCGGTCTGAGGGAACGCATCGCAGCGGCTCGCAAGGATTTTAAATCGCCTTTTAAAATCTCCGCAGCCGTGGCGTTCGGCGATTTTCTCACTGACCGCTCGCGTGTGCAGGCTCCCGACGTGGGCATCGAACTTGTAAAGAGCAAGTCTGACGCAGGCGCAAAGCCTTCAGCTACGGAGGCCAAAGCGCGAAACGTCTTCCTGAAACAATTGCGTGGCAAAAATACTCCGCTCAACGTTCAGCCCTACCAGGAGTGGATGAGCAAACGCTCACACGAAAAACTGTTGCGGCCGTGAACAGGCTAAACAGTGACGATCCTGGACGGAGTTATGCAAATCGGCCCAGGCCCCAGCGCGCAAATGCTCGTTTGCGCCGCAAAAATGGCGTGCTAATATATCGGACTGTTCGGAACAGCCCGAGGCAAAATGACCAAAAAACCGAAGACTATCAAACCTGGCGTTGTACAAAAAATCATCGAGCCGCGCGTCCCGCATGAGAAGGAAATGGCCGAAATCGCCATTGAAGGTGCCGATCATCTATATCGCGAGATTCGCATCGAGAACACCCTGGAAGATGCTAAGGGCAAGGCAGTTAAGCTAAAACCCGGAGCCCAAGTGGAAGTCACCGTGGAAGCTGATCCAAAGGAAACTGCGCCAGTCAAGTAGCCGCGACACTGCCCGATTTTCAGCCACGAAGACAGGATTCCGCTCGAGGTAGTTAGGCCGAGGCCCGGCTCGCCTTCTCCTCCGCTTCAGTCTGCCTGTCCGCAATATCTGGGGCTTTTTTACCTTTTGCTTTTGCATCTGGCTCACCCTCTGCCGCGGCAGCATCTTCGATGACTGAATTGAGTTCCGCGCCAAACAATAGCGAAGCACCCGAAACGTAAAACCACAGTAAAAGAATGATGACCGCGCCCAGCGATCCGTAGGTGGCGCTGTACCTGTCGAAAAAGTGCAGGTACGCTTTCAACGCAAACGATGCGGCCAGCCACAAAGCCACTCCAGCGATAGCCCCCGGGGTTATCCAGTGCCACTTTTGCTCCTTCACGTCCGGCGCAAAAAAATAAACCAAAGCAAAACCAAGCAACACCAGGGCAATGGCGACCGGCCACTGCAAGATTTTAATAACGATCTTCACGAACCCGCCGGAAAACGCTTCGGCCGTTGGCCCGCCCGCTAGCACGATGGCCACTGCGCCAATAAGCAGAATCGCTACTGCCAGCGTTAGTCCAAGCGCGACCGCGTTCCTTTTAATAAAGGAGCGACCCTCATGAACTTCGTATTCCGCGTTCAGCGTGTCCATAATGGCTGACATTCCCGCGGAAGCAGACCACAGCGAAAAAACGAGCCCTATCGACAATTTTGAAATGGAGTGTGCCTGGTCAACTTCCGTGAGGGTCTTCTGTACTAAGGTGGAAGCAGAACCAGGGAGTAAGTTTCCTAAAAAGTGGAACACCGCCTCTTGAACGTGCGCTCCCTTGCCCGCAAAGACTCCCAATACCGCGATGACGCATATCAAAAGGGGAAACAAAGCCAGGAAGAAATAATAAGCCAGCTGCGCGGAGCGTCCGAATACATCATCTTCGCCGGCTTCTTTCCAGGTGCGCTTGAATATCTCGGACCAACTGGTAGACGAAGGCTTAACGATGGCCGGCATAGTAACTTCGCGTCCTTGTAGCCGCGCTACCGGCAGATAATTTCAAGTTCGAGGGGAGACAATACACGCGCAACGATCCTCTCAGCGCTTGAGGTCCAATAATCCCTCAAGTCTTCCGCGCGATTCCATCATGGATTGCAGGTAATGTTCAGTTTATACTCCTGTACCGAATGGCGCGGTATTCAGGAGATCGATAAGAGTTCAAGCGCACCGGCAAATCCCCGTAGGCAGGACGAGACACCCTCAGTCATCTCGACTGCCCCGTATGCGACGAACTTTAACAATTCATTGCCCTAAGCGTCATGAAAACCGCGTATTCGATTGAGCTTGTTCAAACGAATCACTCTGGAGGAACAGGAATGTCTGGAATGAAACTCTTTCGTTACGCGCTCGGCTGTGGGCTGCTGGCGCTCGGGTTCACTTCGTCAGCACATGCGCAGTGCAAACTTAATTCCCCGTCGGGAAAAATCAAACACGTCGTGTACGTGGAATTCGACAACGTCCACTTCACCCGTGACAATCCCAATGTGCCCTCCGACTTGGAGCAAATGCCCAATCTCCTTAACTTTATTAAGCAGAATGGGGCACTCGATACCGGCGATCACGCGGTGCTCATCTCGCATACCGCCAACGACATCCTCACCACGCAAACCGGCCTTTATTCCGACGACGACGGAATCTTCGTCTCAAACAACTTCGGTGTTTTCGGGCCCAGCGGCACCGGCCTGTTTCCTTCGGCCTTCTTCTACTGGACTGACCTAGTGTCGGATATCACTCCGGCGACTGCGGACAATTCCTTTGCGCTGACTACGCCTTCCGGCCAAAACGTACCGGCTCCGTGGGTGCCTTTCACTCGCGCCGGTTGCGACGTCGGCGCCTTTTCCACCGCCAACATCGTTCTGGAACGCGCACCCTTCGACGTAAAGAAGGTTTTCGGTGCTACTTCTACGCAAGCTTCGGAGACCACGTCCGCTCAGACCAACGATTTCATCGGCGCGGCCATCCACTGCGCTCTCGGTAGCCCTTTCTGCACGCCGCAAAACAATGCTGTAGCGGATTTGCTCCCGGGCGAACCGGGTGCGTACTCCGGCTACCAGGCCCTCTTCGGACTGAAATACATGATTCCCGTCCTTGGCTCCCTCACGGATTATAACGGAACGCCCATCACCGGATTCGGCCAGCTCAACTTCAACCCGCAACCGGCCCAGACGCTAGCGGTAGTTGAAAGCATGTTGAAGAAGGGCATTCCCGTAGTGTTCGCGTACATCGCGGATGCTCACGACAATCACGAAGGCGTCAGTCTCAGCAAGGAATTCACCTTCGGTCCCGGCGAGGCTCCGTATGTGAAGCAACTTAGCGACTATAACGCCGCCTTCGGAACATTCTTTGCCAACCTCAAGGCTGCCGGAATCGATCAAAGCAACACGCTTTTCATCTTCACGCCCGATGAAGGTGACCATTTCTCCGGTGCCGCTCCCAGTCCCGCAAATTGCGACGGCGTGAACATTCCGTGCACTTACGGAATAAACGGAGTTGGCGAACTAGAGTACGACTTAACTCTTGCCGTTGCGAACGCCGGAGTCAAAACAGCGTTCACCTTCCACACCGACGATGCCGCTACTACTTATGTACAAGGCAATCCGGATCCGAGCTCACCAGCCGTCCGCACCCTTGAAAAAACCATGGCGATGCTCAACACCGTCAATCCGCAAACCGGCGTAACGGAGAGCTTGCTCGGCACCGGTCTCGGCGTGACTCTTCAAGGGGCGATCGTCGACAAAACCGGTCAGAAGCTGCTGCATATGAGTTCCGCATCGGATCCGAATCGCGATCCGACCTTCACCTTTTTCGGTGATCCAAACTTCTTCTTCACGGGCACCGGCAGTCTCAGCCCGATTGTGGGAACCGGTTTCGCCTGGAATCACGGTGACATTCAGCCGGAAATCGCTCGTACCTTCATCGGTATGGTTGGGCCTGGAGTGCGGCCTATCGGCGTGACGCAGCCCGCTGATTTCTTCACCGACCACACTGATGTCCGCCCAACGATGATGTATCTGCTCGGACTGACTGATGACTACCAGCATGACGGGCGGGTCGTCCTAGAAATGCTCGATCCGAACACCCTCCCCGGCACTCTGCACGCTCATTCGCACACGCTGCTCGAGCTTGGCCAGATTTACAAACAAATTAACGCGCCTTTCGGTTCGCTGGCACAAAGCACTCTGACTGTCTCCACTTACGCCATCGAAAGCACTTCCCAAGGCGACACAATTTATACCAACCTTGAAAATCGCATCGCCTCCTGGACCGCCCAACGCGACGCCCTGGCCACCCAAATTAAACAATTGCTTTCCCAAGCGCAGTTCAGC
>DATMOS010000130.1:0-3609 GCA_035568155.1 Verrucomicrobiia bacterium | reverse complement strand
CGTTACCGGAACGGCGGATTTGCGAATACAGCAGCCCTTCGATCAGCCTTATCTGCGAATGCGGGTGGAACGTACCAAAGCCGAACAACTTGGTTTTACTGCTCACGACATCGCGCAAAATCTTCTGGTTTCGCTCAGCGGCAGCTTCCAAACCTCACCAACGTTCTGGGTCGACCCCAAGAATCGCGTGAGTTATCAAATAGCTACGCAAACACCGCAGTATCGTGCCGACACGCTGCAGGGTGTTGAGAACATTCCGATCACCGGCACGGACCCCAATGCTGCTCCATCGCTGATGGCCAGTTTAGTTTCAACGGAGCGGGGCGCTGGGATGGCGGTGGTTTCTCATTACAACGTAGCCCCGGTAGTGGACATCTTTGGCTCGGTAACTGGACGCGATCTGGGTGGCGTGTCCGGCGACATCAACAAAATCATCGATGCGAGTCGCCAACAATTACCCCGTGGTTCGCGAGTCATTGTTCGTGGACAGGTGCAGACCATGCGAGCGTCCTACGTTGGCCTGCTGAGTGGATTGGTGTTCTCCATCGTCCTGGTTTATTTGCTGATCGTGGTCAACTTTCAGTCCTGGCTGGATCCTTTCATCATGATTTCCGCGCTGCCCGCTGCACTTGCCGGGATTGCGTGGTTTTTGTTTATAACGCACACGACCCTGAGCGTACCCGCACTCATGGGGGCGATCATGTGCATGGGCGTCGCAACTTCGAACAGCATTTTGGTGGTGAGCTTTGCGACAGAAAAAATGGAGCAGGGAAGCGACTCCATCAGCGCTGCACTCGAGGCCGGTTTCACGCGGTTTCGGCCGGTGCTGATGACCGCTCTGGCCATGATCATCGGCATGGTGCCCATGGCGCTCGGAATGGGGGACGGTGGAGAACAAAATGCGCCACTCGGGCGCGCGGTCATTGGCGGACTACTGTTCGCTACGGTTTCCACGCTGTTCTTTGTCCCAGCATTTTTCAGCCTTCTGCAGGGTTCGCGCAAACAGGTAGCCCAAACGGAGTAGCAACACTAAGCAAAATTTTTGTGGAGTGACTATGTCGCAACAAACTGAAGAGAAAAAACAAATCGGCGGGCAAACGAATCTTCCGAACGGTGCGGGAAGAAAGCAGAACCCGTTGAGACGGTGGTTGGGTTTGGCGATTGCGGTAATCGTCGTAGCCGTGCTACTGGTCACCGGTATTTTGTCGCGGGTCAGGGCGCGCACCAAGCTGAGGGCAGAGACCAATCAAGTAGCCCTCACCTCCGTATCGGTTGTTGCGCCAAAACAAACTGCGCCCGCCGAGGAGATCATCCTTCCGGGAAACGTACAGCCGTTCATCACTTCACCGGTGTATGCGCGCACCAACGGATATTTGAAGAAGTGGTATTTCGACATAGGAGCGCACGTCAAGAAGGGGCAATTACTTGCGGTGATCGAAACGCCGGAAGTGGATCAGCAGCTCCAGCAAGCGCGCAGCAACCTTTCAACGGCACAAGCAAATCTTGAACTCGCCACTATTACCAAAACGCGATATCAGGGACTGTTGAAAACACATGCCGTAGCCCAGCAGGATGCCGACAACGCTGTTGGTACTTACAACGCCAACAAAGCCATTGTCCAGGCAGACCAGGCCGCGGTAGATCAATATGCCGCGCTGGTATCTTTTGAAAAAGTTTACGCTCCGTTTGACGGTGTGATTACCGCACGCAACACCGATATCGGAGACCTGATTAATTCTGGCAGCAGCACCGGTGCAAAAACCGATCTCTTTCACATCGTGCAACCGGGCATGTTGCGCGTTTATGTAAACGTCCCGGAAGAATATTCCCGCGGGATTAAAGTCGGCATGACGGCGGATCTTGCTCTCGCTGAGTTTCCCGGGCGCACCTTTCAGGGAAATCTGGTACGCACCGCTGACGCCATCAACATGACGACTCGTACCTTGTTGGTTGAAATTGATGTAGCCAATCCCACAAATACGCTGCTCACCGGTTCTTATGCAGAAGTCCATTTCAAAATTCCCACTCAGGGTTCCACATTCATCATTCCCGTGAATACCTTGATATTCCGCTCAGAAGGTTTGCGAGTGGGCGTTGTGAAGGATGACAAAGTTACTCTTACTACCGTGACTCCTGGGCACGATTTCGGCAATGAGATAGAAATCGTGGCCGGCCTCAAGCCGGAAGATCAGATCATAATCAACCCGCCCGATTCCATCGTTACCGGACAGCAGGTCCAAATTATTCAGGCGACATTACCAGGGGATACTAAGTGAAGCGTGTTCGAAACAGCGCGTTGGTCGAGAAGCGCCAGCGGATATCCTGGCTTGCAGTTCTGCCCGCGATAGCCGTGTTTCAGATATGCGGATGCACTGTGGGACCAAACTATAAGCGGCCCGCCGCGGAAGTTCCTACCGCTTACAAGGAGCTTGGCAATTGGAAGCAGGCTCAGCCTAACGACCAGAATCTCGGCGGCAACTGGTGGGAAATGTTTCAGGACCCACAATTGAACGCCATCGAAGCGCAAGTCAATATCTCCAACCAGAATTTGAAGGCGGCTGAGGCCCAATATACGCAGGCTCGTGCTTTGCTCCGCTACAACCGGGCGGCTTATTTCCCAACGATCACCGCGGGAGCGGATGCTTCGCGTAACAGAATATCCAATAATCGCCCTCCAAGCTTCGCTACCAATGGGCGCACCTATACCGATTATCAAATTCCTTTAGAAATGTCTTACGAGCTCGATGTCTGGGGACGTGTACGTCGCACTGTTGAGTCTTATCGCGAGCAGGCGCAAGCGAGCGCTGCCGACCTCGCCACCGTAAACCTTTCCATGCACGCCCAGGTTGCTCTGTTTTATTTTCAAGCGCGCGTTCTTGATGCCGAGGAGCAACTGCTGAACTCTACCGTCACGGAATACCAACAAGCTCTGGAATTGATTGAGAACCGGTATGCAGGAGGCATTGCTTCCGACTTGGAAGTCCAGCAGGCAACAACTCAACTCGAGACCACCCGCGCACAAGCGATCGACGTTGGAGTTGCACGCGCGCAGAATGAGCACGCCGTGGCAATTCTGATTGGAAAGCCTCCCGCAGATTTCACACTTGCCGCTCTTCCACTTACGACACCTCCTCCTCCAATTCCTGCTGGACTTCCTTCTGAGTTGCTGGAACGCCGCCCGGACATCGCGGCGGCAGAGAGACGCATGGCCTCGGCTAATGCTCAAATCGGTGTGGCGAAAGCTGCTTATTATCCGACCATCAGTCTAGGCGCGACCGGCGGTTTCGAGAGTGGTGTAATCACCACGCTCATTTCTGGCCCGAGCGTACTGTGGTCGGCGGGCGGCTCCGCTATAGCTCCCATTTTTGATGCTGGCCGCCGCAGGGCCAACATGGATCAAGCCATCGCGGCGTATGACCAGACCGTCGCCAACTATCGCGAAACAGTGCTGACCGGCTTTCAACAGGTCGAGGACAATCTGGCCGCGTTGCGCATCCTAGAGAACGAAGCACAGGTTCAGGAAAGGGCAGTGGTCGCCGCGCAAAAGTACCTGGAACTTGCCAATAGCCGTTACACAGGCGGCGTCACGAGTTATCTGGAAGTGACCAC
>DATMOS010000129.1:0-41755 GCA_035568155.1 Verrucomicrobiia bacterium | reverse complement strand
CAACTGTGCGAATGTAACAGCGTGTGGTAGCCTCAGAATAATTACGACGCTCGAGTTCTTCGAGCATCATTTTGCGAAGTCGGGTCATGAGGACCTCCTTATGACCCGACAACTTACTTCAGCCGTTCGCCATAAACTGCTCCGTCCGCCTCACGCGAAGCGTCCGCCGCGCGGGCGGCTTCGTTCAAGTCGGCTTGTGTTTAGCGATGCGGGGGCGCTTAGGCAATGTCGTTCCGGGTGGAGGGCGAGGTACCGGAAACTATCCGGCAGCGAGCTTAACAGAAGTAGCCGAATCCGATTTATGAGATAGGTAGTAGTGCTCTATTCTGCTCCTGGTGGGTTACCCTATCTAGTGGCCCTCGCAGGGATGATCTTCATCTCCCAAAGCTCCGATCGCACTGTGGAGCGCAGATATCATGTAACGATTCCGGTTCTCGTGGGAGGGACGGCCCTGGTGCTCCTAGACGCCGCTCATTTAGCATTCCTTACTGTCGTGCTGTTGGTTTGGAACTGAGCATCACATCTCGATCTGTGCGTCCCTTCCTTCGTCGAACGGTGCGTCTGTGGCCTTCTCACTGTTCTCCACTGTTAACACCACTGATGTTGAGAGAGCGGTTAGTCGCTCGGGGAATGCAAGAAGGGCACATCGCGGCATTCGACTGAAATCCGCCGCACGCTTTGTCCTTTGTCCAAACGGATAACTGCGACTAACTTAGCGAGAAGGTCGAAAGCATGGTCGCCGATGAAAATGTTGACATATCCCTTCTCCAGTTTCATGGAATCACCTTCGTATATTTCATCTGGTTGCTCATTACCGATTGTAAATCTCCCAAACTGTGCCATTTGAATAGCCCCTCACCGTAAATGCAACGTAGCATTTCGCAAAAACAAACAGTAATCCGACGGATGTAATTTGTTCACACGCCCAGTGAAGGAGATGATATACGGACGATCATCCGATTTTTACAGTGGTCAGCAACCAACCTCAATTGAAGTTGCAGCACCACTTTCCTTGTCGAAGGGCGGTTCGGGCTCGAACAGCCTTTTTTCCACCGGAAAAGCTCAGTCTTATCGGAATTTCCTTGGCGACGAACGATAGAAGGTACGGGCCAATCCGCGGCAACAGACAAATCGTAGTAAAATCGAAATGCGGGTCCAAAACGGGTGCAAAACACACCCAACCACCGTGATACAGGAGCACAAAAGACACCGGTAAAAGCTTGACGATGCAACACTACTGCCTATCTGCGGAAATCAGCGGGTTGCAGGTTCGAGTCCTGCCCGGTTCACCATAATCTGGAAGTAACTATGGCCGTTCTCTATACTGCCGCGGCATTTGAATTCACAGAGCGCCAAGTGAGGCCATCCCGGATCTGGTCTCTCATTGCGATTTTCTCGGCTGAGCGCAGCAATGGGCCGCGCAACGATCAAGATGAACAGAGCTGAAGTCGAGAAGACCATTGAGCCTATCATCCGGAAATGCCGGAAGAAATTTGCGCCCGGTTCTTCCGAAACCGAGGATTCGCCTGATACGAATGAGCCTGTAAGACCCGAGACTCGTCGTGTCTCCCTCATCGCTTCTTTAACTGAGTCCGTTCTGGGCCGCGAATATGCCGGTCGGGGACTGGAGGTCGGCAGCGGCTACGGGTGCCTGCTATTTCCAATGGCTTCGCTCTTTCCCAAGATTCAATGGTTCGCCGTCGAACATCCTGATCAACCTCACGCCAGCCGGGAGAGTTATCGCTCCATGTTTCGAAGCTACAACTGTCATTTGGAAACTGTGGACCTTCTCCAGGAGCCGTTTCCGTTTCCCAATGATCATTTCGCTCTGATCACCTTTTCCGAGGTTCTAGAACACTTGCCCACCGACCGCGTGAACTTCGTGCTCTCTGAGATAGCAAGAACCATCCAGCCGGGCGGCGTTCTTATTGCTTCCTCTCCTAATCAAGCTTCGCTGGAGAATCGGCTGCGGTTGCTCAAGGGAAAAAGCATCCTGGACATGCCCAACGAGATCGCCAAGGGTATCTTCGGACACATCCGGCTATACACACCCGTGGAAATCCAGTCTGCTATGTCGAAACGGGGATTTACCCTGGAGCGTTGCGAGATGGAGTCCAACAATTCCGGCTACCGAGGTGATTCTGATCGCTCCTGGATCCGGCGTGCTCACCGCGCATACGAATTCCTCGAAGGGAAACTGGGCATGCTAGGGACCCTCGGAGACACCTGGCACATGGCGTTTCGCAAGACGGCTCCCCACCCCACCGTTCCAGCCCATTCGAGCAGCCATCAAAATTAATTACCGATCTCCGGCGGGCCGTGCGGTTGAGCCCCCAGATCGGCATTGTGTCCCGGCCTCATTTACCCGCTACTCGATTAACTTGGCCCTGTGCTATCCTCCCGCCAATTCCGACCCAGCCGCGTTAATGCCGAGCCCTAAATGTCTGAAGGCCCCGATCATGAAGTGACATCGTTGTTGCAGGCCTGGAGCGCCGGTGACGAGCAGGCCCTTGATAAGCTTGCTCCTCTTGTCTATGACGAACTGCATCGCACCGCGCACCGCTACATGGCCCGCGAAAACAGTGGACACACCCTTCAAACCACAGCACTTATTAATGAGGTGTACCTCCGTTTGGTGAACGTCCAAAAGGTCGACTGGCAGGACAGGGCTCACTTTTATGCCATTTGCGCGCGAATGATGCGGCGCGTATTGACAGATTTCGCCCGTTCCCGTCGCTATCTAAAGCGAGGAGGTGACGCTGTCCATCTGCCATTTGAAGAAGCGCTGTTTCGCGGCCGCGAAGATCACCCGGACATTGTCGATCTGGACGAGGCCCTGAACATCCTTGCTTCCATGGACCAGCGAAAAACCCAGGTGGTGGAACTGCGTTTCTTCGGAGGATTCAGCGTCGAAGAAACCGCCAAAGTTTTGGACGTCTCGGTCGAAACCGTGTATCGCGATTGGAAGTTGGCAAAAGTGTGGCTCATGCGTGAATTGCGCAAGGAAAACAGGCATGGAACCTGAACGCTGGCGGCAGGTGGAACAGCTATATCACTCGGTGTTGGCCGTCGAAGAGAGTAGACGCTCCGCTTTTCTTGAAGACTCCTGCGCTGGCGACGAAGCGCTGCGGCGCGAAGTGCAATCTCTTTTAGATAACCAAGGGCGGGCGGAGATGTTTATGGAGAGTCCCGCCATGGAGGTCATGGCCAGGGATTTGGCGAATCAGCAGCAGCGCCCGGGCGGCGTCAGCGATGATGCTCGACACCTGATAGGCCGCACCATTTCTCACTATCGCATCCTGGCCAAACTTGGCGGCGGTGGCATGGGCGTCATTTACCGCGCGGAAGATCCGCGTTTGAGGCGCAACGTGGCTTTAAAATTTTTACCGGAAGATTCGCGAGATCCCTCCGCGCTGGAGCGTCTGCGCAGAGAGGCTCAAGCGGCATCGGCACTGAATCATCCGAACATTTGCACGATTTACGACATCGGTGAAAATGAAGGCGAGTATTTTATCGCCATGGAAGTGCTGGAGGGCCAGACTCTCAGAGAGCGCATCTCCGGCAAGCCGCTGCTTCTTAGTCTGCTCCTTGAATTGGGTGTGCAAGTCGCAGACGGTTTGGAAGCCGCCCACATCGAAGGCGTTATTCACCGGGATCTCAAGCCGTCCAATATTTTCGTTACTTCTCGCGGCCGGGCTAAAATCCTCGACTTCGGCCTGGCGAGAAGGACCCGCCCTAAATTCTGCCAAGCTAGTACTCCCAATGGCGAAATCACGCTAACCCTCGATGAACAACATCTCACCAGTCCCGGTGAAGTTCTCGGCACCATAGCTTACATGTCCCCAGAGCAGGCGCGGGGCGAGGAGCTGGACAGTCGCACCGACATTTTTTCCTTGGGGTCTGTGCTTTATGAAATGGCCACAGGCCGGCCGCCTTTCGCGGGGCGTACTTCAGCGCTGCTCTTCGATTCCCTTTTGCACCATACTCCGGCGCCGCCCTCCAGTTTAAATCCTGAAATTCCTCCGGAATTAGACCGCACAATTATGAAAAGTTTGGAGAAAGATCGGGAGGTACGCTGCCAGTCTGCCGCTGAAGTACGCGCGGACCTCAAGCGGCTTATCCGGGATACCGGCTCCGCCCGAAAGCCGCAATCGTCAGATGCTGTTGTTGTGCCGCAGCAAGTTTCGGAGTCCGCGTTGTCGCTGCGGAGGCAAGGTCTTTGGGTGGCAGCAGTTCTTGTTGTCTTATTAGCTTTGGCGGTCGCTTTGAATGTCGGCCGCATGCGAGATCGATTTTTCGGTTCCCATGCAGTTGGTCACGTCGGCTCGGTCGCCGTATTGCCCCTCACCAATCTTTCTCATGATCCCGAGCAGGAATATTTTGCCGACGGCATGACCGATGAATTGATTACGGACTTGGCAAAAATCAGCGCTTTGCGGGTGATAGCCCGTACGTCGGTAATGCAGTACAAAGCCACTCAAAAACCAATCGCACAAATTGCCAAAGAATTAGGAGTGGATGCGGTAGTCGAAGGCACCGTGCTACGGTCGGGCGACAAGGTTCGCATCACTGCCCAATTGATCGACGCTCCTACCGAAAAACATTTATGGGCTGACAGCTACGAGCGCGACCTGCGAGATATCCTGTCCTTACAAAATGACGTCGCCCGCTCCATTGCGCAGAAAATCCGCGTGCAACTCACTCCGCAACAGCAGACCCAACTCGCCGCTGCTCATTCCGTAAGCCCGGAGGCTCACGAAGCATTTTTGAAGGGTCGCTATTTCGCCAGCATGCTGTCCCCTGATGGATTTGAGAAGGCCTTTCACTACTTTGGTCAGGCCATCGATGCCGAGCCGACCTATTCACTGGCATACGCAGAGATGGCTGAGACCTATTGTTGGGCAGCGGCCACCGGCAGTTTGCCTGCAAGGGACGCTCTACTGAAGGCCAAATCCTCTGCGCTGAAAGCCGTAGAGATCGATGACTCGCTGGGCGAAGCTCACAACGCTTTAGCATGGGTTAAGTACGATTATGATTGGCAATTTAAGGAAGCCGAGCAGGAATTCAAACGCGCCCTGGAAACATCGCCGGGTAATGCGAATATTCATCTGTGGTATGCGAACTTTCTAGTGCAGGCGGGCCGTGTTGACGAGTCCATCTCAGAATTCAAGACTGCGCAGACTCTGGACCCGTTGTCTCCGATCATAGGTTCGCTCGCTGCCACTCCTTTCATTGCCAGCGGAAAATTATACGAAGCCATCGCGAATCTGCACAAAGTAGTGGAACTCGTTCCAGGCGCGGGGCTGCCGTGGATTTATTTACAAACTGCCTATGAGGATAAGGGAGATTTTCCGAGCGCCATCGACGCGGCGGCTAAAGTGTCATTGGCGTTCGGCGGGAAACCTGAAGACGTGGCTGCGAAGAGCGCCCAACTTCGCGCTGTGTACGCACAGTCCGGGGCAAGAGGTTACTGGCTTTATCAGCTGCAGTCTCTAAAGGCGGACTGGGAAAAGAATCCCGGTGACAGCTATTCTTTCGCGCCCATTTACGCACGCTTAGGAGATAAGGACAACGCGTTTAAGTGGCTCGACAAAGCTTACCAGGAACATTCGCAGAGCCTGACTCTTTCATTGCTCATCGAGCAGGCATTTGTGCCCCTGCGCTCTGACCCGCGCTACCAGGACTTACTCCGCCGCATAGGGCGCACCACAACGGGCAGGACGCCCGAATAAAGGCTACCGGGCGCTCCGAATTATTTTGTTTGTACGAACCCCTGCCAAGCCAGATCGCCCTTCAATAGCGAGCTGATGCCATCAGCTGACAACGGCCTCGAAAAGTAATACCCCTGCCCGAACGCGCAGTTAAACTTTTTCAATAATTCAAACTGTTCCAACGTCTCAACACCTTCGGCCACCACATCCAGCCGCAGATTTTTAGCCATCGGCAAAATCGTCCGGGCTATTTCCATACCGTCGCCGTCGTCGTCCATGCTGCTGATGAAGGAACGGTCGATTTTCAACGTGTCCAGAGGAAAGCGATGCAGATAACTGAGCGAAGAGTATCCAGTTCCGAAATCGTCAATAGCCAGGCGCACTCCCAGTGACTTGATCTGCTGCAACATCTCGACCGCGCCCGAAGGATCTTTCATCACCGTGCTTTCGGTAATTTCCAGTTTTAAAGCGTCCGGCGGAAGTTTTATTTCACGCAATAGGTTTCCGATGTCCGCGACCAGGTTGGGTTGCAAAAATTGCTTTGCAGAGAGATTCACGCTGATGATCAGATTTGCATTGGCAGGGGAAGCTGCGCGCCATTCGCCGATTTGGCGGCACGCTTCACTCAAATTCCACCAACCCAGTTCGCGAATAAGGCCGGTCTCTTCTACCACGCCGATGAACTCAATCGGCCCGAGAAGACCGCGCGTAGGATGCTGCCAGCGCAGCAAAGCTTCAAATCCCGCAATTTCTCCGGAAGCAAGATTCACAATGGGCTGATAAAAATTGCGGAATTCCCGGCGTTCCAAGGCATGACGCAGGTCCGTCTCCAGCTGCAAACGGGCCATGACGTTCGCGCGCATTTTCGCGTCGAACACTTCATATCGTCCCTTCCCAAGTGACTTCGCGTGATACATGGCGGTGTCCGCGTCGCGCAACATTTCGTCGGGTCCCTCGTACACCGGATTGCTCTGCGCAATCCCGATGCTCACCGAGGTGTATACCTCTTTACCCGCGAGAAGAAACGGAGGCTTGAGCGCCTTCATCAGGCGATCCGCCGCGATCTTCGCGTCATTAGGATCCTTCAGGTCATCGAGCAGCACGGTGAATTCGTCGCCGCCGAGACGCGCTACCGTGTACGTATCCCTTAATCGCGCCAACGTATCCGTGGCCCGCAAACATTTCTCCAGCCGCTCCGCCACGCCTACCAGCAACTGATCGCCGACCATGTGCCCCATGCTGTCGTTGATCATTTTGAAGCCGTCCAGGTCCATGAACACCACGGCGAAGGAATGGTTTTTGCGCCGCTTGGAATATTTAATAAGGCGGTTCAGCCGGTCAATAAACAAAAGCCGGTTTGGCAGCCCCGTCAGGGGATCAGACACCTTCGCCTGGGTTATATCAGTTTGTGAACCAGCCATCCGCAACGGTCTTCCGGATTGATCACGAATCGCCAGGCCGCGGCTGAGCATCCAGCGAAATGTTCCGTCGTGATGCAGCATGCGGTGCTCGCTCTCAAAATGCGGCGTCGTGCCGTTTTGATGCGCAGTGATTTCGTTTTTAACCCTGGCGCGATCCGCATCGTGGATGCGATCGAACCACTCTTCCGGTTTGTTGCTGATTTCGTTTTCCTGAAAACCCAACATCGACTTCCAGCGGGCGGAAAAATGCACTTCGTTCTCGGGAATATTCCAGTCCCACAAGCCATCATTAGAGCCAAGAGCCGCCAGCGCGTAACGCTCTTCACTTTCCTTCAACGCTTCCTGGGCGCGCTTGTGCGCTAATTGCGTGGTGATGCGCGCGACGGCCACCGGAAAGTCGATGGGCTTCGTGAGGTAATCGTTGGCCCCCAAATCCAGAGCGGTGATGATGTCCTCGCTCTGGTTCTTCGCGGTCACCATAATTACCGGAAGTTCGGCCGCTGAGTACACCTTTCGCAATATGCGTAGCGCGTCGAGACCGGTGATTTCCGGCATCTCAATATCCAGCAACACTAAATCGATGCCGTCCTGCTTGACGTTTTCCACCAAATCGTGAGCGCCATTGGCCACCAGCACGTCATAGCCCTTGCGCGCGAGTCTGCGCGCGAGCATGTCGCGGTTCATCTCATTGTCGTCCACAATCAGCAGGCGGTTCGTTTGGGGTTTCATGATAGTTTTTTCGCCAACAGGAAATTCTCAATCTTTTCGCTCAAGCGCGTAAACTCAATCGGTTTCGTGTCGTAATCATCGCAACCCGCTTCGAAAGCCTTCTCACGATCTGTCACCATGGCGTGCGCGGTCAGCGCAATGATCGGAATGTGTCGCGTGGACTCGTTACTCTTCAGCAGCCGGGTAACTTCCCAACCGTTCATCATCGGCAAACTAATGTCCATCAATATAAGGTCGGGCGATTTAGAACACGCCAGCAAGTGCCCTTGCTCCCCATCGTGTGCGGCGATCACCGTGTAGCCCTTGCGTTGCAAACGCCGGGACAGCATGTCGCGATTCATTTCATTGTCTTCGACCAACAAGATCGTCGGCATGATGTACATCTCCTGTCGATTTCAATTCTGTTTGACGCTTGGATTTCTTGACCCCTGATACCGACGGCGCTGAATGACGCCCCACATCCCCCGAGCGAGCCATGCGGTACTTTTCAACCAGCACTGCAAGACGGTCACGGTCGACCGGTTTAACTAGATAACCGGCAGCTCCCAGATCGAGTCCCATCGGTTCATTGTCGACGATGGTCACAATAATGACGGGGATTTCCGCCAGCGCCGGATCGCTCTTGAGTTTTTTCAGCACCGACCAGCCATCGAATTCTGGCATGACCACATCCAACGTGATCACCAGCGGTTTCTCTTGCTTCGCAAGGCGCAACCCCTCCTCACCGTTCGAGGCCACCACCACACGAAATCCTGATTTACTCAGAAAGCGGGACATCAAATCCCGGACTGAAGCGTCATCGTCGATAACCAGAATCGTGTCTTGATAAATCCTGGAGCCCGCCGGCGAATCATCATTCGTAGATGCCGGACGCGCGAGTTTTGTGGCGTCCAGAGCCACCTGGGTTGGCAATTGCACCGTGAAAATGGAACCCTTTCCGGGTTCACTTTCCACACTGATCTGCCCTCGCATGAGTTGCACAAAGCGATGGGTGATCGCCAGTCCAAGACCTGTGCCGCCATATTTTCTGGCGATAGAAGCATCCGCTTGCGAAAATTCAAAGAACAAATTCTGTTGCTGCTTCTCCGAGATTCCAATGCCCGTGTCGCTGACCCGGAACCGGATGTAACCATCGCGGTCGTTCTGATCGACGTCCAGCGCGATGGTGCCGTGATCGGTGAATTTGCATGCGTTGCTCAGCAAATTAAACAGGATTTGTCTGACTTTAGTGATATCGGCTCGCATGAAGCCGAGATTTTCTGATACCTGAATCTTGATGTGATTGCTATTCTTTGCGGCAGCGGGCTGCAAGGTCGTCGCGATCTCGTCGATGAGCGGCAATACCTCAAAATCCTCGAGGTGCAGCCCCATCTTTCCGGCCTCAATCTTCGAAAGATCAAGAACGTCATTGATGAGTGACAGTAAGTGTTTGCCCGCTGATTGGATCTTCCGCAAATCTTCAACGTTCTCCGAGCGTCCCGATTCCCGCGCCTCTTCGTCCAGCATCTCGCTATAACCGATGATGGCATTGAGCGGCGTGCGCAATTCGTGGCTCATATTCGCGAGGAAGGTGCTTTTCGCCCGGCTGGCTTCCTCGGCAGCGTGTTTAGCGGTCAGCAACTCTTCCTGCGTTTGCCTGCGGTGCAGGATTTCTTTCTCCAGTTCCAACGTTCTGGTTTTCAATTCATCGTTCGCGGAACGCAGCGCCCCATCCCGGTGCTGGATTTCAGAGAGCATGGTGTTGAATCCATCGATCAGCCTGCCAATTTCATCGCCATAGGATTTTGTGGCGCGCACCGAATAGTTCTTGTTGGCCGAAACCTCTCTCATCGAATCTTCCAGGTGCAGAATCGGCCTGGAAATCAGTCTCTGCAATTTCGACGAAACGAACAGCGCGAAGCTGCCGGAGATCAGCACAAAAATGCACAGAATTCCGCCGTACCGTTTGGCTCGCACACTCCACTGCCGCATATCGGATTGCAAAAAAAGTGTGCCGAGGTGTTCCCCATTCAGCGTGACGTCGTGGAACACTTGCAAATATCCGCCGTAAAATCGGTATCCTTGGTCTTGCGCCAAAGACGGAAGAACCTTCGGGAAGGTGTCGTTGGCCCGCGAATAATGGGCAAATTCCTTGCCATCCACGCCGTACAGTACCGCGGCCACGATATCTTCTTTCGCGGTGAGCGCCGTCAGTGTTGCTGTCGCAGCAGGCACATCTTTGAATTCCATAGCGCCCGCGCTGTTGTAGCCGATAATTTCCGCTTGTGTCCGAAGGTCTTGAACGAGCAAGTGCCGGAAGGCCACCAAGTCGTAAATGAGGAAACTCAATGCCGAAAGCACCAGCGCCGCGCTGCTGGTGAGCATCGTGATAAGCGTCAATTTCCGCTTGATCGAAAGGTTGTGAAAATTCATCCAGGCTTCCTTGCCGAGGGCCCGGCCGGCGCGATGATTCTCGCCAGCGTCAATAGCCTGGAACTGATATTCAAATTCCCGTCGTGGGCCGCGTCGACATTCACTTCAAACCGCACGCGGTTGTCCTCCAACATCAACCGGATCATGCCGCCACGTTCCGCAAAGCCGGGCGTTTCCCCGACCGTCAGGACCGGAAGCCCTTTGACCGCCTCAAATATTTCCTCGAAGTGCATTTTCTCCGAAGAACTCACGAACAGAATCCGGCAGTCCTTAAAATCCTTGGAATCCTTAAGTTCTTTGCTCCATTTGAACCGTCGGATCACGAAACCGCGCGTTCCAATTTTCTTGCCTTCTACAACGTGATTGATGATGTCTCCGAATGGGTCCGTTCCCAACACTCCAATGACTATGGGAGCGTCCGGCTCCGCAAACGCCGTAGAGGGCCACTCCACGAATTTCGCGAAGTTGTAAATAAAACCCGCCTTGACGAGGTATTCCGATGAATCGGACCCGTCGGCGGCTTGTGCGCCAGCCGATGCCGTCCAATTCAACGTCATGCTGAAGACGGCGATAAGGATTGCCAGTCGTCTCAACATGACGCTCGCGGGCCTCGTATGTTCAAAACGCTTCACAGTTCACTTTCCAATTACTTGAAATTTACAGTAACGCTGCCGTAGACCGCGCGCTTCACGATCGTAGGAGCGGTATTGATGAAGTCAGGAATAAATTCCAGGTGCTGGTTGTTGAGCAAGTCCTGGCCGGTAATGGAAAACTGCACGCGCGGAACGGGGCGCCATCCAACGTGCGCATCCAGCGAGTAGTACGACGGTATATTCAGCGCCGGGAGGTGATCGACAAATCTCAGCGTGTTATCGAGGTCAAAATGCCTTGGCAAATCCAGCGAAGATCGCACGTACCACTGATGACGTGGGTTTGATCCGTTGGGAAGGTCGGCCGTGGGGTCCAGGCTGTTAGCATTCTTCGCTATGTCCATTTGCAGATAGCTGTAAGAACCCACCAGTCTCCAGGTCGGCGTGACTTTCCAATCAGCAATAAATTCGGCGCCGTACGTTCCGCCGCCCATTTTGTTGCCCGCCACAAAGGGAACAACTAGGTCCGTCGGAACCGGATTGCCTTCGAGAAATGGTGCGCCCGGCTCCGCCGTCCGTAGGTTCGAATAGCGGTTGTAGAAAGTGGCAACGTCCGTAGAAAGAGTGTTGGTTACCTGAACGCGGTAGCCCAGTTCATAGGCCAGCAGATCTTCCGATTGGAAGTTGTTGCTCCCATAAACAGTTACCAACGCAGGGAACGGGGTCGGATTTTGCGGTATTCCAGGAGGCACTACCTCCGACGTGAGCCGCAATCCTTCTTCGGTTAGCGCCGGGGTCCTAACCGCGCGGGACACTGCGGTCCATATCGACTGGTTGGGCGTCATGGTCCAAAGGAGTCTGACGTTGGGCTCGAATTCGAAACCAGTGAAGGTGTTATGTTCGAATTTCGAACCGACTGTTAAACGCAAAGAGTGAACGAGACTGATCTCGTCCTGCAGGAAAGCGCTGAATTGATTCAAAGAACGCTGGTTGGGCTGCAGCGAAACGGAAAAACTGGGGTCGTTGCGATCCATGATGGACCGGTATCCGAGACCCCAAACCATCTGTTGGGCATCACCAACGTGGAAGCCATCCTGAAAGTCCACGTCGAAAAGATTTTGGTGATCCACGAATAACGAATTGTCGGACAGGGTCGTGTTGTCGTAGTACATCTGCAACGACATCGATCCCCCTTCGGAGGAATGGTTCCAACGTCCCAGAACGTTTCCGCCGCTGTACGCCCCGCTATTCGGGAAAGTGTTGGAATAAGGCGCCGCGAAGGATGGCACCGTTAAAGTTTCGTTGTATCCGCTGTGGTAGAGGTCACCTTGTAACGTGAAAGAATTTGAGCCGGCGGGCGTATAGTCGGCGCGGAACCCTCCACGCTGAGCTTCCCACCCGTCGTTCGCGGTACCACCGTTGGCATACTGGGACGGAGCCCAATCGAAATACTTCCCGTAGACGCGATACGTGGTGTCCCCGCCGATCTTGTCGCCATAGCGAGCAGCCACTGAGCCGCGTTCTTCGTTGCCGCCGCCCGCGGTTACCAGGCCACCTTGTGTAGCTTTGGCTTTCTTGGTGATGATGTTAATTACGCCGTTGACAGCATTCGCTCCCCACAAAGTTGCTCCGGGTCCACGAATGACTTCGATGCGATCGATATCCTCGAGCATCACGTCTTGAACGTTCCAGTAAACTCCCGAGAAGAGCGGCGTGTATACGCTTCGGCCGTCGATCAGCACCAACAGCTTGTTGTCAAAGCGTCCATTGAAGCCGCGCGAACCGATAGCCCACTTGTTTTCGTCAATGCGCGCCACTTCCAGGCCAGGGACGAGTCGCAGCGCTTCGGGAATGCTGGTAGCGCCCGAGCGTCGCAAGTCCTCCTGCGTGATGACGAAAATCGCGGCAGCGGCGTCAGCGACCTTCTGTGTGCGCTTCGAGACGGAAGTCACCTGAATGTTCATCAGGTCTTCCATGCTGAGAGCTGTCACGTCCGGCACGCTCTGCTGGCTTTGAGCAGCGCCGTTCGCTGCCAGAAAGACAGTCATGAAACTCGCAAGCACGGTTCGTCCGACGATCCGTGCGGCGGCTAAACTGGGTGGGTGTTTCGAAAACATGGTTATATTCCCTTCTCTGAAAACTCAAGCTGCGTTCTTGTTAGGTCCCCAAACTGGATATTCATTTTCTTTCTGGCCCTTAATCTCGTTCACTCCAATTCAACCCTTGCATTTCAGCATTCAACCTTGGTTCCCCGAGTCCCTCTGAAACACAGTGTTATTGCAGCGGCTTTTTTCCACTTACCGTGAATACTGTCGAATACGTCAACGTGTCCGGCCGGCGCAGATATTCGAGAAATCTTTTCGCGTGTTCCGTCGCGGCCGTCTCGCTGCCCAACACTTTCTTCAGTTGCGGTGCCGCTATCTCCAACTTAAGTTCCCACTGCTTCAAGATTTCCGGACCAACCACTCCTGCTATCAGGTGGTAGCTCTCCACCTGCACATCGATGTGTTGCAATCCCGCTCGCTGCGCGAACGAAAAAAGTTTTCTTCCAACGAAGGGATCAAATCCGGTGGCAGCCAGCGCGGTAACAACTTTCTCGCTGGTCCGTTGCATTTCCGAATCTTCGGGGTAGTGCCACAAAAGCTGGCCGTCCAGGTCTTGCAAAAGAACCGTACCGCCTGGCCGGCAAACTCTGACCATCTCGCGTACGGCCTGTTCTTTATTCCTCAGGTATTCGATAAGCATCCGCGAATACACCAGGTCAAAGCGATTCGACGGGAATTCCATCGCGTGAGAGTCCCCACACACAAAGTTCATTGATTCGACCCCGCGATGCCGCTGTCTCGCTTCCCGTATGCGGTGCTCGCTAATGTCCACGCCGGTTGCTTGTATGGACTTATCGAGCGCGACCACCTCGCGCAATATGACTCCTGGCCCACAACCCACAGAAAGAACTTCTGCGCCCGCGCCAACGCGCTGCGCCAAATACTTTTGCACCCACGCATGGGCGTCCACTTTCGCCTCAAGGCGCATCGCCTCGCGCGGATCTTCCATGATGTATTCGACTGCGGACACGCCCTTGCTCATTACTTTTCCTGCCCGATCAAAGCCGGGTGCGGCTCTTGCTGCCTCTCCAGCCGCGCCAATATTCGTGAATAAAAACCGTCAACGTGTTTGTAAAAACCCGGGTGCCCATCCTTGAGCCAGATTCCCTGGCAGTAATGGCGGACAAATTCGCCCCCCAGTTTCACCAAAGCGTGCGTAGCCATTTCATCCGCAATCACCGGGATCTCCTCCAATTCAAAATCCATATAAGCGGCGGAAGCGGCGGTCAGCAGCGCGGAGGAGACATCCGCGACTTCAGAATCCGGAAGTGTGGGCAGTAACAGCAGGTCGCAGCGATTTTCCAGGTAGCTGAAATTAATTCCTAACGGCCCGCGATACGCGATGGCCGCCCCGATCGGTTCTTCTTTGTTGGCGCGATAGGCTAGCCAAACGTGCCGCGAACGTCGCAATCCAACGCTGCGATACAATTCCGCTACCGTTTCGAACTCTGTGTCTTGTTCTAATTCCTCTGCGATGACATAAATTCTGCCCCGCGCCCGGGAAGCAATTTCGAGCAGTGCGCTTTTGTGCGACGCGCTGTAAGGAACTACCCGAATTCGTTTCGCCGTCGGCAGCACCAAGGTTCGCGGTAGCCCGAAATAAGCATGCCGCTGCACGGACGAGAGTGACTCCCCGATGGTCTTTACCATCGATCCAAATACCCGCGCCGGGAAGCGATTCTCAGGACGAAACCAGTTCTGCGCCGATACGTCGCAATCTTTACGAATTCTCGCCGCCGCCGCCGCAAGCAATACCGCTCGTGATGCGTAGGGGTTGTTGTCGGACACCAGGTGCTGGGACATCCAGCCGTTCTGCGACGCTCTCCACACCGCTAGAGATGCCAGTCCTCGTTTGTGATCTCCCGCCGTCAGCACATACAAAAGTGAATCGCCGACTCTTAACATCCGCCGCCAGTTCTCACGCACTTGTGCAACATGCGGGAAAAGCCGTGCCGCTTTATCCGGGTATAGAAACCCTGTGCGCTCATAAAGAGCGAATATTTCGGTGACCGATAGCGCGTTTACTTGCACGCCATACCGGTCGTACACGTCCGCCAGCTGCGGAAGGCTGTCGACCATTTGCTGATCTAGCTGGTCTAGCGGCATTTCTTCTCCGTGGCCGCCTTCGGCCACCTGGTAACTGCGCGCACTCGCAACGGCGGACCCGGCGAAAGGGCCGTGTTGGACGTAGCTAGTACTATCAGTACGTTTTTAGGTGTCGGCGAAGTGTTCCTGAATGGGACCTTAGTACTGAATTGACCCACCCGCACGGCGGCACTATTAACCCCTTGAATACATTCGGCGCGCCGTATCCCGCTGGAATACCTGGTTTTGCCGGAAATTGGGCGCTTTCGAGGGTTGCGACTGACGCCATCCGATTTTCCTGCTTGACACTGGTGTGTGCGTTTTGAAGAGCGCCTCTGGCCAGTTTTTGGATCGTATCCCGCATTTTCGGGCGGACCCAAGTACACTGGCGAACGACTTATCCTTTATGTATGCAATCAGGCCAGGAGAATGAGGTGAACGAGATGGCTGCGGAGTGGCGTGGAAAATGGGCATTAATTACTGGGGCCAGTGCGGGGATCGGCGTCGCCTTGGCAAAAGAATTAGCCGCAGGTGGCGCGAACCTCGTTCTAACCGCGCGGCGGCAAGCGCGACTCGAAGAATTGACGAGGGAGCTCACCGCAAAACACAAAATTAAAACTTCCATATTTGCGGCGGATCTTGCCGATGTGACCGCGCCGGAAGAAATCTACGCGTTCACGCGTGCGCAAGGAATCTCCGTTGAGCTTCTTGTGAACAACGCGGGTTTCGGCGCTTACGGCGAGCTGCCTTCAGTTGAAGTAAGCCGCTTGCTGGACATGGTGCAAGTTAATTGCGCTGCGGTGGTCCATTTGACGTGGCTATTTCTGCGGGAGATGATGAAGCGGCGCAGCGGCGATATTTTGATTTTAGCTTCTACTGCGGCTTTCCAAGCCGTCCCGTACATTTCCACCTACGCCGCGACTAAAGCTTTCGACCTACTCTTCGCCGAAGGCCTGGCAGAAGAAATGAAGCCTCACGGCATTCGCGTTTGCGCTCTTTGCCCAGGGTCGACTGAATCGGAATTTCATGTGGTGGCAGGCCAGGAAAAATTCATGCGTAAAGCTGAGACGGCGGAGAAAGTGGCGCGCACGGGCCTAAAGGCCTTGGCAGCCGGCAAAAGCTACGTGATCTCTGGGCTGGGAAATTATCTTGGCGCCCACGGTGAACGCCTGGTACCGCGCAGAATGGTCAGCCGCATTGCCGCGGGAATGTTCAAACCACGCGAGCGTTAACGCGAGAGCTCAAGCCCAACCGAATTAAGTCAGCCTCCGCAACTAAATTAGCCGCCAAAAACGGCGACGCCTTCCTGGGAGCAAATTGCGCTTCCAGAAAGGCGGCCGCCGTCTTCAAGGAGAGAAGCTCTTAAGTAAAACTGTTAATTGGCCGGGGGCGGCGGGGTGACTCCCGCAGCCGCTCCACCATGATGTCCATGTCCTCCGGGTCCGCCAGCTTGCACGGTGTAGCCCGCCGGTACGGTAAAGAATGTCGCGGCGGGCTCGGTCGTCTGAATATTTGTCAGCGAGAAAGTGGTAGTTCCGAATCGCGGATCCGTTCGCGTGCTCTGTACGACGGTTTGAAGATCTGGCGAATACCAGCGCTCCGACACGATTTGTATCGGGGCGCTATTGCCGATTTGTCCCGCTGCGATCGTGCGCGTGGTGCGCGTGCCTTCGGCGCTCACGCCATTGATAACTTGCGTTCCGAGAGAATCGACCTTCAACGCGCCAGAAGCTTCTTCCTGCTGCTGGCGAGCCTGCATTTTCTGTGCAAAGGCCTGTGACTTAGCGGTATTCCCGGCGGCTCCGCCCGCCGGCAAGGTCATTTTGTAAGCAACCTTCTTATCGGGATTCAGCATGTAGTGCGCGCCAGCAACCGGATCGGATATGGCCACCATTTTATGTGTGCCGCCTGTCGCCGCCAGCGGTCCCACGCCCGTAAAAGTTACCTCCCGGCGAGAGCGCCCTTGGCTATCGCGGTAAATAGCGCCCTGGACGGTGCGATTGATGGTCGTCTTTCCGTCCTGCAAGGTCTGATTGGTAGTTGACGTGGAGGTCGCCGAAAATGGAGCGCCGGTTACGACTTTCCCGCCGTGCATTCCCTCGAAGCCCATCAACTCCATCGGGCCGCCAAATGGCCCCCGATGGCCGCCGCCTGGCCCTTGCGCAACCGCCGTTCCCACACCCAAAACTAATGCGCCACCCAAGACTAAATGCATCCACCCATTTCGCTTCATGCAGCTCTCCTCTTCTCTCCCTATGCGGTGACTCATCACCGCAGAAATTTATTATTCCGGCAAGCGTACCGCTTGCGCAGAGCCGTCGCTGCCTACTAAGACGTCAACTTGAATCCAGTCACTGGCTTCGTCTTCATTCACCGGCAAACCGAACGCAGCAAGGGAAGCTCGTTCCATTCCCACCCGAACAACGGCGCCATCTTCCGCTTCCTGTAAAGAACTCCCAGGCAACTGGATAAAATCATTGCCGCCGCTTTCATTGTCGGCCATCAGTATCTCGGAATCATCGCCGACGATGCTCTCGCTGTCGCCGGTCCCCGACGGACCGGTCGGGCTCGAAACTGCATCGAGAGCCACAGTTGGGGCAGCAGCGATATTTCCGCTCAGCGAACCTTGCCGCCATTTATGCCAGTCCCATACTCCGAGTGTGCATACCATCACTGCGGCCGCCGCCAGCCCCCAGGTCGCAAGCTGCAAAACTCTGCGCTCTTGCCTGGGCTGGTGCCTGAGCCGAAACTGTTGCAATACTCGCGCTTCTACGCGAGGCGGCACGTGTAGTATCCGGCTACTCTCCGCCAGCGCAGCCAGTTCCACCTGGGCCGCGGCCCAAGACGCTCCCAGCGCGCCGCACCGGCCGCACACTCGAGCGTGCTGCACCGCACGCTCGCGGCCGTCGTTGCCAATTGAGCCGTCGCGTCGCGAATCCAAGCCTAAAATTTCAAATTCTTCGCAGTTCATATCAATCTTCCATTCCCTTATCGTGCTACCGAGCTCCAGCGCCGCGGCGCATCGCGGAGCATTTCCAGCTTGGCGAGCAGCAGCGCGCGCCCGCGATGCAACCGAGAACGAATCGTGCCAATGGGACAATCGAGCATCCGCGCGGCCTGGTCATAAGTCATTTCTTCCAGCTCGCACAAAACCACTGTCTCGCGGAATTCGATAGGTAGTTCCATCACTGCGGCTCTCACCTTTTCAAGCCGCTCGCGTTGTTCCGCCCACATCGCTGGCGTGAAAGAATCCCGGAGCGTCAACCCGCCACCGCTGCCATCTTCCTGCCGCTCCACTAAAGAAATCTCTCGTGGCAAACGCTCGTTGTACTTCATGATCTTGTTGCGCGCGATTCCGAAAAGAAACGCCGGCAGAGTGCCTCGTTCAACGTCGTATTTGCCCGGCTCGCGAACCAACGTCATAAAAACGTCCTGAACAATTTCCTCCGCTCCCCAGGAGCTGCCGGTCATGCGAAACGCAAAGCGGTATAGCACGTCCGCATGTCTGCGATACAAAGCTGCAAATGCTTCTTCGTCGCCCTTGGCGGAGCGCTTGAGCAGCTCTTCGTCCTGATCGTTCGGTCGAATTTTCATCGGGTCTGATCAGGCATTATGCGTTTCATCTAGCATTTCCCAAGCAAGCACCAAAAAGTTCCCGGTCTAATCCGGCCGGAATTTGCGGCATTTCGTGCGGAAGGTAAGTTGCGTGATCGCTGGGTGTTAGACGGCCTTGTGCAGAATCGGGTTTCCTACATCACCTTTGCGTCGCCGGACTTTCGCTTGGGCCAGTCAGCTCGACTAAAGTACCCACTTCCCATTGGTTCGTGTCGGGCTTAGTATGCAAGCGAAGGAGAAACGTCATGAAAATAACTGGCAACACAATCCTGATAACCGGTGGAGGCTCTGGTATCGGCCGCGGCCTTGCCGAGGCTTTTCACGCGAAGGGCAATCAAGTGGTTGTTGCAGGCCGCCGCAAGAACCTCCTAGATGAAACCGTCGCGGCCAACCCCGGGATGAAAGCCGCGGTCCTGGACATTGAGAACAGTGAAACGATTCGGACTTTCGCGGAAAAACTGAAGAAGGACTTCCCCACCCTTAACGTCGTCATCCATAACGCCGGCATTATGAAACCCGAGTCCTTGAAGGACGCCGCGGTTGCGGATGCCGAGGCTATGGTGACAACAAATTTGTTCGGCCCAATTCGCCTGAACGCAGCGTTATTGCCCTTCCTTCTCAAACAGCCAAACCCGGTGATCATGACCGTTTCGTCCGGCCTGGCATTTGTACCACTGGCCATGACCCCGACCTATTGTGCGACCAAGGCCGCGATCCATTCTTATACCCAATCGATGCGCTACCAGCTCAAAGACACCGCCGCGCAGGTTCTCGAACTTATCCCGCCCTACGTGCAGACGGAATTGATGGGACCGAGAATGGCCAGCGATCCGAATGCCATGCCGCTCAAAGACTTCATTTCCGAAACTATGAGCATCCTCGAGAACTCGCCAAACACTACGGAGATTTGTGTCGAGCGCGTCAAGCAGCTGCGCTTTGCCGAGGCGAGTGGACAGTACGATGCATTTTTCAAGAACTTCAACGATGGGATGGCCGCTGCTGCGGCAGCACATTAGCGGCGCCCAGATCGGCGTAAAGGCGCTCCTTACATGAATCGCGGCAATTGGTACTGGCGCGATTAATTCGCAATAGCTTGGTCCAACAACTCGATCACGTGCAAGACCTGCTGATCGGTGTGATGCATTTCCGCGCCCGCACGCATCTGCAGCAGACAGCCCGGATTTGAAGTGGCGATGATCTGCGCTCGCGTAGCCGAGGCGTAGTGCATTTTCTCAGCGAGCAACTCAAGAGAAGCTTCGGTCTGAGTAACGTTGTAAACGCCTGCCGATCCACAGCAAAGTTCGGAGTACGGCAACTCCACCACATCAAGCCCGGGAATCGAGCGCAGCAAGTTTCGCGGAGCTTCGCGCACTTTTTGGCCGTGGAGCAAATGGCAGGAGTCCTGATACGTGACGCGCAGCGGCAGGGCCTTAAGCGGCGCGGACAATCCCAGAACGGCAAGAAATTCAGTAACGTCGCGTGTTTTCTTTCCGAAGGCTGACGCTTGCCCGTATTCAGGTTCGTCCGAAGTGAAAAGATGATCATATTCCTTGAGCGTGGAGCCGCACCCCGCGGCATTGGTCACAATCGCGTCTACATCATCTAACACGAATGCGCGGAGATTTGCGCGCGCCAACTCGCGAGATACGTCGCGAATACCCGCGTGGGCCGCCAGCGCGCCGCAGCATAGTTGCCCGTTGGGCACAATAACATCGCAACCGTTCGCGGTTAACACCCGAATCGTTGCGGCGTTCAGTTCGGCAAAAGTTACATTGGCCACGCAGCCCGCAAAAAATGCAACCCGGGCGCGCCGGGCGCCGCTAAACGGAAATGTTTTACCCAGACGATCGTAAAAGAAATGAGTATCAACACGCGGAAGCAGCCGTTCGCGTTTATCCAGGCCAAGAAGCTTCAAAATGCCGGTTAACCGGGCTAGTGACTGTAATCCAGAGCGCTGATAAAAACGCAGCACGCGCGCCACAGTCGCGATGCGTTTTGGATAAGGCAGCAACCGGCGATAGACCACGTCGCGAGTGATCCGCGATAACAACGGACGCCGGTAATCACGCTCGATGCGCGCGCGCGCGTACTCTACGAGCTTTCCATATTCGACCCCGGAGGGACACGCCGTTTCACACGCGCGACAATCGAGACACTTATCAATGTGATCGACGAACGAGTCGGTGACTGAAACTTCGCTTTGCTCCACGTGAATCATTTGATGGATTCGCCCGCGCGGCGAATCGGCCTCCAGATTCCAAAGCCGGTACGTTGGGCAAGCATTCAGACAAAGTCCACAATGAATACAGCGCGCGTAATCTTCGTAAATGGGGATCAAGCCAGGAATAGGACTCAGTGCCATCAGCGCTCAGTCCATGATAATGCCCATCGCCGCGATGTCTTCAAACAAAGCGAAACGGTTGCGCTATTGAGTCGAGTTGCGATCAAATCCCGGCGACGAATCGTCCCGGAGCAAAAACATTTTCAGGATCGAAGGCATTCTTGACACGGCGCATAAGAGCAGCGTCGTTTTTCGCAGGGCCCCAAATATTGATAACGCGCTTCAGTCCGGTCGGGCAGAAGAGGATGAACGCAGAGCCATTGCGTGCGGCAGCATACTCAAACACGCCCGAAGAAATCTGTGCCAACGAGGTGATCGTTTTATCATTCAAGTCATCTGGCTGTAGCGCGAAATATAAAGGCCCGGACGAAGTTGCAAAGACACAACTTGGAATCGAAAAACGCGCCGCGAGAGCATCCAGCATTGCGACGTCTGCCGAAAACCCGGGGAAAGTATTGATCCTAAAAATCGTTGCGGCCGGGCCGGAGCGAGAAAGTAGTTTAATCAGTTCCCGCAATCCACTCCGGAGAGATTTTTCAGCGGATTTCTCAAGCAAATCCCCACTGCTTGCGCCGCATTTTTCCGCGTATTGCATAAGTTCGGCAGAGTATCGCCGAAGAACAGTTTCCACGCCTTCAAATCCCACACAGACGTGCCAAGTACCTTGCGTGAACCAGGAAGGCAAACCCGAATCGCGATCGCCCTGGAAACCCGCAACAACTTTCGCGGCCTCAGGGCCAAGAATCTCAAAAGAACTCGGCGACAGCGGCGATTTAGAAACCATGGTTTGGAACCGCACGATGGAATCAACAGACGAAAAAGTGCTCCCCACATGGCCGTAACCTTCAGGTAATGGAAATGTCCGGAAATTGAGACGCGTGATCGCTCCAAGAGTCCCGAGCGAACCGATCAACAATTTGTGCAGATCGTATCCAGTAACGTTTTTTACTACTCGCCCGCCGCTCTTCGTAAGAGTCCCAGCTCCATTGACAAATTCAGCTCCAAGTAAAAAATCTCGCGCCGAACCATAACCGGGCCGCAGCGACGAACCGATGTTCGATGCGATCGTTCCGCCTACCGTGCATTCCTCAAAAAAAGGAACGCCAAGCGGGACGAATTGTTTTTGTTGGGCGAGCGCGTCGGCCAATAGTGCCAAATTCATTCCAGCATCGACGCTGAGAGTGAGATCATCAGGATCGTAATAAGCAATTTCGTTCAATCCGGTCATGTCTAAAGCAGCGTCGTAACGAGCCGGCGGCATTCCGATGTCCAGTTTCGTGCAATTGCCACATGGGATGAGCGCCAATTCTTCGCTCTTCGCGAAGCGTGCGACCTCCACTACCTCCGCGGAAGAGACCGGCCTGACAACAACTGAAGGTGCTGCCCCGTCCACGCCAAACTTTGCGCAGGATTCCGAACCGCCATTCACGTGGTCCGCGCCAACAACACTTTCTAGCCGCGCGGCAACACTCATTGCTGTTGTGTTCATAGCGGAATGGCCCGAACAGCCGCCTGCGCTCGGGGCGTAATTTCGCCACAACCTTTGTTCAGCGGGAAAATCTTGCCGGGGTTCAGCGCGGACCGCGGATTAAACGCATCATGAATTCGCCGCATCAAGTCAAAGTCATCATCCGAAAAAAGCAGCGGCATCAATTCGCTTTTTTCCATGCCCACGCCATGCTCGCCCGTCAGCGCTCCGCCAATTTCCACGCAATAACGAATGATCTCGGCGGAAGCTTCGATGGCCCGCTGATATTGCCCCGCATCGCGCGGATCGAACAAAACAATGGGATGCAAATTGCCGTCGCCGGCATGAAAAATATTCCCGATCTTGAAATTGTATCTTTCACCGATTTCCTGAATTCGCCGCAAGGCCTGCGGAATTTTTGATCTTGGTATGACGCCGTCGAGCACGTAATTACTGGGTGCGATTCGGCCCAGCGCGCCAAAAGCATTCTTGCGCCCTTTCCAAAGCAATTCGCGTTCCTGTTCATCGCGAGCTACTCGCACTTCACGCGCATGATGCTCGCCGCACACCTCTTCCACGGCGGACGCCTGCGCCGCCACTACCTCCGCCAGACCCTCAAGCTCAATCAACAGCACCGCGGCGCTGTCCAGCGGAAACCCGGCGTGAATGAA
This sequence comes from Verrucomicrobiia bacterium, assembly GCA_035568155.1. Taxonomy (GTDB): domain Bacteria; phylum Acidobacteriota; class Terriglobia; order Acidiferrales; family UBA7541; genus Acidiferrum. Next base: position 18,607 of record DATMOS010000129.1, on the reverse strand, counting down.
GTCTTCCACCGCTCGCAGCGTCCAACCATCGAGCATCTCGCACGCGGCCGGAGTAATCGCGCGCGCCGTTATCTCAGCGACCGTCTCCGAAGCATCGTCAACGCGGTCAAAAATCGCCAGCAGAGTTTTCACGCTTTCCGGTTTGCGCAAAAGCTTTACGGTAATTTCCGTGACCAGCGCAAGTGTCCCTTCCGAGCCCACAAAAAGGCCGGCCAGATCGTAGCCCAGTGAATCACCGTGGCGGCTGCCTACGCGACAAATCTCGCCGTCGGGCAGAACCAGCTCCAGTGCGGTTACGTGATTGCTCGTCACTCCATACGCGAGCGTGTGCGGCCCTCCCGCGTTCTCAGAAACATTGCCGCCGATCGTGCACGATTTCTGACTGGATGGATCCGGCGCGAAATAAAGTCCGCCAGCCTCTGCCGCGCGCGTCAATTCGTAATTGACCACTCCCGGCTGAACGACAGCGCGCTGATTTTCCAGGTCGAGTTCCAGAATTCGATTCATGCGCGCAAATCCGATCACGATCCCACCGGTCCGCGCCAGCGCGCCCCCGGAAAGCCCCGTACCGGCGCCGCGCCCGATGACCGGAACATCGTGCTGCGCAGCTAACCGCAACACCTGCGACACCTCTTGCGTTGTCGTGGGAAAAACCACCGCACCGGGCCGACCTTTTTCCACCGAGCCATCATATTCATAGAGCAACAAATCTTCTGGCCGGTGAAGCACCATGGAAGCCCCGACAACGTTTTGCAACCCGCGAATAACGTCGCGATGCAAAGGTTTTCGAGCGGTGTTTTCCGCTAGCAAGTACGTAACCTCCTTCCCCACTATAGTGAGCCTAGCATCGCCGTTGCAATCAACGTGCACCACTCCCTTGCACGTAAATGCAGACGCCCCGCCGCGGTAGACCTGTGCTAGTGTATTTTTCCTGTCGCAAAAGGATGATGGATGCCCAGGCCAAAAATTCTCGCCACAAGACCGCTCTTCGAAGAAGCACGGCGCATTTTGCAAGAAAAATGCCAGGTGGAATACTGGTCTGAGCCGCAACGCATCCCAAAAGCGGAGCTTTTCGCCCGCGCACAAGACAAACAAGGCGTAGTGTGTCTGCTCACAGAACGCATCGACGAAGCATTCCTCCATACCGCGCCCCAACTTCGCATCGTCGCCAACGTGGCTGTGGGCTTCGACAATATTGACGTCCCGGCTTGCACCAGACGCGGGGTCGCAGCAACCAATACTCCCGGCGTCCTTGATGAGACCACCGCGGACTTTGCATGGGCGTTAATGATGGCCGTGGCGCGCCGTCTCGGTGAAGGTGAAGCTCTCGCGCGCTCCGGCAAATGGACAGGTTGGGACTTGGATCAGTTGGTGGGCACCGACGTGTGGGGAAAAACCCTCGGCTTGGTTGGCTTCGGCCGTATCGGGCGCGCCGTGGCGCGCAGAGCGAGCGGATTCAAAATGAAAGTGCTGTATACCGACGTCGCGCGCGTGTCGGAAGATCTCGAAAAGGAACTAAACGCCGAATATCGCGATATCGATACATTGCTGGCGCAATCCGATTTCATCAGTGTGCACGTGCCACTGCTGCCGCAAACCCAAGGATTATTCACCACCGCAAAATTTACGCGCATGAAGCCGACCGCCTTCTTCATCAATACGGCGCGCGGTTCCGTGGTCGACGAAGCGGCGCTGGTGCACGCCCTGGAGACCAAAAAGATCGCTGGAGCGGCTTTGGACGTTTACGAAAGAGAGCCGTTCATCCATGCCGGGCTGAAACGCCCCAATGTTGTGCTCGCTCCGCACCTCGCCTCCGCGTCGCTGGAGACACGCACCAAGATGGCGTGCATCGCGGCAACCAACGTGCGAGATTTTTTTGACGGCAAGCGCCCCACGAATATTTTGAATCCCGAAGTTTTGAAAACCACCGAGTGAGCTGGTAATTCTTCATGGCGGATTTGAAGCAACTCGCCCGCCGTATCTTCCACAAAACTTTGGCGGCCATCGATATTCCGTTGACTATGCAGCGAACATTGGTGCGTGAAGAATCGCTGCTACGTTGCAATTCGGCAGCCATCGATCTATCGAACTTTAAAAAAGTACGAGTGGTAGCTATTGGCAAGGCTGCTCACGCGATGCTGGACGGCCTCAAAACTATTTTGCCGCGCGACTTTTCTTTCGCGGGCATTGCTTCAGCCCCGTCTGCTCCGGTGACGCCGCGGTCCGCCATTCAATATTTCATTGGCGGACATCCGATTCCCAATGAAGACAGCTGGAGTGCCGCGAGAGCAATCCTCGAAATGTTGTCTGCTTGCGACAATCAGACTCTAGTTTTCTTTCTGTTGTCTGGCGGAGGCTCGGCTCTTGTTGAACTGCCCCTCGACCCGTTAATTACCCTTGCGGATATGCAACAAATACACCGCGTGCTGATCGGTTGCGGCGCTCCCATTGAAGCTATCAATACTGTGCGTAAGCATATTTCAGCGGTAAAGGGCGGCCGCTTAGCCACTGCGGCGAACGGCGCCACAAAAATTACACTAGCAGTCAGCGACGTTCCCGCCGGAAAGGAATGGGCGCTGGCCAGCGGCCCCACGCTGCCCGACCCAACCACGCTGGCTGACATGGAAGAAGTTTTGGATAAATACGCTCTCCGCGATAAATTTCCGGAAGCGTTTCATCGCTGGGTTGCGCGAGAGGCTATACCGGAAACCCCCAAGGTCGGTGATCCGGCTTTTGAGAACGCACACTTTTCGATTTTGCTGGGACTCGACAATCTGTTTCATCCTGCGCATGGCGCAGCAGAAGGAGTTGGATGCGTAACCTGTTGCGATAACGCCACCGATGACTGGCCGGTCGAGCGCGCCGCGGAATATCTGCTGGCGCAACTGGAAGAATTGCACGTCAATAACCCTAGGCGATGTGTAGCGGTGATCGCCGATGGCGAAGTGAGTTCACCAATCACTGGCAATGGAATCGGCGGCAGAAATGCCGCCTTCGTGCTTTCTTGTGTCGAGAAAATCGCGGGCAAAAACATCGCTGTTCTTAGCGCGGGAACGGACGGCATCGACGGAAACAGCCCCGCGGCTGGCGCGGTTGCGGACGGTGAAACACTGGCCCGCGCGCTCGCCGTCGGCCTTGATCCTCGCGACGCGTTTCAGCGCAGTGACGCCTACACTTTTTTCAATCGATTGGACGATGCAATTATTACCGGCCCGACCGGAAACAACTTGCGCGATTTTCGCGTGCTGATCGCTGCGCCCGTCGCGGCTTCCTCGTCTACGGAAGCTTAAACTCTGAAATTCGACCACCAACATTTTATTTATGTTTTTCCGCCGGGAGCCGTGCTTCGATAGTCTTCAGCCGGTCGTTCATTTCCTGCATAAGATGCTCAATTTTATCTAGACGCTCGTCCACCACGGCCGTATTCCTGTTCCCACCGTAACTGCTATCAGCAGACTCTTCATCGTCGTCATCGTCGGCTGCAGCCGCGGCATGGCTGCCCCTTTTTTCTTTCGCAGGCCGTTTCAAATGCGCGATTTGCTCCTTGATCATCGGAACAAACTCGATGCTAAGGTCGTCGCTTTTCAGCAATTGCTCGAGAGCAGGAATCGCCGACGAATCTCCTCGCGCGCCTAATGCGGACACCGCCGCCATTCGAACGCCGAAGTGCGGCTCCGGCAAATACGACGCGATCTGGGTGGTAACCTCCTTGTTCTCTTTTTGCAGCCGCGCCAGGCTGAATATCGCCGCCTCGCGCGTCTCCATCGGTTTCCCGGGAACAACCCACTCACGAAGAACCGGCACAGCTTTCTCGTCACCCAGCGGGCCCAATGACCGCAACGCTGCATTGCGAAGAAAATCGTCAGGTGACTCCGCGACGATCGCCGCACTCAGAATGGCAAACGCATTCGGAGCTTTTAATTTCCCGAGCGCCTGCAACGCCGCAGCGCGCGCCCGATACGAAGAATCCTGTTGCGCAACGCTTTCTAGTTTCGCGGCCACATCTTTGTCATCTTTGAAATCCCCCAGGGCCGCTACCATCCGTGCCCGCAGCCACGGCTCTTTTACTGAATTCAAAGCGGCAATTAGTTTCTTGGCTGCGTCCGGTCCTCCAATCTCGCCCAGGCTCTCGGCAGCCACCGCTCGCACGCCCCAGGCCTTATCGTTATTTGCGGCGTCCGCCAGCCCCGCAATCACATCGTCGTTCTTCGCTTCAGTCTTACCATCAGAGTGCCCCGCGTCTTCCTTCCAGGTACGCAACGCCACAGCGGCGTCCGCGCGATCCGACAAATCGGCGGCATTCTTAAGCTGATACAACCACTCCTTCTTATCTTTGTGGAATTCCACCCTTTTTAAAATATGTCCGCCCTTATCAAACAGGGCCATCAACGGCTCAGAGCCAGCCGGCAAAGAAAATGTTTCTGTCTGCTTCGAGACCACGATGGGGTAAAGGTGTGCCCCGGTCGCGGTCGTAATTTCCACATCCGTAGGAACACGGAAAAGCCCCACGCGGCCTTCGACTTTTTGCGTTTGTTTCACAGTAACGGCAACCTGATGCTTGCTGTTGTCGTACGTATAGCTGATATCGAACTTGGGCGCCCCGGCTCCGTACACCCACTGATTGAAGAATTGATCCACGTCCGAATTTGTAGACTCTTCAACCGCCTTCACGAAATCAGACGTAACCACATTTTTGCCGTGATTGACTTCCAGATAATGTTTCAGCGCACCATTAAAAGCGTCTTCACCTAACTGGTGCCGCAACATATAAAGCACCCACCCGCCTTTGCCGTAGGCGTTGCCGTCGAATTCGCTGGAATCGGCAAAATCATAACGAACGATAGGCTTGCTATACAGATTCGCCGACGCAAACCAGTGCCGCGCATCCGTCCACCGTTGGTATTCACTTTGATCTTTGGGAAAGTGATTTTCGGTCCACACCGTTTCACCGAATGTCGCGAAGCCCTCGTTTAGCCAGATATTTCCCCAGTCTTTGCAGGTCACGTAATCGCCAAACCATTGGTGCGTCAACTCGTGCGAGATCAAATCATCTTGGCCGGTCGCGTATTCGGCGGCCAATTTAGGATTCACCAGCGATGAACTGGTATTCGTCGTGGCGCTGGAATTTTCCATCCCGCCCGCAACGAAATCGTCTACCATCACTTGCGCGTACTTTTCCCACGGATAGTCCACGCCGTATTTTTTGTTGAAAAGCTCGATCATCGCTGGCGTCCGCGCATAATTGACTGGCAGTCGGTCGCCGCGGCCTTTAGGCGCATAGTACGTCACTGGCAAATTGCGCAAACTATCCTTCACCTCGTCAAATTCTCCGGCCACCACGGTGATCAGATAGGTCGAGCTGGGAACGGATTCTCTCCACGTCCAGGTTTTCATGTTGTTGGCAGCGTTGGTCACGCCCATCAACTTGCCATTGCCCACCGTCAGCCACGCAGCCGGAACGGTCAGCACCGTCTCGGTCGTTAACCGGTCATTCGGATAGTCATAGGTGGGCAGGTAGTACCGCGTGTCTTCCGATTCGCCCTGCGTCCAGATCTGCGTCGGGCGATTCGGATATTCTTTGTCCGGCAAAATAAAATAGAGGCCCTTGGTAGGTTTTCCTTCGTAGCGAATATCAATTTCGAATTTGTCACCCACTTTTCCAGCAGCGACGGGAACGATCAGTTTCTCAGCCGTGGTCTCAAATTTCGCCGCGGCTTTGTTTACCGTCACACTCTGGATTGTCAGCCCCACGGAATCGAACTCGATCTTGGAAGTGTCTTCGTGAAGCGTGGTTAAGCTATGGATGACTTCCCCAATTACTTTTTTCTGGTCCACGTCGAAGCGCAAAATAATCTTTGAATGTTGCAAATCGTAATTGCGATTGCGCGCGTACGGTTCGTCAGCCTGCAACGACACAATTGCACTGAACACAATTACCGCCGTGGCTATAAGCCGCCGGCCACCGCAGCCAAACTCCGGCTTTCGAACGTTGATGAACTTCCTGATCATTGGAACCTTTCCCGTTAGGCAATAAATTTAAGAAATCGTTTTAACTTCATGAATCGTGTGCGCGGCATTACGAAGCCCACTGATCGCTTCGCGCAATTGGCTGCACTGCACCAGCAAATAGTCCGTATCGAACGTCGATACCGCAAAAACGCTCACGCCCGCGTCGGCCAGCGGCTGCACGAGAGCAGCCAGCACTCCAACTTCAGACAAATCAAATGGCCCATGAACTTTCATAGCGCGCCAAGTGATTTTTGTTCGCAATCCCGCCGGAACCAAGGCCGTATCCACAATGACGGACAGTTCCTCACTGGTTCGCGTAATCGAAAAGAATTGCCCCTGGGTAGCCCACTCCGGCACCGCGGCGTCAGCAGCCAGATGGCAGATAGTGAATGTCTCAGCGAGCAGGGAAAGTTCAAAACTGCGCTGGGCACCGGGCATTGAAGCTATAACAAACTCCTGACAATTCCGCCGTCCACCGCAAGCGAGACGCCATTTACATAGCTGGCGCGTTCGGAAGCGAGAAACGTAACCACCGCGGCAAATTCTTCCGGTGTCCCGATTCGTCCAACTGGGATTTGCCGCTCCCACCCGGAAAACACCTCTTCGGGCTTCGTGCCAGTGCGTCCCGAAATCGCCTCTGCGAGATCACCCAAGCGCTCCGTGCGCGTATACCCTGGGCACACGTTATTCACCGTGATGCCATGCGCTCCGTACTCATTGGCCAACGTACGCGCCAGCCCGGTAACCGCCGAGCGAATCGAGTTTGAAAGCAACAGCCCATCGACGGGCTGCTTTACTGCGTAAGAGGTGATGGTGATCAGCCTTCCCCATTTGTTTTTCTTCATGCGCGGCAACGTTTCTCTGGCAAAAAAGACGCAGCTCATCAACAACTGGTCTATAGCCGCTCGCCACTCCTCGGTGCCGGTGTCCTCAAAGAACTTAGACGGCGGCCCGCCGGAATTGGTAACGCATATGTCGATTCGCTTAAAGCGAGTTTCCACCGCGGAGACAAAAGCCGCGACAGCTTTCGCATCCGTCACATCCACGGTTTGCTGGAATACTTCGCGCCCGCTCGCGCGCTGGATCTGGGCTGCGGCGGACTCAAGATCATTGGCGCTGCGGGCGCAAATCGCCACCTCTGCGCCCTCCAGCGACAATTCCTTCGCAACCGCGAATCCCAACCCAGTACTTGCGGCCGCCACGATGGCCACTCGGCCCGTCAATCCCAAATCCATTCCTGCACCTCAATTTGATTGTCTCTTCTTCTCGAACTAGCATCAACACCGCCATCCGCTCAGTTTGCGCCGCGCAAGAACGCCGGGCTAGCAGAGCTGAATCGGAACCCCGCTCCCGCGCATCTAACCTGCGTTATTATGATCAGGTCGTGTCCTATATTTTTTAACATCGGGGTGTGAAATGAACGAGATTGCTACTTTTGGTGCTGGATGCTTCTGGGGAGTGGAAGAGACTTTTCGCCAGGTCCCCGGCGTAATCGAAACCGCGGTGGGCTATTCCAACGGCCACACCATCAATCCCACATATAAAGATGTCTGCACCGACGAAACCGGGCACGCCGAGGTCGTGCAAGTAACCTTTGATCCCGCTAAAGTGTCTTTCGAAGAGCTACTCAATGTTTTCTGGACGACTCACGACCCCACGCAGGTAAACCGCCAGGGTCCGGACTTCGGCGCTCAATACCGCACCGCGATTTTTTTCCATTCGCCTGAGCAGGAAGCCGCCGCCAAAAAATCTGTGGCCGCCATCGCCACAAGTGGGAAATTTAAGCGTCCCATCGCCACAGAAATTACCGCCGCAGGCCCATTCTATCGCGCTGAAGAATACCACCAGAAATATTTGCAAAAGCGGGGCGCGCCGTCCTGTCACTTTTGACCGGGGCGTCCACAAATAACACTCGCAGCGAAAGTCCGTGGGGTTAGCGAGCGCATGGAAAACAACCCAGAACCGATTAAAGAGATACTCGACGAACTATTTTCATTGCTCGAATCCCTGGAAACACAAAGCCTGGCTCTAACGCAATTCTTGAAAGACCAAGGAATAGCCTCCGATGAAAAGCTGAGCCCATATCTAGACCGGGCTGGAAACACGAGCAGCGTTAAATGGCGTGCGGCTCGCGCAAGAATGCAATATCTGCTTTCTCCAATTCCCAAGCAAGCAACCGAAAAAGAGAAAGACAAAGACAAAAGCAAAGACGAGCACCAAGAACCAGAAAAACGTCCTTCAGACGAACAATCGACAGAAAAGCCACCTGCGCAAGAGTCGCCCACCGGCCAGAAAAAACCGGAGAGTTCGGACGCCACTAAAGATACTGTTCAAAATACCGGTGCAAATACCAGCAGAAATCCAAAGCCTGCCAGCCCAAAATCTGATGCCACGGAAGACGACAAAAAGTCTAATGGTCGCGAAAAATCGAATCGCAAGTAACCCGGTCTTATTCCTCGTGCCCTTCGCTTTCCAAAATTCCCTCGCGGGACGCCATTCCCTCGGCATCATCATCCACACACAATATGTTGGTCATAATTGGGTGAGCATCCTTTAACTCTCGATAACCCGCACCGGGCACCCGCGTAAACCTCACCCATTTAGATGCATGACGGCTTTTTTACTTCAATTTAACCTGACCAGGCCCATCGTTACGCTAATTCACCAGAAAAGGCCCCGTATCGTAAATTTTCATGAAACTATCCCGCCCCCTTTCTCGTTCGTCTAAGAGAATATCCAAGCGTGGAGGTTAACTCGTTATGTGGAGTTTCTTACAGGACCTACGCTTCGCCTTCCGCCAATTCCGCAAGGCACCGGGCTTTGTCCTCACCGCCGTTCTGTCTCTAATGCTCGGCATCGGCGCAACCACCGCCATCTTCAGCGTTGTCTATGGCGTGCTTCTCGACCCTTACCCCTATAAGAATAATGACCGCATGGTTCACATCGAGCTGAACGACAAAGATGGTCGCGGTCCGCTGCTCTTCACCAATGGCGCCGGCTTTTCCACAGTCCGTAACGCCTCTTCCGTCGAAGACGTCTTCTTCCAACAGGGGACGCAGCAAAATCTCACCGGCGATCAGATTCCCGTCTCCGTCAACGTCGGCCTTTATTCTTCCAATTTGTTCGAGTTTATGGGTGTCCCTCCGCTACTCGGCCGCGAATTCTTCACCTCCGACGCGCCCGGCGGCAATCCCGCACCAGTCGCTGTCCTTAGCTATCTTTTCTGGCAGCGCCAGTTCGGTGGCAGCCGCGACGTGATCAATAAATCGATCGAGCTCGACCACAAGCTTTACACCGTCATTGGCGTGGTGCCGCCGCGTTTCACCTGGGGCGACTCCGACGTCTACTTACCCGCCGCGCCAACGGGCGCCCAGCACGATTACTGGCTTTCCTTCGTCCGCCTCAAGCCCGGGGTTAAGTTCCCCGCTGCCGCCTCGGAATTCCAGGTTATCGCCGACGAATTCGCAAAAAACGACAAAGAATATCCACAAAATCGGCGCATTGCCATTGTTACCCTCAATGAACAAGTCCTCGGCAAGTTCGCCGGGACCCTCGGTTTGCTTTTTGGCGCGGTTCTCACACTCCTCATCATCGGTTGTGCCAACGTAAGCATCCTTCTTCTTGCACGCGGTACCGCCCGGCAACATGAGTTCGCCGTGCGTGCTTCTGTCGGCGCTGGCCCCAAACGCCTGGTACGACAACTCCTTACAGAGTCAGTTGTACTCTCAGTCACTGGAGCCTTGCTCGGAGTCGTTGCCGCCTATAAAGGTGTCACCTGGATCGTCGCCGCGCTGCCCATTTTTTCTTTTCCACACGAAGCGGCCATCCACGTCAACGCCCCCGTGCTCATTTTCAGTGCGAGCGTCGCTGTTCTCACAGGCATTCTCTTCGGCATCTCGCCCGCCTGGCAGCTTTCGACTCCTCAGGTTGGCACGCTGGTTCAAGCCGCCAGCTCTAAACACACCGGTAGCGCCAGCAGCCGCAAAAGCCATCGCATTCTCATCGCTGGCCAACTCGCCCTCACCCTGCTGCTGATTGCTTCCGCCGGTGCTGCGCTCAAGGCCTTCGAAGCGCGACTCCACACGCCGCTCGGCTACGATCCGAAAAATGTTCTCTCGCTCAACGTCGGGTTCCCCAAAGGCGCCAATCCTACCTGGGAAGGCCGCCTCAACGCTCAGGAAGCCGTGCGCAAAGTCATCGCCGAAGTTCCCGGGGTCGAAGACGCCAGCATCTCCACCACGTGGTTTCCGGGCTTAGGGGGCTTCAAAGGCAAAGTCGAAATTCAGAGCAGGCCGCAGTTGGCCGATGCGCAAGCTATGCTCTGCGTCGTAAGCTCCCATGAATTCTCCACACTTCACATTCCGCTTATCACTGGTCGTACCTTTGACGAATCGGAGACCCTGCGCGCCGCGCACTTGGCCGTCGTCAATCAAGCCTTCGCCAAAGAATTCCTCGCGGACGCGAATCCCATCGGCCAAGGCGTGCGCAGTCCGATGATGAAAGCCGAGTTTCCGGGATTATTGCTGGCGCAAAAGCCCGATGATTGGTTCCAAATCATTGGTGTGGTCGGTGATGCCCGCAATGATGGACTGAATCGTCCCGTGAAACCCGCCGTCTTCTTCCCTTACAGTTTTCTTTTGCCCACTGACGTTTCGCTGCTGATCAAGACGAACACCAATCCTGACACCATGTTGAACTCGTTCAAGGAACGCTTGCGCCAGCATAATCCCGAACTGGTCACCGGCATCCTGAACCACACTCTGCTGTGGTGGCTTGATACCCAGGGTTGGGGCCAGGACCGCTTCATCGCCACGCTCTTCGCGATGTTTGCGATATTTGCGCTGGCACTAGCTGCCACGGGGCTATACAGCGTTGTTTCCTTCGCAGTGTCGCAGCGCACTCAGGAAGTAGGCATTCGCATGGCTCTTGGCGCGCCGCGCACCAGCATCGTGCGCTTAGTGCTCGCCTCCACGTCCATGACCCTCGGCATCGGTCTGGCTCTGGGATTAATTCTCAGCGTGGCGCTGCATCGCGTGTTTTCGTCCTGGTCCGGAGGCAATTCCCGCGATCCCCTCACACTGATGGCCTCCTCTTTGATTCTCGTTTTCGTGGCGCTCATCGCGTGCCTCGTCCCGGCATGGCGCGCTGCCACCATCGACCCCATGCGTGCGCTGCGCGCCGAATAAACGGTTCGTGCAATCGCGTTTATTCGCTAGATATGACTCGACTAGATTGCCGATTACCCAAAATTGCTCAATTAATGTAGAAGGTTGAAGTAACGCACAAAGACCCTCGTAAAGACAAATAGAGTAGTATCCGGCCGCTGACAGCTTGTTCTACGTCGAGTCAACTCGCTTCAGCCGAGCAAGTCGCCCTGTGGAAAAGATGTGAAAAACCTCAGAATGTGGTTGTAAAACCAGTTAATACGTGTAGGCTCGCGGCGTCAATTGCACTATCACGAACTTACCTGAATCTTAAATATGTCTCGGAATTGGTGAACACTGGCGTGGCTCAAATCCTCACCCTTGGTTCGCGTCCCATATTGCCGTTTTGTTGATCGGGTAAGACTGCGTGTTGCGCGTTGATTCGGGATATCAATATCAAGCACCATTCGTAGTCGCCTCCCGAATTCAGAGATGAAAGGAACCGCAATCATGAAAAGAAATAACATCAAGGCATTGTCTTACTCGCTGCCCCTTATATTCTCGCTGATCTTGGCGGCGATGTGCGGATTCACTGCAGCGGGGCAGCAAGCGTCAACCCAGTCTAAAGTCCTTAACAACGCAGTCGTAAATCCGCCGCTTAAGTTTGATGTTTCACCTCCACTAGGTGAAATGCTGACGCTGGCAGCCGTCCCGGGCAGTAGCCACGCCACGCACGCTCCCCTGCACCCCAAGCAGCAGCAACCGAATGGTCTTCCGGCAAACCAAACCGCAGTGGCGCCGGCAGCTGGCTTAGCACCCTCGGCATCTCCGTTGATTGGCGCCACCGTCGGACTTAGCTTTGAGGGCGTAGGCGATGCCCCTAGCGCTTCCCTCAACTGCGCCAATGTCACCGGCTTTGCGGTTGCGCCTCCCGATACCAATGCGGCCGTGGGCGACACCCAGGTCGTGGAATGGGTAAACATTTGCTACGCGGTCTTTGAAAAGTCCAGCGGCGCCGTACTTGCCGGGCCGGTCTCAGGCAACGCGTTCTGGGCCGGCTTCGGCGGCCCCTGCGAAACATCCAACGACGGCGACATCATCATCCAATGGGATAAGAAAAATCACCGCTGGCTGGCATCTCAAAATGTCTTCTCTTCTCCCTATATGACATGCATTGCCGTCTCGCAGACCAATGACGCCACTGGCAGCTACTTTCGTTATGCCTTCCCGCAACCCGGTTTCCCCGATTATCCCAAGTGGGGCCTTACCCCCAACGTGTATTACCAGACTCAAAACGACTTTGGCCCCCAAGCCAACGCGTATGTCGGTGTAAACTTGTGCGCCTACCAAGGCAACCTGATGCGCAAAGGTAATAGCCACGCCGCACAAATTTGCATCCTGGACACCTCCAACGGCACTTTGTTCGACGATAGTATGTTACCCGCAGATGACGACTCGTCCGTTTCGGCAAGCGGTGCCCCTGAGGTCTTGCTGGGAAGCATCGACAACTTTCTCCCGGGCGACTCACACGTTTACGAGTACGTTTTCACTCCGGACTTCGACAACCCTGCTAATTCCTCCCTCGCCGGAGTCGACGGTTCTATGCCGATCAACGTTCCCGCTTTCGATCTAGCTATCTGCGTTTCCGGCAAGTTTCTCACCACTGACTGTGTTCCCCAGCCACATACTACCGCTATGCTGGACACTCTCGGCGACCGACTGATGTATCGGCTGGCGCACTCCGTCACCGACCAGCAGCACTTTATGGTCACTCATAATGTGAACGACACCTCCGCCGTTGCCGCCAGATGGTATGAATTCCGCGCACCGGCGGACGGTTCGACCAATCTGTCCCTTTTCCAATCTGGGCAGACCCCCGACGACTCCGAATACCGCTGGATGGGCTCCATCGCCCGAGACAAGCTAGGCAACATCGCTCTCGGTTATAGCCGTTCGAGTGGCGCTCATGATGACTACCCGTCCATTTACTATTCCGGGCAGACCGCGGGTGATCCGCCAGGTACCACAGAGCGCGAAGCGCTCATTAAACAAGGTTCCGGCTCGCAGCGCGACACTGTGAACCGCTGGGGCGACTATTCCAGCATGGCTCTCGATGGCGCGGATTCTTGCACCTTCTGGTATGCCAACGAATATTACCCTGCCACGGGTTCGTTCGCTTGGGCCACATGGCTCGCTTCGCTCAAGTTCCCAAGCTGCCATTGAGACTGGCTGAGTAGCAGCGCAAATAAATAATTTCACCGCAGAGTTGCCGAAAGGTGCGCAGTCGAGTTGCTGTTGTCTGACCTCGCATCACTTTTGGATATTACACGCCGCATCCATCAACTCAGCTCGCCATGCGGGTCAGCTAACCGAATGGCGTTGCCGCAAAATGAATTGAATTGCTGGTCACCGCGTCAATCGACCGGCTTGGTAGACTTCTTGTTTTCTCGGGTGCGTACGGTTGAAGGCGACGCACACACGACGCCGGTCGACTCGCGAACCATCAGCTCTGGCTCAACCACAATTTGTTCGCGGTAACCCTCTGTGCCGTGCAGGCGATTCAGGACGCATTGCGCCGCTATCCTTCCCATGTTAATTAGTGGCTGACGTATGGTGGTGAGTCGCGGATTGTGGAAGCTCGCCGAGCGAATGTCATCGAAACCGATGACAGAAACGTCACCGGGAACGTTCATCCCCAGATCCTGTAGTGCGCGGATCGCGCCGATAGCCGAAATGTCGTTGAAGCACACCAACGCACTGAAATATTTGCCTACGGAAAGCAACCGCTGAATTGCTGGATAACCCAATTCCGGTGAGGTTGTGTCGCGATCAAGCTGCAGCGTCAGCTCTGGGTCAACCTTGATTTTGACTTCTCGCGCCGCTTGCACCAAGTGCTGCCAACGTTCGTCCGAATCAGAACTGAACGGCTGGCCACGCATGAAGGCTATTTCGCGATGACCCAGCGAGTACAAGTGGCTCAGGGTAAGTTCCGCAGCGAAGCGGTGATCTAACAAGACGTTCGTGACCCCGCTGATAGGCCGATGGCCGGCAACGGCAACCACTGGGATTGAATAAGGATGCTCTAGCGCGGTGTCTATGGTGATTAGAGCTTCAGCGCCCCGATTGATGAGCATTTGTCCGTATTCTTCAACCAGATTTTTGCGATGGCGATGATGGGCCGTGAAATAGAAATATCCAGCCTCGATCAGGTGGTCCCCAATGCCGCTCATAACTTGAGTGTGATAACCGTCTCCAAGTTCGGGAACCAGGATGCCGATCGTGAGTGTGCGGCGATTGCGGAGCGAACGCGCCAGCAGGCTTGGCTGATAGTTAAGTTCTTTAGCGGCGGCTTTGATGCGATCGCGGGTGGCTTGGGGAATGTTCCGGCCGGGAACATCATTGAGCACCACTGAAACCGTTGCGGGATTCAAGCCCAAATGCTGGGCCAGCTTTTTCAAGCTGGTCGCTTTATTCGACGTTCCCATTAGGTTTGTGTTGGTCGCCGTCCCCGGCGAGTCGCTGCCAGCGACTGTCGTGGAGCCTTCCGAATTTTCCCCTTTTCGCATGCTAGCGCAAATGAGGACGCATCACCAGAAAGGTCACCACCGCAGTGTGGTCACGGAATCTTCTTCTAGAGGCAGGTCCAGGACCTGATTTCCCGTCATCAGCGGGACGCTCTGTTTCGCTCCTTTGTTGCTCACCACCAGAACATGACTACCATCCGGATTCTCGCAGGCCACGTGATGAACCCCAATCACGTCTCCATAAGAGGCAATCACTCGTGCGTTCCTTTCAATCGCTTTTGAAAAATGCGTGAATGCCCAGTACTGTCCGCTGCGTGTAAGTTCCCCGGTTTTGGAATCGATGGTCACCAACCCGCCACACTTGAAAGGGCCGATGTTTGGCTTGCCTGCCTCATCTAAAACAAAATTCCAGCCCACAACGCATTCACCCCAATTTCTCAGCACTCCGATCATCGTCTCAGACCACTTCGTCCAGTCCGTCGCGTACTCCCCGCCGATGCTCGGCCCGCCTTCCGTCCACAACATATTCTTGGTGGGAAATGCCTCGTGCACCTGGCTCATCGCGTCGGGCGTTCCCATGTAGCCATGCCACGCCACTCCGTCCACATACTTGTTCACCAGCGGATCGTCCAGTTCGTTTATCGCGCGTCCCCAGAGATTGTAATTGTGGTCAAGAATCCAGATTTTCGTCTGCAAGGACGCCCGTTCGAGTGCCGGGCCCAGGTAATTTTTCACAAAATCAATTTCGTACTCCTGGCCCCATAGCGAGGCAGGCATTCGTCCGTCCTGGTCGGTATCCACTTCATTTTGCACCGTCACTGCGCCGATTTTCACACCCTCGGCGGCATAGTCGCGCAAGAAGCGCACGAAATAATCAGCATAGGGCGCAAAGTATCTTTTGCGCATCGAGCCACCAAGCATGCTGCCGTTGGCCTTCATCCACCCAGGCGGGCTCCACGGCGAGCCAAAGAGGAATAGATCCGGATTCGCCTTGGCAGCCTCACGCAAAGTCGGCAATATGTATTCGCGATCATGCGCAATACTAAATCGTTGTAGCTCCGGGTCCGGTTCGGGACTTTCGTCGAAGCTGTAAGCTGTTGTGGAGTAATCACTCGCGCCCATGCAAACACGCGCAACCGACAAGCGCAAACCTGAAGAAGAAAAGAATTCCGCCAGCAGCGCCCCCCGCGCGCGCGCATCCATTCGATTCAGCAAATAGCAGGACGCATCCGTGAGTGCCGCGCCGAATCCGAGAATCGGTTGCAGCCGCAGTGCTGGATCGAGTTGAATGCCAGTGGAGAATGAAGGACTAGCCGAACGCCAGGTTAAAGACGATATGGGCTCAAATTTACGGTCCCTCGAAGTCACCCAGCCCTGTAGTCGGGGTTGAGCCGAAAGGAGCGGCACTCCCGAGACTGCACAGGCAGATACCGCGGAAACCCCAAAACGAATGAATTCTCGTCGGTTTTTTCGCATAAATTTTCGGCCCCTCGCAACCTCACGTTTGGAATATCTCGCCTCTAGCTTGTTCTAAGACAAACGATTGCGCAAACGTCCCTCAGTCCAGAACGTGTTACCAACGCTGTAGAAACATCACTAACGCCAGCTCGCGCTAACTGCTCAGGAACCGCTTAAGTCCATAAGACAATCGTGTTGTCTGCGTACACTATCAAATTTTTATCTTGACCGCATTATTATAATGAATGTATTATCCCCGCCAAAGTGACGTAGTCCGTATCTGTCGAGAGCAAACGATTGTTTAATGCCTTCGTTTGAAAAAACGGTGCCTTTTCAGAGATGCACCGGTTTGGACTGCTCGCGTCAACTTTTCTGGGGTGCGCTGTTACGTCTAAGCGAATTCTTGGAGGTCCTCGATATGAACGTTTTGCTTCGTTGCGCGCTGGTACTTTCCGTAGCTTTTCTGGGTGCTCGCTCTTCTCTGGCCCAGAGCACTAATTCTGGAGATATTCGCGGTACGGTGATGGATACGTCTGGCGCCGCGGTTCCGGGTGTAGACGTTACGCTAACCAACGTCGACACCGGTGAAGTCCAACACTTCACCACAAATGACAGCGGCATCTACGATACGGCCTCGACCAGAGCGGGAAATTACAACATAACATTCACGAAGCAGGGCTTTAAGCAGCTGACCCGTGGCCCGTTTAAGCTCGAGGTCTCCATCATTACTGAAGATGCCACCCTCGCCGTCGGTCAGGTCCAGGAAATCGTCACAGTAGAAGATACCGGTGAGGCGCCCTTGCTTCAGACAGAAAGTGGTCAGCAAGGGACCATTATGGAAGGCAAGACGATTGAGGCTCTTCCCCAAATCGGCGCCGGTATTACCGGCAACGACTGGGCCAATTTCAATATATTCCTTCCCGGGGCCTCCAGCGCGCCTTCGCAACCCACCTCAGAGGGCAGTGGCGCTTATAACGCAGGAGACGCTGTAGCTATCAACGGCAATCTCCCGAATTATGCGAACTTCCTCGCGGACGGCGCAACGGTGGTCCTCCCTGTCAGCGGAAACGTCGACAACTCCGTATTCGAAAGCATCTCCGAAGTACAGGTCACCACGTCCTCCTTCTCTGCTCAGTACGGTATCGGCGGCGCGGTATTCAATCAGATCAGCAAAAGCGGAAGTAACACTTTTCATGGGTCGGCGTATGAGTATTGGCAGAACGATGTACTAAATGCTTCCAACTTCTTCCCTGGGGGCAATGGCCAGGCCGTTAAACCCTCTATCCGCTATAACGAATGGGGCGGCTCCGTTGGCGGCCCGATCCTAAAGAACAAACTGTTTTTCTTCTTTGTGCGGGACAAGATCACCAACAATGGCAGTGGCAACCAGCACACCAGCACTGTTCCCACCTTGGCGGAAAGGAGTGGGGATTTCAGCGGTCAACCAACCATTTACGACCCCACGACTGCCGGCGTTGGTGGTACGCGAACAGCCTTTCCCGGGAACGTAATTCCGGCCAATAGAATTGACCCGGTAGCACTGAAAGTTCTTGGCTTCTATCCTTCACCCAACGCCGGCGGTCCTAACGCCACAGTTAACAATTTCGTATTTTTGTCGCCTTCAGTGAATCCCAATCTTCGTTACTTCGGCCGAATTGATTACGACCTCAGCAAAAATAATCGCGTGACATTCTCGATCACCGCGAAAAACAACCCGGGACAGAATTTTAATCAATGGGCGTGTCCTATCAATTGTTTCTCCGGAGACATTGACGGCTATAACGCCCAACTGTCGGACACCTGGACCATCACTCCGACCTTGGTGAACGAAGTTCGCATGGGCTACACCAAGCAGGGCAACTGGTTTGTGCCGCAAAGCCTGGGATTCAACTCTGCCACTACGCTTGGACTGCAATATGCCAAGGCCAATATTTTTCCAACATTCAATCTCAACGGCACCTGCTGCACATCGCTACAGCCAGGCACCAATGCCATTTACATCGAAAACCTTTATGACCCGTCAGACGTGGTTACGCTGATCAAAGGCAAGCACATCCTGCATTTCGGTGCGGAAGTACTGATGGGCGAAGGCAACACCACCCCGTGGGGGAACGTAGATGCCGGACAGTTTACCTTTACCGGCCAATATACACAGCAGAATTGTCCCGCTGGTTCTACCACCTGTACTCCTGGCGGCGCAAGCTTTGCAGACTTCCTGCTGGGAGACGTTGAACACTGGCAGGCCACCAACCAGTCCGTAACTTACATGCGCATCAAAGATCCTCAGGTCTTTGTGCAGGATGATTTCAAGGTTAAGCCCAATCTGACCGTCAACTTGGGCCTGCGTTATGAAGCCACCACCGGCATGAGCGAACTGCACAACGCAATCGGAGGATTCGATCCCACCCTTACCAATGCTTTCGACGGCTCAAAGGGTTCCATGTGGTTTGGTGGTCAAGTTGGCCGAACCAC
>DATMOS010000128.1:0-4885 GCA_035568155.1 Verrucomicrobiia bacterium | reverse complement strand
GCCTTTCCTGTAATGAATGTATCCCTGGTCCGCTTCCACCGTCAGGAGCGGCCGCTCCTTGAGCAGTTCGCGACCGCGCGAGCGCAAATAATTATCCATTTCGTATTCAAGAAATTTTCGCATGGTGTCGCGGCCGTATTCTCTTTCCATCACCATGAGCGCCGAATACTGCGCGAGCGTTTCGGAAAGCAGGGTGGCGCCTTCCATGTTCGCGCCAATCACCTGATGCGCCCACCATTGATGGCCCATCTCGTGCGCGACAACATAGAAAACCATGTCGATATCGTCCGGATGTTCAAGGTTGGCGATGAATCCGATCGATTCGGAGTACGGCATGGTGCCGGGAAAAGCCTGCGCGAACTGTGCGACACGGGGGAATTCGATAATGCGCGCCTCTTTGTGCGGGTACGGGCCAAAATTCTCGGTGTAATACTCAAACGATTTGCGCACCGAATTCAGCATCTTTGGAACGTTCCAAGGGTGTTCCTTCAGGTAGTACACTTCGATCTTGATCCCGTTCCAATCCTCGCGCGCCACTTCGTAATTCGCCGAGAGAAACGAATAGAAATTGAGCGAGAAGTGGTCCAGCTTGTACTGAAAGTGACGCCGGCCGTTCTCCGTCCACTCGCGCTCCAGCGATCCGGGCGCGATAGCAATCTGATCGGGTGACGTGCTGATGGTCGTCTCCACATTCACCCAATCCGAATTGTTGCTGATATAAGTATTCATGCAATCGGTGGTGCAATTCCGTTCGAGCACCGGCATCAAATCTTTTTCCTTCAAGCCGTGCTTCTTCCTTTTGTTTCGGTCCGTAAGTTCTGCGCCGGGCTGATAACCGATTTGCGGCGCGACCCCATTGTTGAAAAAGGTTCCGTTCTGCACGATGGCGGAGTTCGTTACGGAATTCTCGAAACCGCGGGTGTTTGTAGCGACGGTGAAGTTCATCGTGCGGGATTCGCCGGGCTGCATGGGCGTGGCGAGTTCATAAATCCGGTACGAGAGGCGCTTGTCGTCCGTCGCAAGCTTCGCGCCTTCCAATTCAATCGTGGTGTTGTAATTATTGTCAAGGGTGAAGTGGATTTCTCGCAGCGGATCGGTGGTTTCGTTCTTGATGGTTTGCGTGCCGCGCATGGTCATGTTGCGCGTCTCCGGATATAAATCGATAGCGTACTTGACGTCGGTAATGCGAGGCTGCGGCTGTTTCTCGTACTTCTTGTAGGTCTTTTCGTAATCGGCTGTAAGCGCGTCGCGGTCGCCTTCGGGGACGATCTTGTTCAGGATTTTGGTGTTGTAATAAATCCAGCCGCCGAGCACGACGAAGGCGACGATTCCGACAGCAGCCACGCCTCGCAAAGCCCCGCGCCAGCGCAGCGCGGCATCGCGAAAACGATGGCGCCAGGCAGTCTCACGTCCGCGCGGCCACAGGAGGATGCTGGCTACAAACAGCAGCACGCAAAACGCCGTCCAGTAGAGCGTGAACCAGGCCCAGGCTTTGATGAACGGCGCGTAGCCGAAAAAGTCCGAGTAAGTCATATCTGGTTGCAGCCCGAAACGCACCAGATACGTGGCGATATGCAGCGGTCGCCAGATAAAAACATTCAAGATCAGGAAAGCTATGTAAACGAAGTAGCCGATGTATTTGTTCGGCGAGATGACGTGAATGAAGAACGCCAGTACGGCTAGAAATACGAAGCCGATCAAGTCGATACCGAGCATCGTCTCGACATAGAGCCCGATCTGGTAGCGATGATAGCCATGAAAGAACTGCACCAGAATCCCGGCGCTCATGGCCACGCAGAGAATGATCACGATGCTGGAAATCAGCGCCACGAACTTGGCTGCGTACAGAGGCCAGTCGCGGTGGGGCAGCGCGTCTTGAATTTCATCCATGCGCGTGTCGCGCGATTCCCACACCAGCACGCCCGCGTAATAAATGATCATCGCGATGAGGAAGAGATACAGACTTCCGGCTATCAGCTCGAGCATGCGATAGGTGACCGGCAGCGAAGTGTTCCCATAACCTTCGGTAGCGGAGAAAATCAGCACGGGGATGCAATTGAGGAGCGCCGCGAGAGTGATGACAATGAAGGAGGTGGTTTTGATCAATTTTTTGAATTCGAGCCTGGTTGCGCCGATAAACTGAGCCCACTGCGCGCCCGTCCCGAACGAGCGAGTAGCCGCCGCCGTCTGTAGCGACCCGGCGACTGGCAGTGCCAAGGCTTCGGTTTCGGCCGCTACCTTTTTCTTCCGGCTCTTTTCTTCGAACGTAAATCGTACGTAGGCAAAACCGAATATCAACAAACCGACTGCCAGCCAAATCAGACGATTCCAGAGCAGCAATCCTGAAAAACCGATGGTGAGGTGGTTTTTGTCCGCGACCGTCCAGTATTTCGTCGCCAGCGCGAACGTTCGAATGCCGAAGGGATCGATGAGGCCGGCTAGGGTTTCATTCGTCAGGTTTGTCGTCAGCGCCTGCGAAACTCCGTAGCCCACCAGGAGAAGCAGGCTGCCGATAAATGACGTCACGGTACTGCGAGTCAGCACGGCAATGGCGAAAATGATGGCCGCGATAAACAGTCCGTTCGGAAGAGCAAAAACCAAAATTCCTTTCAGGTGCGCGGACCACACCACCGGCCCCCAGCGCTCCGCGTCTACCCAGGGCATATACTTGGCCGCAAGGATGCCGGCGGACACGCCCGTCATCGGAATCACCGAGATGAGCGCGGAACCCAAATAGCGGCCGATGAGATAGTCCGACTTGTGCATCGGAGTGGTGAAGACAATCTGGTAGGTGTTGAAGGCAAAATCCCGCGACGCGGCGGAGTTTACGAATGCCGTGGCCATGAGAAGGTTTAGGAGGGCAATGATCGAGTAATAATTCTCGATGACGAACGGCGCGTTGCGGTAGGTATTCTCCAGCGCGCCGCCGACCTGGATCTGGTCCGTGCTGACTGCTCCGAAGATCATGAGCGCGATGATGGCAAAAAAAATCCAAAGCATCCACGATCGCAGCCAGTAGCGGATCTCAAACCAAAGAAAATGCCTCAGCATAAGCGCTCCGTCATTGCAGTCTGGAAATGCTTGTAAAAAACACGTCTTCCAGATCGGCAGCCACCGGCTCAAACCCGTTGCCCGGATTTTCCTCGGAGTAGATGTGAATGAGCGGCCGCCCGGCGATCAGTTTGCTGGAGATCACGCGGTACTTTTGCTCCGCGTCCTTAACGTCCGACTTAGCGATGAATTTTTGCCAAATTTTCCCGGACAGATTGTTCACCGCCTGGTCCGGCACTCCGGCAAACAGCACCTTGCCTTGATGGATGATGGCCATATTCGTGCACAGCTCCATTACGTCCTGCACGATGTGCGTGGATAAAATTACGATCACGTTTTCGCCGATTTCAGAAAGCAGGTTGTAGAAGCGGTTGCGTTCGCTGGGATCCAGGCCGGCGGTCGGTTCGTCCACGATTAGAAGTTGGGGATTGCCGATCAAGGCCTGGCCGATTCCAAAACGTTGGCGCATGCCGCCCGAAAAACTCGTCAGCGCTTTCTTGCGGAATGAATACAGATTGATTCGGTGGAGAAGCGACTCCACCAATTCTTTGCGCTCCTTGGCGTTCACAAAACCTTTCAGCAGAGCGAGGTGGTCGAGCATGTCCTGAGCCGAGATTCGCGGGTACACCCCGAAATCCTGAGGAAGGTATCCCAGCAGCTTGCGCACTTCTTCTTTCTGGCGGAGAACATCGATTCCGTCCAGGCCAATGCGGCCGCTGTCGGGCTCCTGTAGCGTGGCGATGGTGCGCATCAGCGTGGACTTTCCCGCGCCATTCGGGCCTAGTAATCCGTACATTCCGCGCGGAATAGTAAGGCTCACATTGTCCAGCGCCTTCACGCCGTTGGGATAGACTTTCGAAAGACCTTCGATTCGCAATTCCATATTGGGTGTATCCCCCACGAACCAAGTTTGCAGCCGGTACCGTACTATACGAGATTCCGCAGCGAAAGTTTCAGAATTACCCGCGCGGGCGGGTGGCTCTAGGCGTTTGATTGATCAGCAGTCAGGAAGACTTTCTTCCGTAGATTTTTGCGGTTTGGTGCGTAAGCCGCATCGCCGTATTCATTTCCATGAGAACATTATAGCGAGTGTGGGCTTAAAACGAGACAGACGGATGGCGTCCGTCGATGGATTGAAAAATTTCGGTGGAGCGCCAAGCGCTTCGTTCAGCGATACGGCTCCGGACGGGCGACAACGACAAGCACCATTACGGGGTCGGACGGAACAATCCGACCCACGTGTTTAATGGATTCGCGGCAAAACGGTATATCAATCTCCCGCACAAGCGCATCCGCTGTTTATTGCGCGTTCACCCACGAGTCTGACCCTGCCACCTTCACGGCGACATCAGTAATCCAAAGGTGCAGCGGCTTGCCATCAGCGGTGCCGCGGTGCTCCGTCGAGATATCCAGGCCACCAGCCTTTTTGTAGCCTGTCCAGGTCGCGGTTACGACGCTCGGTTTCACGGGTCCGCCGCGGTGATAGACAAATTGCACAACGCGGTTGTCTTTGCCGATGTAGAGATCCCAGGTGTCGCCAGGCGTATAACCGCCTCCGCCATATTTTACTGGGACTAGTGTGGCCGAACCGGCGCCTATGGGGAGTTTTTTCATCCCTTCATCAGTGACGGTGGCACTGGTGTCCCAGTAAGCATGCAAGGGGAACAACAGCCAATAGTTATCGTTATTGAACGCGGGATCAATTTCCTTCTGCACGTTTTCAGGCTGGCTGCTTAGCTCGGAACGCAGGTAGGTAGCCGTCACCGGCTTACCGTCTTTGTCTTTTCCTTCATAGGAAACCTTGTTGGTCTTTGGCTCCCAAGTCCACTTTCGG
>DATMOS010000127.1:0-24450 GCA_035568155.1 Verrucomicrobiia bacterium | reverse complement strand
TTAGAAGAAAATCTTCAGCGCTAATTGTAGGGTCCGCGCGTTGCTGGCGAACACTTGCGAAGGGTGGTTGAAATTTGTGTTCTGGGGCTCCAACATAGTCCGTTCGGTACCAGTAAAGCCCAGCGGGGCGATGTCATTAAGGTAGCCACCAACGTACTGCGGATGGTTAAACACGTTGAAGGCCTGGACCTGGAATTCAATGCGGAAGCGTTCAGTGATGGAGATCCGCTTCAGGGCAGTGATGTCAATATCGTTAATTGGATCGAGTTGCAGAGTATTGCGTCCGACATTGGCTACCGCCCCCAGACCAGCCTGTACATACTTCGCGCCGGAATTTTTGGCGGCGTAACCAACGACATTAGCTTCGATATTAACGCCATCGCCGGGGCAGCTTGACGCATCGGTAGCGGCGTTCCCTGTGCACAGGACGTTGCCCAGCGCGCAGTCGGCACCAGGAACAGCACTGCGGCACAGTGGGACAACTCCTGTTCCTGTGCCAGCGGCTCCTGCGGGATTCAAGATCGGTCGGTCGCCGGCCGCATCGCCGTTCAAGTTGGAGTCCAGAACACTCTGAGCCGTTACCCATTGCCCAGACTGGTAGGTATAGATCGGCGCGATCTCCCAATTGCCGACAGTATTCTTCAAAAAGCGGTTACTATTCTTGAAGAAGGGCTCGTCATAGATCATCGTGAGAGTCAAACGGTGCCGGTGATCAAGAATGGAGTTTGCGCGATCGGCGCTGAGATCCAACCCATTCTGTGCGCGGCGCGGAGCTAGAACGGTGCTAAATACTTCGGCGGTAGCGTCGTCAATGTTGTGGCTATAAGTGTATGCCAGCACACCTTGCAAACCGTGGCTAAAGCGCTTGGTCAATTGTGTCGCCAACCCGTGATACGTCGATGAAGCCCACGGCTGGTACGAAGTGATTGTGCTCGTAAAGCCAGCAGTTTTGAATGCTGGTACGACGGCACTGTTTCCTGCCTCAACGTCTGCCAAAGACTTCGTCGAAGCATCCACGGTGGCTTGGTCAGGCGCCGTAAAGAACGTAGGTAACGAATTGCTAGCGGTAACCTTTGGCTGCTTGTTCAGCTGAATCTGCGCCGGCAAATGGATACCGCGAGTTCCTAGGTAACGGATTTCAAAGGTGTAGTCGGACCAGAAGGTATGTTGAATCCCTAGTGTCCAATCTATGGATTTGGGCAGGTCCTGAAATTGTGGCAGAAATGCAGTGGTGGCCCTTCGCTGGGCAGCGATACTCGGAAAAGTATTCAGTCCGCCCGCGCCCGGCAGGATGCCTCCGCTCGAAAGAAATCCGCTGTTTGCACAGGGATAGTTCCCCAAGGTCTGCACGCAGTCATTCGTCGAACCGAGTTGGGGAGGAACGGTCAACAATCCAAGGTTGTCGAACAGCGTATCGAAAGCCTCGCCGAAGCCAGCGCGGATCGAAGTGCGCCCGCTGGTGCCAGGGGACCACGCGATACCGATGCGTGGCGCGAAGTTATCCTTGGACCATTCCGGAGCAGCAAAATTGATCAACCCCGGGACGCTAGCGGCCGCGTTCAGTGATTGCAGCCTCTCCGAGAACGGAGTGGTGGTGTACTCGTAACGTAGACCGAGATTGAGGGTGACATTCGGACGTATACGGAAGTTATCGTTAACATACCAGTAGATCGCCGACTGGTCTCCATAGTACACGGTGTCTCCGTTGCTGCGTTCCGCGAAAAAGTCCGGGGCGGCGTCCTGCAGATATTGAAACGTATTGCTGTACTCATAGTCGCCTCGCGAACGCTGTGTGAAGGTTTGAGGGGCAATGAGCTTACGGCCTTCGATACCGAACTTCACGGTGTGCTTCCCTTTAGTCCAGGTCAGCGCCTCAGCCAATTGATAAGTGTTTTGAGTCGCGCCCTGGGGAGCATTGGGGTCCGGGCCAACATTCAGGAAATTCAGGTCGTTCAATGTGATGTTGGGGAAACTGTCTAGGCCCGCATACGCGAAATTCCCCGAACTAAAAGTCTGGGCGAAACGGTTGTAGCCGAGTCGAAGTTCATTGGTCAGAGTTGGGGTAAAAGTATGATATTCATTGATGGTAACCAAGTGGAATTTGTTGGGCTGCGGGAGAAAGAACGCTGGTAGAGCAGCGCTGTTATCAATCCCGATGATGCTGTTGTAGATGTAGCGGCCGCGTATCTGGTCCTTAGTAGAAATGTCCCAATCCATGCTGGCGACTATGAACTTAGAGTTCGTAAAGAACGGAGACACCACAGCGAGGCCTGCGGTGGGAATAGTCGTACCACCAGTCCAAGCCAGGGGTGCACAACCGGCCCCAGCGAGAGTTCCCGGTTGGACATATTTCTCGAATATGGCAACGTTTGTAGCGGAGAGTCCGGGCGTGGCATTAATGGCGGCGAATCCAGCGGAAGTCGGAGCGCAAACGGCACCAGCGCCACCCGCTTGACCTAAGGGCTCATATTCGTAATTGACGAAGAAGAATAACTTGTTCTTGAGTACTGGACCGCCAATTTGGCCACCGATACGATTTTGGTCGAAGCGGGGCACTGACGTGAACCCTTCAATGACCTGTAGGGTATCCAGAGCGTTGTAATTCCTATTTTGGTTATAAATGTAAGCCAAACCATGAAATGAATTCGTGCCGCTCTTCACCACGGTGTTGAATTGACCGCCAGAAGAATGACCGAATTCCGGCGAAAACTGGTTTTGCAGCAAAGAGAATTCCGCGACGGCATCGTTGGGGACGGCAACCAACGGACCGGTCACGCCTTTATTGTTGTTATCCACGCCCTCGATGGTGAAGTTATTATTCCTGGGCCGTTGGCCGCCGATGGACGGACCGGAACCAACGCCAACGCCGCCGCTGGTGGCAACGCCGGAACTCAGCAATGAAAGGTTCAGAACGCCGCTGCCGGCTTTGGTGCCGCTGGTAATCGGCAGATCGGAAATCTCTTTAGTTTCAAAGGTGCTCTGAAGTTGCGCCGTGGTAGTGTCCAAAGTCGCCGCCACGCCGGAAACTTCGATGGAGGTAACCGCGCCCTTAATTTCCAAGGTGATTTGTTGCGTCAGCGTGTTGTTCAGCTGAATTTTCACACCGTTGATGGTGGTGGTGCCAAAGGACGGAGAGCTGGCAGACACGTTGTAAGTGCCGACGGGCAAGTTGTTGAGACGATATTCACCTGAGTCGTTAGCGTCGGTCTCAAGTTTTGCCCCGGTGTCGACGTTCACCGCTTCGATATGCGCACCCGGAACCGCAGCGCCGGTCTTATCAAGAACTGTACCAACGAGGTCGCCGCTGATGATCTGAGCGCTCACTCCGCCCACGATTGCCAGACTTAAGGCCACAACAGCGATACACGAAAACACTAAAAATCTACGAAAACCTTGATTCACTGAAGCCTCCATAAATTTACGTACTGATGATCCGCGCAGGAACTACAGACAACACCCGCAGGCGATATTGCAATCTCCGCTCCAAACGAGGTCTGAAATTTAGCTGAAGGTACTATGGGTAAGCTTATTGTTTGCAGCATTTTATATCGGAGTTAGGCAGATTTAGAACCACCACGAGGGCCGAATATATTATCCGGCATACCGGATACTGATTTTAGAATAATTTTAGAATATCGCCCCGGTTGAGCTAATAAGCCGAAATGCGCAGCACATTAACACCAGCATCGCACTTGGGAACCTACAAATATGAGGTTTACATCCGGATGCTGTCACAGAAGTTCACTACCGACTGCTCAGCCCAGAACCTTGCCGGGCCGGTCTTGTTGGAGATAAACGCGCAATGGCCGCCGTGTTCGGGCGCTACCAGTTGAATTGCGGGATTGTTTTCGGCGCCGGCGGCCAGGATGGAAGCGTAGGGCACGAAAGGATCGTCTTTCGCCGTAATGAGCAAGGTCGGAACTCGCAGCTGCGCGAGGATTCTTTTAGCGGACGCGGCCTCGTAGTATTCGCGGGCGTCGTGATACCCAAAGATCGGGGCGGTGATGACGTCATCGAACTGGCGAACGGTGCGGACGAGAGGCAATTTATTTGATACGTAGCGCTTGGGCATGGTCATGGCCTTACGCCGGTAGCGGTTCATGAGGCTAACCACGAAATGACGTTGATAAACCTGATTTTCCCAGCGTTCCAAGGCGTCGGCACACGCCGCGAGGTCCACCGCGGGGCAAACCGCGCAAATGCCGCATAGCGCCTGCGGAAAAGCATCCCCGTATTCGCTGGCCATTTTGAGAACTAGATTGCCGCCCATTGAATAGCCGACGAAAAAAATTTGTTTGAACCCGTCAACATTGGCGAGCTCTTCGAAAACAGCGCGATAGTCCGAACTCATTCCGGAATTGTACAGGGTCGGCGTCAGCGATTCCGTGCCGCCACAAGTGCGTTGATTCATGCGAATGGCATTGTAGCCACGCTTAAATGCAACTTCCGCGATACCACGGGAGTAATCGGAATTACTGGAGCCTTCCAGGCCATGAACGATTACGATCACGGGAGCGTCCGACCGCTTGCCCGGTTGCCAGTGGCAGTGCGCAAGCAAGCGAGATTCGGGATCAACCTGAAATAAGCGATCCTCCGGCTGCGGCAGGGAAAAAGTTCTTGGCCAAAACACGGGAGCCACAGTCATCATATGCGCGCCGCGAAGCACGGGATGAGGCTCGAAATCTTCGATACGTATGGGCATGCGCGATAACCGCCATATCCGATACCTAGAATAACACGAATGGTAGAGCGCGACTTTTCGGCAAGAGGCACTGGGCACGTTAACGTCGAGCTGGTCAACTTGACCGCAACTAGGCGTCACCCTACAATGAAATATCCACGGTGAACAATTTCTTCGATTTGATGAATCGATTTGAAGCCCAGCAGAAGCCTGCTGGGCCGCGTTGTTTTAGCGCGCGTTTTTGGTAGCAACACGAGTTTTTGTTCGTAAAATTTCCTTTGTGAGGCTTGTGAATGAAGGATGGACCAATAACCGAGGGTCTTACTTTTGATGATGTCCTGCTGCTGCCGGGAAAGTCCTCGGTGCTACCGGCCGAAGTGGATACGCGTACCAACTTCACGCGCAAACTGTCGCTGAATATTCCCCTGGCGTCAGCGGCCATGGATACCGTGACGGAATCACGTCTAGCCATTGCGATCGCGCGACAGGGCGGAATTGGCGTCGTGCACCGAAACATGACCATCGAGCGGGAAAGCGAAGAAGTCGATCGAGTGAAGCGCTCGGAGAGCGGAATGATCGTCGATCCGGTGACGATTTCGCCGGATATTACCTTGCGGCAAGCGTTGGACATCATGACCAAGTACCGCATTTCCGGCTTGCCGGTTACGCGCGGCGCGCGGCTTACCGGGATTCTTACCAACCGGGA
The DNA here is from genome assembly GCA_035568155.1 of Verrucomicrobiia bacterium. Lineage (GTDB taxonomy): Bacteria > Acidobacteriota > Terriglobia > Acidiferrales > UBA7541 > Acidiferrum. The sequence goes on along the minus strand of DATMOS010000127.1, from coordinate 19,063 downwards.
TCTGCGCTTTGAAAAGGATCATTCGCAGCTGGTTAGCGCGGTGATGACCAAAGATAACCTGGTCACCGTGCCGGTGGGAACTACGCTGGACGAAGCTGAGCGCATTTTGCAGAAACATCGCATCGAAAAACTCCTGGTGGTGGACCAGGATTACAACCTCAAGGGATTAATCACCGTAAAAGATATTCAGAAAAAACTGGCCTACCCGCGAGCGGCCAAGGACGAACAGGGCCGATTGAGAGTGGGAGCCGCGGTGGGCGCTACGGGAGATTTTCTGGAACGCGCGGTGGAAATGGCACGGGCCAAAGCGGACGTGCTAGCCATCGATACGGCGCATGGGCATTCCGCGCGGGTAATGGAAGCGATCAAGGCTATTCGGCATCGTCTTCCGGAAATGCAGTTGATTGCCGGGAATGTCGCGACCTTTGATGGCGCTAAAGATTTGATCGCGCTCGGAATTGACGGACTGAAGGTTGGGATTGGCCCTGGATCGATTTGCACCACGCGAGTGGTGACTGGAGCTGGTGTGCCGCAGATCACAGCCATAATGGAAGCGGCGCGGGCAGCGGAAGGTACCGGCGTACCAGTGATTGCCGACGGAGGCATCAAGTTTTCCGGAGACATCAGCAAAGCCATTGCCGCTGGTGCTTCGTGCGTGATGATCGGCGGATTATTTGCCGGCACGGAAGAAGCGCCGGGCGAAACGATTTTGTATCAGGGGCGCACCTTTAAGTCCTACCGCGGCATGGGCTCTACGGCAGCTATGGAAGATGGCACGACAGCAGCGGCGGACCGCTATGGGCAAGAAAACATGGAGCGAGGCAAATCCGTACCGGAGGGCGTGGAAGGGCGCGTGCCCTACAAGGGTTCGTTAGCCGCGCTCACTGACCAATTGGTGGGCGGGTTGAAGAGCGGCATGGGTTACGCGGGAGCAGGAACGCTTAAAGAACTGACGACCAAGAGCAAGTTTATCCGCATCACCAGCGCGGGATTGCGTGAGAGCCATGTGCACGACGTAATCATCACGCGCGAAGCCCCGAATTACCGCATGGAATGAACGGCGAATCGGAAGACAATATACGAGTGATCGCCTACGAGTTATTTCGTGGCTGACCCGCAACCCTGGCGCAATCCGCGCCCCATTCCGCAACTATCGGAGATGGAAGGACGCATTGAGACGCCGAACCAAATCCGGTTGCTGATGGCGTGGCTCCCGGCACTGTGCTGGGCAGCGGTGATTTTTTCGTTGTCGACCGACGCGTTTTCCGCGGAACACACGGGAAGAATTTTGCGGCCCATACTGTTCTGGCTGATGCCCCATCTGACCGAGCAAGCCTTCGTAACTATCCACTTTTTTGTGCGCAAGACCGCGCATTTCACGGAATATTTTATATTTTGCTTGCTGCTTTACAGAGGCATTCGTGGCGGGCAGCGAGGTTGGCGCTGGTCGTGGGCACTTACGGCGCTATTTATTGCCGCCGGTTATTCAGCGCTGGACGAGATACACCAGGCATTCGTAGCGAGCCGCACCGCCTCGCCGTACGATTCCCTGCTCGATTCAATTGGGGCTACGTTCGCGGTTGTGACGCTATTTTTGTGGTTCCGATTGCGAACTGCCCCCGCCAATGATCTAAACCTCCAACGATCTCTGTAAACTTTCATCAGGAAACAAAAAGCCTGCTTCGAGGTCCGAAGCGGGCTTTAATTCTTTGTGCGGTTTGGAGACTAACTCTTCTCGTCGACGGCTTCTTCTTTCTTGGGGCGTTCTTTCTTTTCTTTCTTCTTGAATTCGTAGCCTACCAATTCGAGGATGGCCACTTTGGCGTTATCGCCGACGCGGTGGCCGGCGTGGATGATGCGGGTGTAGCCGCCTGCGCGGTCCGAAAACTTCGGTGCAATTTCACTGAACAATTTCTGAGTGATGGCGGGAAGCATAATGTAGGAGGCGGCCTGCCTGCGCGATTGCAGCGTATCGCGTTTGCCCAGGGTGATGATCTTTTCCGCCACGGGACGCGCTGCCTTCGCTCGCGTCAACGTAGTGGTGATACGCCCGTGTTCGAACAGATTGGTGACCAGGCTGCGCAAAGTCGCGCGGCGATGGGACGGGTTGCGCCCGAGCTTCGATCCTGACTTGAGATGTCGCATGGTTTACCGGGTCTCGCGCCGCGATTACAGGCCGAGATTTTCCTCCGAGGGAGCCATGGTGGTCTGGCTGGGGAGCGGCGGCCAGATAATGCGTCCGTGTTCGTCGAATTTCATGCCCAGCGCGAGGCCCATCTTCACCAGTATATCTTTGATCTCGTTGAGCGATTTGCGGCCGAAGTTTTTTGTCTTCAGCATTTCGTTCTCGCTCTTCTGCACGAGCTCGCGAATGGTCTGAATGTTGGCGTTCTTCAAGCAATTGTAGGAGCGTACCGAAAGCTCCAGCTCTTCGACGGAGCGGTCCAGATGCTCGAGACGCGGGTCGTGCGCGGTGTCCGGCAGCGGTTCGATGCTGTCGACCGGCTCTTCAAAGTTGATGAAGATGCTCATGTGGTCTTTGACGAGCTTGGCGGCAAGACCGATGGAATCCTGCGGGGTGATCGCGCCGTTGGTCCACACTTCAATCATCAGCTTTTCGTAATCGGTCATCTGCCCAAGACGAGCGGCTTCGACGGAGTAATTCACCTTGCGCACCGGCGAATGAACGCTGTCCACCGGAATGTACCCGATGGGAAGATCTTCGTCATAGTTGCGGTCAGCAGCCACATAGCCGCGGCCGTTCTTCACGCGCATTTCGATCTGCAAGCGGCCACCTTCGCTGACGGTGGCGATATACACAGTCTTGTCGAGTACCGCGAAATCGGCGTCTTCTTCGATTTGCGCGGAAGTCACCGGCCCGGGATGTTCGAAATTTAGAAAAATGGTCTTGGGCAGGTCGGTGTTGAGCTTAATGGGCACCTGCTTCAAGTTGAGAATGATATCGGTGGCGTCTTCAACTACGCCCGCTATCGAGGAGAATTCGTGCAGTACGCCCTCGATTTTGACGGCGGTGATCGCCGCGCCTTCGATAGAACTCAGCAGGGCGCGACGGAGCGCGTTTCCTACCGTGGTGCCCCAACCGCGCTCAAACGGCTGCGCGGAGAATCGCCCGTACTTTTCGGTCAGCGATTCCAGTTCAGAGGCTAGCCGCTTTGGTTTCTGAAAGCCCTTCCACATCGTGTTCCTTCCTTCCGGGGCTATCGCAGGCCCCAATACCATTTGATGACAATAGATATCTAAACGTCACCGAAGCTGCTGGCCGGCCTTGCTGCGGCCGGGATGAAATTACTTCGAATAAAGCTCGACGATCAGTTGTTCGGTGAACGGTGGTGTCTGTACATCTTCGCGCTTGGGCAAAGCCACAACCTTGGCTTTGAAGCCTTCGCGGTCCTGCTCAAGCCAGGGAACTGCGCTCTGAGATTGTGCGACGTTACGAGCCTCGAGGATCATGGCGTTGTCGTGCATGCGTTCCTTGATAGCGATCTCGTCGCCCACATTGACGAGGTAGGAAGGAATGTTGACCTTCTTGCCTGTGACGCGGACGTGACCGTGCAGCACCAGTTGCCGTGCCTGCGCGCGAGATGACGCCAAGCCGGCGCGCCATAAAACGTTGTCCAGGCGGCGCTCCAGCATGATGATCAGATTCTCGCCGCTGGGACCCTTCATGCGCGTGGCCCGCTCGAAATACAAGCGGAACTGGCGCTCCAGCAAGCCGTAGGTACGCTTCATCTTTTGCTTTTCGCGCAACTGCAAGCCGTAGCCGGCGACTTTCGGACGCCGCGACTGGCCGTGCTGTCCCGGAACGAAGTTGCGCTTTTCGATGGCGCACTTCTCCGTAAAACAACGCAGGCCTTTTAAAAATAGTTTCTGCCCTTCCCGGCGGCACAGGCGGCAGACTGCTTCTCTATGTCTTGCCAACTTCTATCTCCCTTCCCAAAAACTTCTTTGCAGCCCGGACATTTTTGTCTGGCGCTGAAATTCCATAAATCCTTGCATCATACCCGGCGGCGCTTCGGCGGACGGCAACCGTTGTGCGGAATCGGAGTAATGTCCCGAATCAACACGATGTGCAATCCGGCAGCAGCCAGCGCACGGACGGCGGATTCGCGGCCGGAACCGGGACCCTGAACACGAACTTCCACGCTCTTCATACCATACTGGTCGCGAGCGACGCCTGCGGCCGCCAGTGAAGCCTGTTGCGCCGCGTAAGGCGTGCCCTTGCGGGAACCTTTGAAGCCGATGGCCCCAGCAGATGACCAGCAGACCACGCGGCCATCCTGGTCGGCGATGGTGATCTGCGTATTGTTAAAGGACGCAGCCACATGTACGACCCCGTGCGGAATGATGCGGCGTTCGCGCTTCTTCTTGAATTCCTTCTTGCGTTTGGTTGCCGCGGCCGGCTTACCGCCCGGTGCGACGTCCGGCTGTGCGTTTTTTTGCTGCTCTTTTGCCACGTGTTACTCCGTTTCTTTTGACCTTGAACTCCTGGTCCACTAACTTGTCAGCGTTAGCCCTTCTTGCCGGTAACTTTCTTCTTGGCCGCCACCGCGCCGCGCCGCGGACCCTTACGAGTGCGCGCATTGGTGTGGGTGCGCTGGCCGCGAACTGGCAAGTTGCGCCGGTGGCGAACGCCGCGATACGCCTGAATTTCAATCAGCCGGCGAATATTCATCTGGATCTCTTTGCGGAGATCGCCCTCGACGCGGCCTTCCTTTTCAATTTCCTGTCGCAGACGATTGGTTTCGTCTTCGGTAAGATCGCGAATTTTTTTATTGAAGTCGACGCCCGCTTGATTGGCAAGCTTCCGCGCGCGCTCCTGCCCGATACCGTAGATCGCGGTGAGGCCGACCCACAAGCGTTTCTGCGGCGGAAGATCAATACCTGCAATACGTGCCATACGTTCTCCTTATTCCTCTTAGCCCTGGCGCTGCTTGTGTTTCGGATTCTGGCAAATGACGCGCACTACTCCGCGCCGGTGGATCACCTTGCACTTGTCACAAATTGGTTTTACTGATGCTCGTACTTTCATTTTCCCTGTCCTTCTGTGTGTGCTTACTTGTAGCGGTACACGATGCGGCCACGCGTAAGATCGTAAGGCGAAAGCTCCACGGCTACTTTGTCTCCCGCCAGAATGCGAATAAAATTTTTGCGCATCTTGCCGGAAACGTGGGCCAGAACTTGGTGCTTGTTTTCCAGCTCAACGCGAAACATGGCGTTGGGCAGCGGCTCTTTGACCGTGGCCATTACTTCAATGGCGTCTTCCTTGGTGTTGCCGGAATCGCCTTTCTTTTTGTCGTCTTGAACCGGTTTTGCCATACGCTCCTATGATCTCTCGTTACTAAATTCTTCTAAATATTTACCACGACGGGCCGGTTATTTCTTTCGGTCGCGTCAAAATCCACGGACCGTTGGCCGTGACTGCCACGGTATGCTCAAAGTGCGCAGACGGGCTGCCATCCGCGGTCTCCGCCACCCATTCGTCGCGCATGCGAACTTCTGGGCCGCCGGCGTTTACCATCGGCTCCACGGCTATGACCATCCCCTCTTGCAAGCGTGCACCGCGCCCAGCGTCACCATAATTCGGCAAATTCGGTTCATCATGCATCTTGGTGCCGATGCCGTGCCCGACAAATTCGCGAACCACCGAATAGCCGTTCTGCTCCACCCAACTTTGTACCGCGTGACCAACATCGCCAAGCCGGTTTCCGGCGCGCATTTTATCAATGGCGCGATCCAGCGATTCGCGGGTGACGTCCAGCAACTTTTGCAACGCCGGACTTATCTCACCCACCGGGACGGTCACCGCGGAATCCGCGTAGTAGCCGTCGACTTCCATCCCAAAATCGATGGAGACAATATCGCCTGCGCACAACTTTCGCTTCGGCGAAGGAATGCCGTGCACGATTTCACCGTTCACTGACGTGCATAGCGAACACGGATAACCCTTGTAGCCTTTAAACGCCGGCTTGCCTGGCTTACCGGCCAACTTTTGCTCGGCCAGCTTTTCCAGATCCATAGTCGTAACACCCGGCTTCACGGCCGCACGCAACGCCGCCAGAACCTCGTGGACGATAAGTCCGGCGCGATGCATTTTTTCCAGTTCTTCCGCGCTGCGTAAATGAATGGCCATCTCGTTTCCGTTACGGTCGGTCCCAGCTAACCTTTACTGCGCCTTGCTGACTATCTCCAGAACTCGCTTCGAAACTTGTTCCACGCTCTGCGCCGCGTTCACGTCTTCCAGGCGCCCCAACCGCCGGTAGTACGCTGCCAGCGGCGCGGTCATCTTGGCGTACGCTTCAAGCCGCGGTGCTACGATTTCTTCGCGGTCATCGGGGCGCTGCACCAACTCGCCGCCATCCGCGTCGCAGCTTCCCGCTGTCTTCGGAGGGCGATCGTAAATATTGTAAATCTCGCCACCCGTCTTGCACATACGGCGCCCGGTAATCCTGCGCATCAGTAGCGCGGGATCAATTACAAAATGCACTACGACCGGCTGCTTTAATCCATGCTGCCTGAGCAGTTCCCCGAGCCACTGGGCTTGCGCCACGGTCCGTGGAAACCCATCGAACACGAAGCCGAACGAACAGTCTGGGCGCTCGATGCGCGCCGCGACCATCTTCAAGATGATGGAGTCGGGCACCAATTCCCCGCGCGCCATCAACGGTTTGGCTTGTTCGCCCAGCGCATTTCCCAGAGCGATATTTTCGCGGAGCATATCGCCGGTCGAGAGATGCGGCACGCCGTACCTTCTGGCGAGCTCCTGAGCTTGCGTGCCCTTGCCCGCTCCGGGCGGTCCGAGAAAAATAACCGCGCGTTGCAGCCGACCAACGAGCCGGGAGTCCGGCACCGCTCCGGTCTTCTCCATTACCGCCGGCCACGCAACCGGCCCTTTCGAGCGAACCCTTCGTAATTGCGCATGACCAGCTGCGCTTCCAGCTGTTGAACGGTATCCATGGCCACGCCGACGACGATCAAAAGCGACGTACCGCCAAAATAAAACTGCACGCCCAAGCCCTTGAGGAACCATACCGGGAAGTGCCGGTCAAACCAGCCACCGATCCCCCAGCCCAGATGGTCGAGATGGATACCAGCGATCATCCATTCCGGAAGCAAGCAGACGAGCGCAAGATAAATGGCGCCGATAAACGTAAGGCGCTTCAGGATGCGGCTGACGTGCTCGGAGGTGGTGCGTCCGGGCCGAATGCCAGGAATGAAACCGCCGTTCTTGCGCATGTTGTCGGCCAGCTCCGTGGGATTGAAGACGATGCCCACGTAAAAAAAGGCGAACACCAGGATCAACGTGATGTAGATCAAGGTATATAGCGGCTCGCCCCACTTCAGCCGGTCAGCGATCGTTTTTAAGAATATGTAGCGCGCGCCAAAGATCAACGCGATGGTCGCCGGAAATGCCAGCAAAGAGCTGGCAAAGATCGGCGGAATCACACCACCGGAATTTACCCGCAGCGGCAGATAAGTGGATTGTCCACCCATCACCCGGCGGCCCACCACGCGCTTGGCGTACTGCACCGGAATGCGGCGCTGACCGCCTTCCACGAAGACGATGAAGGCAACCACTGCTATCATCAATGCGACCAGCAGAATTAAGACCAGCGGTGTAAGCGCGCCCCATTGGCCGGATTTGGCGAGTTCATACAAATTGACGATGGCCCGCGGCAAGCCCACCACAATGCCCACAAAAATGATCAGCGACATGCCGTTGCCGATGCCACGCTCGGTGATCTGTTCACCTAGCCACATGATAAAGGCCGAGCCAGTGGTAAGCGCGAGCACCGTCATGATGGTGAAGCCAAAGCCCGGGTGATACACAAGCGACTGGCCGTTCAGACCCTGCGCCTGCAAAGTGCCCGCAATCGACAAGCCTTGAACAATGCTGAGTACGATCGTCAGGTAGCGGGTGTATTGCGTAATTTTGCGGCGGCCGAGCTCGCCTTCTTTTGAGAGGCGTTCGAGGTACGGAAACACCACGGTCATCAACTGCAAAATGATGGACGAGGTGATGTACGGCATGATGCCCAGCGCAAAAATCGTCATGCGGCGGAAATTTCCGCCGCTGAAAAGGTCGAAGATTCCGAGCACCGAACCGGCTGCCTGGTTGAAAAGCTGATCCAGGATGCTGGTATTAATACCCGGTATGGGGATATGCGCACCAATGCGATACACCGCCAGCAGCGCTAGCGTGAACAACACACGGTTCCGCAAGTCTTCTATGCGAAACATGTTCTTCACGGCTTCGATGAATCGATTCATGCTTTTCTGTGCTGCTCCCTTTTATACTCGACGGCTGATTAAGCCGTCGTTAAAACCTCAAACGTAGCTCCGGCGGCGACAATCTTTTCTTTTGCCGACGCGCTGAAAGCGTGCGCATGAATCGCAATCTTCGCGGTCAATTCCCCGTCGCCCAGAACCTTGATGGGGTCCTTGGCGCGGCGAATGAATCCGTGCGCGCGAAGCAACTCCGGCGTCACTGTTTCGCCCGCCGGAAAAACGTTCAGCTCGTCCAGGTTGACCACCGAGTACGAAACCGAAAACGGATTATGAAATCCCCGCTTGGGCATCCGGCGATGCAACGGCATCTGCCCGCCTTCAAATCCTCGACGCCGTGAATAGCCGCGGCGCGATTTCTGCCCCTTGTTGCCGGCTCCCGCGGTCCTGCCAAGCTTCGAACCTATGCCGCGGCCGACGCGAACTTTTTTCTTGCGCGAGCCCACCGGCGGTTGAAGATTGGACAAGCTATACGATTTACGTCCCTCGTTACGCCCCGCCGGAGTGGCCGCTTTATGATGGCCGCGAGGGCTACCTGCTTTACGGCCGCGTGGACCGCCTGCCGGTCTATGTGCGCCTGCTTTTCTTCTGGGCATCGATTTAGTCCACCACTTCCACTAGATGTCGTACTTTATGAATCATGCCACGCGTTTCCGCAGTGTCCTGGCGCTCTACCACGTGATGCATGCGGCGCAAACCGAGCCCCTTGATGGTGGCGCGCATATCGTCGGTGCAGGAAATGGCGCTGACCACCCACTTCACCTTGATCTTGCCGCCTTTTTTCGGCTCGGCATGTTCGCTGATAACGAATTGCTTGCCGAAATGGTGCCCGCCGGACTTCTTCACCCGCTTGCCGTGACGAACCTTATGGCCTGCTACTTTTTCGCTCATTAGACCGTCCCAACCGCCTCGCGCGGCACCCGGCCGCGGATTTCATCCACTGTTTTGGAACGAGTTTCAGCCACGTGCGCAGCGTCTTTCAGGCTGAGCAGCGCGGCAAAGGTGGCTTTTACGACGTTATGAGGATTAGATGTGCCAAGCGACTTAGTTAGCACATTGTGTATCCCCGCTACTTGCATGACTTTACGGACCGGGCCGCCGGCTATCACGCCGGTACCTTCGGAAGCCGGCTTCAGCAAAACCTGTGCCGAGCCGTAATTTCCAATGACTTGGTGAGGGATGGAGGTGCCCTTCAGGTTCAACTTGATCAGGTTTTTCTTGGCTTGCTCGATGGCTTTCTTGATCGCCATAGGCACTTCACGGGCTTTACCCATGCCAAAACCAGCATGTCCATGGCTGTCGCCAACCACCACCAGCGCTGAGAAGCTGAGGTTCTTGCCGCCTTTGACTACCTTTGTGACGCGGTTGATGGCGATGACGTCATCTTTCAACTCTGAAAGATTGACCTCCAGCAGCCGCCGAACCGCTAAACTGTCTCGCAATAGTTGCTTCGACATAGGCTTAAAACTGTAACCCCGCTTCCCGCGCCGCGTCAGCGAGCGCCTTCACACGGCCGTGATACTTGTAACCGCCGCGGTCAAACACTACTTTTTGCACCCCGGCAGCTTTAGCGCGCTCGGCTACTGCTTTGCCGATCACTTTAGCCGCCGCGATGTTACCGCCACCCTTGAGATTCTTTTTCGTTTCGCCGTCGACGGAACTCGCCGACACCAATGTCTTGCCGCTGCGATCGTCAATCACCTGCGCGTAGATATGGCCTAGCGAACGGTACACACAGAGACGCGGGCGTTCGGTGGTGCCGGAAACTTTGGTGCGCACGCGATCGTGCACCCGCTTGCGATGCAGGTCCCGAGATAATTTGCGAACTCTAGCCGATGCCACTGTTTCTTCTCCTTGGCGCCAAGCGCCCGGACAAAATCAATAAAATTAAGCGCCGCCAGCCTTGGCTCCCGCTTTGCCGGCCTTTTTCTTGAGCCGCTCGCCGGTAATGCGGATGCCTTTTTGCTTGTACGGATCTGGTGGACGCAGCGAACGCATGTCGGCGGCAACCTGACCCACCTGCCCCTTGTCCGCGCCGCTGACTACGATGTGGGTCTGCTTTTCTACCGCCACCTGAATTCCTTCAGGAATCGGAAACTCGATAGGATGGGATTTTCCCAAAGCGAAATTCACGATCTTGCCTTTGAGTTCCGCGCGATAGCCGACGCCCACGATATCGAGATCTTTTTTAAAGCCCTGCGTAACGCCGTGAACCGCGTTAGCTACCAGAGCGCGAGCGAGGCCGTGCAAGGCGCGATGGTCTTCCGTTTCGCGCAGCGCCGTGAGCACGCCGTCTTTCTGCTCAAACGTAATGCCGCGGGGAATCGCGAAAGAGAGCTTGCCCTTGGGTCCCTGCACATCGATCTTGCCGCCTTGCATGGCGACTTTAACGCCGGAGGGAAGCGGAATTGGTTTACGCCCGATACGTGACATCAGTTCTATCCCTTAACTAAGAAATCGCTTTTACAAAAATTCATTAATGCAAACTTTGTTACCAAACTTCGCAAAGAATCTCGCCACCCATTTTGGCTTTGCGCGCTGCTCGGCCGCTCATCAAGCCCTTGGGCGTGGTCATAATGCTGATGCCCAGCCCGCCAACCACCGGACGAATGTCCGTGACGCCCAGGTATCGGCGCGCTCCCGGACGCGAAATGCGCTTTAGCCCAGTGATCACGCTGCGGCGGTCCGGGGTGTATTTCAAGAAGACCCGCAGCATTTTGCGAGTCTTATTTTCATCCACCATTTTGTAGGTGGAAATGTAGCCTTCATCCTTCAAGATGCGCGCAATCTCGGACTTCAGCCGCGACGCGGGCACATCCACTCTTTGGTGCTTGGCGGCCGCCGCGTTGCGGATGGACGTCAGAAAATCGGCAATGGGATCCGTCTGCATATTTCTCCTGAATACCTACCAGCTGGCTTTCGTGACGCCGGGAATTTCACCCTTGAGCGCCATACCGCGGAAACAAATTCTGCACATCTGAAACTTGCGAATGTACGCGCGAGCACGGCCACAAACGCGGCAGCGATTGCGCACCCGAACCTTGAACTTCGGCTTCTTCAAACTCTTGGCGATTTTTGCAAGACGTGCCATTTATTGCGCTCCTCCTGGAACGCGAAGCGGGAAGCCAAGCCCCTTCAGGAGCTCGCGACCTTCTTCATCGTTTTTCGCGGTGGTCGTCAGGGTCACGTTCATGCCCTTGATTTTATCCACCCGGGTGTAATCGATTTCGGGAAACACTAATTGATCTTTCAAGCCGAGGGTGTAATTGCCGCGGCCATCGAAAGCATTGAACGGCAGACCGCGAAAATCGCGCACGCGTGGCAAAACCACGTTGCACAAGCGGTCCAGAAATTCGTACATCTTGTCGCCTCGCAAAGTCACGGCGCACCCGATGGGCATGCCTTTGCGAATTTTAAAGTTGGCGATGGACTTCTTGGCCTTGGTAATCATGGCCTTCTGGCCGGTGATCTGACCGAGTTCCTGCGCAGCAGTATCCAGCAGCTTGGCGTTCTGGCTGGCTTCGCCCAGGCCGATGTTTACGGTGATTTTCTGCAGCTTCGGAACGGCCATATTGTTCTTCCAGCCAAAACGCTTCATCAGCGCCGGCACCGTTTCGTTGCGATATTTTTCCTGCAATCGACTCTTCATTGCCTTCCTTCGCCTCGTGTCAAATTCAAATTACCGCTTGTTACTTGTCCAGCGCGGTGTTGCAGCGTCGGCAACTGCGAACTTTGCTGCCGTCCGGCAAAACCGTGTGGCCGATGCGGGTGTGCTTGCCGCAACTGGCGCAGACCACCATTACGTTGGAAACGTTGATGGACGCTTCCTTTTCGACGATGCCGCCCTTGATGTTTTTCTGCGGATTGGGCCGTGTGTGCCGCTTCATGATCGCCACATGCTCGACCACCACGCGGTTTTTCTTTGCGTCGATGGAAAGCACCCGGCCACTCTTACCCGCATCTTTACCCGCAATCACTCGCACATTATCGCCCTTGCGAATGGCGATAGTGTGCCGCTCGGTTCTGTCATGCCTCAAAGTCATGAGCTACCAAACCTCCGGAGCTAGAGAAACTATTTTTGTGTACTGGCGCTCGCGCAGTTCGCGAGCCACCGGCCCAAACACGCGAGTGCCAACGGGCTCGCCGGCATCGTTGATCAGCACTGCGGCGTTATCGTCAAAACGAATGTACGTGCCATCCTTGCGCCGCGCTTCCTTGCGCATGCGCACCACCACAGCCTTTACCACCGTGCCCTGCTTCACTGCGCTCTCTGGCGTGGCCTCTTTTACCGAGGCAGTGATCACATCGCCGAGCCCCGCTTTTAATCCCGCATCGCCGCCCAGTGGCAAAATGCACATCAGCTTTCGAGCGCCGGAATTGTCGGCTACCGTCAGCCACGTTCGCATCATGATGCTCATTGCGCCGCTCCCCGCCCAGTCAATTCGACTGACGTGTTGCGCGTCAGTATTTCCTTGAGCCGCCAGCGCTTGAGTTTCGACAACGGACGCGAAGCCACGATGCGCACGGTGTCGCCAGTCTTGGCCTGGCGGGTCTCGTCATGAGCGTAAAATTTCTTTGAAATGCGCACTACCCGGCGATATTTCGGATGCTGCACGAGCCGCTGCACTTCCACCACGATGGTCTTTTCCATCTTGGCGCTGGTTACTTTGCCGGTGAGAACGGTGCGCTCGCCGCGCTTTTCCTGCTCCGCCGCCGGAGCCTTCTGTGTTTCAGTGGTCATTACGCCTTCCCTGCCTTCTTCGTCTTGCTAGTACGTTCCGCGGGCTTCTTAGCCGGCTTGGCCGCCGCCGAAGTTTTTGCTGCTGCGTGCTTCACAGGCGCCGCCGCTGTTTTTTCTGCGGCTTTCTCGGCGCTCTTTTCAGTGCCGTTTTTCGACCCTGCGGTGCCGTTCAACTCCTGCGCGCGCAAATGTGTTTTGACGCGGGCCAGATCTTTGCGCGCATCGCGTAAACGCTTCAGCGCTTCCGCTTGCCCGGTGGACAATTGAAAACGCAGCCGAAAAATCTGCTCGGTCAATTCTCTTTCCTGTACCAGCAGCTCGTCGTTGCCTGCTTCACGAATCTTGTCAATGCGGCGCGCCATACTACATGCCTCCTGCGCGAGTCACGAACCTCGTGGGAATAGGCAGCTTGTGCGCCGCCAGGGTCATGGCTTCCTTGGCGGTCACTTCGTCTACACCCGCCATTTCAAACATGATGCGGCCGGGCTTCACCACCGCAACCCACTTTTCCGGAGCGCCTTTGCCTTTGCCCATGCGGGTTTCCGCCGGCTTCTTGGTGAACGGCTTGTCCGGGAAAATCCGGATCCAAAGCTTTCCGCCACGCTTGATGAACCGCGAAATCGCCACGCGCGAAGCTTCGATCTGGCGGTCGGTAATCCAAGCACACTCGAGCGCTTTCAAACCGTATTCGCCAAACGCCAAGTCGCTGCCGCGCCAGGCTTTGCCGGTGCGCCGCCCGCGCATTTGTTTTCTGTACTTCACCTTCTTGGGCATCAACATCGCTATGTTCTCGCTTCCCTAAGCTCGTGTAACTCTTGACCCCACCGTTCGACCGCAAATTACGCTAATGCGGGGACGGTCTCGCGCTCTTTTTGCACTTTCGAAGCGCGCTTTGGAACGTTTTCGCCTTGATAAACCCAGCACTTCACGCCAATCACGCCGTAAGTGGTATTCGCGCGGGCCATGCCGAAATCAATGTCCGCCCGCAAAGTCTGTAGCGGCAACCGGCCTTGTAGATACCACTCTTTACGCGCGATTTCTGCGCCATTCAAACGGCCAGCCACGCGAACCTTGATGCCCTTGCAACCGAAACGCAGCGCGGAGTCCACTGCCTTACGCATAGCGCGACGGAAAGCCACGCGCTTTTCAAGCTGCAGTGCGATCGATTCAGCCACCAGTTGCGCATCGAGTTCCGGGCGATGTACTTCCTGAATATCGATGTGCACTTCACGCTTGGTGCGCTTTTGTACATCCTGCTTGAGCTTGTCGATTTCCGCGCCTTTGCGGCCGATGATGATGCCAGGACGAGCGGTGTAGATGCGCACCACCAGCTTGTTGGCGGCGCGCTCGATATCGATAGAGCTGATGCCCGCGCTCTTCAGCTTTTCTTTCAGTTCCGCGCGCAGCTTCACGTCTTCGTGAAGCAGCTCAGCATAGTCGCGGTCAGCGTACCAGCGGGACTTCCACGGCTTGTTGTAGCCCAGTCGAAATCCGTACGGGTGTGTCTTCTGTCCCATTCTTATCCTCTTCGTCCAAAAACTCGTGCCATGTTCAGAGCAGCCACTTTATTTCTTCTTCTTTTTCGGGTGCGCGCCTTGCTTGCCGGTTAACGCTTTGCGAACCCGGCGAGCCGTGCCGCGTACACCTTTTTGCGCTTCGGTTTCCGCTTCAATAGCAGCCACTCGTTCTGCCGCAGCTACGTGATGCTCCGCCACTCCCACCCACAAATGCGCGGTGCGCTTCTGGTAGCGAAATGCCCGGCCCATTGGCGCGGGACGCAAACGCTTCCAGCGCGTGCCTTCATTTACGTAACAAGTGTTGACGTACAACTCATCCACGTCCAGTGGCGCGCCAGCATCTTCCGCTTTGCGTTCCGCGTTCGCGATGGCGCTGCGCAATACCTTTTCAATGTGCTTCGCGGAACGCTTTTGCGTGTACTGCAAGGTGTGCAGCGCGTCTTGCGCCTTTTGCCCGCGAATCAAATCCATTACCAGCCGGGCTTTTTGCGGCGACATACGCACATGCTTAGCCAGCGCGTGCGCTTCGATGCTTGCTTGTGTCTGTTGCAATTCAGCCATGTCTTAAGCCCTCGGCGCCGCTGCTGCTGGTGATGCGCCTGCGCCGCCTCCTGCTGGTGCCGGTCCGGCAGCGCGTTCGAGCGCGGCTTTCACGCCGTGACCTTTAAACGTGCGCGTGGGCGAAAATTCGCCCAGCTTGTGGCCAATCATTTGTTCGGTCACATACACGGGAATGAATTTCTTTCCGTTATGCACCGCGATGGTGTGGCCAATCATGTCCGGCACGATCGTGGAGCGCCGCGACCACGTCTTGATTACTTTTTTCTCGTTGCGCGTGTTCAGGCCTTCAACCTTTTCGCGCAAATGGCCGTCCACGAACGGTCCTTTTTTTAATGAGCGTCCCATCGATCCCCTATTCCTCCACTCGACGCAAGCGGCTCCATTGAGCTCGTCGCATTTTCTTGAATCCCCGCACCGGCCCGGGCACGCGATGCGACCTGGGGCAGAAGGGGCAAACGAAGCGCGTGCCTTGCGCGTTCGGAATGCGCTCCACGATCACTCCCCATCCGGGCTTGCACAGCTTGTACAGCACCGGCTCCGGCGGAACGATTACCGGTTTAAGGTTCGCGCGCACCGGCTTGGCCACTACTTTTGGCACAGACTTTTTTGCCACGCGCTTAGGCCTCGAGCGTTTCACGGAAGCCCTGGTGCGCCGGGCCGCCGCTGTCCTGCCAGACCTTGATGAACGTGCTGCTCTGGTCGCCATCATTTGCTCTCACCAGGCCGCTTGCTGAAGCTGCCCGGATTCTCCCTCAGTTACTTCTGGTCGCTGCTAAACGAAACTCGTTCGTTACTTCCTGCGCTCCACAATGTTTCTGTCGGTGCGCTTATTGTTGCGGGTTTTCTTACCCAACGTCGGGAACGCCCACGGAGTCTGCGGGTGATTGCCCTTCACGCGGCCTTCACCACCACCGTGCGGATGGTCGACTGGGTTCATAGCCACACCGCGCACGGTAGGCTTGATGCCGCGCCAACGGGTGCGTCCAGCTTTGCCAAACGTTTCGTTCTCGTGATCGAGATTGCCAACCTGGCCAACGGTGGCCATGCACTCGATGGAAAACTTGCGAACTTCGCCAGACGGCAACTTCACCAGCGCGATGTCGCCTTCCTTGCTTAACAACTGCGCCGAACCGCCTGCGGAGCGCACCACCTGGCCGCCACGCCCGGGATAAAGCTCCAGGTTGTGGACCATGGTGCCCGGCGGAATGTGCTTGAACTGCAGCGCATTGCCCGGAAGAATGTCCGCGCCTTCGCCAGTGGTAACCGTGGCGCCAACTTCGAGCCCTACCGGATGCAAAATGTAGCGCTTCTCGCCATCGGCATAGTGCAACAGCGCCAGGTTCGAGCTGCGATTGGGATCGTATTCAATCGCCGCGACCGTGGCGGGCACGCCCAGCTTGTCCCGACGGAAATCCACCTGCCGATATTGTTTCTTGTGGCCGCCACCGCGGTGCCATATCACAATTTCGCCGTGATTGTTGCGGCCGCCGGTGCGCTTTTTGGGCTCCAGCAGCGCCTTCTCCGGCTCCTGCTTGGTGATGTGGCTTTTATCCACGACGGTAATAAACCGTCGCGACGCCGTATATGGATTAAAGCTTTTCAGTCCCATCGCTGCCTCTTACTCTTTTCGTTTCGTGCTGCATTAAAAAAGTGGCCCGATATTTATAAATTCTCAGCGTACTCAATCATCTTTTCGCCTTCCGCCAGCTTCACGTAGGCTTTCTTCCAGTCGCGCCGGTACCCTTCGTTCTGTCCGCGGCGGCGCATCTTGCCGTAAAAATTGGCGGTGCGTACGTCCGTCACTTTCACGCTGAAAATCTGCTGCACCGCTTCCTTGATCTGCGTCTTGGTGGCTTTCGCGGAAACCTCAAAAACCACGGTGTGCTGCGTCTCTTTTACGCCCAAACCTTTTTCGGTGATGATCGGGCGGCGAATGATCTGGTAATGAGGCGTAGACATCGGTTATTCCTTGCCCTTTTTCTTGGCGGTCTTGGCCGGTTTCTTGGCAGCCGCTTTGGATTTCTTCGTGGCTTTAGGTTTCGCGGCCGCTTTCGCTTCCCGCTTCGGCGCCGGCGCGATGGTTTCCACGTCGGGAACTGGCGCCGGAGTTTTTTCCGGATCGAGCGAATGGCTTAGCCGCGCCACAGCCTCCTTCGAGAGCACCAGCAGATCGTGCTTCAGCAAGTCGTAGGGCTGAAGACCATTTGGAGCCACAAGCGTGACACCTTCAATGTTGCGGCTGGCGCGTTCCAGATTGGTGTTCTCGCCGTAAGCGACGATCAAGGCCGACTTCTTATGTTTCAATTTGCCCAGCACGCCCAAAAATTCTTTGGTCTTGTGGTTTTCCAGCTCCCAATCTTCCACGACGGTCAGCCGTCGCTCAGTAAGTTTGGCCGACAATGCCGAACGCAACGCGCCAAGCAGCATTTTCTTAGGCAGCGCGTAGCTGTAATCCCGAGGGCGCGGTCCATGAACCGTGCCGCCATGACGCCAGAGTGGCGAGCGAATCGAGCCAACGCGCGCGCGTCCGGTGCCTTTTTGCTTCCAAAGCTTGCGGCCCGCGCCACTGACTTCGCTCTTGTCCTTGGTCTTGTGCGTACCTCTGCGCAGCCCGCGCAGATACCAGCGCGAAGCTTCATGCAAAAGGTACTGATTCACCTTGACGCCAAATACGCCGTCGAGGAGATCGAGTTGGCCGACCTTGTTGCCCTTTAAATTGACTACGTCAACCACCGGCATAATTCGTTTCCTTACTTGACTTTTTTGTTGGTGTTTACCAACGCTTTGCGAACCTTGTGAATAAAAATGTACGTTCCTGCTGGGCCAGGCACTGAGCCTTTTACCAGCAACAAATTTTCGTCGTTATCGACTTTTACGACTTTCAAATTCTTGGCGGTCACCCGCTCGTGCCCCATGTGACCCGGGAAATGCTGGTTCTTCCACACACGCGACGGGAAAGAACTGCCGCCGATGCCTCCCGGAGCGCGATGAAACATCGAGCCGTGGGTAGCATCGCCGCCGCGATAGTGCCAGCGCTTTACGCCGCCAGCAAAGCCTTTGCCCTTGCTGATCCCGCTGACGTCCACCATCTCGCCAGCCTTGAAATTTTCAACCAGCACCCGGTCGCCAACTTTGGTTTCGTCCTTTGATTCCTCGATGCGAACTTCGCGGAGGACTTTCATGGGTGCCGCGCCGGCTTTCTTGAAATGTCCGGTCATGGCTTTGTTGACGCGTTGCGGCTTTACGAATTCCACGAGTCCCAGTTGTGCGGCTTCGTAGCCATCGTTCGCGGCGGTGCGGCGTTGCACCACCACGCATGGGCCGGCTTGTAAAACAGTGCAGCCGACTAGCGTGCCGTCGTCCTGGAAGACTTGCGTCATTCCCAGCTTGATTCCGATAATCCCGTTGACTGCCATGCCTTCTCTCTCTTCTCTTCGGCTTTAAATTCTCTAAATTAAAAAAACGTTACTTTGCGGTATGTCCAAAAGCCTTGATTTCCACGTCCACGCCCGGCGGAAGATCGAGCTTCATGAGCGCATCCACGGTGTCGGGTGTGGGCTCGAGAATATCGATCAAGCGCTTGTGCGTGCGCATTTCGAACTGCTCACGCGATTTCTTGTCCACGTGCGGCGACCGCAACACCGTCCAGCGATTAATGGTCGTTGGCAAAGGAATCGGCCCAGCCACATCTGCTCCAGTGCGCTTCGCGGTATCCACGATTTCCTTGGTGGACTGGTCAAGAATTCTGTGATCGTACGCCTTGAGGCGTATACGGATTTTGTCGCCTTGTCTCATAAATTTATTCGATGATCTCCGTGACCGCGCCTGCGCCCACGGTGTGGCCGCCTTCGCGAATGGCGAAGCGCAAGCCCTTTTCGAGAGCTACTGGGGTGATGAGTGTGACTTCGCAGCTGACGTTGTCGCCGGGCATCACCATCTC
>DATMOS010000126.1:0-3640 GCA_035568155.1 Verrucomicrobiia bacterium | reverse complement strand
TCCAGGAACGCGCAATTTCAAATCATCGATGGATTGAAACGCTTCGATCTCTCGCTGGCGAGCGATCTCTCGGCCGATCTCCTCGCGCAAACCCTTGATGTAACGCAAACCTACGCGCAAGGTCATCTCCACGCCGATTTTCTCAATCGTGCAGATCCATTCCGAACGCATCACATCGATCGGACGAACGCGTAGGCCGTGGCGTTGCGCGTCCTTCACCAGCGTCGCCGGATGATAAAAGCCCATCGGCTGATTGTTGAGCATGGCCGCGGTAAATGCGGCGAGATAGTGGCACTTCAGGTAGGCGCTGGCGTAGGCAATCAGCGCAAAGCTCGCGGCGTGCGATTCCGGAAACCCGTAGAGCGCAAACGATGTAGTGGATTGGACGATGGTGTCCTGCGTCGTGCCGGTGATCCCGTTGCGATCCATACCCAGGCGCAGCTTTACTTCAACGTCCTTCATCAGCTTTTCCGAGCGCTTAAAGCCAAACGCACGCCGTAACTCTTCGGCCTCGCCTCCCGTGAAGCCCGCGGCGATCATGGCCATGCGCAACAATTGCTCCTGAAAGAGCGGCACTCCCAGCGTGCGCTCCAATACTGGCTTGAGTGAAGGATGCAGGCATTCCGCGGGCTCGCGGCCTTGCCTCCGCTTCAAGTAGGGATGCACCATTTTTCCAACGATGGGCCCCGGCCGGATGATGGCCACCTGCACAACAATGTCGTAAAAACATTCGGGCTTCAGTCGTGGCAGGCATGCCATCTGCGCGCGGCTCTCGATCTGAAACATTCCCACCGTGTCCGCTTTTTGCAGCGTCGCGTAAACCTTTGAATCGTTCACGGGCAGGCGGCCCAGGTCAACTTCTTCGCCGTGTTTTTCCCGGATGATTTGCAGGGTTTCTTCCAGCACCGCCATCATGCCCAGCCCGAGCAGATCGACTTTGACGATGCCCATGTCCGCGCAATCTTCTTTGTCCCACTGCACGACCACGCGACCAGGCATCGTCGCCGGCTCCAGCGGCACCACCGAATCCAGTTGCCCCTGACACACCACCAACCCGCCGGAATGCTGCCCCAAATGCCGCGGCAAATCCTGCGCCTGCACGCAGAGCTCAAAAAATTTGCGAATCTTCGGATGCTTCAGGTCGAACCCGGCATCCTGAAAATGGCGTTCCAGCGTGTCGTTCGCATCTTTGTATTCCCACGCGCTGACCAGGCTTGCCAAACGCGCCACCGTTTCCGGATCGAAAGACATGGCCTTGCCGATTTCACGCGCCGCCGATTTTCCGCGATACGTGATCACGTTGGCGGTCATCGCTGCGCCTAATTTTCCGTAGCGTTCGTACACGTATTGGATCGCGCTTTCCCGCTGGTCGCCGCTGGGGAGATCCAGGTCGATGTCCGGCCACTCGCCGCGTTCTTCAGAGAGAAAGCGCTCGAACAAAAGTCCCATGCCGACGGGATCCACAGCGGTGATTCCCAGTGCATAGCAGACCGCGCTGTTTGCCGCCGATCCTCGCCCCTGCACCAGGATTTTTTTCTCCGCGCAAAATCGCACAATGTCCCAAACGATCAGGAAATAACCGGGAAGATCGAGCTTTTCGATCAACGCCAGCTCGCGATCGATTTGGAGGCGGGCTTTCTCGTTTTCCGAGCCGTAGCGCGAAATCATTCCGTCGCGCGTGCGCTCGCGCAAAAACTGCATCTGCGTGCCGCCACCCGGAACCGGATACTTCGGAAACTCGTAGCCCAGATCTTTCAGCGTGAATTGCAAACGGGAAGAAAGTATCTGCGTGTTCGCAATCGCTTCCGGAAGATCGGCGAACAACAACTGCATTTCCGCGGGTGTTTTCAAGTGGCGTTCTGGATTGCGCGTCAGCAAACGTCCTGCCGTGGCCAGCGAGCGGTGGTTGCGAATGCATGTAAAGACATCCAGCAATTCCCTCTGCTGTGGCTGTGCGTGACTAACTCCATTCGTCGCCAACAACGGCAAAGACAACTTTCTTGCAATTTCGACTGCCGCCTGGTTGCGCGCTTCTTCTTCCCGGCACAAATGCCGCTGCAATTCAACGTAGACATTTTCGCGCCCAAAGATTTCGCACAACTCACGAACGCACTGGATTCCTCGGGTGATCCCTCCTTTCTTCAATGCATAGGCCAGCGGGCCTTCTTCGCCTCCAGTCAGACAAATCAGCCCGGCCTTGAATTCCGCCAGTTCTTCGGCCGCGATATGTCCTTCGCCTTTCACGGCGCGCAATTTCATGCGGGTAATCGCGCGACACAAATTCTGGTAGCCTCCGCGGGACTCCACGAGCAACGCATAACGCCAGCCTGACGGAGACGTGACTTCCGCTCCGATGTGTGCGCGTATGCGACTTTTTTTGGCTGCCTGGTAAAATCGCGGCGCTCCATAGACGCCATCGCGGTCGAGCACCGCCATTGCCGTCATGCCACGCTCGACGCACGCACTGGCCATCTCTTCGGGTATGGATGCCCCTTCCAGAAAACTAAACGCGGACCGCGCATGGAGTTCGGTGTATATCATCGGTGTACATCAATCGTAGAATCCCCGCACAAACCAGCTTCGCCGCGGCGCATCGTAATAAATCCGGTAGACGCCATATTGCGGCCACGGGCTTGCGCCCTTGTCGCGCAGCCCGCCACGCGATCCAAAATCAATCGCCAGATCCCATTCGTCCTGATCCCAGCCGTCTTCCTGCCACCATTCCCCGAAGCTGCGCCAGGGGCCCGACGCCGCCACTACATCGCCTTGCATTCCCGAGAAACAAATGCACACAGGCCGTTCGTCGTCTATTTCCACGCTCGCTATCACTGCCGGTCGGATTACTCGAAATCCCGAGGCGGGTTGGCGCGCTTTCTGAGAATCGTCATCGTCAGTCAACCCCGCATTTTTCTTTCGATTTGTGTTTGTCCTTTTTATCGAAGAATTCACGCTGTCCGCCCACCGTGCCATCCGGAAATTTTCCGCCCGATGCGTGTCCAGCAATTCCGCCACGCCAACATTCGACTCCCCCACAAGCTTCGCGAGCCGCGCGATGGTCAGCTCCAGCTTTTCCGGATCGGGCCCCTTTGGCGCGAACAGCCCGCTCTGCGCCACGCGCGGAGGCGCAGCATCCGCCGCCATCTCAATTTTCTGGATGGGCGATTTTGGAGGATCCCCTTGCAGTGCCAAGCGCATCAATTTCAGCAGCACTTTGGAATCCCGCATGGGCACGGGCAAAGTGAGAACTTTCCTATACTCCTTTGGCGCGGTCTTTTCCCGCGACTCATCTTTCAACGCTTGCACATCTTTTTCAAACGATGGCTCCAGCTCAAATCGTATGCGCACGGTGCGCACCGCAAGCGCTCGTGCTTCCAGCCGCGCGCAAAGTTGATCCAGCAAGCGTCCCAGCAAAAACGACAATGGCTCCAGTTCTTCAACCGAATCCTCTACCTCCATTTCTTCCGCAAATTGCAAACATGCTTCCGCCAGTACCAACGAACGTACCCGCGCGCCACGCGCCAATTCGTGCAACCGGACTCCGTTCTGCCCCAGCCGCTCGGAAAGCTGCAAAACCGGTAATGCTGCCAGCTCGCGTAAACAATTCACGCCCCAGCGTTCCAACGTCTCCAGCACTTCCGCA
>DATMOS010000125.1:0-13074 GCA_035568155.1 Verrucomicrobiia bacterium | reverse complement strand
TTCTGCGAAGTTCTGGGTGGGGTTGGTATACGTGCTAATCCCTCTGGGATTCGTGCTTTACGGCGTGAATGATATTTTTGACGTAGAAGCGGACCGGCTGAACCCGCGCAAGGGCACATTTTTGTTCGGCTCACTGGGACGGCGGGAACAATTAGCCGCGCTGCGCTGGCAGATTGTGGCGCTACAGATTCCGTTTGTGGCGGCATTTCTGGTGTGGATCGGCCCACAAGTCTTTCTTTGGTTTGGCGTGCTCCTGTCGGCCGTGACGCTCTACAATGCGCCGCGAATCGGATTTAAAACACGCCCACCATTTGATGTGCTGATGCAGGCGAGTTATTTGCTGGTGTTCGTGCTGAGCAGTTGGGTCAATGGAGCTCCGCAACTGCCGTGGCAAACATTCGCTTTCGGTGCACTGTTTTGCGATGCATTCGCACCTGTTTGGGGAAGTCATGGATATTGTGCCGGGTCGAGAATCAGGCAGGACCACCAGCGCGGTGCGAATCGGCGCGTCGCGAACGAAGCTGCTGATGGCTGTATTTCTCAGTGTGGAAGTTGCGCTGGTTAGCCGGTATTTTCACGATCGCGTAGTTGGCGGTTTCCTGGCGGTTGGTGCGGTGTGGTTTGTTGCTGATGCGTTGTGGCTGTGGCGAAATAAGCCCTATAGCCAGAAGGTGATCACGCTGTTTATGTGGATGTGGAATGTGGCAGCGGTGTTGTTGATTGTCTGGGATTATATGCAGGGTCCGCTTACACGGACATCCAGGATGTAGATTCCAAGTACCGAAAGACCCTAAGCGCCGGTGCTATTGCGGTCCACGAGCCAGTCCCGGAAGAAAACAGACAATGGTTGGATAACGTAATTGGCGCGCATTTAGGTTAACGAGAAGGTTCGAATGTTCAATTTGCCTTTCACCGGGAGACCAGCACTCGCTGCGATGGGAGGGCATGCGCACCACTGTCCTCACACGACTCAAGAATAGGGCAACAGCATTTTGACCCATCAGGCGTCTAAACAGGTTATTCCCCGGTGTGATTAAAGGAGGAGCGCAGAGATGAGAACCCTGATTCCCGCAATCGTAGTTTTATGTTTTGCGATAGGTAATGGCGCATCCCCTGCGAACGGGCAGAGTGCGCCTGCGGCGCAGCAGAGTGCGGCAGCGCCAGCAGATAAGACTTCGCCTAGTTACGATATGAAGGCGCAGGCCGTTTATGATCTGCAGGACTTGCAGAAAAAATTTGTGGGCTTGGCAGGCGCGATTCCCGCCGAGAAATATACCTGGCGGCCCGCTGAAGGAGTCCGGTCCTTCAGTGAGCTGTTCTTGCATATTGCGGCCGCAAATTACAATATTCCGACCATGATGGGCGCGGCACACAATTCTTCCACTGAACAAAAAGATTTCCAGAAATCCACGACGGACAAATCGAAGATCATCGAGCAGTTGAATCAGTCATTTGCGCACGCTATTTCCGTAGTGCAAGCCATGTCTAACTCAGATTTCGCGAAGCCGGAAAAGAAACTGGGGCCGGATGCGAATGATGGTGACGTGGTATACCTGCTGGTAACACACGCGCATGAGCATTTGGGGCAGGTAATCGCTTATGCGCGAATGAACAATGTGGTACCGCCCTGGACGGCCGAGGCCCTGAAAAAAAATGCGGGCAAGGCCCAGGAATAATCATCACCTTCGCCACGTCCACGTTCGGTTTTTAACCGGGTTCTCAGCGCCGATCCGGAGAGCTTCCATCGGCCCAGAACCTGCTTTGGACTCGCTCAATTCCTCTCGTGCCAACCCAATGCGGTTCTGCATTTGATCAAGGTGGGCCATTGCCGGGATGGCACTCCTAAATACTGGCGTGCCCTCTCATCACCGTTTCTGCACGTTTATCGCGTGGGACGGACACAAAATAAAAAACGAAGTTTTGGGAACTGCATAAAAAGAGAAGCTAACGCTTTGGTTGCGGGCGTATCATGTGCCAACTGGGGACGTGTCAGAGATACGGAAGGTTAATCGTGCAATTGCGGTAGACACCCCCGAAACGGAGGATCGTAATGCGACTCAAAATACGGGCCGGGAATCGGTTAGTCTATGCGGCAGTACTGCTAACGATGGCAGGCATGTGCGCTTCTTTCCTGAGCAAGACTACTGGCGCTCAGGACGAAGGTGGCGGCTGGAGGATCGTCCGGGCGCAGTACGGCTGGCGCGATCGCCAGACCGACGTTACCGATTTGGTGAGAGATTTGATCGGGCGCGGCGGTGCGAACGGGCGAGTGTTCGTAAACAATCAAACCATGGGAGGAGACCCGGCCGTTTCACAGGACAAAGTGCTGCTAATCATCGCCCGAAATCAGCAGAATCAGGAACGCGAATTTTCGTACCGGGAAGGCGCAGCCATCGATGTGAGGATGTTCGCGGTACGCCGCGATGACTTTGACGATCGTCCACAAGGAAACGACCGGCACGATGATCGGCGGGATGACCGTCGAGGAGTATCGATTTTGCGTGCGTACTGGGGTGTGCAAGGCCGGACGGCAAATGTAACGGACCTGTTGCGCAATATGCAGCGCGAAAATGGATTGCAGGTGATGGCTAACAATCGCGCGCTAGGCGGAGATCCCGCGCCAGGAGCCGACAAAGTGTTAATTGTCGTTTATCGCGTGCAGGGGCAAGAAACAGCGGCGGCAGTACGCGAAGGAAATATTCTGACGATTCCATAATGATCTGAACAAGATTACGCGACCGTGAGTTGAGCAAGCAGCGGCGGGTGCACCGACGAAAGCGGACGCCAGGCTCATCTGAACGGTCCCATAGCCAAAGCGCTCATGGCCCAAGCGCCCGAACTGTTCTCCAAACCGCCTGTAATCGAGGGGACTGATGTTCTTTGCGCGAAACTTTCGAAATAACGACCAAATAGCGAGATGTGAATCAGCGGTGGGCGCGATCCTTGCGCACAGCTTTATCGATTTTCGTATCAGAATGACGAAGGCAAGCCGATGCGTTTGACCAGATCTTGATAACGGGGATCGCTGTGCAGGGAATTCAGATCTGGATCCTGCTGAATACGGACAAGCTTCGGCACGTGATCGTCGTAAGCCTTCTCCAGCCACCGAAAAACTTCATCGTTCTGGCCGAGTCGCGCATACGCAGACGCGAATTCTAACGGTGATACATATTGCTTTCGCCCCATCTGCTTCAAGGAAGCGAGCCTCCACTCCTGTATGCCCCGATTCCCCCCTTTTCGGTAGGCGATGAGCACTTCCCCCGCCGGCTTTTCCTCGCCCCCGAGACGCAGCGCTTCTGCAAATTGTTCGACGGACTCTTTCTCTTTTCCCTGGATCAATAGGGATTGCGCGAGCTCATAGTGCAGGCTCCCATCCATAGGTAGGGCTTCAATTCGCTGGCGGAGTTCGCTGGACGCCTCCTCATATTTCCCCGCGCAAGCGAGCACGTAGCCGAGTGCCCAAGGCCGCGCGAAGGGATCCAACTCCTGGGACGTTCTCTGAGCTGCTATGGCCTCGTCGTTCCGGTTCATCGCCAGCAATACGTAAGCATAAAGATGATAGGCTTCCGCAAAGTTTGGATTGAGTTCAATGGCCCTTCGCGATTCCTTCTCCGCCTCCTTCCAGTTCCACCGGTAAAAAAGATACGTCGCCGCCATGGAGTTGTGCGCTTCCGCGACAGCGTCGTCGAGTTGCGATGCTTTTTGTGCCAACTCCTCCCCCTTGGGCAAGGCCTCTTTAGGAACGAGGATCCCCTCGACGGCCCCGGCGGTGTAGTAATCCGAAAGCCCGCTGTAAGCGGCAGCGTAATCAGGTTGGAGTTGAATAGCCTTCTCGAAGGACTCGCGGACGGTTTCTTTGCTGCCCGTGAACCAGTTGTATCGTCCCCGCAAATAAGCGTCATGGGCTTCGGGCGTGATCTTGCGGGAAGGTTTCGGAGGCAGCGCTGCGCTATGCACTTCTTTTGCAACGTTCTCCGCCAATTCCTGCTGTAACAAAAGCAGGTCCCGCGAGTCGCGAATGTAACTCTGGGCCCAAACATGAGTGTCGGAAGCTGCATGAACCAATTGCACGGTTACTCGCACCCGGCCATCGGAGTTGAGGATAGACCCTTCGAGAATTCCGTCGACCCCGAGTTCACGACCGATGTCTTTCAGGGGGCGATGCACTCCTTTAAACTGCATCACGGACGTTCTGGAAATCACGCGCAGCCCTTTGATTCGGGCCAACTGCGTAATCAATTCGTCCGTCATGCTGTCCGCCAGATAATCCTGGGCAGGAGTTCCCGAGAGGTTTTCCAAAGGCAGAACAGCGATGGAATGGATACTAGCGGCCCGGCTTGCGAGTTGGGAATCACCGATTCTGCGGAACAAACCCAAGGCCGATAACAACAATGCCAAGCAGACCGTGAGCAGGAGAGCAATCTTGATGCGGCGCGGTTGTGGTCCAATTTCCTGCAGGATCGGTAGGCTTGTGGCCTCGATTCCGTTGTCCACCGGCTCAATCGTGACACCTGGGTATGCGTCGGGCGGCGCAGGCCGGCTTTCCGAAGCCGGCGATCCATTGGAGCCGTTTAGTGTACCGATGAATCGATACCCGCGGCGCGGCATGGTTTCCACGAATCGCGGACGATCCGCAGAATCGCTCAAAGCCTCGCGAATCTTGTTCACCGCCGTGCCGAGGCTGTGGTCAAAATCGACGAAGGTATCAGCCTGCCACAATTTACGGCAAATCTCTTCCCTACTGACCACTTCACCGGGGTGCTCCAGCAATAGCTTCAGCAACTGGAAAGGCTGCGCCTGTAGCCGTAGCCTTCGCCCGTCCTTCAACAGCTCGCCCGAACGCAGATCTAGCTCAAAACGGTCGAAGGTGAAGCGCTGAGACGGGGGCGTAGACGGAGGCATCTTTCAAGTCTCCGCTGAAATTGGCTAGAGAGTAACAAACTCGGACCCTAGCGGCAATCTTAAAACTCCGTGTATCAGACACTTAGCTGTTAAACAAAAGTTGATGGTTGGTTGAACCGCCGTGCATTGACCTATGAGCCGGTACCGCGACAGATTGAGCGCCGCTTGCGGGCCTCCCGGCAACGTCCCTGCGACCACAGATGGAGGAGCAGCAAATATCGACTGAAGGAGAACTACGTGAACTCGAAGAAACTTACCTGTGTGGGAACGATTTTCGGGATGGGAATTTTAGCCGGACTGACTCTAGCTCCGAATGTATGGGCGCAAAGTTCGCCGCCCAATGTACATTTCATTTCGGCCGGATTGAACAGTCCGCACGGCCTGAAATTTGGGCCAGACGTTTCGATATCTGTATTTGCTACAGGCTTGCTTGGCCCGCGTGGTTTGAAGTTCGGCCCAGATGGCGCGCTGTACGTAGCAGAAGCAGGGAGCGGTGGTTCCACCGCCAGTGCGACTCTTGGCTGCGCTCAGCTTGTCCCGCCACCCGTGGGGCCATACTCCGGCGGTCCATCGGCGCGCATCTCTAAGGTCACCGCACCCTTGCAAGTAACGACGGTGATTGATGGACTGCCATCTGGAAAAAGCAATCTGCCGTCAGGCGATACACTTGGAGTCGCGGATGTAGCGTTTATTGGCAATAACCTGTACGCCCTCCTTGCGGGTGGCGGCTGCTCGCACGGAAATCCTGATCATCCCAATGGAATTATCCTGGTAGACGTCGATCATCAAACCTTTAGCTATGTTGCCAATCTCTCCGCATTTCAGATGGCAAACCCGATCGCAAATCCCGGCCCTTCCCTCGATGACTGGGAACCCGATGGTTCGTGGTACAGCATGGTCCTGGTGAACGGCGAATTCTACGCGGCCGAGCCAAATCACCAGGAGATCGATCGAGTCTCGCCAGCTACAGGTGCTGTGCATCGCGTGGCAGACATATCCGCGAGCAGCTCCAAGTGGGTGGGCCCAACCGGTATGGTCCATCACGGTAATTTGTTCTTCGGCAATCTTGCGCCGTTTCCCATCGTTCCCGGAAGCGCGAGCGTTCACAAGTTGACGCCCAGTGGAAATTTCAAGATATGGGACGCTGGACTCACTACGGTAGTCGGAGTTGCTTTTGATTACCGCGACAGGCTCTACGTGCTCGAATTATCGGATGCGCCTGGCAATCCCACTCCTGGTGAGGGTAAGCTCGTTCGCGTTAGCCCTTCAGGCGAAGTGGAAGAGATACTGGGAGGGCTCGTAGTTCCTACGGCGATGACCATTGGGCCAGACGGTGCCATCTATATTTCGAATTTTGGTGCCGCGCCGGCAGGAGCGGGCCAGATTCTTCGATTGGAAATTAACGATTAGGCGCCGATGCCGTGGCGAGGCGGCCTCATCAAACAATCTTGGTGGCCGTGGAAGAAATTCAGAATCAAACGCACCGGTCACAGCCATTCACGCCGCCGACCTCGACGACTGACGCGTTGAGCCGTTCAAGGGTGATGATGCTGGATCGCTCTTTGGGCGGCTTTCAAACTAATCGCGCCTTGTTCGTAGAACCGTGGAGCCTTAGACTCCGCGGAAAATAATTACGCCAAAAATATCAGACCATGCGTGCGTTATCATGCCCGGCCTCAAGCTCTTTCGCCAAGCAGCGAGTAGCCCGAACAGAATGCCGAACAGCGTGATTCGTCCTACCGGTCCTATTCCTTCGTAGAGATGACCAACGCCGAATACAATTGCTTGGATCAAGATCGCCAACCCCGCACTGCCAGTGATAGCCTGAAATTGCTTCTGTAGATAGCCCCGAAAAGCGAGTTGCTCGCAAAATCCCGCAGAGAGAGCAACAGGTATCCACGCAAGGCTCTCGAAAGTCCCTTTCGGAAGAAGTCCTTGCGCCGCATTCGTTCCACCACCCAGGATGTGAGGATTCATCGAGCCAATCCAAAACACCCACAGTCCGGCGCCCAGAGTGAAATCTTTTATGACGTCTTTCGGCGTCGCCCATCGGCCACCAATAAGATCGCGTAACCGCACTCCGCGCTTGTGCACGCCCATGCCGACGTAAAGCACCAGAAGCCATTCAAAGACGACTACAGAAATGTAACCTGGAATGGCGCTGCTACTCGGTACTACTGCCAGTGGGTGCTGCTTTACGGCGTGCTGAAAAAAACCACCGAGGACTGAAATCCCCACAAAAATAGCAATGAACACAATGGTGTGCCACGCCGGGGCAATCAGCGCCCGGTTCGTCGGGTGCGGGGTTACACCCGTGTCCGCAGTGATCGCGCCTTCCATACTTCGTTCCTTGTGGGACAAGGAGACACTAGCAATAGTCATGTCTCCGCGGCTGTACAAATGCGAACATCCGGTTACGGCTGGGCTGATGAGGCTTCGTGAGTTTCCATCTTTTGTCTCGCTTTCCGCACAATGGAGTAAAGTGCGTATTTGGCGATGTGGCTTGGAGGTTGAGCGTGACGCACCCGACGCGGTTCTGCCTGTGGTTCTTCCTTCTACTTTTCTTATGTTGCTCCGTTCTAGACGCTGAGGACGTGAAGCTGCGCGAACAGGCAGTGCAGCTGATGGAAGGTGCCAACGCCGCGAGTTTGTTAGCGGGGTATCGAGATTACGAGCAGGTGGTTAGTTTCACGTTCCACGATCTCATCAACGGCCAAATAACGACTGGCACCTATTCCCGAACTTCCGCAGGATCGGAAGGTCGCCGCGAAGAGTTCAACTACGGTACTTACCACGCCGTATTGGTGATTGCAGGAGATCGCCAGTCCTCGACCCGAATCTACAACGAGGCGCCGGAAATAGGCGAACTTGTCGACCAACTGCCAATTTTCCTCGGACGCTTTGATGACCAGGACGCCATACGCTCCATTGAGGACAGCAACGTTGGCGGCCGCGCTGCAAAATGTATTAATTTCGATACGCACTTGGGCGTCGGTATTCAAGCCAATCAGATGTGCGTGGACGCGGAGCGGGGAACGTTGCTTCGCTGGCGTGTTGGCGACGAATTAAGAGAAAACTCCGACTTTTTCCAAATTTCCACGTTGTGGGAACCCGGGCACATTCGGCACTTCGTCCGCGGCGCCCTTCGGGTCGAAATTGAACAGCGCATCAGCCACACTCCCGTTCCGGTCGATGTCAAAACGTTTTCACCACCTTCCGGAGAATGGAGTAAGTGGTGGAAATGCCAGAATTACCGGCGGGCTGTAGGGATTTTCACGCCCATGCCCCCACCCGGAAGTCAGGGGACGGATATTGTAGATGTCGTTGTGCGCGCCTTTATCAGCGACAAGGGAGTCGTTCAACCCTCGATCATCGTGTCTTCTCTGCGTCCCGACTTGAATAATGAAGCCATGAAATTGGTCGCTACTTGGAAGTTCGACGCGCTAATGTGCAACGATAAGGTCGCTGCAACCACCGCTGATTTGGTCGTGCACTTCCAGGGCCGCTAACCAATCTTTGGTTCGGTGTTTTGTCGACAGGCCTTCCGCATAGCTTGCGAGTTCACGAGCGATGTCTTTGAGGGGCGATGCTCTCCTCTAAACTGCATCACCGACGTTAGGCAGCACTCCTTCTGATTTCTTTAATCCCTTGGCCAAGGTGCCGCCGCAGAAGCGCCCTCAGCGTTACGCCATCGGCGTAGCCCACTCGCTCGGCGATCTCCTCAACACTCTGTGGGGTCGTCTTCAGCAGGTGCACCGCGCGTTCCACACGCAGCTCCTGAAAATACGATAGCGGTGATTTCCCCAATACCGCTTGCATGCGGCGAGCTAGCGTCCTCTTGCTCGACGCTGTGGCCGTCGCGGCATCGTCAAGCGAAAACCCGTGCGTAAGCCTGCTCCGCGCCCAGCGCTCGAAGCGCTCTACCAGCGGATCAGAGTGGGCAAGATGATCGATGAGGGCATAAGAGGACTGCGAAGGGCGTGAATCCACAACCAGATAATTTGCCGTCAACGCGGCCAGCTTTGGGCTCTTCCGCCGAATGAGCCACAGTGCCAGGTCCACGTGGCTTAATGCCGCTCCAGCGGTAACGAATTTCCCGGACTGTACGATCATCTGGGATTCATCCACGCGCACTTTGGGATATCTTTGCCGGAAAAACGGAGCGAGCCACCAGGTGGTTGTCGAGTCCTGGTAATCGAGTAGCCCTGATTCCGCGACGACAAATGTTCCGATGCAGGCAGCCGCTATTCCAGCGCCACGCTCCGCCCAGGCGCGCAGTATCTCGCCGGCATCGCTCACATCGGACCTTGCAAGCGCTGCCTGCAGTGGACCTGGCATCTTGAATCCGATCGCGGGAACCACCACCCAATCGGGCATTATCCGCGTGGGCGCTGCGGCAACTGGCACGATCAGCCCTTGCGATGTCTTGACCGCCTTGCGCACTCCGACGATTGTGACCTCGAACCGCGGCGAAGCCAGGCCAGACATCTCCGCCAGCTCATTCGCGGTTTGAAAGGCATCAAGCACCGTAGCCAAACCCGTATCGAAGACGCCTTCCAGCGCCAACACAAAAATTCGCATGGCAAATATGATATCAAATTTGGCGATCTTGCCAATGGCGTTTTGGCGACCCAAAGAACTATCTTGGCTACGCTGCAATCGATGCAGCCAAGGAGAAACCCAATGTTAACAGTCGCATTATTTGTACGTCTGGAAGCTAAAGTTGGAAAAGAAAAGGAAGTCGCGAAGTTCCTAGAAACAGGACTTGCTCTCGCCAATCAAGAAACGACAACGCCGCTATGGTTCGCGCTGCGATTGGGGCCGTCAACCTTTGGCGTGTTCGACTCCTTCACCGACGAAAGCGGGCGCCAGGCCCATCTGAACGGTCCCATAGCCAAAGCGCTCATGGCTCAAGCGCCTGATCTGTTCTCCAAGCCGCCGGTAATCGAGCGGATTGATGTTCTTGGTGCGAAGCTCCCCAAATAGTCAAGCCACTCAATAGCGAGCTGTGACTCAGCGGCGGGTGCGATCCTTGCGCACCGCTTCGTCGATCAGTGCGCCAAGCTCGCTGCGCGTCAGCGAAACGTGTTCCCCCGCGGAGTCGCCGCCGTCACTGGTTATTGGCAGGTCCGCACCTCCGCCGGGCGGCGGCGCGACAAAATATCTGGAGCGCGAGGCCATCAGCTTGGCCACTTCGCGACTGGAAAGTAGCTGTGGTTCCCCGGCCATTTCGGCCGACAACGTAATTTTCGCCGAGTGCTCAATAGTCTCCATGCGGAAAAAAGCGGTGAGCAGATCCGGCCCGCAGGTGACCGCTCCATGATTGGCAAGCAGCAGCGCATCATAATGCGGAACGAACGGTTCAATCGCGGCGCTCAATTCCGGCGTTCCCGGGGTTGCATAACGTACCAGGGGTATTTGCCCCAGCCCAATAATCACTTCCGGCAGCAGCGCCTGGTCCAACGCGCGTCCGGCCACGGCAAAACCTGTCGCCGTAGGCGGATGCGCGTGGCAGATGGCCTGCACGTCCGGGCGCATGCGATAAAACAACAAATGCATCGCTACTTCGGATGAGACTTTTCGTTTACCGGAAATGTGCGCGCCGTTCAGATCGGTAATCACCAAATCTTCAGGCGACAGCGTGCCCTTGTTCATGCACGTGGGCGTATTCAGGATTCTGTTTTCATCCAGTCGAACAGAGAGATTTCCTTCGCAGGCTACGATGTAGCCACGCTCGTATAACCAGCGGCCTGCGATACAAATCTCGCGGCTGTGTTGCTCTTGAGTCTTTGCCGAACCCGGCAGGAGTGCGTCCGTCATTGGCCTGTCCCTTTCCTCGCGTCCTTTGGTCGGCGCGCCGAACAGATTTGCTACAAACTCCCGCCAGCAAAGCTCGGAAGTTTACGGTTGCCCCGTGGACGCACGGAAGTGGTGGGAAAGAACCTAATACAACTTTCCGCAAGATGCTAGGCGTAAATTCCGCGAAGCTTTAACGCGCTGGCTACCCGGTCGATCGCCAGCATGTAAGCAGCAATGCGGTTATTAACCTTGTGAGCCTCGGCGTATCGGACCACTTCGTCGAAAGCGTGTTCCATCACGTCCAGAAGCCGTTCGTTCACTTCGCTTTCACGCCAGAAAAAGCCTTGCCGGTCCTGCACCCATTCGAAATAACTGACCGTCACGCCCCCGGCGTTGCCCAGAATATCCGGCACCGTAAAGATCCCCTTGGCATCGACAATGGAATCGGCTTGCCAGGTCGTCGGTCCGTTAGCGCCTTCGCACAGAATCTTGGCCTGCACGCCATGCGCATTTTCTTCGGTAATTTGATTTTCAATGGCCGCCGGAATGGCAATCTCGCAGGGTTGGAACAGCACATCGCGAGCGGTCATTTTTGTGCCACCGCCGGGGAAATCCTGCAGCGCTTTTTTCTGGACGTACACCCACTCAATCACTCTAGGAATGTCAAAACCATTTTCGTTGTAAAGTCCCCCGCCGATATCTGCGAGGCCCACAATTTTGTAGCCCGCCTTCTGCATTAAGTCCGCTGCCAACGAGCCGACATTTCCGAATCCTTGAATCACGACGCGACAGCCTTGTTTCTTTATGCCGGTTTTTGCTAGCGCTTTGTCGCAGCAGATCATTACGCCGCGCCCGGTCGCTTCGCGCCTTCCTGCCGACCCGCCCAATTCGATGGGTTTGCCGGTGACCACCGCGGTGGTGGCCTGACCGAGATGCATCGCGTAGGTATCCATGACCCATGCCATGGTCTGTTCGCCGGTGCCCACATCCGGCGCGGGCACGTCCTTCTCGGGCCCCAGCCAATTGGCCAGCTCAGCTGTATATCTTCGGGTCATGCGTTCCAATTCGCCGCGCGACATTTTCTTCGGATCACAAATGATGCCGCCCTTTGCGCCGCCAAAGGGAATATTGACCACGGCGCATTTCCAGGTCATCCAGGTCGCCAACGCCCGCACTTCATCCAACGAAACGTCCGGCGCGTAGCGAATGCCGCCCTTCCCAGGCCCCCGTACGGTGGAGTGCAAAACGCGATAGCCGGTGAATACTTCGAGTTGGCCGTTGTCCAGTCCAACAGGAATGTACAGTGTGATTTCTTTGCTGGGATATTTCAGGTAGCGGTACAGGCCCTGCTCGAGTCCTAATTTGTTTGCCGCGACTTCAAAACGCGCTTCCGCGTTTTGGTACACATTCATTTCTTCCGGTACGGGACCGTGCGCCATGCAAAGCTCTCCTTGCCTATCTGAACCGCAGTTGTGTCAGTCGCGACTGGACACCGGTGGCGCGATTTTCGCAACTTGAATTGAAGGCCGACGAAAGTAGGAATAGCGGGCTACCCTCCCGCCTTTTTGGTGGCCGGGCGACAGTATACGAACCCGGAGACAAGCTCGCAAGCTACACGTCGCTGGGGTGGTTCATCAGTTCCCGATAATCCGATGCAATATAAAAGGGCGTTGAACTGGGCAGCCATTCTTTGTTCCGCGTGGGTAAGATCGTTGTACCCAATACGGCAGATAAGCCCTTAGCTAAACAAGCACGGCGGCTATCGCGTTGTGAGCGCTGCCCAGGGGTTACTGGAATCCAGTCGCAGGAAAATCGGAGTATTTACCGGCAGTTCGACGTTTGAACCTTTAGTGACGAATGCATCGCAGAGTCTCTTTGCGGCGCCGAAGTATCCGAACCCGATTGCCGTGCCCGCAGATGCCTGCGCGGCGCCGGCACCGAGCAAGCCAAAGCCTTTCTGGCCTTGGCCCGCCCTAGACCATGCCGTCTTCTGCGTAGTCATGTCCGCAACTCCTCTCGATGGACCCACCAGTGAAACGGGAGCGAGAATCCGCTCGAAAGTCGACGCTAAGCGGAAACCGAACCCTCGCGGGAGTTGCCGTACGGTGAACGCGGGCACAGCGCTGAGCTAGAGTCCCGATTTGGAACCGCTTGGTGTGTATGGGCTTACTCGCCCGCAACGGCGGAGTGGCGTCCTAAAAAATAACAAAAAATAGCTGCACAAATGTCCAATTTTGAACAGACGCAGGAATGAGGAGCGGGTAACTTTCTCGCAGATGTTGGTGGTATGCATACGATGCCGGAGCAAAAGCGCTTCCGGGGACGCCATCGCGTGTAGACCCCTCGCGGCGGCCAGTGCTTAAGACTTAGCAC
>DATMOS010000124.1:0-23746 GCA_035568155.1 Verrucomicrobiia bacterium | reverse complement strand
CACCGACCGATAGATTACAGGCGAGCCGTGGTCTTCAACGCTGAAGTCAGAAGAGTATCGCAAACGAGCGCTCCCAAGAGTGAACGGAGAAGTTCGCGCAAAAACAGTTTGACAGGGCCGACATTGTTAGAGATGTCCGGTTATTCAGACTAAGCCATCATCTCAGCGCGGATATAAAGAGATAACGACCCCCGCGGGGAGTCTTCGGTCATGGACCAATCCAAAATTTTAGCCAGCTTCCTGGATGGCAAAGTTCAAGTCGTCACCGGTGACATCACCAAACAAAATGTGGACGCAATCGTGAACGCAGCAAATAGCACGCTTTTAGGCGGAGGCGGTGTCGACGGCGCAATTCACGCCAAAGGAGGCCCAAAAATCCTCGAAGCATGTCGCGACATACGCCGCACACGCTTTCCAACCGGGTTACCTACCGGCGAGGCTGTTCTCACTATCGGAGGTCAACTCCCAGCGCGCCATGTGATTCATACCGTCGGCCCGATTGCAGCAATAGGAAAGGAACCCGACGCATCTAAGCTCGCGGCCTGCTACAGAAACTCCCTCGACCTGGCAGCGGAACACGGCCTTCGTTCCATCGCGTTCCCAGCCATTTCCACCGGTGCTTACGGCTACCCCCCAGAGCGCGCCGCCCCAGTAGTATCAGCGGCCATAGAATCCGTCCTGACCGCGGGCACGCCGATAGAACAAGTACGTCTCGTTTTTTTCAACGAAAACGACGCCAGAATATTTCTAAAGCATCACAAATTCACGATTACTGACTAATAGAGTTTTTTATCAAGGTTTGTCAGGAAATTTCGTGAGCAGCTTGCGGCGAATTTCGTCTCGGTAAAGCACTTCGACCTTGGCGACGGCACCATCGAGCACATCAATGATTAGGTCCCCAGTAACCGGTTCGAGAGCCAGTGTCTGCAACCCGGGGCCATAAGACCCCTTGGGTTTGGGTTGCGTATAAAATGTGGCGCAAAAATCATCGCCGCAACGGCACCGATCCAAAACGCGCAACCGCGGAATTTGATCGGCCAAGGCGTGTTCGCCGGAAACTCTAAGAAGCTGCTCAAGCTCCGCTGATAATTCAGGGAACATATCAACCAGCAACTCAGGCTTACGGCTGGTCTTCATCAGTTCTTCACGTCACCCAGCATCTCGCCGGCCTTCTCCTCCACATCCCAAGCCGCGTGCTCTTCGCCGAAACTCACATCCAAAAACCCCGATGCAGGCAACACGTCCAACGGCAGCCCGCAGTGCCACAGCGCAACTCCCAGCCGCAAACTTTTCTTCCCGGCGATGTCCAGCGCTTCGCGCTTAATCGCCACTTCCAAAATGCGCTCAAAAGCCACTTCCACAATATCTTTCGGATTCAGCAAACAAAGGTTTTTTCGCTCCACCGCAAACTCGCTCAAATGTCCGCGCTCGATCTTAGCCACCACGGTCAATTCTTCCGCGCCAACGATGTTGATCCGAAATTCCGAATCTTCCAGATCCGCAAGCACCTCCGGAAAAAGATCCACGCGCACGCAGAACCGCTCTTCCTCAAATCCATAACGCAATTCATGCAAATAAAAAATCCGCCCGTGCATCGAGCCGCCGCGCCGCTCCGGCGAATACAAACCCGCGCCCAGCCACTCGAAATACGAACTGTCGCGCCCGTCCACGCGCACATTGACAAATCCGGTGGGCGCCAGTTCCAGCGCATGCTCCGGTTTGCGTTTGATGGGCTTGGCTAATTCCGCTGGCGGCACGCGCCCCAGCGCCAGATAAACGCCGGTCAAATGCTTGCGATACAGTGCGTCGAACTCCGCGTCATTCGCGGTGCTGTGCTCCGGACCGAACCACCAGCACCAGTCGCTGCCTTCCGCTGCCAGCAAAGATTCGTACGCACTCGTTAGAGCCGTTTCTGTTGGCGCGTCGGTGCGCCCCGCTTTCCCTGATTCCGCCGCCTTCGCGTAAGCCTCGCGCGCATCCCACAATAATTCCCATGCGGTAACGTCTTCGCTGTCACCGATCCACACATCAAAATTCGCATTAATCCAGGAAGCCGGAAAAATGCCCGCCGTTAGCGGCACGTCTCCCGCCGCCGAAATGGCTTCCGATGCCGTCAACGCGCGAAAATCCTGATCGCCCTGCACGCGCCGGTAAAATTCGCGCAAAAATTCGCGGCCATTCCCGGGATAATATTCCCAGGCATTTTCGCCATCCAAAAAAATAGAAATGGTCAGCGGCTGCGCGCTTTGCACCCCTTCCCCCAGGTGTCGCAACCGCCCATGCAGGTCGGCCGCAGCAGCCTTTGAATCCATGCGGCTGTACACAAACCCGATCAAGTCCGACAAATGGTGGTCGCGAAATAATCCGGTAATGCCGCCACTCGGCGTTTGCACTCGCCAGGGCTTATACAAACGTTCCGCATTCGCCGGAATTCCCGTCGCATCGCGAAAAAATCCGACATTCAACGTGCGCCCCAGCACTCCTTCATCTGTGCCAAACCATTTAAATCCTTCTTCCGAAGCAATCGCCAGCGCTTGATCGGATACCGATCCTTCCGACGGCCACAATCCCGCAGGCTGCATTCCAAAAACGCGTTCGTGATATTCGCGCGCCCGCCGCAATTGTTCCCGCGCATCGTCTGGATGCCGGTAAGCTCGACGTGGCAGCGGCGTCGATGGATTCGCCACCCGCGCAATATCCGAATCGCAAATCAGCGGCAGAATCGGGTGATAAAAAGGCGTGGTGCTCAGCTCAATCTGCCCACGCTGCGCCGCTTCCCGGTGCGCAGGCAGCACCAATCCAATCAGCTCAATTTCCTTAGCCGCAAGCGCTTCTTTATCGCTCTCCGTGAAATCTCTGCCCTTCGACGCCAGCCTGCTCACCACTTCGTCTTTCTCGAGCCACGACTCTTCCATCCACGCCAGTTGCGATAGCACCTGCAGGTCCCGCCAATCGCGCGTCGTAAACGTCACCAGCGCCTGCGCACCATCGGCCGGTCGCGACCATTCATACAACTCCACAAAGCGCTTCCAGCGCGACATCAACCGCTCGTGGTTTACCTGAAACGCCCGCGCCAGAATCTCGGACTTATCTTCCCTGCTCAGCTTGTCGGCATTCTTAAACGCCAGCGAAAACCACGGCTCCTTGAAGTTGCCGCTCGCATATTCTTCCAGCTGCATTCCCAGCGCCGGAACCACGTTAAAGGTGGCGTGAAATCCTGGAAATTCCTCCAGCACCTTCACCATTCCAAAATAATCCTTCGTGGCATGCAGCCGCGTCCACGGCAGCACATACCTCCCGGTTTCCGGGTCGCGATATTGCGGCTGATGCATGTGCCACAACACCACCAGATTCACTCGATTCATCCTCTACACCGCTCCTGTCTCAATTCTTCGCGCGTGTTACACTCACCGTTCGCTCATGCGCATATTGGACCGTTACATTGTCCGCGAAATTTTTCGCCACGCGTTCCTGGGACTCATCGTCTTCACCTTTGTCTTCTTCGTCCCTCAGTTGGTTCGCCTCATGGAGCTATTCGTCCGTCACACCGGCTCCGGCTCTCAAATCCTCAAGCTGTTCCTTTGCATCTTCCCGGCGGTCTTCACGTTTACAATTCCCATGGCTGTGCTCATCGGAGTACTCCTCGGGCTCGGACGCATGTCCGCCGACAGCGAAATCATCGCGCTCACCGCCCTGGGCATAGGCCGGCGCCGCATCCTGCTGCCTGTAGGCGTGCTGGCGGTGTCCGGCTTGATCGTCAGCCTGCTCATGACTCTCTGGCTTTCGCCTTTGGCTCTGCGAACCTTTCGATCCATTGAAGCCAATTTAATCACTTCGCAAATCTCTTTCCAGGTGCAACCGCGCGTATTTGACGAACGATTTCCTCAACTAATACTTTACATTTCAGATGTGGCTGCCAGTGGCACTCTCTGGCATGGGGTGTTCTTAGCCGATACTGGTGCTGAGAGTGGTTCGCGTCTAACTTTAGCCGAGCGCGCCATCGTTATCCCCGATCCCAATCACGGCACGCTTGAGTTACATCTGCAAGGCGGCACTACTCACGAATTTTATCGCGACCGCCCTGACCGCTATTCCGTCACCGCCTTTGGACAGAGCGATTGGCCCATCGAAGTTAACAATCTCATTCCCACCACGCAACGGCAGATCAGCAATCCGGAGCGTTCTCTCCGCAGTCTTATAGCAGATCACGGCCATGGCTGGCTGGAATCTCGTGTGGAACTTCATCGTCGCCTGGCGTTTCCCTGCGCTTGTCTCGTTTTTGCGCTCGTAGCCGTACCCATCGCCGCGCAACCCCGTCGCGGTGGCCGTGCCGCCGGCTCCCTGATCGCTGTGGCCATGATCGCAGGATATTACCTACTTTTTGTTACCGGCGCTGGTCTCGCTCGTCAAGGCAGCGTTCCGCCCGCGCTAGGGATTTGGATTGCGAACCTTATTCTCGTCGCCCTCGGCCTCGTCTTATTGCCGCGTATGGAACAATTTCGCGGCGAGGGCCGCTGGCTGCACCCTACCGGCTTTGTCAGAACCCGCTTGCGTTTTCTCCGCCGTAAAGCGCGTGCGCGCACTGCCGCGTTTCGCAATCTCGGTCATCCGCTCAATGGTTCCACGCGTCTGAATGGCTTTGCTCAACAATCGGTTCCGGGCGGCAGCATTCCCCGTCTGATGGACATTTATATTCTTCGCCGTTTCACGGTTTATTTCGCGCTTACCCTGGCCGTCTTCGTTTTTCTATTTGAAACCTTTACCTTCTTCGAGTTGCTCGACGACATCGCGCGTCACCACGTCGCTTTTCTCATCGTCATCAATTATTTTCGCTATCTGACGCCTTATCTCGTCTACAACCTGGCGCCCCTTGGCGCGCTCGTTTCGGTGCTGGTCACACTCGGCATCATGAGCAAGAACAACGAAATCGTGGCCATCAAGGCCAGCGGCATCAGTCTGCATCGTCTGGTTATTCCGCTTCTGGTTGCCGGCGTCGTGCTTGCCGGAGCCATGCTGTTAGTCAACGAGACTTATCTTCCCTACGCCAACCAGCGTCAGGACGCATTGCGCAACCAGAT
Organism: Verrucomicrobiia bacterium; assembly: GCA_035568155.1. GTDB lineage: Bacteria > Acidobacteriota > Terriglobia > Acidiferrales > UBA7541 > Acidiferrum. Next base: position 18,668 of record DATMOS010000124.1, on the reverse strand, counting down.
CAAAGGCCGGCCGCCGCAAACCTACACTCATCCCCAACGTTGGATCTTCGGTGAAAATTCCAAGATTTATAACTACGATCTGTTCAGCCCGCTGCAAAATCTCTTCGGCGGCCTCAGCGTTTTGGAAATCGATCCCGCCACCTTTAACGTTCGCCGCCGTATTTTCGCCACCCGCGCACACTGGTCCGCATCGCAAAAAATCTGGCTGTTGGAATCAGGCTGGGTGCGCGATTTTTCCGGTGGCTCCATCACCCGCTTCGATCAGTTTAACGTGCAGGCCTTCCCGGAGCTGACCGAGCCGCCGGAATACTTCAATCGCGAAGTTCGCCAGGCATTTCAGATGAATTGGTCCGAACTCAACCGCTACATTGAAGATTTGCGTCACGCCGGTTTTGATGTTGCCGGTCTGTCCGTGCAGTGGCACGTTAAAATTGCCTACCCACTCATTGCGCCAGTGAGCATGCTCCTCGCTATCCCGTTCGCCTTCCTGGTGGGCTCCCGCGGCGCGATTGGCGGAGTCTCCATCGGCATCGCCATAGGAATAGGCTACTGGAGCATTGCCCGCCTGATGGAAGCCATGGGCGGCGTCGGACAACTACCGCCATTCCTAGCAGGATGGTCTCCGGATTTGATCTTCTTTTTTATCGGGCTCTACTTTTTCTTCAAAATACCCACTTAGCAAACTTCAAGTAACACTTGAGATGTGCAGCGAAGAAAAAATGTCGAACAGGCGACACAGTCACAACTTGAATGCTCAACGCAAAGCCGTTTTGCCGGAGTTTACTAGATGCCGTAATTGGTTAAATGATAGAGGCGACTACGTTGAAGTTTAGAAAATTGAAGTTAGGAAAAAGCGGTCGCGGTGCAATCCCTCGTGGGAGTTCGTGTTCGGAAGCCCGTTGAGTTTGCCCTCACTTCGCGCCGTGACCTTCCAGTACAATCGGCTCAGCCGAATGCCGGAACGGTCGCAAAAATCTCCGTAACACAGCCATGGACACCATCGGGGCCGTCTCACTTAACAGTTTAAGCGCCAGTTTGCGGTGACCAGCTTTCCAGCAGTAGTAAAACGCCCATGCTGCTGCCCGTCCGCCGATGTATGCGTAGCGATCGGCTTTTCTTTCTTTCCCGCCAAAAGCCCCTTGGCGTTCTGAATCCGCGAGCTTGATTAACCCATTCGCAAACGCCTCTGCGTTCTTGGTGCTGTTTTCGCCATGCTGCCGGTACGCAGAAGTGCACGGATTCTCAATCAGGATGCACTGCCCGCGCACGCCCACCTTTAGTAATAAAGTGTTGTCGTCGCAGTACCAGGTTTCAGCCGTAGTGTTGCGAAGCCCTCCGACCGCGTCAAAATCAGACTTCCTCACCACAATGGCCATGGTCCCCACAGGCCGCGTTTTTGAAAGATAGTCCGCGTATTTAATAACCCGGATCGTTCGATCCACAGGCTCCGCAGGCAGCTGTCCGTCGGCACCGCCAAAACGCTCCATACTCCCCATGATTAGCGTCGGCGAGCCAAAACTCGTGATCACTTTGTCTATCGTCTCCAGCGCAAACGGAAATAAATAGTCGTCGCTGTCTAAAAACACCAGGTATTCCCCGCAGGCCAGCGCCGCAGCCTTATTGCGCGCCACCTCTGGTCCTTGGTTGGATTGTTGCAGAAGATTTATGCGCGTTCCGTAAGAGGCCAGAACTGCCACAGACAAGTCCGTGGACCCGTCATCGACAGCGAAAACCTCATAGTCTTTAAAGCTCTGCGCCAGCACAGAGTCAATGGCCTGACCAACGTACTTCTCCCGGTTATAGACCGGCATCAGAATACTGAATCTATGCTTCACGCTGGAACTCCTGAGACGCATTCATAAGTGCAGGTGAGGCTGGATATAACCGCTGGCGGATCGCGATTATCGGACCAAGCAGCGTAACGGTGGGGGCATTACCGTCGAAGCTTGCCGCTGAGGTTCCCGAGGGCCATATATGGCCCGCAGGGGTTCGCTTGAAGTGCAAGGGACTTTAGGCACCCGCAAACCAACCTCAATTCTAAGCCACTTACTAAACAAAATCAAAGCGGTTCTAACAATCGTTATCGAAAACTAAACCTCTACGCGGCCCAGTTGCAAACGTCTCCCGCGACATCTCCTGGTTAGTTTGATTCCTGACACCTCTGTTAAAGGTTCCTGACTATTTATCCTTCTGTGGATTTAACAGGCCAATTCCCAGGCCCTGTGGATTTCGAAATCTATTATTTTTGCTGGCAGCGGCCCGATTGCACCCAAACCAATACTTCAAGTAACACTTTTGTTATGAGATTTTGTCATAGTTACCGGGACCCAGGCATCTCGCGTCACACTTTAAAATCGCAGTAGAAAAGACGCAGGCGTCAACAACTCGCCCGCGTACTTTGTGCGCATGATTTTTTGAAAATGTCGTCACGCCGACATCTCTAGCGATACTTTAGCTAGCGATGCCGCGATTTTATTAACGGAAAGATTTAAATTATCGGCGCTAACCCGCCGCCTTCTTGGCCTTCTTGTTTCCACGCGCGTTTTCTTCGATTACCGCTTGGGCCGCAGCCAAGCGTGCTATCGGCACTCGGAACGGCGAGGCGCTGACATAATCCATTCCCAATGCGTGGCAGAACTTCACGCTTTCCGAGTCTCCGCCATGCTCGCCGCAAATTCCCACCTTCAGCTTTGGCCGCGTCTCTCTTCCGCGCTCCGTAGCCCAGCGCATCAGCATGCCTACGCCTTTTATGTCCAGCGTTTGAAACGGGTCTGCGCTGAACACCCCGGCTTTCTTCTCGTCGACGTAGTCGGGCAGGAACCGCCCGGCGTCATCGCGCGACAGCCCCATGGTTGTTTGCGTCAGGTCGTTCGTTCCAAACGAGAAAAATTCCGCCACCTCGGCAATCTCATTAGCAAGCAATGCGGCTCTTGGCAACTCAATCATCGTGCCCACTAGATATGGCAACTTCACGCCAGCCTTCTTGATCAACTCGTCGGCAACTCTCCGCGTTGCCTGCTCGAGTATTTGCAGTTCCTTCTTGTCCAAAACCAGCGGATGCATTATCTCAGGTAATACTTTAACTCTGCCTCGCTGACATTCTATGGCCGCTTCGATGATCGCCCGCACCTGCATTTCCAGAATTTCAGGATAGGTAATAGACAATCTGCAGCCGCGATGACCCAGCATCGGATTGGCTTCGTGCAATTGTTCCACGCGGCGGGCCACTACCTCGACGCTCAGTCCCAACTCCTTCGCCAACTCCTCTTGCTTCGCTCTCTCGTGTGGAACAAATTCATGCAGCGGGGGATCGATCAGGCGGATGGTCACCGGAAATCCATCCATCGCCTGGAATATTCCTACGAAGTCGCGACGTTGAAATGGCAACAGTTTGTCCAATGCCTTCACGCGCGCTTCGCGAGTCTCGGCCAGAATCATTTCCTGAATCGCGCGTTGCCGCTCATGGCTCCGTTCCGGATGCTCAAAATCCGTAAAGAACATGTGCTCGGTGCGGCACAGCCCAATACCTTCCGCGCCGAACTCCCTAGCCTTCCGCGCATCCTGCGGCGTATCCGCGTTGGTGCGTACGCCCAGCCGTCGCACTTCATCACCCCACTTCATCAGCGTGGCGTACGCCTGCGGCAGCTTTGGCGATACCAGTGGCATCTCGCCGGAATACACCACACCCTGGCTGCCATCCAGCGTGATCCAGTCCCCTTCCTTTACCATTTTCCCCGCCGCCACCATCGACGAAGTTTTGTAATCGATCTGCAATTTCTCCGCGCCCACGATGCAACACTTGCCCCAGCCGCGCGCGACCACCGCCGCGTGACTGGTCTTTCCGCCCGTCGCGGTCAGAATTCCCTGCGCCACCGCCATTCCGCCCACATCTTCTGGACTCGTTTCGCGGCGCACCAGAATGACTTTCTCGCCCTTCTCCGCCCACTCCTCGGCCTTCTGCGCCGAGAACACTACTTTCCCCACGGCCGCACCCGGCACTGCGTCAATGCCGTTTGCCAGGATGCGCGCCTCCAGCGATTTCTTGTCCACCTTCACGTCAATCACCGGATAGAACAGCCGCTCGATATCTTCCGACTTGATCCGGGTAATCGCTTCTTCTTTGCTGATTAACTTTTCGTTGGCCATGTCCACCGCGATGCGAAACGCCGCCGCAGGTGTGCGCTTGCCGGTGCGCGTCTGCAACATATATAAGGTTCCATCTTCGACGGTGAATTCCATGTCTTGCATGTCGCGATAATGATTCTCAAGTTTTACTCGAACTTTATCGAGCTGCGCGTAAACCCTTGGCATCGCCGTTTCCATCTCGCGAAGCGGCGTCGGTGTGCGAATTCCAGCCACCACATCCTCGCCTTGCGCGTTCACTAGATAATCGCCGTAGAAAACTTTCTCGCCGGAACTTGGATCGCGCGTGAAGCACACACCCGTTCCTGATGTATCGCCGGTGTTCCCGAACACCATCTGCACGACGTTCACTGCGGTGCCCATGACCCCGGTGATTTTTTCGACTCGCCGGTACGTGACCGCTTTCTCCGCCATCCATGAACCAAACACCGCGCCGATCGCTCCCCACAGTTGATCCATCGGATCGTCCGGAAAATTCTCGCCGGTCTTTTCCTTGAACAATTGCTTGTACTCGCGCACCAATTCTTTCCAGCCGCTCGCAGGGACAGCGGTATCTTCACGCACGCCTAGCCGTTCTTTCAGCGCGCGCAGGCGATGCTCCAGGTCTTCCTTGGACATTTCCATGACTACCGTGGAGTACATCTGCACGAAGCGGCGATACGCATCGTAAGCAAATCGCTCGTTCTTCGTAGCGCCCGCCAAGCCTTCCACGCTGCGATCGTTCAGGCCTAGGTTTAATATGGTCTCCATCATCCCGGGCATGGATCGCGCGGAACCCGAGCGTACGCTCACCAGCAGCGGCGCTTTAGGATCGCCCAGCTTCTTCTTGGACACTTTTTCGAGGTGCGCCACGTGTTGCGCCACTTCCTTCTTCAGTTCCGAGGGATACTTCTTCCCGTTCTTGTAGTAGTAGTCGCACGCCTCAGTCGATATCGTGAAGCCCGCAGGAACCGGCAGTCCGATCTTGGTCATCTCCGCCAGACCGGCACCCTTGCCTCCCAATAGTTCGCGCCACTCGCCGTTACCTTCCGCTTTACCAGCCCCGAAAAAATATACCCATTTTTTCACTGTGACCCTCGATGTAGGATTTTGTGCTTCTCCAACTTTGTTTCAAAATCAATCAACCAAAAATGTGCGAGTAGCAGCACCCATTCGAATCGGCGCATCCCGTTCGAGCGGGCACGTGTCGTTCGAACAGATGTAAGACGCCCTCAACCGTTACTTTCATTGTCGGCTCGCCGACATTCTTTCCGCTTACCCGGCGATCCAGCCTAAAATCCAAATCTTAACCATCGCCTTATATTCAAACCTCGACTGTTCCAGCACCGCACGTCAGTCGATACCAGGTTCAACCATCGCTTACGATGTCGGCGTGTCGACCTTTCTGCACTCGCCGACCGTCGCCGCCAAAAACTCGGAACATCAACCATTACTTTGCATATCCCCAGGGACATTCGAGTGCTCGCTGACTACTCAACAAAACTCAACCATCACTTACGATGTCGGCGGGCCGACAATGAATACAAATTTGTCTCAGGCTAGACATCTAATCCTTTACTTTAAGTGCTACTTTCCCGAAATCTCTCGCAGTCGTTTTCCGATACCCGACCGGCGTTCGCAATGTGCCTTGGTTAAAGCTGCACTTTAGGTCCGGCGCTCGGTACTGGGGAACTTGCTCGCAGACCTAAACTACAACGTTACATTTTCTCCCGTGCTTCAAATGCGAACCCAGACTTCTACTGTTACTTTATATGCCGACGCCACTTGGCTTTGTCTCAATTACGACCCTCATCGAAATCTAAACCATTGCCTCACATGTCGACTCGTCGACAATTTGGACCACGATCGCTCTTTGCTTCATCACCGTCGGTGTTAATGGATTGCTTCACATTCCACAAACTGGCGATTAGCAACCTCACCTCTCACTTTCAATGTCGGAGCGTCGACAATTTGACGTTAGACAATTACTTCAAGTGTCGGCGAGTCGACAATTTTCTTTCATCTAATCCTTTAGCGACGTTCCTCAGCGCCGATTTCTGAGAAATCCGCTACCGTGGTGAACTCCTTCAACAGCTCGGAGAGAAGTATCAGACGATTACTCCGGATCCGTTCATCCTCAGCCATCACCATCACTTCCTCGAAGAACCTGTCCACAGCTTTCCGCAATCCGGCGATAGTCTCCAGCGCTTCCTGATACCGCCCGCCCCGTTTGGCCGTCTGTACGCGAGCCGCCGCCTCTCGCATTGCAGCGTACAGCTCGCGTTCCGCGTCGTGCTCGAATAACTCCGCTTGCACTCGACGCCCTTCCGTCTTGCCCAGTTCCGCTTTTTCCAGAATCTTGCGGACACGCTTGAACGATACTGCCAGAGGCTCGAAATTCTTGGATTTACGGATCGACTTTAACGCTGTGACCCGCTTCTGCGCGTCCACCAAGTCTTCCGCGCCCGCACGAAACACAGCATTTACTTCGTCATAAGCGAATCCGTCGCGGTCGCGCAGAATGAATCGTGCGCGCTCGAGAATGAACTCTAACACTTGCGCTTCCTGCTCGGTCGTCATTCCCTTCTTCGGCTTGTGCACTAACAAGGCCTTGGCCGCAGCTCCCACCGCCAGCGACAGTGATACCGGCAACTTACGCTCCATGATTATTTTGACGATGCCCAGCGCCGCTCTTCTCAGCGCGTACGGATCGCTCGATCCCGTGGGCACCACGCCCACCGTAAAACACCCTGCGATCGAATCCAGCTTATCCGCCAGCGCCACGGCGCAGCCCGTCACGTTTCGCGGGATTGGATCTGTCAGTCCCACCGGCCGGTAGTGATCATAAATCGCGTCAGCTACTTCATCAGGCTCGCCCTGCGCCCGCGCATAGAGCCCGCCAACAATCCCCTGCAACTCAGGAAATTCGCGCACCATCTCCGTGGCCAGATCGCACTTTGCTAATTCAGCCGCGCGGTCTGCTTCCGCCACGTGCGCTTCAATCATCCCGCTGCTGTACCACTGCTCGGTAAGCCACCGCGCAATAGACCGTACCCGCTCCACTTTGTCGCGATAGCTGCCCAGCCGCGACTCGTACGTTACACGTTCCAGCTTCGCCAGATTATCCGCCAGGGGATGCTTCTGGTCTGCCGCCCAGAAAAATTGCGCATCCGCAAATCGCGCCCGCAGCACGCGTTCATGCCCGGCGCGCACCAAACCCCGCGAATCCCTTGCAAGATTAATGACCGCTAAAAAATTGGGAGCCAATTCCCCGCGACTATTTTCCACCGCGAAATATTTCTGATGATCGCGCATCACCGTTACGAGAATCTCGTCGGGTAAATTCAAAAACTCCTTGTCGAATACGCCTTCGATGACCGTCGGATACTCATTCAAGTAACACACGAGGTTTTCTAGAACCGCGTCTTTGTGGATTTGAAAACCATTCTTGCGCGCTAGCTGGGCCAATTCCCTATCAATCTTTTCGCGCCGTGCCTGTGCCCGTACGATCACTCCGTTAGAGCCGAGTTTCTTCTCATATTCCTCGAAGTTGCGAACAGTCAGTTCCCCTTTTCCAATGAACCGATGCCCGAATGTTTTGTCGCCAGACAACACACCGCCATAAGAAAACTGTAGTGGGCGGCCATCCAGCACCGCCAGCAGCCAGCGAATGGGGCGAATAAATCGTGCGCCATCGATTCCCGTCCAGGTCATCGAGCGCGGCCACGTTAGATCGTGGATCGCTCGCGGCAAAATCTCGTTCAGGATTTCTTCCGCCGTCCTGCCGCGTCGGACTTGACGCGCCGCCAGGTATTCACCCTTTGGCGTCTGTATTCGATGCAAATCCTCGACACGAACGCCCTGCTTTTCCGCGAAGCTCAACGCTGCGCGGGTGGGCGCTCCGGCCTTATCAAATGCAACCGATACTGGCGGTCCGGTGACGTCGCTGGTGACGTCCTCTTGCTTCGCGGTCAGCCCGCGCACCCACGCAGAGAGCCTGCGCGGCCCACTGAACGTCTCCACTGTCACGCCGGCCATTAAATTCTCTGCAGTCAGCAGTTTTGTGATGTTAGTACGCAACTCGTCCGTCGCGCGCGGCAACATCCCTGCCGGAATTTCCTCGCACCCCATCTCAAACACCAGCTCGAGTTTTTTTTCCGCTTTCGATTCCAGTTTCTTACCGTCTTTCTTCGCACCGTTGCGGCCGCTCGGGGTCATGCTCGTAACTCCCGTCGCTTTGCAGGTCCGCCGATTTGCTCCAGGTAGGCCGCGGCCGTTTTGCAGGCCGCTCCACGCACTCTCGCCATCAGCGCGGCGCGCTCTGTGGTGGAGATTACGCCCCGAGCATCCAGCAAATTAAAGAGGTGTGAGCATTTCAGGCAATGATCGTAAGCGGCGAGCACCGGATATTTTGCTCGCGCATCACCCTTCGACGCCGCGAAACCTTCAAGTAATTCTTTAGCTTGCTTTTCGTGCAGGTCAAACTCCGAACGAATCGCCACTGCGTCGCTCTTATCAAAGCTATACACCGAAAACTGCTGCTCTTCCGCCAGGCGAATTTGCCCGTACGTTTTATCCGCGGACCACCGCAAGTCATACACGCTATCCACCCCTTGCAGAAAAGCGCAGATGCGCTCCAATCCGTAAGTCAATTCCACGGAAATGGGGTCGAGGTCAATGCCGCCGCTTTGCTGAAAATAGGTGAACTGGGTAATCTCCAGCCCGTCGAGCAGGACCTGCCAACCGATTCCCCACGCACCCAAGGTGGGCGATTCCCAGTTGTCTTCTTCAAAGCGAATGTCGTGCACGCGCAAATCGATGCCAATCGCTTCGAGGCTCTTCAAATAAACGTCTTGTACATCGGCGGGCGAAGGCTTCAGGACCACCTGGAATTGGGAATGCTTATAAAGACGATTGGGATTCTCGCCGTAACGTCCATCCGCCGGCCGCCGGCTAGGCTGCACGAACGCGACCCGATAAGGTTGTGGCCCAAGAACGCGCAAAAACGTTTCCGGATGCATCGTGCCGGCGCCGACTTCCACATCGTACGGCTGCTGCAGCACACAATCTTGACCAGCCCAGAACTGCGAGAGGCGCAAAATCAAATCCTGAAAATTCAGGCCGGTATTTTTTTTCTCAAGTTTTACTTTAACTTTCAAATTTTCTCCAAAAGCTCTCTGGTTGCCAGTTTTCTCTCGGTGTGATGCTCGACCCACCCGAGTGACGCTTCACGTAGTTCTCTAAGCGCCGGCTTCATCGCCTCAGTCAATGCAATCCGATCCAGCCGTTCGCCCGTGAAGCGTTCGGCGAGTTCGCGCGCCGCGGGATGCATCGCGGACATTCCCTGCCGCCGGCACTTCTCGCATAACAGTCCCGGTTCCCAACTCGCAAAATACCCCGGACGCGCGCCAAACATCTCTCCGCAATTTGCGCAGCGATCAAATCGCGGCAACCAACCGCCCAGCCGCACCGTCCAAAACGCAAAATAGCTCAGCGGTAATGACCACTCCCCGGTTCGCTCGATTTCCTGCGCGGTCAGCAGTATCAAACGGAACATGGGCTCGGATACCTCGCGCTCCGGCAGCGCGATTTCCGCCACTTCACTCACCACCGCCATCCCGGTGCTTAGGAAATAATCGCTTTGCGACTTATTGAACGACTCCAGCGGCTCGCATTGTTGGATGCGCACCAGATCGCGCGTTTCCTTTTCGATATACCAAACTTGCACATGCGACAGCAGTTGTAGCGTCGAGCCGTAGCGGTTCTTGATGCGCCGCGCGCCGGCCGCTACGCCGCGCATTCTGCCCGTGGCGCGTCCCAGAAAACTAACCAGCCGGTCAGCCTCGCCCAGTGGAAAAGTTTTTAAAATGATGGCTTCCGTTTCCCGGGCGGGCATGAACTTTTCTAGCGCGCCGCTATCATCTCCGGCCCTACTATAGGCGAGAACTTTGCAAGCACGCGAACATGTTTAATTATCACACCCGCAACGCGCGCGCAATGTTTGCGCGCATGAAAGGCTCAATTGCGGAGTAAATTCACGTTCTCTGAAAATCAGAAATACATTTTCCGCTTCGAGGGCCGCACTGATTGCTGGATTCGCGGCATTCGCAAGCGTTCGCGAGGCTTTATCTTTTTGCTGGTTTTAGTTACTCTGACCGCGGCTCTCCGTGTTCATTCCACTCAAAGATCTTAACCCGCACCGGCGATTCCCGATCGTCAACGTTCTGCTCATCTGTGCGAACGTTGCTGTTTTCCTGCACGAAATCTCGCTGCCTCCGCACTTGTTTAAAGCTTTTCTGATGGCCAATGCGGTGATTCCCGCGCGCTTCCCGGCCTTCCTCGCGGGGCGTATTGATTTCGTTGGCGCATTTCTCCCCCTGGTCGCCAGTCTATTTCTGCACTCCGGTATCGCGCATATTGCCGGCAACATGCTTTTCCTCTGGATTTTCGGCGACAATGTGGAAGATTTCTTCGGCCACATCCCGTATCTATTCTTCTATCTGGTTTGTGGTATCGGTTCTGGCCTTCTGCACGTGCTCTTCAATTTCAATTCTTCCCTGCCAGCGCTGGGTGCGAGCGGCGCGATCTCCGGGGTGATGGGCGCGTACTTAATTCTTTATCCCGGTTCGAGAATCCTGACCCTGGTGTTTATTTTCCTGGTTCCGATTCCGGCCTTTTTTATTCTGGTCTACTGGTTCTTTCTGCAATTTATCGCCGGGGTCACGAGTATTGGCGATGTGACCCATGGCGGAGTGGCGTGGTGGGCGCATGTCGGCGGATTCTTGATGGGGATGGCGCTCACCTGGATCAGCAAATCGCGAACTAAAGTTCCACTTTACCCATCACGCGGCTATTGAACATGTTCAGGTGAGGCTTTGATTGTCGACGCGCCGACTATTCCCAAGAGCATGTCTCAGCCCCCGACGTTAAAGTGCCACTTGCATTGTCGGCGCGCCGACAGTCTGGACGCAAAATTATTCTTGTTGGGATTTTGCTGCAGAACCTAGCAGCGAGTGGATAGTTAAAGAATTACTTTCATTGTTCGCGTGGACGTACCTTGCTCGCGTCGGAGACAAATTTGGCGAGCCAGTCTCCAACCTCGCCAGTTTTGTGGGTTCCACCGAGATCGGGCGTAACGAAATTTTCGTGTACTGCAGCTTTCACGGCGCTATTCAAAGCCGCAGCTTCCGCGCTCCATCCCAAAAACTCCAGCATCATCGCGCTGGCTAATACAGATCCCAGAGGATTTGCAATTCCCTTGCCCGCGATATTCGGCGCCGAGCCGTGAACCGGTTCAAACAGCGACGTCTGGCCGGGATGAATATTCCCTGAAGGTGCAAGGCCCAGCCCACCCGCGAGCTGGGCTCCCAAATCACTGATAATGTCACCGAAAAGATTGCAGGTAACGATGACATCGAACTGGCTGGGGTCGCGCACAATTTCCATGGCCAGCGTATCAATATATAAGTGGCGGGATTCAATGCCGGAATATTCCTGGCGCACCAGTTTGAAGACGCGCTGCCACAAGTCGTGCGCGAAGGTCATGGCGTTGGATTTATCGCTCATGCACACGCGCTTCAAACCCTTGCTCTGCGCGTATTCAAACGCAAATCGGATGATTCGCTCGACGCCTTTGCGGGAATTAACGTCTTCCTGCACGGCGATTTCGTCCGCGGTGCCCTTCTTAAAAAAGCCGCCGACGCCGACATACAAACCTTCGCTGTTTTCACGAAAAACCACCAGGCGAATGTCTTTTTCCGTGCGCCCGTGCAGTGGCGTGAGTCGTTGGTGGAGAAGTTCCACCGGTCGCGCGTTCACGTACAGATCCAGCTTGAATCGCAATCCGAGCAAAATATCCGCAGCGTGTTGATTGCTGGGCACCCGCGGATCGCCGAGCGCGCCGAACAAAATCGCGTCGAACTCATCACGCAACATTTCCACTGCGCCGTCCGGCAGGCTGACGCCGTCGCGAAGATATTTATCCGCGCCCCAGTCGAACTCCACAAAATCCATGGAGCGGCCTGTGGCGGTTGTCACAGACTTCAAGACTTTGAGCGCCTCGGGCGTAACTTCTTCGCCGATGCCGTCACCTGGAATGACGGCTATTCTTGCGGCGTTACCACCCCGGCGCATTGGCGGCTTTTGCAAAGTTTTTCTCCATTCCAGCAATTACGTAAGTCGTTCCGTCCGCGTGGTTAGTTTTTCGATCAGCTCACGACGGGGCGTAAAGCCGATACCCGGGCCCTGCGGCACAGTGATCGTTCCTCGCGAAGAAACAGTTACTTCAGGCTCGATGATATCTTCATGCCAGTAGCGTTTGCTGGCGGAGACATCTCCAGGCAGCGTGAAGTTTGGCAGCGTAGATAGCGCAATGTTGTGCGCGCGGCCGATGCCCGTTTCCAGCATTCCTCCGCACCACACCGGGACGCCTGCACGCTGGCAAATATCGTGAATTCGCTTGGCCACTGTAAATCCGCCCACTCGGCCCAGTTTGATATTAATGATCTTGCAGGCGCCCAGGGTAACCGCTGCCTGGGCTTGATCCTCGTTGTGGATGCACTCGTCCAGACAGATGGGCGTGTCCAGCTTCTTCTGCAATTCGATGTGGCTGTACAGGTCATCCCACCCGAGCGGCTGTTCGATCATCATCAGGTAAAAGCCTTCGAGTTGCTTCAACAGCGGCCAGTCGTCCAGACGATAGGCGGAGTTGGCATCCACCATTAATTTAATGCGCGGAAAATCCAGGCGCAGTCTGCGAACCAATTCCAGATCTTTACCGGGCTTAATTTTTATCTTGATGCGCTGATAACCCGCCGCGATTTCTTTTCTTACCGCCTCCACCAATACTTCAAGTGATTCTTTAAGTCCCACGGAGACTCCGCAACTAATTTCCTGTTGCGTGCCACCCAACAATTTCCAGAGCGGCAGATTTTTTTGCCGTGCCTCCGCATCCCAAACCGCAGCTTCAACTGAAGCTTTAGCCATGTTGTGGCCGCGGACGCGTGCGAGCAAAGACCAGACCTCAGCCGCCGAGCTGACTTCCCTCCCTTTGATGAGCGGCCACAAATAATCGCGCAAAGCGATCCAGGCAGTCTCTACCGTCTCGGGACTGTAATAAGGATCCTCACCGGCTACACATTCACCCCAACCAGTCACGCCGTCGACTTTGGCTTCGACCAGTAACACGCGGCGTGACTCCACGCGGTCCATGCTGGTTTCAAAAGGAGCGACCAGCTCCATAGGCACTTCTCGAAGAGTGATTTCCTTGATTTTCATGCCGGAAGTTGTGACCTCTCTCGTTCCTAAAAATCGCTCCAGGGGCACAACAAATATCCCCGCCCTGGCGTATCCCTGCGCACCGCTACCGCCGCATAGTTACGCTGAAAATATTTCGTAAATTGGTTTCGCAGCCGATCCTGTACGTCCGCGAGTTGCTCCGACGATTGGCCTGGAGCCACTGACCGTCCATCACCAGAGGCCGCCGGCATGTGGATAACGGCGCTGCACTCGGGAGTTTGCACCGGCACGCCAGCGGCGGCAGCCATAACGCGCGGCGAGTCAAGATGCCATTCAGCCAACAGGCGATCGGTAGCCAGGCCACGATGCAAAGGGCTGCTGGTGACGCCGTAGAAATTAGGCAAGTACGTTCTGGAAATGGCGCCTAGGCGATTGAGATTGAAGTAGGCATTGCGAAATTCCAGCGGATCGAAAGTCCAGCAGATGAGGCGAATATTCCGGCTGAGCGCTTCGTCTCGCTGGAAAAGTTTCAGCATTCTGCCGATGCCGCGGTCGCGATAGTCGGCGTGGATACCGGTCATGTGCGAGTGCAGATACGGAACGCCGTCGCGGATGGCGGCGACCGCTAAGGTGAAGCCCGCCAGGCGCTGGCCATCGAAGACGCCGAGCACCTGGCCGCCGGTATTGACCGCCACCACAAAAGCAGTGGCCGGCTCGATTTCAAGATCCGCTTCCTGCCAAATTTCGCGTTGCAGCGCTACGCAACGATGAAATTCGTCGAGCGATTGGCACTTGCGGATGACGATGCTACCGGTCATCTTCCGTTGGATGCGCTCATGCGGGAAGGCTGCGGCTTCGCGTTTGGAGATTCGCCGTTGGCCGATTTTCGCGCATCGGCAGTCTTTTTTTCGCCGTGTTTCACTGCGCCCCACAACGATTCTTTATCTTCGCGCGGCATCCCGTCGAAGGTGCGATCGTTCTGCCGAGCGGCTTTCTCCATCTCCATGAAACGGCGCTGAAATTTTGCGTTGGCTTTTTTCAGCGCAATTTCTGGATCGACTTGCACAAACCTCGCGAGATTTACTGCTGCGAACAGCAGATCGCCAAGTTCTTCCTCCGCTTTTTTGGGGTCCTTTTCGGCCAGCGCGTGGCGAACTTCAGCCATTTCTTCGCGCAATTTTTCGAAGATGCCGTCGGCGTCTTGCCAATCGAAGCCTGCGCGGGCTGCCTTGCGCGTGAGCTGCAGCCCTTGCAGCACGGCTGGTAATCCGCGCGAAACACCATCGAGCAGCGATGCGGGCTTCTGCTGCTGCTTTGCAGCGCCATTTTTAGTAGAAACATTTTTGTCGAGCCGTTCTGTGGCCTTGATTCGTTCCCAATTCTGTAGAACTTCAGCGGAATTCCTGGCGCTAACGTCGCCGAACACGTGCGGGTGGCGCCGCACCATCTTGTCGTGAATTTCGCGAAGCACATCCGCGACAGTGAAACGTTGTTGTTCGCGAGCGATTTCGGAATGGAAAACCACCTGAAGCAAGAGATCGCCCATCTCCTCGGCAAACTTCGCATCGTCGCCAGAATCGAGTGCATCGATCACTTCGTAAGCTTCTTCGATAAGGTAAGGGCGCAGCGTGGCGTGGGTCTGCTCGCGGTCCCAGGGGCAGCCTTGCGGCGCACGTAGGCGCTTTTGCACGGCGACGAGCTTCTCAAACCACTCGCCTGCAGACAAATTGTTGGCGCGCGCTGATTTTCGTGCTGAAACCTTGCCTACTGAAGTTTTCTTCTTGGACTTGGATGATTTTTTTGTTGGGGAGCGCATCGGGTGTCCGCAAAACTTCTTTGTCGCGGGGTTTCCACTTTACGGCGGCCGGCTACTTTTGACAAGAGTACTCATCACGTTTTCCCACGCGATTGAAATGCTTAGTAGCCAGTCGCGACGATGGCTAAACAGAACTGGCGTGATAAACTACAAGTCGCATTAACGATTGAGGGACTACTTTGCCTGAAGATAAGCACGAAGAAGCATTTCGCGTAATTGACCGGCGGCCGTTCACGGCCGAAGGCGATATTCGCAAAGACGTGGTGGAAGCGGAAGAGCGCAAGGCGGAACGCGAGGCGCAACTGGAAGCGGCGCGCCACCCTGCCCCGCCATCACCGCTAGAGGCTCCTGCGAACGCGCAGCCTCCCGCGGATGCGCCCAAAGCTTCACCCGCGTTTGAGAATCTGATTCGCATGATTGGCAGCAACGCCGCGATGGTGCTGGGCGCCTACGCGGATCCGCGAACGGGCCAGCCGGTCATTGATCCAGAAGCGGCCCGTGAATTGATCGATATGCTGGATGTGCTGCAAGAAAAAACCAAAGGACATCTTGCGCCGGAAGAAGAAAATTTGCTGCTTGATCTGCTTGGCAAATTGAAGATGACCTATCTGGAAGTGAACCAGGCGCTGGCCGCGCAGGCTGCCAAAGTGGCGCAACAAGCCAAGGTTGGCAGCAAGCGTTAATTCCCTGACCTTTAAGTTTGCGCTGACCAGTCGGGAATTTTTTCTGAATTTTTCAGAGCGCGCTTTCCGCAGGTTCGCTAGCCGACTCTATTCTTCCCTATGTCCGCTGAATCAAAACAGGAACCTATAAAGCTTACGGTGCTCGGCTCGGGCACCTCCATGGGTGTTCCTTCGCCCGGCTGCCACTGCCGCGTGTGCAGTTCTCGCGATTCTCACGATAAGAGACTGCGCCCTTCCCTGCTGCTATCGCGGGGCGGGCAAAACGTGGTCATTGATACCACTCCCGATTTTCGCCAGCAGGCTTTGCGTGCGCGCATGGAAAGACTTGATGCGATTTTGCTCACGCATGGTCACGCCGATCACATCATGGGATTCGATGATATCCGTCCGTTCAACATCCGCCAGCGAGCGGCGCTTCCGGTGTATGGCAACGAAGAGACGTTCGTGATACTGCGGCAGGCTTTTTCATATGTCTTCAGCGGCAAGCCGACGCTGAGCACCGTCCCGATCGTGGATCTGCACGTCGTAACAGGTCCGTTTGAATTGCTGGGCGTGCCGTTTATTCCTGTGCCGCTCGCGCACGGCGACCTGGAAGTTTTGGGCTATCGCTTCGGTAAAACGGCGTATCTGACGGATTTTAGTTCGTTGCCTGAAACTTCCGTGCCGCTCTTGCACGATTTAGATGATTTAATTATCGATGCGCTGCGCGATATTCCTCATCCCATGCACCAGACGGTGGAGCAGGCGTTGGCGCTGGTGCAGCGGCTGAGACCAAAGCGCGCATGGTTCACGCATATCGCGCACGATTTGTCGCACGCGGAAACCAACCAACGCTTGCGTGACGCGGGATTTCCCCATGTGCAACTTGCCTACGACGGCCTGCAATTCGATGTCAACGTGGACGCGCCCATCGAGACGCAACTTGAAAATCGAGACACCTGCAAACCTGCGACGAAGCGGTCCACCGGCGTAAGCACGTTTCCATCGCCGGCGGCTTGGAACGCTCACTACGCTTCTCCCAAACGATCCAGCGTGCTGGCGGTTGGAAATTTTGACGGCCTGCATTTAGGGCATCAAGCGATTTTGCGGGCTACCGTCGAACGCGCGCTGGAAACGAATGGGGTGTCAACGGCACTGACTTTTGATCCACCACCATTAAAAATTTTGCGGCCAGAATCAGCACCACCGCGAATCTCCACCAATACGCAACGCGTTGAGTGGTGCAGCATTCTGGGCCTGGAAGCAGCAGTGGTGATGCCGTTCACGATAGAGCTATCGCGGCTGGCTCCCGAAGATTTTGTGGAGCAGATATTGGTCAGCGAGTTGCGCGTGGCCACCATTCTGGTGGGAGAGAATTTTCGCTTTGGGCATCGCCAAGCCGGCAACGTAAAACTGTTGCGCGAACTTGGCGAGCGACTGGGATTTGAAGTGGTGATTGTTCCGCCGGTTGTTTATCGCGGAGAGATTGTCTCCAGCACTATCATTCGCCGGGAAATTGTGGACGGCGACGTGAGCCACGCAGGCCGGTTGCTGGGGCGGCCGTTTGTTTTGACCGGTGAAGTGGTGAGCGGCACGGGAACAGGAAGCAAGTTTACTTTCCCGACGCTCAACTTGGTGCCGGAGCAAGAGTTGCTGCCGGCGCGCGGCGTGTACATTACGCGCACGTGTTTCCCCGGCGATTCGCGCAGTCACCGCTCGGTGACAAATATCGGGATGCGGCCCACGTTCAATGGAACTGCGCTAACGGTAGAGACGCACTTACTGGATTTTCGCGGGGAAATTCCTGCGAAGCGCATGGAAGTGCGCTTCTGGAAGCGCTTACGGCCGGAAAAAAAATTCAGTGGCGCTGCAGAGTTGCGCGAGCAAATTGCGCGGGACATTGACAGCGCCAACCGATTCTTCAACCGGCTGCGCAGATTGCGCTCGGCGCAATTGGTTTGAAGGCGGGCGCAACCTTCATGGAATCTCTTAAGCGCGTCGTGTCGTCTCATGAAGAGAGCCATTGTTTTTGGATCAAATGGATTCGTAGGTTCGCATCTTCTGAGCGAACTGTTGAACAGTTCTGATTACGGACAGGTAACCGCCGTCGCTCGGAAAAGCCTGAATATCACTCACCCGAGACTAAGAACAGTGATAGGCGACTACAACTCCCTAGCGGGTGTGAAATCAGAAATCGCCGCGGATGAAGTCTTTATTGCTCTTGGCACAACCAAGACGAACTCGCCTGAGAAGGCCGCGTACTACCAAGTGGATCACGATTATCCGGTCCTGGCGGCACGGATAGCAAAAGAAAGAGGGGCGAAATCGGTCTTTCTGGTCACCGCAGTTGGCGCCAACCCTAATTCGAAATTCTTCTATGTACGGACCAAAGGCGAAACCGAGCGAGACGTGATCGCACTCAATTTCGAGCATACTCATATCTTTCGCCCCTCAATGATCATGGGGAACAGGAAAGAGAAACGTTCGCTCTTAGAAGAAGCACTGATGAGGTTTTGGTCTGCTTTAAATCCTCTCTTAATGTGGAAAGGCGATAAATATAAGGGCATAACGGGAGAAGATATTGCAAAAGCCCTGATTAAGTCGGCGAAGAATCAAACAGAGAAGCTAAAGATTTATCACTGGAGGGAAATGCAGGATTTGCTGCAAGGATAACTTGAGCTGGGACTGTGACGAAGCTCGAAGCGTCGTATGTCTCACAAAGCCGCGACCTACAAAGCTGTGGTCAATGCGAACGAGTGTGCTCGCGGCCATCTGCGGAAGCAGATTGCGGCGCGCTTTTTGACGGTGCCGCGAGCCTGGGATCGGCGGCC
>DATMOS010000123.1:0-12459 GCA_035568155.1 Verrucomicrobiia bacterium | reverse complement strand
GGGGATAGTACGGCAGCTCATGCATTCGGCTGGACTGTAATGCGCTTCGCTGTCACGATCTGCCCCGTAAACCTTTACTAACATCGCGTAATCAATGTTGGAACCAAACGCACTTTCTACGGCATCCGCATATACTCGATGCCCGTCTGTTGTCAGCTGGATTCGATTTGCGAGACGCTCCGCAAGGTCATGCATGAAGGCGTAGGCCGTGGAAGCCCCGCGAGTACCGATCTTGTAGGTACAAATCAGCTTTGTTTCAGCACATAGAGCAACCCAAGTCCAGACGTCGCCATACCCGAATTGACCTTGCTTGTCGTTAGGCACGTTCTTCTGCTTCGCGTAACAAAATTGCCAAATTTCATCACATTGAATTTTCTTGCAGGGGAGATTACGAAGAGCGCTATTTTGGTGCCGCTCGCAGGCGGTACCAATTTCAGCGAGTAATTTAACGACTGTGTTCTTCGCCACACCCGTCATTCGGACAGTAGCTCGAATGGAATTGCCCTCAACCAGTGAGGCTATGATTTGCACTCGTTTTTCCCTCTTGATCTTATTCATTCTGCACCCTTTAAGATTTAAGGTTGACAATGTACCTTCAATGCTTGACAATAGTATTCGGTAAGGTTGACAATGTCAAGCATAAAGTTGACAATGTTCTGTAGAAAGGTTGCTAATGACAAGAGTCCGCACGCGTGGCGAAGAAGTCCGGCATTACATCCTAGAAAACGCCGAAAAGCATCCTTCGGAAATAAGCAAGGTCACCTCTGAACACTTCAAAATAACGCGCCAGGCGGTGAATAAGCATTTACAGAGATTAGTTAGGGAGAAGTCGCTCAGTGAAACTGGTCATACGAGGAATCGCATCTACAAGCTTGCCACCCTTGTTGAGTGGCAAAAATTTTATTCAATCTCCGCTAATTTGGCTGAGGATGTAGTTTGGACTGAGGATATCGCTGCGGTTCTTGGGCACCTACCAGAAAACGTCTTGGACATTTGGCATTACGCTTTCACAGAGATGCTTAACAATGCAATTTCTCATTCTGGCGGTACTCAGGTCCGAATCCGCATAGCGAAAACGGCTATAAATACAGTAATAGTCTTGGCGGACAACGGAATTGGAATTTTTAAGAACATCCAGACGAAATTGAAACTGCTCGACGAACGGCACGCGGTTCTAGAATTATCAAAAGGAAAATTAACAACTGATCCGAAACACCACACTGGAGAGGGAATCTTTTTCACGTCTAGAATGTGTGACAATTTCAGCATCATTTCTGATGAGGTCCATTTCATGCACTCTTTCGGTAATTTGGAGGATTGGGTTTATCAACTGGAGGACGATACGTTTCATAATTCCACCACGGTTGTCATGAGACTAGATAACCATACGTCTAGAACCGCTAGGAAGATTTTTGATCAATACACCTCGGGTGATGATTATGGATTTAACAAGACAGTGGTCCCAGTACGTCTCGCCCAGTATGGCAACGATAAGCTAATTTCCCGGTCACAGGCCAAGAGAGTACTTGAGAGAGTTGACCTTTTTAAGGTTGTTTTGTTTGACTTCACGGGTTTAGATACCATAGGGCAAGCTTTTGCGGATGAGATTTTTCGCGTATTCCACCAAAGCCATCCGGAAATAGAAATCCATGCTATCCATGCAAATTCTGAAGTGAAGCGCATGATCAATAGGGCGCAATCCGTCGAAGCGCCTTAGCGGGAAAGTTTCTTCACCTGAGTCTTAATCGTCTTGCGTGGCAATGTCTATTTTTCAGAGATTATCTTTGTGGTGCGTGCTGCAAGTTGGTTTACATCCGGCTTGGGAGCAATCTTTCGTTTAGTGGGCTTCTTTTTTACACTCTTCTTCGTCATGATGCCATCTTGCCAGAATCAAACGGGAACGCAATAGGCTCAAAATTCAAACTGACCCACTACCCAAATTTTGGCCCGTTTGACCGCTTCAAATCTCCCTGCTATGGTGAAGAGTTATTGTGCCCTTAATTTTCTCTACTGGGGCTACGGGCTCCTGTGGAGGGAGCAGATCCCGACATGGGCCTCACGAAACTGGTCATCCGCGGCGCTCGCCAGCACAATCTCAAGAATATTGACGTCGAGATTCCGCGCAACTCCCTCACCGTCATTACCGGCTTGTCCGGCTCCGGCAAGTCCTCCCTGGCCTTTGACACCATTTACGCCGAGGGCCAGCGCCGCTATGTCGAATCTCTTTCCGCCTACGCCCGCCAGTTCCTCGACCAGATGGAGCGCCCCGAGGTCGACGTAATCGAGGGCCTGTCGCCCTCCATCGCCATCGAGCAGAAAACCACCACGCGCTCGCCGCGTTCCACGGTAGGCACCATCACCGAGATTTACGACTACCTGCGCGTGATCTACGCCTCCGTTGGTACCCCGCATTGCCCCAATTGCGGCAAGCCCATCACCCGCCAGTCCAGCGAACAGATCGTCCAGGCCATCCTCCATGGCGAACTGTGCCAGCCCGATGATCGCGTGATGATCCTCGCGCCCATAGTGCGCGGCCGAAAAGGCGCCTACCGCAAGGAACTCGAAAAATTTGCGCAAGACGGCTATGTTCGCGTGCGCATCAACGGCGAACTGTTTCCCCTCGACGAGCTTCCCGTCATCGATAAGCGCAAAAATCACACCATCGAAATTGTCATCGACCGCTTGCTGGTAAAACCCGGCATCGCCGCCCGCCTTGAGCAGTCCATCGCCACCGCGCTGAAGCTGGCGTCTGGCCTCGTTACTGTTGTTGTGGTGGGCGGCAAGGAATATGTTTTTTCCGAAAAGCTGGCGTGTCCCGACTGCGGCATCTCCGTTCCGCAACTCGAGCCGCGCTCTTTCAGCTTCAATTCTCCCTACGGCGCGTGCCCGGCCTGCAACGGCCTCGGTTCAAAATATGATTTCGATCCCGCCAAAATCATCACTGATTGGTCACGCCCGTTATTTGAAGGCGGCCTGGGCCCCGGTTCGGCCTCCGCGCCATTAAAACGCACCATGGAGCTGGCTGCGTACGCCCATGGATTCTCACTGGACACGCCGTTCGAAAAGTTTACGCCGCGTATTCAAAATATGTTGCTCTATGGATATCCACCCTTCAACACGCGCGTCTCCAAGGAAGAAACCGCTTCCGACAGCAAGAAAGCCCGCAGCGAAAAAGGATTCCATTTCCAGGGCATGCTCAAATTTCTGGAAAACAATTTTGAAGAATCCAGCTCCGATTCCTACCGCGAGTGGATGACCCGCTACATGTCCGCAACGCAATGCGCCGTGTGTCACGGCAAACGTCTGCGCCCGGGTTCGCTGGCCGTGAAACTTGGCGGTTTGTCGATAGCCGACTTCACCGGTCTCTCGCTTACGCAAGCGCGCGCCGCGGTGGATAAAATTCTCGCGCAGCTGACCGACCGGCAGAAAGAAATCGCAGCGCGCCCACTCGGTGAAGTCGCCGAGCGCCTCGATTTTCTGCTCGCCGTCGGCCTGAATTACCTCAGCCTCGATCGTTCCGCCGCCACGCTTTCCGGCGGCGAAGCTCAGCGTATTCGCCTGGCCACGCAAATCGGTTCGCGCCTGCGCGGCGTGCTCTATGTGCTCGATGAACCCTCCATCGGTCTGCACGCCCGCGACAATGACCGCCTGCTTGGCTCCCTCGAGCAATTGCGCAATCTTGGCAACACCGTGCTGGTCGTCGAGCATGATGAAGAAACCATTCGCCGCGCCGATTTTGTGGTCGACCTCGGCCCCGGCGCAGGCGAAGCCGGCGGCTACTTGGTCGCGCAAGGGAAGCCGGAGGTCATTGAGGCCACCAACGCATCGTTGACGGGGCAATATCTCTCTGGCGCCGCGCGCATCCCAGTTCCCGAAAAACGCCGCAGTCCCAATGGCAAAGCCGTCCAGGTCCTCGGCGCGACCGCCAATAATTTGAAAGATGTGGACGTCACCATACCTCTGGGTCTGTTAACCGTGGTCACCGGAGTCTCCGGTTCCGGCAAATCCACGCTCATCAATGACATTCTTTATCGCGCCCTGGCCCAGAAACTTTATCGTTCCATGGAGCCCGTCTCCGCGCATCGCCAAATCCTTGGCTCTGAGCAGATCGACAAAGTAATCGAGATCGACCAGGCGCCGATCGGCAGAACTCCCCGTTCGAACCCCGCAACCTACACCGGAGTTTTCGCGCCTATCCGCGATCTTTTTTCCATGCTGCCGGAATCCCGCGAGCGCGGCTACAAACCCGGACGTTTCAGTTTTAACGTGAAGGGCGGCCGATGCGAGGCTTGCCAAGGCGACGGCCTGCGCCGCATCGAAATGAATTTTCTTCCCGACGTATATGTCATGTGCGAAGTGTGCCGTGGCCGCCGCTACAATTCCGAAACCCTGGCGGTGCGCTACAAGGGACATTCCATCAGCGATGTGCTAAATCTGCCCGCCTCCGAAGCGCTCAAATTGCTGGAAAATATTCCCCAGATTCAGCAGAAGCTCGCCACTCTCGTGGAAGTCGGCCTCGGTTACGTGACCCTCGGACAATCGGCCACCACTTTGTCGGGAGGTGAGGCCCAGCGCATCAAGCTGGCCCGCGAGCTTTCCAAGCGCCAAACCGGCCGCACGTTATATATTCTCGACGAGCCTACGACCGGCTTGCATTTTGACGACGTGCGAAAACTTCTGGCTGTATTGCAGCGCCTGGTTAGTCTCGGCAACACCGTGCTGATCATTGAGCACCATCTCGACGTCATCAAACAAGCGGACTGGATTATAGATTTAGGTCCCGAAGGCGGCGAAGGTGGAGGACGTATCGTCGCGCAAGGCCCACCGGAATTAGTGGCGCGCACCAAAAAGTCGTACACCGGCCAAGCGCTGGCTCGCGTTCTGAATGCCAACGACTTTCCCCCTGGCTCCGGTTCGAACGGTCATGAGCGATAATCAAATGTCAGCGACCGCTAGGAAATTGCGCATCAGCAGGGAAGTAGAATCATGAAAGTTTCCACGCATGCAGAGGGCTTTCTAAAGTGAACTTGCTTCCATGAGCATTTACTCCACCGCGCCGTTGCAATTGGGCGCCGTGCGCACCTATCCGCTTGCTTCACGCAAAAGTAAAGTCAACGTCGCTGACTTCGCAAAGCCATCCGCCGCCAATATCTCCCTCTCAAAATTCCTGGACTCGTTGCCTAATTTTCTTGCCGCTGAAGATCTCCGCCAATTGCTCGCAGCCGTCCAACGCGCCCGCGCCAACAAAAAAGCAATTTTGTGGGGCATCGGCGGGCACGTCATCAAAGTTGGCCTCGGCCCCATCCTGATCGATTTGATGGAACGAGGCTTTGTATCCGGCATTGCCATGAACGGCGCCGCGTTAATCCACGATTTCGAAATCGCCATCGCGGGAAACACTTCCGAGGACGTCGACGCCGGCATCAACGCCGGCCAATTCGGCATGGCCTGCGAAACTGGTGAGCAGCTCAACGAAATCGCCAAAGACGCGGCGGGTTCAGGCATCGGTTACGGCGAAGCCGCCGGCCAATTCCTGACGAGCAGCAGCGCGAAAGCGCGATACGCCTCGAACAGCGTTGTGGCCGCGGCCTATCGCCGCCGCATTCCCATCACCGTTCATCTGGCCATCGGCGCTGATATTCCCCATATGCATCCGACCGCCGATGGCGCCGCGCTTGGCGCCGCGACTTACTTGGACTTCCGCCTCTTCTGCGCGCTGGTGAAATCAATGCATCCCGGCGGCGTATATCTGAATTGGGGCTCAGCCGTGCTTCTCCCTGAGATTTTCTTGAAAGCGGTTTCCGTGGTGCGCAATTTGGGCGTGCCGTTGCGCCCCATTACCACCGCCAATTTTGACTTCATCCAGCACTATCGCCCGCTACAAAATGTAGTGAAGCGCCCCACGTTATCCGCCGGCAAGCGCCGCGGGGTAGAATCTACGGGGTACGCCATCACCGGACATCACGAACTACTCATGCCATTGGTAGCAGCCGCGCTGGCTTCCGGCTGGCCCAAGCGTAGCCCGAAGAAAAATAGAAAATGAACGATCACGACGAACTCCCGGACAACGGTACGCCAGATCATTCCGTGAACCCTTCGCTGGAGCCTCCCGCCGAGCCTGCAGCTGACCCTGCGGCTGACATTGTTCCGCCCGCGATCCAATCAGTTGCCGAGTTTCAACCCCCGCAAGTTCTCGCCGGCGATCCAATGGCCGCCGCGATCCCCGCCTTCCAAGCTAAGCGTATTTTGCCGGAAGACTTGCGAGTCTCCTGGTCCTGGCCGCACTTAATTCTTTTTATCTTTTTTGGATTTGCCAGCCTGATGGTAGTGCAACTCGGTTTTGTGTTTTATGTTTCCGCGAATCGTCACTTAAGCGCCATTCAAGTGCAGCGCGTATTCGAAAATAGCCCGCAACTACTCGTTGAAAGCAATGTGCTGTGGTACGCCCTGCTTTTCCTCTTCCTATACGTTACCCTGGCGGTCTTGCGCGACGTGCCCTTCTGGCGCTCGCTGGGTTGGAGAAAATTGAATGCCAATCCCACGGCCGGCGCCGCTAGCGGCTGGATGTATTTCTTCTCTGGCTGCGGATTGGCCATCTTCGTGGCAGTGGCCAGCTATAACATGAAAAATACGGAGCACCTGCCGATCCAGGAAATTTTTAAAAATCGTTCCGGCGCGTTCCTGTTGATGACCATGGCCGTTCTCGTCGCGCCCCTCGTGGAGGAAACCGTCTTTCGTGGATACCTCTATCCACTCTTCGCCAAATCCCTCGGCGTGCTCCCGGGAATTTTAATCACCGGCGTGCTATTTGGATTAATGCACGGATCCCAGCTTGGCTGGACCTTCCGGCTGGTCGCACTTCTTACTTTGGTCGGCGTGATTTTTACTTTCGCGCGCGCGCGCACCGGCACCGTCCTAGCTAGCTTTTTGCTCCATTTAGGTTACAACTCCATGATCGCCCTGACTTCCATCATCGCCACCAGGGGTTTTCAGCACATGCCTATGTCACCTTGATGCCATCTTCGCTATGCGTGGCAATTCGTTTTGTACAAAGGCATTCGCTACAATTTAATTAACGCGAGTAAGCGGGGAGAACTTAGAGAACTATGTACGTAGCACAACCCATCGAATGGACCGACAAAGGCGTTGTCATGCTGGACCAGCGCCGTTTGCCCGCCGAAGAAATCAGTTACACATATACCGATTATCGCGAGGTAGCCAAGGCCATTCGCGAAATGATTATTCGCGGAGCCCCGGCCATCGGAGTTGCAGCTGCTATGGGCGTTGCTCTCGGAGTTTCGCGTTCGAACGCGACAACCGTGGACGCATTGAAATCTGAATTCCCGGAAATCTGCGACACTCTCGCGAAAACGCGCCCCACCGCGGTCGATCTTTTCTGGGCTCTCGAGCGAATGAAACGCAAATTTGCCGAACTCTGCGCCACATCCAAGCCGCTTCCTGAAATCAAACGCGCCATGGTTGAAGAAGCAAGATTAGTGCATCTGGAAAAAAAGGCCACCGATCAGGCCATCGGCGAATACGGCGCGGAATTCATGCCCGCACAAGGCCAGGTAATGACCCAATGTAACGCCGGCGCGTTGGCTACCGGCGGAATCGGAACCGCTCTGGGCGTGATTCGCGTCGCTTATCAGCAAGGCAAAAAGCTGCATGTCCTGGTTCCGGAAACGCGCCCTTATCTTCAAGGCTCGCGTCTCACCGCCTGGGAACTGCATAAGGGCGGCATTCCTCTCACATTAATTACCGACAACATGGTCGGCCATTTTTTGAAAACCGGAAAAGTTGGAGCGATTGTTACCGGCGCCGACCGCATCGCCGCCAACGGCGACACCGCCAACAAAATCGGCACGTATCAAATCGCGGTTCTCGCCAAGGAAAATAACGTCCCGTTTTATATCGCCGCGCCAGTTTCCACGTTTGATCTGTGCATTCCCGACGGCGACCACATCCCTATCGAAGAACGCGCAGCGTCAGAAGTCACTCATCTGCTGGGCCTGAGGATTGCCCCCGATGTTCACGCCGCGCACCCTGCGTTTGACGTTACTCCTGCGCGTTACATCGCCGCAATTTTTACCGAACGCGGCGTGGCTCGCGCGCCGTACGTTGCCTCGCTACGCGACCTGGCAGCGGCGCCGCAGCCCGCAGTCGCGTCCGCATAAATTCTTGCAAGATTTATATTTTTGAAGCCAATCGTCCTGGGTTACTACGCGGTAGAGGATCTGAGATTTTACTCAGCTTGAATGACGAATCCGCTCCGCCAGAGTTCGCGCCCGTTGCCGCGCAATATCCACAAACCGCGCATCATTCCCAATCTCATCAAGCATCGGCAGCGCGCATTGCGGTTCCGGCAGCAATTTATGATTCAAATCCGTTTCGAATTGCAGCAGCGCATCATTTATTCCTAGCCGGTCGTATCTCATCCGGCGCGTAAGCAGCATCACGTGTTCCTGCTGCCGTGCCAGCCCTTCAAAAATTTGAAGCAACTGTGCCGCCGCGGAATTTAACGTGTAGTTGAATTTTACCTCGTGAACGCTCGCACCCTTTTCCCAGCGAAAAGTTTTTTCGCCCAGGTTCGCGATTTTCCTGTGCACGTCCAGATCCTGCCCTTGAAAATGATTTAATTGCGCCGCCAATTCGAACATGTGTGCGCGAAGCCCGACGCTGATTTCAAACGGCAAGGCGCTGGCGTCTTCATCCAGCTGCCGAATGTCATAAGTCGCCGGATGCCCGTCTTCGGACACTACAATTTCGATGAATTCCGGTGAACTCGATTTAAACACCCGCCTGAATGTGAGTTTCGCGCTTTCGGCGGGTGCCACAGCGGCGGAACTACCCAGGGGAGCCGCGTTGCCGGAAGTTGGGAGGCGCACCGAAGCCCCTGCACCCGGCTCCATCAATACGCAAACCCCGCAAACGAGAACCAGCGTTAAGGAACGGTAATTCGTCATCGTGTCGGTACGATGCGCGGAAGATTGCTAAGGTTGGAGAAAGTCCCGGAGGAGCCCTTTGCGGCGCCCGTTACCGCAGTTAGGGCGCCCACCCCGTCTATCACCGAGGAACCGCGTGCACGACGAGGCTTTTTGCTGATCTGCGGCAAACTGAATCTCCGCCGCGTCTGTTCGGCCTGCAAATGGCACAAAGCCACCGCCAGCGCATCAGCCGCGTCCGATGGCTCCGGAATTTCTTCCATCGTTAACAACGCGCGCACCATTTCCTGAACTTGCCGCTTATCCGCGTGGCCATATCCCGCCACCGAGGATTTCACTTCTCGCGGTGAATAACTGTACACCACAATATTATGCTGCGCCGCTGTCAGAAGTACCACCCCGCGCACCTCTGCCAGCCGCAGCGCTGTGCGCACATTCAACGCGGCAAATACCGCTTCCACCGCCATTGCATCAGGTTTGTATTGTTCGATCAGCCGTGAGAGCAATACGTGTACATCCTGTAGCGCCGCTCCACACGACTCCTTGCGACGCCTAGCGCTAATGACCAGCGCCCCGTAATCCACCATCCGCGACTTGCGCCCGTCGCTTTCTACCACGCCGTAACCCGTGGGACCCGCGGCTGCCGGGTCGACCCCCAGAACGCGAAAGAAAGCAGGTTTTTGATTTGGTCCGTGGTTGCCGCTCACGGCCACAAGTCTACGGCGTTCCACATATACCCGCCAGAAAATTTCCACGCCGCGTTGCACAGAAAGAAGACCCCAAAAAAAAGGCCAAAAAATTGGCCAGCGTGATCGTCGCTGGCCAATCGAATTACCCATGATAAAAATCTGACAAAAATATCTCTAACCGGCTAGTTCGCCCCCACCGCCGCCTGTATTTCCGACTCATCGATATCGAAGTTTGCATAAACATGCTGCACGTCATCGTGTTCTTCCAGCGCTTCCACCAATCGCACCATCTGCGTGGCCTGCGCGCCGGTCAACTTAATGTAATTTTGGGGCACCATGCCAACTTCCGCCGACGCCGCGGTAATTCCTGCCTTGCTTAGCGCTTCCTTTACTTTGTCCATCGCCTCCGGCGGCGTCACGATGTACCAAATGGATCCATCATCTTTCATATCTTCCGCGCCAGCTTCCAAAACAATATCCAGCAGTTTGTCTTCGCTCGCCGCTTCCTTGGGCACGGTAATTTCGCCCTTGCGGCTGAACATCCACCCCACCGCTCCAGCCTCCGCCATGTTCCCACCATTCTTGCTCATCAAATGCCGGAACTCGCCCACAATGCGATTGCGGTTGGTGGTCACCACTTGAATCAGCATTCCAACGCCACCCGGCCCGTATCCTTCAAACACCGCTTCTTCGTATTGTTCGCCTTCCAGTTGGCCGGTGCCGCGCAAAATCGCCCGTTCAATATTGTCCCCGGGCATATTCTCGTTCTTGGCGGCGAGGATTGCGGTGCGCAGCCGCGGATTGGTGTTGGGATCGCCGCCCCCGATGCGGGCGGCAATGGAAATTTCGCGAATCACTCGAGTAAAAACCCGCCCACGCTTGGCGTCAGTAGCGGCCTTCTTGTGCTTGATGGTTGCCCATTTTGAATGCCCGGACATGACACATCCTCTTTATCCGTTAAATGTTTCCGCACGAACCTGCGGTTGTCAATGCTGGGTTAGTGACAGACCCTGGACACGGAAACATGTCAAATGGCCCGTTCGATACACACTGCGGAGACTACGGTGAACCGCTACCCCTGCAAAACTTAGGCATTTTAGCACAGCCGTACAAAGGTGGGAACACACGCGTGCCGCCCTCAATACCGGACTGCTGCCTTAGCACTCGCCAACGCCTTACCCTCGCGGGGGAGCACCCACCCTTCGCATTGCTTGCACATACTGTCGCGCGATCACGCTCCACGAAAAATACTTGCTCTGCGCTTTTCGACTCCGCTCCACCAAGGACGCCCGGTAAGACGAATCGCTCAACACCCGCGCCAGAGCCGCCCCAAACCCCGCAGGCACCAATTCCTCCGGCACTAGAACCACGCCCGCTTCTGTGATCGGCGCCGCGAGCTCCCATCCTGCTTCCGCAATGACTGGCAACCCACAGGCTATCCCTGAGATGGCGCTACCACGCCGGCTCGAGATAGGCCCACGAGCAAACAGCATCACATCGCTGGCCCCCAGAACACGCACAACTTCATCCGCGGATATCAGTCCAACAATTCTCACTTCTGCGCGCGAGCCGGCAAGCGCCAACCGCAGTGCTGCTCCACCACGTTCTGAGTTTCGCCCCAGTACCACAACCTCCAGCGGGCCTACCTGCTTAGCTGCATTGCTTACGGCTTGAGCAATCTGACCCACTTCCTTAGCCAATGTTGGTTCGTCGGAAAGAGAAAAGACAGCCACTACCGGCTTGCTCGCCGTCAAATTACGCCGCTCTTCCCACGCTCTTTCGGGAGCCGGCAAATTCGCGCCCACCGGAATGAAAACAAAATTGTGGGTGTCCGCTGGAAGCCAGGAAATTTTATCGCGAGGCAGCGTGAAAATGGCGAGATCGCTAAGACGCACCAGCCGTTTCATCGCGTAGCGTTGAATAGCTTTCCGAACGCGATCCACAGCCCGGCTTCCCGCGTAACCATCCGGATCGTGAAATACTGCTGCGACTCCTGAGCCATTCTTTTTTAATAATTTCAAAATGCTCACCGCTGGCAGCGCAAACCCGCGGCGCGACCACGACAGCGCTGTATACTGCAGCAGAAAAAATGTATTTTGTTTCCCGCTGACCGCTTTAAGTAATTCCAGCCGGCTGGCCTTGTGCCCAATTTCCGCCCATCTCACCTGCGTCAGGGTTAAATTAACGCCTTCCTTCGCTAACGCATCCCGCAAATAGCTGCAATAATCCCGCACTCCATCCGCAGGCTCTTCACGGCGTCCCAGAATTGCCATGCATTCCATGAGATATAATTTTACCCGGACCAGCGTAACATCTATCCCAGCGACACTGCGTAGCATGACCGCGGCGCATATGTTTCAGCACATGCGCCCACATCGAGCATGAATCTACTGATTTATTCCCATTATTTCGCGCCCAGTGTCGGCGGCGTCGAAAGCATCGTTCAGTCGCTGGCCGCCGGCATCGCTGAATTGCGCACCGCAAATGGCAATCGTGAATTTGAGGTAACGGTGGTCACCGAAACGCCCGCGGGAAGCCACGACGACAAATTTCCATTTCGTTTGGTCCGCTGTCCCGGTTTGATCCGGCTTTGGCAACTTGTGCGCGCCTCTGACGTGATTCACTCAGCTGGTCCGGCATTTTTACCGATGTTTCTGGCTTGGCTCTCG
The DNA here is from genome assembly GCA_035568155.1 of Verrucomicrobiia bacterium. Taxonomy (GTDB): domain Bacteria; phylum Acidobacteriota; class Terriglobia; order Acidiferrales; family UBA7541; genus Acidiferrum. The sequence goes on along the minus strand of DATMOS010000123.1, from coordinate 156 downwards.
CGCAAACAATTCGTTGTCGAACACCATGGCTATCAAGCCACTTGTCCCAATGGACTCTTTGTCCATCAGCCGGAGCGCTCGATTTGTCCTGGTCATTTCCAGGCCGGCCGTTATAGCGAATGCTTCCATTGCCTGCGATCAGAGTTTTCAAACGGC
>DATMOS010000122.1:0-38723 GCA_035568155.1 Verrucomicrobiia bacterium | reverse complement strand
AAACAATAACGCGTTCACCGGAACTGCCAGCCTCGACCCGTTCACTTTTACTTCCACATGCACTTGCGCGTATCCCCCTGGCAACAATTGACCCGACTTGTTTGGAACGTCCACTTCCGTCAACAGTGTGCGGGTATTCAGGTCGATGGAATCAGCCGTGCGTGCAACCTTGCCGTAAAATTTTTGCCCTGGGAATTGCTGTAATTCCAGGTACGCCCCAAGTCCCTGATGAATTGCCGGCGCATAAACTTCCGGTACGTTAACGAACACGCGGATGGGATCGGTCTGCGCCAGCGTGAATAATAACTGCGCTGAACCACCATTTCCGGCGTTGATCAGGTTGCCGATATCCACGTTGCGGCGAGTGATCACACCGCTGAATGGCGCATAAATATGCCGGAACGATTCAGTCTCCTGCAATCTGCGCACATTAGCTTCGGCCGAAAGTGTACTAGCCCTTTTGGCGGCCAGATCTCCTGTTGCATTGTCCGTTTCTTGTTTGGATACGCTATCGGTTTTGAGCAGTCCTTCAAAACGTGAAGCCGTAATTTGCGAAAGGTTCTGATTGGCCTGCGCGGTTCCTAACTCCGCTCGCGATTGCTCCAATTCCTGCGCGATTTCCGGCGTATCGATGTCCGCGAGAAGTTGGCCCTTCGTGACGCGACTGCCAATGTCGTGGTACCACTTTTTCAGATAGCCATTCGTCCGCGCGTAGATCGGCGATTCCACGTAGGCTTGCAGCGTCGATGGCAATACCAGATCTTCCGAGTCGGATTCCGCAATCGGATGAACTACCGACACCGTAGGCACCGCGAGAGTTTCCGTCTCCTTGGCCAGCGCTTGGTACTGCGAACGGCGCATCAACAAAGTTATCCCGCCGACAACCAGCAATAAAACCGCGACCACCACCAGCACCAGGAACAGACGGCTGCGCTCGGGTTTCTGTGGGGATTGCTGCGCGCGTGGCTGCTCTCTTACTGGCGCGTGCTCGCTGGTCGTGCGCCGATCTTTTTGTTCCATTACGTCCTGACTCATACCCCGCTCCGCTGCTTTCCCTTGTACCTCATTTTATGCTGTAGCTGCCTCTTTTCCGTGAGCTTTTCTTTTTTCCAGCCAGCCATGAATCACGGAAAAAACGCAGGGCACAAAAAATAGTGTCGCGAAGGTGGCAAACAACAATCCACCGATTACCGCGCGGCCCAGCGGCGCATTTTGTTCGCCGCCTTCGCCGAGCCCGATAGCCATGGGCACCATACCGATGATCATCGCCAGCGCGGTCATGATGACGGGACGCATGCGCACAAAACCGGCCTCCACCGCGGCGTCCAGCGGATTCTTACCTTCGTCCATCTGCTCCCGCGCGAAAGAAACCATCAAAATACTATTTGCGGTAGCCACGCCCATGCACATGATCGCTCCGGTCAGCGATGGCACGCTCAGCGTTGTATGCGTAATCAATAGCATCCAGCAAATTCCCGCCAGCGCCCCGGGTAACGCGGTGATGATGATAAAAGGATCCAGCCAGGATTGGAAATTTACGACGATCAATAAATAAGCCAGCGCGATGGCTCCCAGCAACCCAAATCCCAAGCCAGTGAAGGACGTCTTCATGGTTTGAACTTGGCCGCGAATAATAATGTGGCTGCCCCTGGGCAACTGCTTTTCCACATCTTTAACGCGTTTCTCCACCTCGTCCGCTACGCCTCCCAGATCGCGCCCGTCGACCGATGAATAGACATTAATCATCGGCTGAACATTGTAGTGCGAGATCACCGCCGGCCTTGCGGTTGTGGAAGTGGTTACGAGGTTAGCCAGAATCTGCGGAGGCAAATTGGGCGTGCTCGCGGTCACCGGAGTGTTCTGCAAAGCCTGATAAGTATCGACGCGGTACTGCGGCGTTTGCACCGCCACGTTGTAGCTCACGCCGTTCTTAGGGTCGAGCCAGAACGCCGGCGCGGTTTGAAAGCTGGAGCTCAAGGACACGAGCAAATTCTGCGCCACGTCCTTGGCTTGCAGTCCCAGGTTCTGCACACGCGTGCGCTCGATATCCATGTGCAGCGTTGGCTGATCAAAGGCTTGTTGCACGTGCACGTCCGCCGCACCGGGAATATGCCGAAGCTCATTGGCAAGTTTTTCCCCTACCACATAGTTGCCTTGCTGATTGTTGCCCGTGACTTGTATGTCGATCGGCGCGGGCGATCCAAAATTTAAAATTTGTGTGACGATGTCCGCCGGCTGAAAGAAGAATTGCACGCCCGGAAAATCCTGCGGCAACCGTTCCCGCAGATCGTTGATGTACGTCGAAGTTGGTTTCTGGCGTTCGGGTTTGAGTTGCACCAGAACTTCGCCATCCGATGTCCCGAAAGTGCCGGCATTGCTGTAGCTCAAATTAATTCCACTGTACGGAACGCCAAGATTATCCAGCAGCGTCTCGATTTCACCCTGCGGAATAGTCTGCCGGATGACGCCATCGACTTGGTCAGCAAGCCGCGCAGTTTCCTCGATACGCAGCCCGGTGCGCGCGCGGAAATGCAAACGGATTTGCCCGGCATCCACCGACGGAAAGAAATCCCTCCCCAGGACGAAGATCAGTACCGTGGACAATACGCAAAACGCCAGAAAGCAGCCGGCGAATAGAACCGGGATAGCCAGCGCGGCGCGCAGCGCATCACGATACCCTTCGCGCATCCGTTCGAAGGCGTGCTCGAACTTCTGTTGATACCGGCGCAGGAACCCCTGCTTATCCGCGTCGGGGACTACTTCGTCCTCCGCGCTCAGGAGATACATGGCCATGGTCGGTACGATGGTGCGCGACCACATGTAAGAGGCCAGCATCGCGAAGATCACCGCTTCGGCCAGCGGCACGAACAGAAATTTCGCTACTCCCGAAAGAAAGAACATTGGAATAAAGACGATGCAAATACATAGCGTGGAAACAAACGCCGGCACGGCAATTTGTTGAGCGCCGTCCAGAATGGCTTGCACCGTTTCCTTGCCCATGGCCAGGTTGCGGTTAATGTTCTCAATTTCTACGGTGGCGTCGTCAACCAGAATGCCGACCGCCAGGGCCAAGCCGCCCAGCGTCATAATATTAATCGTTTCGCCCAGCGCGCTGAGACACAGCACACTGACCAGAATGGATAAGGGAATCGAAGCGGCGATGATGATCGTGCTCTTCCAGTTTCCCAAAAACACCAGAATCATAAACGCTGTCAGGCAAGCCGCAATCAGCGCTTCGCGTAACACCCCGTAGATGGACGCGCGCACGAAAAGCGATTGATCGAACAACATCGCAATGTGCACGCCCTCGGGTATCGATCCGGCGTAATCTTGAATGGTTTTTTTGACCCGGCTCACGATGTCCAGCGTGGACGCCGAGCCGGTTTTATATACCGCCATCAACACGCCGCGCTGTCCATTGGCGCGAACGATATTGGTCTGCGGCGAAAATCCATCGCGGATGTGCGCTACATCGCGCATGTAAATTGTCGAGCCATTCACGGTTTTGATCGGCAGGTCGTTCAAGCCCGCCACCGTTTGCGGGCTTCCGTTCATTTCCACCGTGTATTCCAGGTTTCCCAGCTTTACCGTGCCGGTGGGCAGAATCAGGTTTTGTGCGTTGACAGCATTCACAATATCCGTGGCGGAAAGCCCCTTGGCTTGCAGCGTGGTGGTGTCCAGGTCGACGGAAATCTGGCGTTGCTTGCCGCCGTAAGGGAACGGCAGTGCGGCGCCCTGTACGGTGGCCAATTGCGTACGTATGAAGTTGTTTCCAAAATCGAAGAGTGCTTGTTCGCTGAGACTGTCGCTGGTCAAACCAATCTGAATGACTGGCACGGTGGAAGCGGAGTAGATGGCCACCAGGGGAGGGGTGGTACCGGGAGGCAGGCCGCGCAAAATCGTTTGTACGATGGCTGTGGTTTGTGCCAGCGCCGTTTGGATGTTGGCTTTGGGCTGGAAATAAATCTTTACTACTGCAATTCCATTCAACGACTGCGATTCGATGTGTTCCACATCGTTTACCAGCGTCGTTACCGCGCGCTCGGAGTTGGAAGTGATGCGCTGCTCCATCTCCTGCGGCTGCAGCCCTGTGTAATTCCACACCAGGCTGATAACCGGGATATCAATGTTGGGGAAAATGTCGGTGGGCGTGCGCATGAGTACCACTGGCGTCAACAGAATGATCACCATGGCCATCACGATGAAGGTATAAGGGCGCGAAAGCGCCAGACGAACAATCCACATACTGCTCTTTGATTTCCCTTAGCAGGCCGGTTTCAGCCCGGAACACTCGTCACGACCACCCCGTTTGTTACGTTCTTTAGATTCCGCGACGTGCTCTTTTGGGTACGCAACAAGTTAGGTTCGTAACCGGGGATGACCTACTACTTACTGCCACTTGGATGCCCGTAACCGCCCACCTGTGACGGCGAGCCATAAATTTAGACGGTGTTGGCGGAAAGACGCATCCAGCAATTTCTTCGATTCGCTTCAAATGAAAACTTGCTGGCAGACTTACTTGTGCGTCATGGTAAAAACGCCGTCCCACCCGGACGGTGGCTCATCAAACAGGTACTCCTGGCAGCGCTTCCAGTATGTCCGCGCGGGCCCATCATTGGGCCACTGGTCGATCATGATTTGAAACAGCTGTTGCGCTTTTTCCCACCGCCGCGCGCGATAAAGAGTTCGTCCTCGCGCGAACTGCTCCAGTCGCGACTGCACATCCGCGATGCTTCCATACAAGGTTTCTTCTCCGACCCGTCCAATCAACTCGTAAATCATGACTGGATGAGTCTTTCCCTTTACGCGTATCAAGTCCAGTTCGCGGTACACAAATTGTGCTTGCTGGGTAGCCGCATACGTTGTCTCGTTCACGATGATATGCGTACCGTAATCCTTGTTCAGCCCTTCAAGACGTGAGGACAAGTTAACGGTGTCGCCCAGCGCCGTATATCCGTAACGCAGCGCCGAACCCATATTTCCGACGCTCGCTACGCCGCTGTTTAAACCGATGCCGATATCCAGCTGCGGTTTGCCCTGCGCTTGCCATTGCCGCTGCATTTCGCGCACCCGTTGCATCATCTTCAGCGCGGAATTACAGGCGCTTGTCGCATGATCATCCACTTCAAATGGCGCGCCCCAAAATGCCATCACCGCGTCACCAATATATTTGTCCAGAGTTCCCTGGTTTTCGAAGACCAGCCCGGTCATATCGGATAAATATTGATTGAGGAACAGGGCCAGGTCCTGCGCATCCAGGTTCTCCGAAATAGTGGTGAATCCACGAATGTCGCTGAACATCACGGTGATTTCTGTCTTCTTTGGCTCCACCAGCTTGGGATTCCGCAGCAGCCGGCGAATCACTTCCGGGCTGAGGTATTGCCCAAACGCGGTTCGAACGCGCCGTTTTTCTTTTTCTTCGACCAACGCGCGATAGAGCGCCACCAGTAAAACGTTCGACACCAGTGTGAGCGCTGGGACGCTGAAGTTCAGCCACCAACCGCGCAGAAACGCGCCGTAATCAATGAATGCTAGCGGCACCAGGAAGCTGAGTCCGAACCACATCCATCGCGGCGCTACCAGCGCCATCCAGATTCCCACCGGTATACCAAAAAACAAGATCAGCGCGAGGTCCGACAATTCCTGTGCTGCGCCTCTGGTCAGCGCCTGATGGTTCAGCATGTTATCGATGGCGTTGGCGTGAACTTCTACTCCGGGATAAGTAATGCCGCCGTATGGCGGCGTGCGCAAATCTCCGATGCCCGTGGCTGAAGCGCCGACTAACACGATTTTGTCTTTGAAAATTCCCAGGGGAACTTTGCGCTGCACAACATCCACGATCGAGTAATAAGGATAAGTGCGCTCCGGTCCCCGATAATTAAGGGCCAGGCGGCCGATGTTGTCCGGTTTTACCTGCAGCTTGTCTCCAAATTGCAAGCTGACGATGCCAGTCTGGTTGTAGTTCACCGTCAGTTGTTCGGAAGGCACCCCCAGATAAAGTCGAATGGTCTGCACTTCCAGCGATCCGTAAAGCTCCGCCTCCGCGAGTTTGCTGGAGCGCTCAAATGGCACGACCAGCAGCGATCTGCGAAGCACGCCGTCGGCATCCGGGAGCACGTTGAAAAACCCCATGGTGCCGGCATTATTATTGTCCGGGCTTAGCAGTTCCGGAATATTGGCCATCACCGCCGTGTACAGAACGTTGTTAGCTTCATAGCGCTGCATCAAATTTGCAAAATCCTGCTTGCCTGTTGCTGGATTCAGCGAGTTTTGCGCCAGCGAATACCATTGCACCAGGTCCGCGTAGGAATCCAACGTTGCCTGATCGGTTCCTTGCAGTTCCTCTTTTGGAAAAAAGAAATTTCCCAGCACTACATTGCCGAATCTCTGGATGGCTTCGCCGAATTGTTTGTCGGCGTCGTATTCCGCCGCTAAGGCCTTCACTTCTGCCTCTAACTTTGGATCGATGGCCTGGCCGGCGATTTTGCGCTTTTCCAGTTTTTCGGCCAGCACGCGAACGGGGGCGCCAGTTTGATCAGGCTTGTCAAAGGTGATATCGAAACCCACCACTCTCGCGCCGTCTTCGTGCAGAACATCCAGCATGGTGGCAAAGTTGCTCCTCGAAAACGGCCATTTTCCCAGCCCTTCTTGCGATTTTTGATCGATGTCGACGATTACGATGCGCGGATCAGGGGGAGTGTATTTCGCAGGCCGCAGCCGAAAGCGCGTGTCAAGAGCATCGAGTTCCAGCCGCTCCATAAAAACCAGCAGGGGACTAGGGTGCTCGCCAATGTACGTGACAACATAAAGACCAAGCGCGGTAAGCGTGATGACCAGGCTGATCAGAAACGAAACGCGATGCTGCCACCACTCCTGCAGCAGCTCAATGAAAATTGCAAATCCTCGCGGCCGTTCTCTTCCGCCTGACGAATCTGCCATCGTCTCTCGCGTTATTCGCGGAAAATGAAATTCAAGCGCACACCGCAAACTTCCACTTGGTCGCCGTCCTTGAGCTGCACCGGCCCTTGAATCGGCGTGCCATTTACCGACGGCACTTTTTCACCGGCGCCCAGGTAGTAGCCGTCATCGTGCTTATTAATTTGCGCTGCCATTTTTGGTTTAAACCATCCGTTCAAGCGCACCGTGGCGAGGTGTGATTTCCCTATGACCGTCAACTTGCTGGTCAGCGTGTATTCTTGCCGGTCGGTTTTGCCGCTGCCGCTGAGGACCACTAGCGTGGGAACTCTCATGCGTCCTGCCATTAACTGGGTGCGCTCACCCAGTGCTGCCGCTTGTTGCAACATCTCGCGGCGCATTTTGGTATCCAGCACCATGGTTTCGTTAATTTTTGGAGTGGCATTTTGGCGTCCCGAGCCGTAGGATGCCGCCGCTTCGCCGGTCGCGTCTACCTTGATATGGTGCTTCCCGACGTGGATGGAATCGCCGTGTTTCAGCGTGGCGCGCTCCACGCGCATTTCGTTGACAAAGGTGCCGTTCAGGCTCTTGAGATCTTCCACTACCATCTTTCCGGAGTCCACATAGACGCGCGCGTGATAATTGGAAACGGCCAAATTGTCGACAGCCAGGTCATTGTCCGGCGATCGCCCGATTCCCACAGGCCGCGAACCAAGTGACACTTCTTTAACGGTCTTTTCTTCAAACATCAGTGTGAGCTTTGCCATTTCACATCCTCATGCTGAGCCGTTTTTGCCCGCATTTTTCTGCGCTCCATGGCGCAACCACGACAAAAATCCACTTTCTTTTGGTTCCAGATGGACCACCACTACTGTGATGTTGTCTCCGCCGCCATTCTCATTTGCCTGCGCCACCAGTTTTTCCGCCGCCCGCCCCGGATCGGATTCCGATTGCAACGTGGCCGCAATTTTTTGTTCCGCCACCATCCGCGTCAAACCGTCGGAGCACAACAGCAAAATATCGTCGGGGAAAAGCGTATGCTCCTCGGCGTCCACTTCGATTTCCGGCTGAGTTCCCAGAGCGCGCAGCAGAACGCTCTGCAGCTCGCTGTGTTCCGCTTCCGCGGCGGTCAAAATTCCGCGCCGCACCTGTTCCGCTACCAGCGAGTGATCGCTGGTGAGTTGCTGCAAGAGTCCGCTGCGTAGCAGGTACACCCGGCTGTCCCCCACGTGCACGACGCTCAGTTTTTCTTCATTGATCCAAGCCGCTGTTAGCGTCGCACCCATCCCCTGTTGTTGAGGATTGGCTTCCGCTGATTCATAAATTGTTTTGTTCGCCAAGTGAGCGGCGCTCAGAAGCAGCCTCGTTTTGTCGCTCCATTCGGGATGCGTCTCCGTGGAGGCCGCCGCGGTTCCTGTCTCTTCACCCATGCAAGTCTTGACCACGGTTTCAACCGCCATGGCGCTGGCGATTTCTCCGTGTGCTTCTCCGCCCATGCCATCGGAAACTACAAACAGATTCAGCGGCTGCACCATGCGAAAACAATCTTCATTGTTAGCGCGTTGCTGCCCGACGTCGCTCCGTCCACCGCTGACAATGCGCACAAATCCCCTTTGCCGGATGGTCGCGCCAACGCTTGGTCACGATATACACCCGGAGCGTGCTGGCACCAACAACCCCACTTCCCACGCTAACAGACAGTTGCGGCGTCGGTAAGCCTTTGAACCTTAGTGATTAGCAGCGCTTTAGCAACAAGCGAGGGTCTGGGTACTTTGAATCTCGCTCACGACGGATCGCGAGAAATCGTTGCGGAATCCTCGCGGACCTTCTTCTTTCCCCGCGGGTAATCTACAATTCCTGTATGTCTTCACGTCACCGCGCTGTGATCCTGCCTGCGCTTTCTGCATTACTGTTTGCTTGCGCCGCGATTGCGCAACAGGCCCCCAATCCTGCGGGTGCTCGGATTTTGCTGTTGCCACGCCGGATTGTTTCTGGTGAACGCGCCACGTTGGCTGTGCTGGATGTAAATGGCCGGCTGACCCCCGGCGTCACCGTGGCATTTTCCAATGGCGACCGGCTGACCACCGACAAATCGGGCCGCGCCCTGCTGGTCGCGCCGCTTGTTCCCGGAGTCATTTTTGCCGCGATTGAGGGACGACGCGGTCGCGTGCCCACCACCATCGTTGCCCCCACCGAAACCGAGCTTTCGCTGGTGGAGATAAATTCTGCGCCGCGCATCGCCTCACTCAGTGATCGCTTCGATATTCTCGGTCACGGATTTTGCGGTGACGCCGACGCCAATACGGTATCGATCGGCGGACTACCGGCGATTGTGCTGGCCTCATCGGCAACGTCTCTCGTCGTCTTGCCGCCTGCCGATCTGGAGCCAGGACTCGCACCCGTTAAAATTACCTGCGGCAAGAACAGTTTCCCGGCTTTCAACGTGGCTTTTCTTGAGTTGGCCTTGCACGCCGATTCCTCACCCCTCGCGCCCGGGCAGCATCGCGGGCTGACGGTCAGCGTGCGTGGCACGCAGGCCAAGATCGCGCTCGATGCGAAGAATCTTGCGCCGGACATCGCTGAACTATCAGGCGGCGATACCGTGCGGCAATTGTCCTCCGGCGGCCAAGACAATGCTGCGCACTTCGAGGTAGTGGGCCGCAAGCGCGGAAGTTTTCTCATTTCCATTCGCTTGGTTCCGGTGATCGCCCATCCCACGCCGAAGCCTTCGCCACCGGCGCGCTAACGTAGTTTCTTAATTAAAAAAATGGATCGAGTTAAAGGTGGCTGAAAACTCAGGATCTAACGCGCGCGCTTGGATCTACGCGCCTTTCTTTGCTGCTGCGGCTGGAACGGTGGAGTCAACCGGCAGGGCTAGAGTGCCTTGTACCTCCAACGCGGCTTGCGTGGAACTGGTACCCAGCAAATTGTCCAGTGTGTTCTGCGTTTTCTCCAGGCGCTTGTCGGCATCGTTATAACACTGCTGCGAGTTTTTGATGTGCGTGCCGAGCTTTTCGAACACATCCGTAAACGTCTCCATCTGCTTGTGCATTCCCGAAAGGCTTGAAAAAATCCGCGTGGCGTTTTCTTCGATCTGCATGCCCCGCAGGCCCATGGCGATGACGCACAGGTGCGCGTAAAGCGTGTTCGGCGAAACGGCGATTACTTTTTTGCTGCGGCAGTAGCTGTCCAGTTGTTGGCCCTTGCTGTCGGCCAGCATCAGCAGTTCGTAGTAAACGCTTTCTGACGGCACAAACATCAGCGCCATATCCAACGTGCCCTCGCCGGGCACGATATATTTCCTGGCGATGGCATCGACGTGACCCTTTACCGCGGTGACAAATTGCCTTCTGGCGTCATCGCCATCAGTGGAGATCCGACGAAAAGCATCCAGCGGAAATTTGGAGTCAATGGACATAAGTTTGCTGTCGCGCAGGAAAATCACCGCGTCGGCCATCTCCCCCGAAGAGAATCGGTGTTGGGAAGAGAATTGCGATGGCGGCAGGCAATCCTCCAGCAATCGTTCCAGCGTCACTTCACCGAGCATGCCCCGGCTTTTCGCGCCGCCAAGAATATCTTCGAGCGATTTTGTCGCTGACGATACGTTGCGGCTCAACTCGTGAAACTCGCCTAGTTGTTTCTGAATCTGCCCCATCTGTTCGCGCGCGTTTTTTAGCTCCGTAGCGATGGCCGTTTGTCCATGCGTGGCGATCGTAGCCGAATTGGCCACTCCATCTTGTAGCGCCTTGGTCACACTTTCGAGCCGCTGCATCACGGTTTGGCCGATGGCCGATATCTGCCCGCTGCTTTGCGCTTGTGCAGTGGCCATGGTCTGCAATTCATGGCGCAATTCGGTCATCTGTAATTCCAGTACGGCGCTTTTGCGTTCGGCTTGCGTGGTGTGCAGCAGCAGCCAAACCACCAGCGCGACAACCAGAATCCCCATCGTGATGGCCACCACCGTCATTCGTTCTCCTGTTACGTGCAGGTAACCTATGTACTTATCTTATAGCAATGACGCAGAGAGAAAAACTGGTCGTGCTAACACACGTGTGCACACCGGACAAATCGACATTATTTTCTAATTGCGCTACTTCAGCGGCGCTGGCTGGCTTCCCCGATTGAGGTTCGAACGTAGTCGCGCTTCGCGGTCCAGGCTTTCATTGTGGCAGCCAATGTGATCACGATGGCTGTGGCGAAGTTGGTTATAATGACCGCTTGCGCGTGCAACAAAACTCCATAGATGAACCACAGAACTGCTCCGATCAAATACAGCGCGAGCATCCCGTAGGACAAATCGCGACCACCCTGTCGCCAGATTTTAACTAACTGCGGTACAAAAGCGAATGTGGTGCAGAATCCGGCCACCGTTCCAACGAAAATAATCCATGAATCCGTGTTCATCACAACTCCATTTGCAGGAATAAAGTTAATCGTAACGTAGGTGTGGCTTCAGAAGCAGCAAATTGAGGGATCGGTTGTCAATGGAATTCCAGGAGAGAAGGGGCGCGCTAAGAGACAATTTCGGTAAGCATTATGAGAATGTCGGTCAGAGGTAGAGAGTGTGTCGTTACCTTTGCTCGCGGATCAGGTTTTTGTCGCCGCTTTCATTGGTCAGCTCCGCCACTTGTTGGATGGACGCCGCCTCAGGCACGGCATGAAAATCGGTATCAATCTCCCTGGTGCGAACCGAAATCGTTTTGAAGAAAAGCGCCTTGCCGTTCATTTGAACATCCATCCGTGTCATTTCCCAACACCCCGGCCCGACTTCTTGTTGTTTCACGTAAAACGTTCCGCCTTTATCGAGATGCCCCAGAAGACCGCCGGCGAATTTGACTTCACTGTTCAAGCGGCCACTGATTTCCACCAGGCGCTTTTGTTTGACGTCTAGCGTCAAAGTTCCTTCCATGTGGTGAAAAACCATTTCTGACGATCCGGAAGCGCGGAACTCGGGGTTGGGAGTGAAGTGCAGCGTAATACGGTTCCCTTCGCTGCCTTCCTGTTGGAACAGAAACGCGTCAGGCACCATTCTCAGCATGCGAGTGGCTTGCTCACCGTCTTCGCGTTGCTGCTGTTTCTCCTTCTTCAATTGAGAGCGGCTGTTCAAAAGTCGTTCGATGCGCTGACTCTCCTCGGCCCATTGCTGCTCGGTCAGAGGTTTGCCATTGACGGCCATGAGCCGGTCAATTTCCAGCGTTTTCGTCTGGCACGCGGCAAATAATTGCTGCTTGCCATCTTTGTCCGTAAGTTTGCGGTAACACCACAAGGAGTGATCATCGGCCTGGGCGCGAAGTTCGTTTTGCAGGATGTCGCGAACCTGGGCGGTCAAATTAACTGTTTTCGTCGTAGGAGGGGAAGCGGCACTGGAGTGCTTGCTTTGCGGCGTAGCGCTGACCGCGAATAGTCCCAGCATGAGCGCCAGGAGCAACGGCAAAATTAAGACAAAGTTTCGGTTCCAACGGATTGGAGCGGGCGAATTAGCTAATTCAGCGCGCATGTTTCTGCCGCCCTAAGCGACTCAATTCGAGTGCGCACGGCGGGCCGACGGCCGGCCTATTACCTGCCCATCACCCAACAAGTCGTCTGACTGTTCCTTACCACACTCTTTAGCACAGAGGAAAGCAGCCAATCCCAGGAGTCCAAGGATGAGGAGAATTCCGGCGATAGCCAGCAGCATGTGACACCTCGTGTTGAAAGCACCTCGGGTGGGAAGGTGCACTAGCCGGGGACAAAACAACCTACGCTCCTTACCGATAAAACGTCGATAAGGTAATCGTGGCATCAACCTACCAAATATCCTGTAGGTTAGCGAGGACCATTTTCGCGGGCTAAGTGGAAAACCGTTTTCAATTCAAGGCTGGCGTATTTCTTCCGATAGACGAAAGGGGCAAGCGGGAACTAACTGGGCATTTTGCGCAGCACCAATTTGCGCAATTTGCTGCGATCCTCGTCGTTCATATGCACGAATTCCACCCCGTTGCCGCCAGCAGTGCTGTTGCGGACAATCGCGGTGCAATGAATTTTCTTGCCCAAGCCGGATCGCACTTCCAACTGAACAGATTCACCAACAGAGAGACTCTTCGAGCTCTCCAGATAGGCTCCGCCGAGACTGATAGTTTTCACTCTTGCCAGGGTAGCTCCCGCCGCTTTAGCGCTGACCTGCGCGCGCAGGGGAGCATCCAGGGGCACACGTGCATACCGTCGCGGAACCGCGTACACCACGCCTTGCGCGCTAGAAGCATCGAAGGTGGCTCGCGCGGATGTGGATGCCGCTCGGTCTTCGATCACCGCCAATGCGTCTTGCGCCGCTGCGCGCAAACCTGACGGTTCAGCATAGGCTATTCCGCTGCGCCGCTCAGCGAGCAGATGTAGCAGTTGCATGGACTCCGTAGCTCGCAACCGCCCGAGCGCTTCGATGGCTTTAATGCGCACAAACTGGTCGCGCAGGGTCGTGTGTTCACCCGCCGCAATTTCCATCAATTGAGGAATCGCCGAGCTTTCGCCGCTGAGCCCGATCTGATCGATCATCATCGGGACCACCAGCGGGTGCGCATTGATAAGCACGCTGGAAAATACGAACGCGGCAGTGTGCGCGTTGGGAGCGTTGGTCGGTCGCGATAACTCGCTGATCGCCAGATCCTGCATGTTCCATTCCCAACTGGGCAGGGCCCGTGTGAGACTCCGCAACAATCGGTCCGGGTCCGCAGTCGCCAGCAACTTGATGGCGGCGCTTACGCGCTGTGGACGAGCTTCGTAAAGGCGCGTCTCGAGGATCGTCAACGCTGGTACCCCGATGGTCCGTATCAGTCGCGCCATGGCTGGCAACAGGCTCCCGCCGCGTTCTTCGCCCAACAGCAGCGTAAGGCGGTCCAGCAATTTATCAGGATCGCGCTCCAGCAATCTCGGCAATACCGGATCTAGGGCGCGGTGCGCCAGTCCGGCATCCACCAAAAGGAACAATCGGTCCTGCGCGAAGAGACGTTTTCCCAATGCGGGAAAGTTGCTGTGCTCGAAATCACCGGAAGGCTGCTCCAATGCTAGAATGATCGCTTCAAAGCCTTCATAGTCTCCACGTACCACCGCAATGTGGCTCAGTGATTCGATAAATGTAGCCAGTGCTGAAGCCGTTTGCGGCTCGCGCTCGATGCGCAGGGCTGCCAGCGCTCCCTTGCTTAAATCTTCCGGTAACTGGTTGGGCCACAGCGATTCGATGATGGGCCATAATTCATTAAGTCCGGCCGCCACGGTTTGGCGCGCGCGGGGATCCTCGTGCTCCAGCCGTCTGGCGTAATTCAAAACGATGTGGCGCGCTTCGCGCCGCGGCGCGTCGGCTCCGGCATCCGCGAGATTTCCCAACGTTTGGCGCAGCGCCAGCACCGGCACGGTCCACAAATCCGGCCCGCGTAACATCATGGACTTTTCGCGGGGTGGAAGCTCCAGCCAGAAGCGTGTCACCAATTTTTCGCGATAACTTTCTGCCGCCCATGTGGCCGCTAACGAGGACTGCATCGCACTAGGCGAAGGAATCTGGCTGCCTGGGCCACGAGTGCCGGGAATCTCTCCGGCTGTCAACAACACTTCACCCAGACGATCAAACGTCGGCCGCACCAAAACCGGCGTCGACGAGCCCGCCGCGAATTCGGCGAGCAAATATTCAAAAATCAAGCTTTCCGCCAGTCGCTTCACATATAACTGCGGTAGTTCACCCTCTTCCGGAGAGTATTGCGAGATCGCGCTCAGCAGCAGCCGCACCGTATCGTGACTCGCTGCTTCCATGGCTTCACGAATCGCGCCCGCCCCCGCCTCGGGCGAAAGTTCGCGCGCCGGTTCCAGCGGAAGCGTGATGCGTGCCAGGAGCTTTAATGTGGCAATCAGGTCGTCAAAACTCGGCAGACGCACATTTTCGGAATCAATGCGCGGAGAATGGCCTCCGTAGGCGACCAGCGTCGCGATCAAGCTGGTTAAAAGTGTGTCTACTTTTCGATCCACTTGCGCGTTAACCAGAATCCCTTCCACATCTCGTTCGGCGAAACTCTTTATCCACCAGGCATCCCGCGTGCGCACGGCTTCCTTATCCGCTGTTTTCGCAGCCGCCCGTCCAGAAGACTGACCAGATGGCTGAGCCCCTGTCGGAGCAGCGCTCGCCTGCCCCATGGTCATCAATGATACCTTGACGAGCTCAGCCAGAATGTCCACATCCTCCTGGCTAACCTTTGGCAGGAAGGAAATTCTTCGAATCCCGGCCTGCCGTAAGGCGGTTGAGAGCGCCAGCATCTCGCCAGTCGCATCTGGCAACAGCCTGTCGCCAAGGGCCGAGGATATCAATCCGTCGCGCATTATTTGCAATTCGAGTTTATGGCGTCCCACAACGGCGTGGAGAGAATCGTAGGCCATTCCCAAAGTGGCAATTCGTTGTGGATGATCGACTTCATAAAGTCGCTGGGATCGCAGAAGGAAATGAAAATTCAGCATCGCGCCGTGTATATTCGCGAACTTGTCGCCTTCCACGGCCGTAGGGTTAGGCGTTGCGTTCTCAGCAATCCCCTTCACGGGCAATTGCCGGTTTGCCACGTAACCATACTTGTCGATCGATGATAAAACTCTATCCACTGCAGGCTCCGCTCTTCAATCGGGGTGAGAATTAACCCGCTGCGCGACGCGCGCGACCCTGATACCCCATGCACGTGTCTATCCTTACCGTAGAACGAAACTGCCTCGCCGGGGGCCATAGTTAGGTCCGCGGGACCAATGTGGACATGTCTTTTACGAAACATCTGTTTTTAGCTCCGAATTCCAGAATCTGCACATTGTTCGAACGCCGCGATCGTTCGAACCGGAGACCCGTTCGAACCGGGCACTCGTTCGAATGCACTCACGTTCGAACCAAATCTGTTTCACGCGTGAAACAACATTTTTCTTGTTCACGAAACAGATTTTTCTTCGTCGAAACTATTTTGCGTCAGAAGTGTAATTGTCGGCCGCGGACATTTCGTGCAATTGTCGGCGTGTCGACATAAAACATTCGAACGCCGCAGCCATCTTCGCCCCAAGCGCGCGCATCGTTCGAACGCTCGTGCAACTCCTCCCTGAGATGAGTGACCCGAGGTCTTACTTGAGGGTGACTACAATTTGCGAGTCGACATAAACCCCGGACGGCACTGATGAACCACTTTTCTGGCCTTGAGTTCGCAATTCAATACGCAGGGTTTTCTTTTTCTTGGGCTTGAATTCGGCGCTCACAATGTTGGACGTTTTTCGATTTGCGCCTTCACCGGCGATCACCCGAAATTCGGTAACTCCTGGCGGCACGTATAAGTCGTCAAACAATTGCTGGTTATTGTTTCCGCCCCGTTCAAAATAAACTTTCCCGCCCATCTCCACGGTAAAAGCGACATTGGCAGGAAAGTGATCGGCTTCAATTTTTAACTTCGCATTGGCGTTGGGGTCCAACTGTTTCGGATCGAAGTCCACGCGCGGAGGAGGAGGCAGAGCCGAAACGGCAGTCCTTGAAGGAGTTGTATTCCTGGCGCCGCTCCTGGCCGGTTGCTTGTTCAAACTTTCGTTTCGTGGTTGGCGATTCGGCGGCGTTGCGGTTTTGTCGGTCTTGGACGTAGCTTCAGAGGGCGTCGTATCCGCGACAGGCTCCGGCCCAGAGTTGGGATCCAGGATTGTCGCAATCCGCTCGCGGTTCGCGTAGCCGTACCACCCACCCGCAAGGAGTAAGGCGGCAAAAATCAAGCCGACGGTCGTGCCGATCCACCCAGTCCGTTTTTTTTGCGGCAAAACTGTCGGAGCTACCACCGCAGCGGCAGATTGCCGGACAACTGGCGTCGTTAGTAACGCTGCGGGATTTGAATCCAGAGTGACGTCCATGGCACTGCTGGAAGTAGCGGGAACCGATACAGGCACAGGAGCCTGCAATTGTGCAGCGGGGCGTCCAGCTCGCAGCGCCGCCAAGTCGTGCGCCAACTCATCGCCAGTGGAGTAACGATCCGAGGGCGACTTGGCCAGGCACTTCAAAATAATTTCGTCAAACGCCGCAGGCACCGCGGGATTCAGTTTTCGAGGTGGCACCGCTTCGGTGTGCACCACCTTGTAGGAAATCGCCGTAATCGTTTCGCCCGTAAAGGCGTACTCTCCGGTGGCCATCCAATACAAAATCACGCCTAGAGAAAATAAGTCGCTGCGTCCGTCGATGGGCGCGCCGGTAAATTGCTCTGGCGGCATGAACGCCGGGCTTCCAAGAATTTGCCCGGTCGAAGTGAGTTGCGCCGCGCCCAGTTTGGCCACACCAAAATCAGTAATCTTGGGGCGCTCCACTCCATATTTTTCCTCGGAAGTCAGCAGGATGTTGGCGGGCTTGATATCCCGATGAATGACCCCGTGCTTATGCGCATAGGCTAGCGCTTCCGCGACTTGCTGCCCGATCTCGCAGACGCGTTCGAAAGTAAATCGCTGGCCGTTTTTTGCGGCATCGGCTAGCGTACGGCCCTCGATAAATTCCATTACCAGGTATGGCACTCCGTCTTGTTCGCCAACGTCAAAGATCGTGACGATACCCGGATGCGACAATCCGCCTGCGGCCCGCGCTTCACGATAAAATCGCTCGCGAAATTCTTCGGCCTGCGGCCCGCTAAGCGCCAGTGCGTGGATCGTTTTCAGCGCCACGATGCGGTCCATCGCCGGATCGCGCGCGATATACACGGCGCCCATGGCTCCGCGGCCCTTTTCCTCAATAATTTCGTAACGCCCGATTTTTTGTGATTCCATCATCTTTCGGGGAATACGCGGCGAAAGTGTACTTTAGCACGGCGCTTTGTAGCGAAGATTCGTCGTTACCGTTCGATTGTCGCATTGCCACATGAGACGGAGTGGTCCGGCGCGACCGTCTCTCCGCTCGTTCCGTTCGAGAATCACTATGTTTCTCGACGAATGCCCCACGGACAAAACTTCGTTTATTATGCAGACGACGCATCATCCAGGCGAGCATCATCCTGCAAGAAGTGGCTTACTATCGACTTGTGAATAGTTGTTAGCGAAGACGCGAATGACAATTCTCAAACGCTCGGGTATGGCCTTGGTGCTAGCCGGAATTCTGCTTGTCTTGATTTTCCATTTGCATCCGACCCGCAGTCAGCAGCCTGCACAACCTTCCAAGCCCCACAAAATTACAATGAATTGGGAAAAAGCGCCGCGCGCCGTCAGTTATAACGTTTATCGCCGGCTCTATAGGAGCCCAACCTTCACCAAGGTGGGAACTTCAGATACCAACACCTATGACGACCCCGGAGTCCAGGGTGGAGAGAGATATTGTTACGTAGTCACCTCGCTCGATTCCAAAGGCAAGGAAAGTGATCGATCGAGAGAAATATGCCTTACGGTCCCAAGCCCGTAGAAGACACCAACCTCGATAATCTTGTCTTGTGTACAAAACTTGTTGACACACCGTGTAGGCCAGCATAATTTGCCATCAATTTCCCGGGCTCAACACTTACAACGTTTACCCCGCGAGTAAGTAAACCGGCCAAATCAAATTAAAACTCAAGAGAGGTATCTATGAAGCGTGCTTTAGCATATGTCGTTGTTGTGATGTTCGTTGCCATGGCATCCGCGCAGGTCTTTGCTCAGGCAAATCCGTTGCTTGGAACATGGAAACTGAATGTCGCGAAATCAAAATATACCGGGACGCCCATGCCGAAAGAAATGACCCGCACTGTCGAGGCCGCTGGTGATTCGGTGAAATACACCTACGCAGGAACCGCGGCAGACGGCAGTCCTGTTTCGTATGGTTTTACCGTGAAATACGACGGCAAGGACTATCCGATGATCGGAACCGCACCTGGCGGCATCGACATGATCGCCATCAAGCGCATCAATGCAAACACGTATGAAGCGACGCAGAAAAAGGCCGGCAAAGTTGCCGCGCACACTACAGTGGAGAGTTCGAAAGACGGTAAAGTTGCGACCATTACCTCCAAGGGTACGGACTCGACGAGTTACGTCGCGGTCTACGACAAGCAGTAGATGAAAACCTCGGCGCCGCTTAGCCGTTGAATTCATTTTGACGGCTGCTGCCACAAGAAAGTCGACTGATCGTCAATACGCAGCGCGGCAAATCCTAATGCCTTGCGCTGCGTATTTATTATTTAGGGAGGTGGGTAGTGACGGCGACAGAGGTGGCACGGCTCAGAAGTACCAGCTGAACCGTAAGAAAGAAAAACAGTCTTGACTCACGTCGGCCTTCTCACCGAAGGAGTTAGCACTCTCACTGCCAAGCGTGGCGTTGAGAATTGCATTGACAAGGATAGAGTTACCGAATAATGTCGGCGCACACAGGTCGGCGCTGGGCGCAAGCCCAATACTCAAAAGGTTACCCACTATACAGAACGCCGTCTCCTCGCCGTCAGCGAAGCTGCGAGTGAGCGACGAAGAACGGCCTTCCAATCGTTTTGCGCGCCCGCGCGGCCTGCCAGCGAGTCCCAGGAGGACACAAAATAATGAAAATGCAGATCTCGGCCCTGCTCGTGTTTTTGTTGGTTGTGACGTTTGTACCGGCGGCTCTTCCTCAAACGGAATCGATGCCGATCGTTTACACCTATGTGAGCCAGTTCCAAATTCCCCGAGCGAATTGGGCGGCATACTCGGAGGACAGCGAGAAGTCCGTCATTCCAGTTCTGGAAAAGTCGGTGGCCGACGGCTCGATTATGAGTTGGTCCACCTTTGAGCAAGTCGTCCACACCCCGGATGGATATACACACGGTGCGGCGTGGTCGTCCACCAGCATCGCTGGGCTCATGAAAGTGCTCGACGAAATTCGCAAGAGCCCTCCACGGCCCGGCCAAATCGCAGCCACCAAGCACGAAGATTACTTGATGCAATCGAGGATGTACCATCCCGGCACCGGTACACCGACTTATCTGCGTGTGGTCTGCTCATCGGCCAAGCCCGACAAGCCGGAACATTACACTGCGGTGCTCAAGAAGATGCTCGTCCCCATCTTTGAAGAACAACTCAAGCAGGGCGTGGCTACCTACTATGGCCTAGACGAGCAGTATGTAAACACTTCCGCACCGTCCACCCGCTGCCTCGTCATCACCTATCCCAATGCCGAAAGCATCGACAAGTGGGCCAATGCTATCAACGCCACCATAGGCAAGTGGACTCCCGCGGAACGCGAGGAATTTGCGGCTGCCTCGGTGCTCGACAGCCGGCGCGACATCTTGGCCCGCATAACCCACTCAGGCCACAAATAGCTGATTCTTTACAGCTAGACTGAAATGGGCAGATCACTTCCGTGGTGTGTGTATCTGCCTATTTCACCTAAAACATCCGTCAACCTCAAAATCAAATTGGTGCGGCAAAAATCACGAGTGCGCGGCCAGCGCGAAAATGAAGGACGACCGTTAAGCAATCCCCTTGTTCCTTCTCACTCCGTAACTCTAATTTACAGCTGACTAGTGACCGGCTCTGTTGATTGGTTCTGGCGAACCTGCACGAGACTATGACACGTTTATGATCCTACTTGAATTATTCTAACCTGTGAGAAAAGCTGCACGGACATTTAGTGAATCAAAGAATTGAATGGTGGGGCTGGCGAGATTCGAACTCGCGACAACCGATTTAGGAATTCAGTGGGCTGTTTTGATGGGAGTTGAGAATTTTCGATTATGTATGGTGTCAACCTCTTACGAAGACTGCGTGTTGATTGGCAGTGGTGTCATTTGGTAAATGACACCAGTACCTGTTGATTCGTTCTAATTGCTTCTGCCTCGATTTGAACCAATAACTATGACACTCCGCCAGCGGAGGGCCGAGCGCCGGAAGTGCGGCGCATGCTACGGAGATGACGGGTACTAGAATCGCCTATCCGGTTACGCGGATTACCAGGCATTGAAAGCACTGCTCGGTCTCCCGGGTATAGTTGTGACTAGCTGGGCTTGCTATCGTCGAACACGTTTGCGGCATCCAACACAAAATCGCGAGGGTTTGGCAAAACCGCATGCCAGTTCAGGCGGCCCCGGCCTACCAGTAGCGTAGATTCCAATACTGCGGGTCGTTGAAGCCAATCCCGTGTTTCTCATTCATTTGAGGGAGGAAATCGGATGGAAAGCTCAGCCGCAGGACAGCAACCTATTGCCGGAGGTTCCATGGCTACTGCAGAACAAACCTATTTGCGCACCGAGCTGCAATCACGCCGCGAACGCCTGCACCAGGCGTTGCATTCGCCAGCCGCCGATGCTTCTCTTTCCGAATTGTTAAAGGCTGTGGACACTGCTCTGAGCCGCCTCGACCAGGGAACATTCGGGCTCTGCGAGACGTGCAACAGCACTATTGAAGCGGAGCGCCTGCTGGCCGATCCATTGGTGCGCTTCTGTCTGGACCATCTTACCAGCGCCGAGCAGCGTGCCTTGGAGAGCGACCTTGCCCTGGCTGCACTCATCCAGCGCGGTCTCTTGCCCAAACCGGGCCTGGCGCCAGTTGGATGGGAGGTGTGCTACCACTATCAGCCCGCTAGCATGGTGAGCGGCGACTATTGCGACCTTTTCGAAATAGATAACGGCGGTCTGCTCTTTATGCTGGGGGATGTTTCCGGCAAGGGTGTTGCCGCGTCAATGGTCATGAGCCATCTGCATGCGACATTTCGCATCCTCGCCGGAGCCTGTCTCCCACTCGATCGCATGGTCCAAGATGCTAATCGTATTTTCTGCGAGAGCACTCTCGCGGGGCAATTTGCGACCATCGTCGTAGGGCGAGCCTCTCGCGACGGTTCGGTGGAGTTTGTCAGCGCTGGGCACCTCCCCGTGCTTCACCTGCATTGCGACGGTGCAACTCCAAAGGATTCCACGGGAGTACCTCTGGGAATGTTCTGTGACGCGCACTTTACAGTCCATCAGCTAAAACTGGCTGACGGTGACACCTTGCTCCTGTATACCGACGGTTTAACGGAAGCGCGCAATCGCGCAGGTGCGGAGTACGGTCTCCCTCGAATCCGTGCACTGGCGGCGCGCCATCAACGGATGAATCCTGCCGGGCTGATTTCTGAATGTATCGGGGATCTGCTGAGCTTCGGCGAAGGTTCGAAGCAAACTGACGATTTAACGCTCCTCGCCGTTCGCCGCGCGGATAAGAGCGCGCCCCCAGCCTGAAGCTGGGAAGCTAGCCGGAATTTCCTTTTTTACCCTTCTGCAAAACCAGGCACGAAATCGTTCCAACACCAACTGTACGTTCCTGGTCATGGTTTGCACAACCGATTCTAAATAGTAAGCGTGATGATCCTGTGGGACTTGCACGACAGGACCTGAGGCCCTCATGGAAAGCGTCACCTTGACGTCACAAACTCAAACGATAAAACTGCCACATTGTGCAGGACTAGATTGACGAGTTCGCGGACGGAGGTGGAGGATTTGTGGGCGGATTTCAGCGAAGCAGAGTCAAAGAGTTCAGGAAGGCTGCTTGATGCTGCTTATCGTTTGTACGGGCAGTGACCGAAATTAGGGTTCGTCCATCTACGATGTAAATGGAAGACTGCCACGCGCCCGTCGAGACCTGCTTTGCGGTGGTGGCAATCGCTGGCACTTCGCGCCCTGTCGATACCGCACGCAACGTGAAGCGCTTGGATTCCGTGATTTGGATATTTACGGAGGAAAGCAGTTCCTGTCCGGGAATCCAGATTGGGCTTGGACGGAGCGCTTCTCTGTAGGTTGTCACCTCAGTGCTGTAAAACTCCTTTTTGGCGTCCCGTTCGACTGTCCACAGGCTTTTCGGAAGCCCCTGGTAGTTCATGTCGGATTGTTCGATCGGTTTCTCGGGGAACTCCACGGAGAAGCCGTATGTTTCGGAAACGAGACGGTAGCGACTCGGGCGATCACAGGCGTGCTGCGCAAATAGAAACGGTAGAGTGCAAAGCACGCGTGCGAGAGCCTTCATGCTGGATCCTTACTGTGTGCGCGGCGGGTCTGTTTTTGCCCCCTGTACCTGCCCAATTTGATACCATCTGCCGAACTGAATCAAGACGGTCCTTCGGAATGGCCGCGGTTAGTTCTGCGGTGACAACAGGTTCAAAGTTGATTTCTCAAGGTGCGGATCATGCGCGTACTGGCCTTCCTTCTCTTCGGCGGTTTGCTGGTCATGAGCGGCTGCTCGCAGGCGGGATTTTCGTCCGCGTCAACTCCGGAGCAGGACACACAAAAACTGCAAGGTTCCTGGAAACTGACGCAGGGAAGGTACGATGGCGAGACGATTTCCGACGATGTGCGTTGGACGTTTTCAGGAGATCAGGTCACAGTCGAAGTGCACGGGGGGCGGGAGACGAGTCAGTTCAAGTTGGGTGTCGGTGGGCCGCGCACGATATTTGTGAAACATCATGACAATCCGCTGGCAGGTCAGGGGTGGATTGGCGGAACGCTGACGGGTATTTATGAACTCTCCGGCGACCGATTGCGAGTGTGCTACGACATGACCGGACGATCCTACCCGAAGAGATTCGACGCCAGCAAGGGTTCACGGCGGATCATCTACGAATTTGTGCGGGAGAAATAACGGAGGGCCAATGCGCAGAATAGTTCGCCTCTCTGAAGTTCTGGTCTGAACTTAACAAAATGGGAATTAAACGATTGGGGCTGAAAGAATCCATTTGATATTTTTTATTCCTTGGAACTAAAGCCACCCCTCATTTAAAAATCTTCGTGGCATGATCATTTAGCTGACTATGTTGAGCCTTAAAATTCGGCTGAAAAAAGCTGTCTGGTCGAACGGGTAGCTTAAACTTACCGATACACCTCGCGCTAACTTCTTCTAGTCATCCCAATAAACACTAATTGAGGGAATAGACAAAATGAGGGGAAAATCTGTCGTATCAATTCGTCCAATGATGATTGGTTATTCCCATCCGCAAGGTAGCTCCCCTGGGTAGAGCTGACCGTGCCCGCCTGTACGGTGAGAAAACTGCATAGTCTGAACATCTTTGTGGGCAAAACCCCTCCTTCTATAGGACCCCTAGTACAGACGTTTGGACTGCCCAGGCTATAGGAGCCGGCGATCGGGCCCCATAAAATTGCCTCATCGAAAGCTTGTCCTGCTTTCAAGACGGTAAATTGCCGCTAACGGCCAGATAAAATGAGGCAGCATAAGATGGCGAACTCTTTGAGGCGCAGTTCTAGACGACGATATTTTCCCATCGCTTTTCTGACGCTCTGCACCTTGATCATATTTTGGGCTTCGCTCAATGCCCACCGGAGTACAAACGAATTATTAACAATGGCAGAAGTTGCGACGGCACCTGTTTGGCCCCTTTCTTCCGCTGTCGAACATTTCGAAAAAGATCATCGGGTGATTTTCCCGTATTCAATTATTCCTGGCGGCGCGGAGTCGCTGCAGGAATTGCGGCAAGCCGTGACCAAGGACCCAGTGGTCGCGCGACATTATTCCGACTTTGATCTCGCCAGAGTTCGCCGCATAACTCTAAGTGCCCCGCAATCGATGTATGTTTCCTACCGTATTGGAAATGACGTCTTTTGGACCAAGCACAAATTAACGCTGCCGAAGGGCGAGACGATGTTGACGGATGGGCATGTCATGTCCCGAACTCGTTGCGGAAATCGGGTTTCCGCTCTTCCAAGAGAACCCCACGCTCTTATCGAGCCGACGGCCGAAGAAATTAACAGTCCAATATTCGGCCCATCCGTATCGACTCCTTATCTCGTTGCGTATTCAGCACCGCTTCACGCGTCTCCCTCAGGTTCTGATATTCAGCCCGCCGGATCGTTCTTTCCGCTTCCCGGCGGGGGTGATGGTAATGGGATCAGCCGTACCTCTCCACCACCCATCGTAACTACCCCTGGTCCTCCGGTTGGTGTTCCGGAACCGGGAACGGCAGCGTTGGTTTTGGTCGGTTTGGGCGCTGTGTGTCTCATGGGCCGTAACAGAAAAAATGCTCTGACATTTCAGCGTTTCTAAAGAATCATAACTTACACTTTGTTAACTAGCGCGGGTTCGAATTCCGCTTCCCTTGTCCATCCCTGCAGTGTCTTCTGCGAGTAGACTTCGAGCGAGCCTTGCGCCGACCCATTGAGACCGCCGGATTATCGATCAATTGAAATCTCAGTGATTCCCCCAGAATGTATAACCTAGGATTCCAATAGCTTAATCGATTGAAAAGTGCTTGAATGCACTCAACCACAAGATGGAATTTGCCTGCGCTGTCCTTTAATTTCACAACTGTGAGGTCACATCACACATGGGACGAATCGGACGTAGTTGGGAACTGATCGAAAAAAGCGTTTCGATCTTGGCCCGCAACAAATCGCTTATATTCTTGCCGGTGGCCTCCGCAATCGCTTCCATGGCCATTTCCGTCGCGATGCTGAGCAGCGGCGCTTTACTCTTCCGCCCGGAAATACAATTCTATTTGTCCGCCGGGCCCGGGTATCGGCGCATGACGCAACCCATGTGGATTTTTCTGTTCGTGTTTTATCTCGTGAACTATTTCATCGTAATTTACTTCAATGTGGCCCTCGTGACCATCGCCTCGAGAATGCTTGCAGGCGGCACGGCTACACTCAGCGATGGCCTGCAAGCCGCCTGGGAGCGCAAAGGTCGGATTTTCCAGTGGGCCCTCCTTGCAGCAACTGTCGGTGTTTTCTTGCGCGCGCTAGAGGAACGCCTCGGCTTCTTTGGCCGCCTCGCCGTGAGACTTTTCGGCGCAGCCTGGTCGCTCGCAAGTTATTTTGTGGTTCCCATCCTCGCCGCTGAGGACGTTGGGCCGGTTGAAGCGTTGTATGGTTCCGCGTCGCTCATCAGCGAAACTTGGGGTGAAGAAGTGGCCGGCAGCTTCAGCTTCGGTCTCATCTTCATTTTAGTGGCGCTTCCCGGCTTGGCCATCCCCATAGTGCTAGGTCGCGGATTTGGTGCTCCAGGACAAATCGCGGGAATGGTGCTGATGGTAATTTATTGGGTGTTTCTCTCGATCATCAGTTCCACAGTGCAAGGAATTTTCAACGCCGCCCTATTCCGCTATGCAAAAACCGGCGAAACTTCGCCCGGTTTTTCCTTGAGCGACTTTAAGACCGCCTGGCAACCAAGGAACTAAACAATATTCATCCCCCCCCAACGGTACGCCGGGCATTACGGCGGACAACTGCAGGATTCTGATAGGACTCACGAGATTTGCCAGCGTAGGAGTTTTCAGAATTGCTAGCCTTAGACCTAATGGCCATAATTGACCATTGCCTTCGTTTCTGTTGAAACATTCAGAAGTTTCGCGGCGCTCCCGGATTGTGGTCGCCTGTGCCTTCGATGCAGTGGCGGATAAAAAATGCAAAACACGATCACGAGTGTCGTCGGATTCTTGATTCTATTCGGCTCAGGACCACAACAGGAGCGGCCCCGGGAGTTGAAGGGTGGTGGACATTTGCTTGGCGAAACCGCTGAGCATTTCTTCTCCGAAAGTGCCGTTGGGCAACTGTTACGCGCATGCGAAGCAGGGGACTGGAAAGCTGTGAAACAGTTGGCAAAGGCCGTAGACCCCGCCTCCAAACCCAACGCCAAAGATATTTGTGCTAGAGCGGCGTACGTCAAGCAACAAGCCACAAGCGGCGCACGTCAAGAGTACGGCGGCGGCGACGACAAGACTATGAGGACGGATACATTTACTTTGGACGGGGGCTACTTGGTCAAGATAGACATGGTATTTAACGCCCCGAGCACGGACGTTGCCGGATACCACCCGAAGTATTTTGGTGAGCTCTTCAAGGGATTGCGGGAAGCCTACGGTGCGCCGTCGAAAAGCTACACCGAACCCGTGTTCGATGTGTATGGCGCAAAATATGACGCACACCGCGCTGAATGGATGGGCAAACGGGACGTCATCACAATTATCGAACAGCCTGGCAGAGACGGTCGAACCGAAATAGTCGTGGAAACACTTGCAGAACGCAACCGGGCAACAAAGTCTGTGAATCCCCTGCAATAAGCAATACTCCCAAATCCTGGATAGACGCCGGAGCCGGTAATGTGGGTTCCAGAACTCAGCGTGTCTCTCTTGAGATTTTCCTACTAACAAAAGCACTCAACCCCTGATAAACGTAGTGGTTGCCAAGCTGGAACTCCACGGTGTCACCAGAGCAAGGCTTCCGAAGCGCGCCATCGCTTAAGAAATCGACACCACTAAGCAGGCCCAACATTTCTCTCGCCTTGACTCCCCCGGGGCGAGGAATTTTTATTTTAGGACGGAGATTTTGGTTCGTATTCTGCCGTAAGCGCTTTGGAACCGTGGAAGCAATTCAAATTTCACATCACAGCCGACGTGCTTTCGCCGCTAGTGGATAAACTTTCAAGCGAAGCGCATCCTCACCCTAAACCAGTCAAGTTCGCCTTCAGTTCGTTTGTCCTCGGTTTAGATAGGAATAATCGGCTTCGTACGTCAGCGTACCGAACAAATAACTCCTCTTTATAAAACTTAACTCGGCGCGGCTTAACAGAAATGTTATACGAGACTAGTTCTCCTCGGCGTCCAATGGAGGAGTCAAAATGTGCAAATGCTGATCGCAGATGACAGCGAAGCAATGCGGACGGCGATACGAAAGACACTGGAAGAAGAGAGCAACATAAACATTGTCGGCGAGGCTTCAACCTTTGCCGACACGAGGCAGAAGATTGTGGACTTGAAGCCAGATGTTTTGTTGCTAGATTTGCGCCTGCCCCAAAAGTGGGCCTGTGCCCCTGCTTTGGTGAAAGCACAACTGGGAACCGTATCCACGCTTGCCACATCGTTATCTAACGAGACCGAGGCCAAGGCACTCGCCCAAAGCTACGGGGCTGCAGCATTGTTGGACAAAATGACACTGTGCACAGATATGGTTCCTGCAATCCGTCGGTGCCATCCAGAACTTCAAAACGTTAAGGGCTCCAAACGAAGAAGCCAGGTTGCATAACGTTAGCGGGGCGTTTCTTTTAAGCCCAAAATTTCGGTTACGATACTGAACAAATAGCATCTAAACCTACATGGTCAGCATTCACATGGTCAGTAACCTGAAACGGGCCGCCGACGTTGGCCTTTTTGTCTTATTTATAAGCCTTCTTATCGCAGCGCTTCCTGGATTGGGTTTTGATAACGTGCGAACTGGTTTTGCACTTCTTAGCGCGGCGCTTCTTTGCGGGCTAATTCTGATCTGGACGCAAATTTTGAATGAGTATTTCCCGGGTTACAAGTCTGTGCACCGACTGATTTTTACGGGCGTTTTGTTGGTAGTTTTGATAGTTCTCGGCGTAGTAGGATGCGCTCATGCAAATAAAAGCGCACACTTGAGGCTGCAGGCAATCTTCGTTCAACCCTCGTGACGCTAGTGCAGCGATTTGGACTGCACCGGATTCACCCACATTTCCATTCTTGAAGCCGCGAGATCGCTGCCACGATGGGCGGCCCGAAAGCCGCCCTCTAGGAATATGCCTA
The DNA here is from genome assembly GCA_035568155.1 of Verrucomicrobiia bacterium. Taxonomy (GTDB): domain Bacteria; phylum Acidobacteriota; class Terriglobia; order Acidiferrales; family UBA7541; genus Acidiferrum. Next base: position 10,360 of record DATMOS010000122.1, on the reverse strand, counting down.
CCGCTTAGTTACACGGTTTCGACACGTCGCGCATCAGCGCCATTTCAGGATGCGGTCGCGATGGATTGCGCACGCGCCTTAGGGGTGGACGCTAGGGTTCGTTTTTGAAATTTGTTTCAGGGTGCTAGCCGCGGCTGGGCCGTCATGCTTCAAGGCCAAGTCGCCCAAGGACACAACGCCTACGAGGCGCTTTTGGTGATTCAGCACCATTAGCCGGCGCACCTGTAGTTTGCTCATCTTGTGTGCCGCCACGTGGGTTGCTTCGTCTTCAAAAACGTATTTGATTCTGGAGGACATGACCTCGCGCACGGTACAGTGATTCGGTGCGCGGCCCTTTGACACCGCGCGAAGTGTGATATCTCGGTCTGTGACTATGCCGACTAGCCTGCCATTTTCTCCGACGGGAAGCGCGCCACAATTTGTTTCAGCCATAAGCTTCGCGGCTTTTTCGATCGAATCCTTGGGTGAAGCAATCTTTAAGTCTTGGCTCATTACTTCGCGAACTTGTTGCATCGGGGTTCTCCTCTTCCGCCTCATCGCTTGTAGAGTTCCGGCCGGGAATAATTTTGGGAGCGGGCGAATTTGGAAACGCCCGTAGCACCCACCCGGCTTCTATTTTTCAGAAGCAGCGATCAATGCTGCGTGTCTCACGGTCAGGTCACTTCAGACCGTTTTGTGATTGTTGCTCTCGTGTTCTCAGTCTGTCAATCCTTTTGCCCACTTAGCCTGCCATTCGTAGATTTCGTCTCAGAACGATGCAGGCAAGAGCGTTCGACTACGACACTTTTATGACAGTCGGCGGATTTGCTAATCAGTGAGAAAAATCAAAGCAGAGTAACCTCGAGCAAATCAAAGAATTCAATGGTGGGGCTGGGGAGGCTCGAACTCCCGACAACCGGTTTAGGAATTCAGAGGGCTGTTTTGATTGGAGTTGAAAATTTTCGATTATATATGCAGTGTCAACCTCTTACGAAGACTGCGTGTTGATTCATTCTGATTCGTTTGGCGCGGTTCTGAGCCGAAAAGCATGACACTTTTATGACACTCGGTTCCCTTGAACTACTATAGAATCAGCTCCCGGCTGATGCTTGGAGCCAGTTGATGACTCGACGCCAGGGGGCTGTCTCTGAGCTGCTCATCGGTGCTTCCAGCCAGAGGGCTATTTTACGCCGGCCAATGGCGAATCGACCTGGACCGCTTTCTGTAGGCTGGGGCAGGCCAGGAGCCTCGATTTCCGAGGGTTCAAGGCAATACGGGCTATCCGCTGTGAGGGACTGGTTCGAGCCAGCAGTCGATGAGAGCCGCTCGACAGTCACACCGGTAATTGACAATTTTAGCATCGCCCGAACCTGCTCCTGTGACGCCCTCATCGTTCTCAATATGCTGCGTGCAAACCAAACACCCGCGATTAAGAATGAAAGTTGAATGACCAGGCTGGCCGGAGCATACCAATTGTCGCTCATTGTCGTCTTCACCTTGGACTGCGAGAGCTTCAAGTTACAACTGGGCAACGGCGAAGGAAACTGGTACGAAGTCCAAATAACGGGCAGGCGCAGGTCATTGCCCGGTAGGACCTGTCTGACCGTCAGCACTCACAAACGCTTAGCAGGCAAGTTCCGAGACGGCTATCCGGGCGCTGGAAAGCCCGCCGCAAACAGCGTTTGCCACGGCTTGCGTTAAAATGAGTACATGAAGACAGAAAATGACGTCCCGTATCCCGTAACCGCTGTCACGGACCTTTCCAAAAACTTCAGCGCAGAGCACTTCCGCTTTGCCGTGGGACATTCGAACCGATCAGGCTCATTCACGTGGGCTGGGAAGCAAGAAAAGCTCGGGTCGATGCAGTTGTGTTTTTTCTTGACTTCGACCGCTCGTCTTGAATTTCCTCACTAGGCCAAGCCCGGCCGATCAAGATGGGCTCGACTTGCACGCGAGTATTCATCACTTCAGCTTGAACGAGGGAGCCGCTGGGTGACTGCTGCGGTCTTTATCCTCGGATTCGCGGATGCCTTGCGGCTGCGGCGGAGGCTTGCAGGCCCCACACGGTTGTTTCCAGAGCGGACCTGAGCCTCGAATTCTCCCAGAGGATGAAGCCTGATGATGACTCCACTAAGGACGGTGTGGGTATCGGTAGCCATCCACCACACAGTATTTCCGTCGGGAGTTATCACGAAGTTGAAATGAGAGTTTGCCTCAACGGCCGTGGCGGTGCAATCCGGGTTAACAACGTAGGTGCCAGGGACGATCACCGGTACAATCGTGCCGTTCAGGCTTGCTGTATAGACGGCGTTGCTGTTGCCTTTTCCATCGTAGGTTACCTCTCCAACCGAGGTGACTGGTCCCAGCCCGGCAACCGTACCCCCTCCGGACACGGAGTAGGTACCGTGAAGGGTCGCATTGCCAAATGGGCAGAGTGGAGTGGCATGTAGCGATTGGGGGCCTAGAGCAAACAACATGGCTACAAGCGCGGCTGCTAAAGTGCAAGATACTGGAAGTCTAGACATCATGGAACTGCCTCCGATTTGAAGAGTTTTTGAAGCGACCGATAGGCCGTGCTAGAATCCGGGCAAACGGACGCTCTCCGCATACTTCACGGCAGGCAGTCCCCGAAGTCCTCTCGGCGGGCTCAGAAAATTCTCTAAGAATTCTCACGAGGATCTGGGAGAGGGCCATGAGCGACGAAACTGGCGGGCGAGTTGGCTCAAACAACAGCCGCGAACCTCTGTTCGCAGCTACAGGAACTTTCGGTCCGGGTACGGCTGAGCTTTACGAGTTCGGTCCTTTCTGCCTGGAGCCTGCCGAGCGCAAGTTATCGCGTAACAACGAACCTGTAGTACTTTCACCCAAGGCCTTTGACACCCTGCTGGTTTTGGTCCGCAACAGCGGCCATCTGCTGGAGAAAGACGAATTTATCAAGGCCCTTTGGCCCAACTCTTTCGTCGAGGAAGGCAATTTAACCAACAATATTTCACTCTTGCGGAAGGCCCTAGGAGATGACCTTCCTTACATTGAGACCGTTCCCAAGGGCGGTTATCGGTTCATTGGCGCGGTGCGCCAGTTGCCAAAAACAGTTTCGGCGAGTCAAGAAAGACGGTCGGCGGAGCTAGCACTTGTCAGCGAGGCAATTCCTGAAAGACGTTCGGTTAGTGCCGTGGTTCCTTCGAAAATAGAAAAAAACCGATCGCCGCAAAGACGATGGGTCCCACCAGTTGTCGCCGCCGTACCCATCGTGATTGCGGTGGCCCTTCTCGTCCTGAATGCAGGTGGCCTTCGCGACAAGCTTTTGTCCCGTTCTTCTGCTCAGCATCAGATCCACTCTCTCGCCGTGCTCCCGCTAACGAATCTGTCTGGCGACCCGGAGCAAGAATACCTTGCCGATGGCATGACTGAGGAGTTGATTACCGAGCTTTCGCGGATCGGTTCGCTCAAGGTCATTTCGCGAACCTCCGTAACGCAGTACAAGGGAGAAAAAAAGAAGTCTTTGCCGCAGATCGGTCGAGAACTCAATGTCGATGCCGTGATGGAAGGTTCGGTTTTGCGCTCAGGCAATCGCGTGCGTGTCGTGGCCCACATGATCTATGCGCCTACCGATCAGAACTTGATGGTGGAGACCTACGAGCGTGATATCGGGGATGTCCTGAAGTTGCAGCGTGAGGTGGCTGAGTCCATAACGCAACAGGTCCGCGTGAAGCTAACTCCGGAACAACAGGCCCGGCTCCACCAAGCCCCGGAGGTAAATCCGGACGCGTATCAAGCGTATCTGAGGGCAACTTATTTGGACTGGTCTCAGCATAAAGAAATCGAAAGGGCCCAGCGTTACCTTGAAAAAGCTATCGAAAAAGATCCCAGCTTTGCCGAAGCCTACGCGATGCTTGCAGCGCTCCAGAGTGCCCTTGGGGATCGATGGCAGTCCCCGAAGGAGGCCTTCCCACCAGCCAAGCAAGCCATCCACAAGGCCCTAGAGCTGGATGAAAAGAACTGCCACGCCCATATGGAGCTTGCACGGATAAGTTGGCGATATGACTGGGACTGGCAGACTGCCGACAGAGAGTTTCTGTATGCCCTTAAACTTTGCCCGAACGCTACGGAGGTTCATTATAGCTACGTCCTGTACACAGCGTCCAATGGCCGAAGCGCAGAGGCACTGGCCGAGATGGCAAGAATCCGCGAACTCGATCCCATTCGGTCTGAACCCTTGGCTAGCAAGTCGGTCATCAACTATCACCTTCGGAATTACAAAGCGCTGATTGAGATAAACCGAGCGTTCGTGGCCCGTGCATCAAATTTCCCGCTTGCGCATCTCTGGCTGGGAGTCGGATACGAAGGTTCAGGCCAAACACGGGAAGCCATTCCTGAGTATCAGAAAGCTACCGAGCTGAGGCAGGGCGATTCGGATGCTACCGCTGCATTGGCACACGCGTATGCAACCACAGGCAGAAAGGCAGAGGCGCTGAAGATCCTCCGCGAGTGGCAGCGCCAATCGGAAACCAGCTACGTCTCGCCTTATATGATTGCAACGGTCCACGCGGGATTGGGAGACAAAGACAAAGCCTTCGAATTCCTGGAGAAAGCGTACCAAGAAAGATCTCCCGACCTTCCGTACTTCTTGAGGGCCGACCTCAGGATGGATAGTCTGCGCTCGGACCCGCGCTTCCAGGACCTCATGCACCGCATGAATTTCCCGAACTGAGTTAGATATGGTCAGTTATCCGGGCAACTATTGAACGTTAACTCCCGATTAGGCTTACCGGATCAAATGGGTTTTGGTACTCAGATTCCGAGCGAAACCAAGCCTGTTCGGAATACGTTCATAGTTTGCTGCCGCACGCCCTTGCCGGACAGTATGGAGTAGATAGCCTTTTGCGTAAGCTTCGTGGCTCGCATCAGCTTCCGTACTCCGATCTTTCGCCACTCTCTTGTTTCATATTCCTCAGCCATAACCAATTTCCCGCCTGGCCATATATCTGAATGTTGGGATCGAGCATACTGGGGTCTTCGCCCTGTTCCCAATGTCGATCCGTTTCTTTTCCAACTGGAATTAAACTATGACACTTTTATGACACTCGACGCTCTTCCGAGCGAAGCCTGATTCGAGCAGACCGTTCTTCGGCTGCCCGTCGTAGTTTCTATCGGCCTCGTATCGGACGGCTCAACGAAGGCGTATAGTCAGTTCCGCCTGAGGAGGGCAGATCGCATGCGCATGATGCTCAAGGTTTCCATCCCAGTCGAAGCGGGTAATGCAGCGAGCCGAAGCGGCACCTTAGGGGCAACCATCGAACGAATTCTAGCTGAGATGAAACCGGAGGCGGCGTACTTCGCGGAAGACAATGGCGAGCGGACCGGATACATTTTCTTCGACATGAAAGAGTCGTCGGAGTTGCCAGCTATCGCCGAGCCATGGTTTCTTGCGTTCAATGCGAGGCTCACGGTGCGGCCAGCGATGAATGCAAAAGACCTCGCGAATGCGGGTTCTGGCATTGACCGGGCAGTGAAAGGATACGGCAAAGCCGCGACCGCCTAGCTGATGGTCTACTTGATGGATGGTTCTAGGCTTTCCTTTTGAACTTCCGTGTCTATGGCCACACGGCACGTCCGTTTTTCGGAAAACCTCTGAAGGCTGGCAATTTCTCAGAGCGAAGGTACGCCGGAAATAGCCTCAATACCCCGGGGGACACACCATGCCGTCGATCGAGTCCGAACTGGAAGGTGTCGCGAAACTGCGTCACATGGCCAACGAGTTCGCTGAAGGCTTTAACACCGGCGACGTGGAACGCATCATGCGTTTCTACGGTGATTCTTATGTGGACATCAATCTTCGTAACCCAGTTCAATCCCGGCACGAGCGCCAGGAATACTATGCTCAAGTGATCAGGAAAGGCGGTTTTAAGGTGCAGGTGCAACCTGACGAAATCCTCATCCGAGGCGAGTATGCATTTATCCGCGGAACAATCGAACTCACACCTGGGTCGGCGCTCGGCGGCTCCACACGCCAAGAGCTTCGGTACCTCGAAATCGCTCAACGGCAACAGGATGGTTCCTGGCAGGTCATGTGGGGCATGGACGGACCGGTCCAAGAATACACACCGTCTCCTGCCTGAAGAAAGTGCTGCACAGCGCGGCTCAGGGCGAGCCGCCGCTCGCAACACCTGATCCTCAACGACCAGTGTGTCTCCCACTTCGGTCGTCAGTAGCCGCCGCATGTTACGCTCCTAAGAAATGGGAAGGTCAATGGCGATTATCGTCTCTATGGATGGAAAGAACGCGAAGAAAATTGACAAGTCTGATTTTGCTAAAGAAGATGAACTCCAACAGTACGTGTATGCAAATCCTGAAAGTATTCCCCTATATGACATAAAGGAAGACATCCGCTTACTGGTCCTCGGAAGAGAATTTCCCACTGATAGCGGACCATTGGATGCCATAGGTATCGATAAAGATGGCGACATCTATTGTATTGAAACCAAACTTTACAAAAATCCAGATAAACGCCTCGTCGTCGCTCAAGTATTAGACTATGGAGCCTCCCTGTGGCGTTCTTATTTGGATTTCACCGACTTTACGCGACGTATCGATGAGGCCGCATATCGGACATTTGGTGTTGGTTTCTCTCGGAGAATAGGGGACTTCTTTGCGATAGAAGAGGACGAGATCGCTTCGATAATCGACTCTGCTAAGCGAAATCTGAATGCAGGAAAATTCAAATTTGTGATATTGATGGATAAGCTTCACGATCCATTGAAGAATCTTATCGTCTTCCTCAATCAAAATAGCCGATTCGATATTTATGCAGTCGAGATGGAATTCTATAAATATGACAACTACGAAATAATGATTCCCCGTTTGTTTGGGGCAGAAGTCAAGAAAGACATCGGGACATCGTCTCCGGGTGCAAAACGTAAATGGGACGAAGCTAGCTTTTTGGCTGATGCAAGAACGAAACTTAACGAAGAATCTTACTCAGCTGTCCACAAGATGCTCAATTTCTCCAAAGAAGTTGCGGATGCATTAAGTTGGGGCACTGGCAATACCAGAGCTTCGTTTAGTGCAAAATTTCACAAGATCGCCCAAGGATCATTATATACAGTTCGATCAAATGGGATTCTCAGCCCCAATTTTGGCTGGTTGGTAGATAATGAAAGGTCGGAAATGTATCGCGATGAGTTTGCCAGAGCTTTAAAAAGTATTCCGGAATTAAATATTCCAGAAAAGCACGAGAAGGTTTATCCTTCGCTACCTGTTGAGAGGTGGGGACCGAATGTCGATCAAATCATTAAATGCGTCCAGCGGTTATTAAGCATTTGAACGCTCCACACATCGATTCGGTTCTCTGAATCGAGGCCCGTGTCGCCGTCTCGTAACATGATGGATGCCTACCAACTTTCGCCCTGCCAGGTTGCCAAAGACCCTTTTCAAGGTATCGCAACCAGTCGTAGTCCAATATTTCGAAAAGCTATGCACGTGATTTTTGATTGGTGGGAGCCAAAGGACAACTTCCCGGCATTCATACGTCCCATTCGCCCCGAGCACTTTGACCGTCGTCTAGCCTTACAGAGAGGTTGCTTCACGTTTCACGTTCCCATCGGGACCTTCTCACTACAAAGGAAAACGATTCCTTACGCTCTTTCTTAATTCCGAAAGATTCCAAGGGTCCAATTAGAAAGGAACTTTTTCTTTTGGGAATTGATGCTTTTAGCGTTTACGGGGATTTGGAAAACTTATCAGCCAGATTAAAGTTTGCCTACAGCATTGCCTAATTTTGGAGTAAAGATGCGCCGAAGATTCCCCCATTTTTGTGTTTTCCACGGGTAAGACCTTAATTCGCCACTAAAACAACGCAGATTTAGTGCTACGCTCGACAAATGGCGGGCTAGCGCCCGGCGTTGAATACATTTTCAAGGTTCTTTTTCATACTGGTTCATGTTGTGGCTCAGCGAGCAAAAATGGATTCATTGTGCCATTTGAGTAGTTCGCGGTCCGGGCGAAATGCGCTGGCGTCAGGCACCGCAAGCCGCGTTCCGTGCATTGCATAGTATTCTTTTCCATTGTTGAACTCTTCTTTAATCCTCTGACTCACCTCCACCGAATATTCAGGCGTGACGGTCAGATACCCACGGTCAAACAAAGTGTGAAGGTCTTGCCGGAGCAAAAGGCCATTGCTTATGGCGTGCTCCCCACCTTTCATGTAGGGCTTGATATGAGCGGCATCAAGAACGTGCAAAACATGAGAGCCACTCATGGCACATGTTCTCTTATAGGTATCAGTAACTAAAATACGGAATGAACCTTGGCCAAGGCGCGGAAGAATTGTTTGCGGGGCTCCGAATCTAGCTTTGCTGGAATACATCTCTGATTCCTCTTGCGATATAAGATTGTTGCCGTGCAAGATTGATTCGACTCGCTCCCAGAGGGATTTCCCCGGCTCTTCTTCGGCTACAAATCCTTTTCCTCTTACGATTGGTTTCTGCCAGTTAGGAAGTGGTATCCAATCATTTCTATCAAAGAAGAACGGCGATTCGAGCAGAATGCAACCGATGGAATAGTCTTCCTTGGAATTCGCTGTTCCCCGTCTGTATTTCTCAATGCGGGTACGCATTTCTTCTTCGGTCCTGACGCCGTTTTTTGTCTCGAACGCAGACCAAGCAAGGCTGAATGGAAGAATGCTGTGGTGGCTGAAAAATCCGCCGCCCACAATGAAATCGTTAGGGCTGTGAAGTTTAAAAAGAAAAGGTTCGCCAGGAAGAAGCGCCTTGAAGTCGACGCTTCCACTCGGCTGCCAAAAGTTCACTTCGTCTAATTCACCGAGAGAAGAGAGGTACGAGAACCAATCGGTGTCAGTGATGGCGACAAAGAAGCGCACGTGGGGTTGGTGGAATTGACGGGCTGGATTCTAGCTATTTAATAGACAAATTGATAGGCATTTATCGGGAAGAAAGAGCATTGGCGAACGGTCTTGTTCAGTTTGCCTATTTTCAAAAACCCTGCGGGAATCCATCTTAGGCATATCAGTGCCTTATATATAGCGACTGGTTGAATGACTGATGGGGGCCTGCAGAGAATCTGTCGAAAGGAGAAAATGGTGGACCAATGTGTGGGCTTGAGAAGGATGTCAGGGCGGCCATCTTTACCCAGAAAGATGATCGCTAGCGCCCACATGAACTGCCATCATCTGCGTTAATTTAACCAGTGGTAAACAACGGTTGGTTCATGTATGCTCCGCATCGTCCCCGACCAGATTTCCTACCAGAGATATACGCCTTGCCTGTTCAGTAGTCGACCATCATCGGGGAGCTTCGACGAAATGAAAGGACTAGATGACATCAAGGAAACTCTTCTCTTCAATTACTCGCATTTTCTTGGCATTCACACTTCTAACTCTAATTCCACTCGACATATTTTCCGCAGCGACCTGCACTGGGTCTGACCCTTGTAACGCCTGCAAAAATTGTAGGTATTGCCGACATTGCGCCAAGGAAGGCGGGAAGTGCGGTGTATGCAAGTGAGCAATTTACGTAGATCGCTCCTGCTACAAATAGCCATCATCTTAGGAGCTTCGGGGACTACAGCGCAGCAGAAAGTCCTCTGGCAAGCGGAAGTAATTCCTGAACGGCTCAACGTATACGTGCAAGTTTCAATACAACATGAAGTAACGATGCAACTGAACCGAGGTGCAATCGTAAACGTTGTTCTTGAGATTGCAGTGCTCGGCGACCAGTGGTGCCGCATTTCTCTTCCAGATCATTCTGAACCTGAAGGTTACACGCTTTGCGCAGGCTTGAAACCAGTAAGTCCCGCTGAAAGACAGAATTCCCGAGTTGAGCCGGTCGTCTTGAGAAGGCAACAGACCGTGTCCACAAGTATCGCGATTCCGACACCCCCAACTGCCGCGACCAAGCCGGGTATGCTTTCCAATAAAGACATTACGGATATGGTCGCATCCGGCCTTCCCGAAGCGGTGGTAGTGGCCAAAATTAAATCGACTGGTTGTGAATTCGATACAGCGCCGGCGACTCTCAAAGCACTTAAGACAAATGGTGTGCCTGATTCTGTGGTTTTAGCAATGGTAGAAGCTCCGGCCGGACAGCCAAAGGTAACTAAAGTTGCAGAAGTCCCAGTCACAACGGCAGCATCGGTCGACCGTCAAACAACGTCCAGCGACGGAAAAGTTAGGGTGCTGGTGACCGACAGCCAATCGTGGGAGATGCGTGGTGGTTCGTCCGCAGGCGGAAACAGCAACGGGTGGGGCGCATCGAGCTCTTTCTCCGGTGGTGCACGCCCTCAAACTGCAGAGATTATCAAGACGTTGAATGAGCGCTGTCCAGAGGTAACTGTCACCAACCGATTAGATAAAGCTGATTTTGTC
>DATMOS010000121.1:0-4130 GCA_035568155.1 Verrucomicrobiia bacterium | reverse complement strand
CAACTGGTCTCAGTCTGCTGCTTTTTGCTTCGCTGACGTTCGCGCAGCAAGCCCCCAGCCCCCAGGATAAAGCCGCGAGGCCCAGTCCCCCGGCCAAAGCGACGTGCTCTTTGGGCGATGGAGCGACCGTCACCGTTGATTTTTCCAGCCCGCGCGCCAAGGGCCGCAAAATCTTCGGTGGACTTGTTCCCTATGGAGAAGTCTGGCGCCTGGGAGCGAACGAAGCCACCACGTTCGTCGTCAGTACGAGCGTCACCGTCGGGAGCACTAAAGTTCCTGCTGGTAGCTACACACTGTTTGCCGTGCCCAACGCGGACAGCTGGAAATTGGTCATCAGCAAAAAAACTGGCGAGTGGGGCACCAAGTATGCAGGGCCGGATTCCGACCTCGCGCGTGTGGACATGAAGACTTCCACGCTGCCGTCACCCATGGAGAACTTCACGATTACTTTTGACAGGACCGGGCCAGGCTGCACCATGCGCGTCGAATGGGAGAAGACTCGCGCGTCGGTGGACATCACCAAGTAGCAATTGATTAAAGGTACTCGCCGTTAAAGAGGTGGAGGGTGGCCCAGGTTCGCTTTTGAGGTATGAACCTGGGTCTTGGTTTACTCCTCTCGCGCGATTCGCTTTCGTCCTTCAGGATTGGGTACGGTGCCTCGATCAACGAGGACCACGGCGCCAATTACCATCGCGGCCGCGACGCCGACGTTTAGCGTCACCTTTTCGCCAGCGAGCATCCATCCCAACAGCACCGCGACCACCGGATTGACGTAGGTGTGCGTAGCCACGAGCGTTGGTGAGTAGCGTTCCAGCAACCAGTTATAGGCGCTGAAGGCCACCAGCGACCCGAACACAACCAGGTACGCCAGCGCTTCCCACGAGCGCGCCGTCACCGAACTAAACGAGAAGCCGCGCCATTCGCCAAAGATCGTTGCGCCGGTGAACAGCAGAATTCCACCGGAAAGCGACGAGAGTGCGGTCATGAGCAGCGGATGCCCGACCAGATCCGATTTTCGCGCATAGATAATTCCCGCTGACCACGAGAGCGCGCCAAACAAAATGGCCAGCGATGCAACTATCATTCCGTGGCTGGACGTAAGTGTGGTTCGGCCTACGAGCAGCCCCACACCGGCCAGCCCCAGAAAGACGCCAGCGAATATTTTCCAGCTGAATTGCCAGCGCTTCGAGGCCGCGGCCGCGAGGAAGAAAACGAAGATGGGCTCGGTAGCCACCAACAAGGATGCCAGTCCCGAAGGCACTCGGGTCTCCGCCCAGTGCAGAGGTCCATGACCAAGCAGGAAAAACAAAATACCGAGAATCACACCACTGCGAATTTGCGACGTAGTCGAGCGTACTTTTTTCAAGAAGCACCACAACAACAAAATCGTGCCGGATATAAGATGCCGGATTCCAGCTGCATACAGCGGCGGTATGGTTTCCACGGCGTAGCGAATGGCCAGATAGGTCGAACCCCAAATGGTGTAAATGGCGAAAAAACAAAAGATGATCAGTAAACGGTTTGAAGCGGCGGCTTTTTCAGACGGCCTGACGGATTCCACCAACACTGGAGGTTTTGCGATGGTCGCGGACATTGTCGGGGCACTCACGTCATTTCACCTGGCCTGCATTTATCAAGATTCGCGTAACGCCCTATCGGTGTTACACTCATTACATGCCCAGACTAGCGTATTACGTGTAACTGGTCAAATGAAATTAACGCATTACAAGAAGCGAGGGTCATGAAACAAAACGCCGACAATTACATCGCTGTGGGCTTCGGGAAGGACTACGCTTGGATCGATTTAGCCAACTCTCTCGAGTGGAATGGTTATGGCAAGCTCACCGATCGCTTGCAAGACCCATCGTGGCCTGCTCACATCGTGAAGCATTGGAATCTGGCGCCGCCTCCACCTCGCCCTGCCCCTCTGCCCCAACTCATCGCACTGCGTACGTTCCTGCGACGAATGGCCGAAAAACTAATTGCCGGCGAGGCACTCGACGAGCGCGATTTACATGCCCTCAATTCGTATTTAAACGTACCGGTGCGCGTAAAACTGTTACAGCACCAAAATGGCGTGCACTCCGAGCTTGTCCCCCTGCGCCCAGGGTGGCCGTGGATACTTTCGCGCATCGCCGCGTCCTTCGCGGAAATGCTCGCGCTGAGTCGCCCAGACCGCCTGAAGTATTGCCCTAATGAAGGATGTAAGTGGATCTTTTACGACCGGACCAAAGCCAACACCCGCCGCTGGTGCAATGATCGCACCTGCGGTAACCGCGACCGCGTCCGCCGCTCGCGCAATCGCGATAAAAAAAACACGAGAACTAAATCGTCCAAATCCGCTTGACCGAAGCGATCGTTACGATCCTCTGTTTACCAGGGCAGCTCTTTGCCAAGATGAATAAACTTTCCGTTGTAGCCGTTATTGGGAAGCGTGGCAAGGTCCACCGACGTTTTCGCTCCCTCATTCACCTGCAAATTACCGTTGGCATTCATGTCCGTAATCACTGAACCCGGATGCGCCACGTTCACTTTGATCGGCGTGTCTTTCAATTCGTACGCCAGATGCACTGCGTAGCCATTCAGCGCCGTTTTTGAAATGTCATAGGCCGTCGGCTTGTAATTATAAATTGGAGATTTAGGATCGCTATGCAAAGTCAGAGACCCCAACCCGCTGGAGAGAAACACAATTCGACCGGCAGGCGATTTTTTGATTAGCGGGAGTAGCGTGTGGGTCAGTGCAATAATATTAAAAAAATTGGTCTCAAATGTTTTTCGAAATATTGCCGTCGAGGTCTTGCTGGTGGGTACAAATCCGCCTTCACCCTTTTCATCAATCAGGATTCCGGCGTTATTTATCAGCACATCCAGCTTTCCAAATTTTTTCTCAATCGTTTTCGCCGCCTGCGCATGAGTTTTCTCGTCGTCCATGTCCAGTAGGATGAACTGAACATCCAGTCCTTCGCTTTTCAACTTCTTCGCGGCTTCCAATCCCTTCGCTTCGTTTCGCGCCCCCAACAGCACATGCATTCCCTGCTGAGCTAATTGTTTCACCGTTTCCAGCCCGATTCCGCGATTTCCACCGGTCACCAGCGCGATCTTGCCCTTATTTTGTTCACTCATCAGCTTTCCCTTTCAAAATAAATCAATTCCTTCCGACGTGCCGAGGAGTCGCAGCAATCCGGTACAAATGTTTTTCTGAATAACGGTCAGGATTGGCGCTTTTTTGCCAGCGACAAAAACTCGTCTCGTGTTTCCTTATTGTGGCGAAACGCCCCCAACATTGCACTGGTGACTGCCTGGCCATGCTGCTTTTCCACGCCGCGCATCTGCATGCACAGATGGCGCGCTTCGATAATCACGCCCACGCCTTCAGGGCTGATTCTTTCTTCAATGGCCTGCGCGATCTGGCTGGTAAGCCGTTCCTGGATCTGTAGTCTTCGCGCAAACATATTGACGAGCCGCGCGACTTTGCTGAGGCCGATGACCTTTTTATTCGGCAAATACGCCACGTGGCATTTGCCAAAAAACGGCAGCAAATGATGTTCGCACAAACTAAAAAACTCGATGTCCTTCACGATGACCATCTGATCGTAGGCCACGCTGAAGGTCGCGCCATTCAGGATGTGCTCCACGTTCTGGTGATAGCCGCTGGTCAGAAACTTCAGCGCCTTCTCAAATCGCTCCGGAGTTTTGCGCAAGCCTTCGCGGTTGGGATCCTCTCCGATAATAGGGATCATCCTGCGCACCAACGCCGCAATACTTTCTTCTTTTGCGTTCGCTTTCGGTTCGTGAAGCAACAGCTCTTCGCCAGGTTCGCTCACACTTGCTCCTTTTCCGCAGCACTCGCGACGGGAACTCGCGCAGACTCTTCGCCGGCATATTCAAAACTGTTGTTGCGGGTTTCTTCGATGCGCACCCGTTCCAGCTTGGCATGCGAGAAACTCTTCAGCCGGTCATAAATGTCGATGCACAAATTCTCCGTGGTCGGCACTTTTTCTTGAAAAGCCGTCACATCTTCATTCAACGATTTGTGATCAAACACTTGCAGCACCGCGCGCTCCACAAAACCATCCAGATCGGCCAGGTTGGCGATCATGCCCGTCCCGGGATCGACCTTACCGGAAACG